>DASXJR010000091.1:0-6794 GCA_036497285.1 Jatrophihabitans sp.
GCCTTGCGGGCAGCCGCCTTGAACACCATCGAACCGGCGATCTTGAACGCCATCTCGGACGAGTCGACCTCGTGGTAGCCACCGTCGAGCAGCGTGAACTTCACGCCGACCAGCGGGTAGCCCGCCAGGACGCCGTACTGCATGGCCTCCTGGGCGCCGGCGTCGACCGAAGGGATGAACTCCTTCGGGATACGGCCACCGGTGACCGAGTTGACGAACTCGTAGGACGGGCCGTCCGAGCTCAGCGGCAGCGGCTCGAGCTTGACCTGCACCTTGGCGAACTGGCCGGAACCACCGGTCTGCTTCTTGTAGGTGAGGTCCTCGCGCTCGACGACGCGGCGGACCGTCTCGCGGTAAGCCACCTGTGGCTTGCCGACGTTGGCCTCGACCTTGAACTCGCGGCGCATGCGGTCGACCAGGATTTCCAGGTGCAACTCGCCCATACCGGAGATGACGGTCTGGCCGGTCTCCTCGTCGTTGTGGACGCGGAAGGTCGGGTCCTCCTCGGCCAGCTTCTGGATCGCGATGCCGAGCTTCTCCTGGTCGCCCTTGGTCTTCGGCTCGATCGCGACGTCGATGACCGGAGCCGGGAACGTCATCGACTCCAGAACGATCGGGTTCTGCGAGTCGGACAGCGTGTCACCGGTCGTCGTCTGCTTCAACCCGGCGACGGCGATGATCTCACCGGCACCGGCGCGCGGCAGCTCCTCACGCTTGTTGGCGTGCATCTGGTAGATCTTGCCGATCCGCTCCTTGCGGTCCTTGGTGGAGTTCAGGACCTGGCTGCCGTTCTCGAGCACGCCGGAGTAGATGCGGACGAAGGTCAGCTTGCCCAGGTGCGGGTCGGTCGCGATCTTGAAGGCGAGCGCCGACAGCGGCTCGGACTCGTCGGAGGTCCGCCGGGCCGGCGTCTCGCCGTCCATCAGCGTGCCGTCGATCGAGGGGACGTCCAGCGGGCAGGGCAGGTAGTCGATGACCGCGTCGAGCATGGGCTGCACGCCCTTGTTCTTGAACGCGGAGCCGCACAGCACCGGGTTGAGCTGGTTGGTGATGGTGCCCCGGCGGATGGCTTCCTTCAGGGTCTGGACGGGGATGTCCTCGCCCTCGAGGTAGGCCTCGGCGATCGAGTCGTCGATGTCCGAGAGCTGCTCGAGCAACTTCTCGCGGTACTCGTTGGCCTGGTCGACGAGCTCTGCCGGGATCTCCTCGATCGTGTAGTCCTCGCCCTTGACCGTCTCGCCACGCCACGTCAGGGCGCGCATCTGGAGCAGGTCGACGACACCGATGAAGTCGGCCTCGGCGCCGATCGGGATCTGGAGCACCAGCGGGTTGGCGGCCAACCGGTCGACCATCATGTCGACGCAGCGGAAGAAGTCCGCGCCGGTGCGGTCGAGCTTGTTGACGAAGCACATCCGGGGGACGTGGTACTTCTCGGCCTGCCGCCAGACCTGCTCGGTCTGCGGCTCCACGCCGGCGACACCGTCGTAGACGGCGACGGCTCCGTCGAGCACGCGCAGCGACCGCTCGACCTCGACGGTGAAGTCGACGTGGCCGGGCGTGTCGATGATCTGGATCGTGTGACCCTTCCACGTGCACTTGGTGGCAGCGGAAGTGATGGTGATGCCGCGCTCCTGCTCCTGCTCCATCCAGTCCATGACGGCGCCGCCGTCGTGGACCTCACCGATCTTGTAGGTGATGCCGGTGTAGAAGAGGATGCGCTCGGTCGTAGTGGTCTTGCCCGCGTCGATGTGCGCCATGATCCCGATGTTGCGGGTCTTGGCGAGCTCGGCGTTCGTAGCCATGATTTCTCTCGTCTTTCTTGCTAGCGGGCGTTCAGGTGGCGCTCGGGGTTTCCGACTACCACCGGTAGTGGGCGAAGGCGCGGTTGCTCTCCGCCATCTTGTGGGTGTCTTCGCGGCGCTTGACGCTGGCACCGAGGCCGTTGCTCGCGTCGAGCAGCTCGTTCATCAGGCGATCGGTCATCGTCTTCTCACGGCGCTGCCGCGAGTAGCCGACGAGCCAACGCAGGGCGAGGGTGTTGCTGCGGGCCGGCTTGACTTCGATCGGCACCTGGTAGGTGGCACCACCGACGCGGCGGCTCTTGACCTCGATCGCGGGCTTCACGTTGTCGAGCGCGCGCTTGAGGGTGACGACCGGGTCGGTGCCCGTCTTGTCGCGAGTGCCCTCGAGTGCGCCGTACACGATGCTCTCGGCGAGCGACCGCTTGCCGTCGAGCAGGATCTTGTTCACCAGCTGGGTGACCAGCGGGGAGCTGTAGACCGGGTCGATGACCACCGGACGACGCGGGGCGGGGCCTTTGCGCGGCATTAGCTCTTCTCCTTCTTCGCGCCATAACGGCTGCGCGCCTGCTTGCGGTTACGCACACCCTGGGTGTCGAGCGAACCGCGGATGATCTTGTAGCGGACACCGGGGAGGTCGCGGACCCGGCCACCACGGACCAGGACGATCGAGTGCTCCTGCAGGTTGTGTCCGACGCCGGGGATGTAAGCCGTGACCTCGACACCGCTGGTGAGCCGCACACGTGCGACCTTGCGCAGCGCGGAGTTCGGCTTCTTCGGCGTGGTGGTGAACACGCGGGTGCACACACCCCGGCGCTGGGGCGAGCCCTTCAGCGCGGCGGTCTTGACCTTGCCGATCTTGTCCTGGCGGCCCTTTCGGACCAGCTGCTGGATCGTAGGCATGCGGCCTGCAATCTCCTCGTTCGATGTGTGTCGCTTCGGTTGTTCGTGGGCTGCATCGGTGGCACGCGCTGCCCTACGTCCCTGCTGTCGTGTTGTCGCGGCCCGTCCGACTCGTCCGATCCCCGAGGTCGGGCGTGTCGCGCCTTTCCCCCGCAGTGCAGACCCCTGGATCTTCCGATCCGTCGGTACTGCCACGGATGAGCCCTGCGCCACCGCGCGCCGCCCGGATCAAGATCCGGTCAGCAACTTTCGGTCAAGGCGCGAGCCATGGGCCCAGGTCGCCCCAGGCACGGTTGTCCACGATACCCGGCTCGCCGTCGGGATTCCAAATCCCTCCCCCGAGACCGTTCCGTAGTACCGGCACAACAGGCCGGCGGCCGTAAACGTTCCCGTCCGCCCTCCAAGTTGTCCGTGTGTCCCGAGGAAATGACGTCGGGACACACGGACAACTCGTCCACAGGCGCGACTACTGTCCACAACGGCGCCTAAGTCGTCTCGTCGGCGGCCGGCTTCGGCGCACCCTCGCAGACCGTGCACTTCGATCCGGCAGCTGATCGCCGCGTGCTTCGACGGGCGACTCGTGCCGAACAGCAACGGCGGTGCCCGACCGGTGCGGACCTCGCTACGGTGAGTGCCGCGCTGGCCCAGCTGGCCGAACCTCAGTGTGGCATCGTCACCCGAGATCAGCTCTTAGCGCACGGGCTGTCGGTCCAGCAGATCGCGACGGCGATTCGAGCGGGTCGCTGGCGTGCGCTAGGCCGCCGGGTGGTTGTCCTGCACAACGCTGCCCTCACCCACGAGCAGAGACAGTGGGCTGCGGTCCTGTTCCCGGCCAAGCCGACGGCATTGGCCGGGCTGTCCGCTGCTGCTGCCGGTGGACTGCGCGGATTCGAGCCGGAGCGCACTCACATCGTCGTTGCTCATGACACCCGGACGAATCTGCCGTCCTGGGTCAAAGTCCACGAATCGCGCCGATTCTCGCCGGGCGACATCGCCGAGGGCTCGCCGCCCCGCACGCGCATCGCCCGGTCCCTCGTCGACGCCGCTGCGTGGTCACCACGGCCACGTCGTGCGTGCGCGATCCTTTGTGCCGGGGTCCAGCAACGTCTCGTCTGCGCGGATCGCATCGGCGAAGAGCTGAGTGCCGCCGGCTCGGTTCGCCACGCCGCGATCATGCGAGCGATCCTCGGCGACGTCGGCGGAGGCGGACACACGCTGGCCGAGATCGAGTTCGGCCCATTCGCCAAGCGGGCCGGACTGCCGGCACCACGCCGACAGTCGCCCCGCCGCGAGCCGGACGGGCGCTACCGATACCTCGATGTGGAACTGGACCTTCCGGATGGGACTGTCCTGGTCATTGAGATCGACGGACTCGGCCACATCGACGTCGACAACTGGACCGACGACCTCGACCGCCAGAACGAGGTGGTCATCGACGGTCGTCCGGTGCTCCGGTTTCCGTCGATGATCGTGCGGCTCAACGGTGACCGGGTGGTCGACCAACTGCGCCGCATGCGGCTCGCACACTCGTGACGTCCGGCCTCCAGACAAAGTCGTCCGTGTGTCGCCAGCAAATTTGCTCGCGACACACGGACAACTCGTCGTTAGCGGTAGTCGTCGTAGCCGAACTCGTCGAGCGGCACGGCCGGACCGAGCGCGTTGCTCGAGCCGAAGCCGTAGTAGTCGTTCTCGTCGTAGCCGGCCATCGAGAAGGCCGCGGCACGCGCCTCCTCGGTCGGGTTGACCTCGACGTTGCGGTACCGGGAGATGCCGGTACCCGCCGGGATCAGCTTGCCGATGATCACGTTCTCCTTCAGCCCCACCAGCGAGTCGCTTCGGGCGGAGATGGCGGCGTCGGTGAGGACGCGCGTCGTCTCCTGGAAGGACGCGGCCGACAGCCACGACTCGGTGGCGAGCGAGGCCTTCGTGATGCCCATGAGCACCGGACGGCCGGACGCCGGCTCGTTGCCCTCGGCCACCACGCGCCGGTTCTCCGCCTCGAACGCCGAGCGCTCGACCAGCGAACCGGGCAGGAACTCGGTCGCACCCGACTCGATCACCGTGATGCGCTTCAGCATCTGGCGAATGATCACCTCGATGTGCTTGTCGTGGATCGCGACACCCTGGCTGCGGTACACCTCCTGGACCTCGCGGACCAGGTGCAGCTGCACCTCGCGCGGGCCCATGATCCGCAGCACGTCGTGCGGGTTGACCGCACCGGCGACCAGCTGCTGACCGGCATCGACCGAATCGCCCTCGCCGACCAGCGGACGCGCGCGGCGCGTGATCGGGTACTCGCGGTCCTCGGTGCCGTCGTCGGGGGTGATGACGATGCGCCGGGTGAAGCCCTTGGCACCCTCGGTCTCCTCGATCCGCACCCGACCCGACGCCTCGGCGATCGGGGCCACGCCCTTGGGGACGCGCGCCTCGAACAGCTCGGCCACACGGGGCAGACCGTGCGTGATGTCCTCACCCGCGATACCGCCGGTGTGGAAGGTACGCATGGTCAGCTGCGTGCCGGGCTCGCCGATGGACTGGGCGGCGATGATGCCGACCGCCTCGCCGACGTCCACGAGCTTGCCGGTCGCGAGCGACCGGCCGTAGCAGGTCGCGCATGTGCCCAGGGCCGACTCGCAGGTCAGCACCGAGCGCACCCGGACACTGGTGATGTTCGCCTCGATCAGCCGGTCGATCAGCACGTCACCGAGATCGGTGCCGGCCGTGGCCAGCTTCGTCGACCCGTCCATCACGTCCTCGGAGAGCACCCGCGCGTAGACCGAGGTCTCGACGTGGATGTCCTTGACGAGCGTGCCGTCCGGACCCGCTGCGGCGATCGTCAGCGCGACGCCGCGGTCGGTGCCGCAGTCCTCCTCGCGGATGATCACGTCTTGGGAGACGTCGACCAGACGACGGGTCAGGTAACCCGAGTCGGCGGTACGCAGCGCCGTGTCGGCCAGACCCTTACGGGCACCGTGCGTGGCGATGAAGTACTCCAGCACCGACAGGCCTTCGCGGAAGTTGGCCTTGATCGGACGCGGGATGATCTCGCCCTTCGGGTTGGCCACCAGACCGCGCATACCGGCGATCTGCCGCATCTGCATCATGTTTCCGCGGGCACCCGAGTTGACCATGATGTAGACGGTGTTGGTCTTGGGGAAGTTGTTCTCCATCTCCTTGGCGACCTCGCTGGTCGCCTTGGTCCAGACCTCCACCAGCTCCTGGCGGCGCTCCTCCTCGGTGATGACACCGCGCTGGTACTGCTTCTCGATCTTGTCCGCGTCCTTCTCGTAGCGGTCCAGGATCGCGGCCTTGTTCGGCGGGGTCACGACGTCGTCGATGGCGATCGTGATGCCCGAGCGGGTCGCCCAGTGGAAGCCCGCGGCCTTGAGCGCGTCCAGCGTCTGCGCGACGGCCACCTTCGGATAACGCTCGGCCAGGTCGTTGACGATCTGACCCAGCTCCTTCTTCGTCACGTCGTAGTTGACGAAGCGGTAGTCGTCGGGCAGCAGCTCGTTGAACAGGCACCGACCCAGCGAGGTCTCGAGACGGACCGGCTCGCCGGCCTGCCACCCCTCGGGCTCGTTCCACGCCAGCTTGCCCGGGCCGTTGTCGACGCTGGTCACACCGTTGACGCGGATGCGAACGCGGTCCTGCAGGTGCAGGTCGCCGCGGTCGTAGGCCATCCGGGCCTCGGCCGGCGAGGTGAAGCTGGGGATCCCCAGCGGCCCCGCGCCGTTCGGGCTGGTGCGGTCCTCGCGCTCGCGGGTCAGGTGGTACAGACCCAGGATCATGTCCTGCGTCGGCATCGTCACCGGACGACCGTCGGCGGGCTTGAGGATGTTGTTCGTCGACAGCATCAACACGCGGGCCTCGGCCTGCGCCTCGGCCGACAGCGGCAGGTGCACGGCCATCTGGTCGCCGTCGAAGTCCGCGTTGAACGCGGTGCAGACGAGCGGGTGGATCTGGATGGCCTTGCCCTCGACCAGCTGCGGCTCGAAGGCCTGGATGCCGAGGCGGTGCAGCGTCGGTGCGCGGTTGAGCAGCACGGGGTGCTCGCGGATGACCTCTTCGAGGACGTCCCACACCACCGGA
>DASXJR010000092.1:0-9644 GCA_036497285.1 Jatrophihabitans sp.
GGCAAGGGCGGGCAGTACCCGCTGCACGTCGACGAGGACGAGATCCACAACAGGATCGTCGCCGCGGTCGGCAAGCTGAAGAAGAAGGGTGTCGCGGTAGACCTCGAGGTGCATCAGGTCGCCTATGGCGGACCGTCCCACGTCATCGCCCAGATCGCGGATCGTGAGAACGCCGACTTGATCGTCGTCGGAAGTCGAGGGCACAACCCCGTCGCGGAGGTCATGCTCGGCAGCGTCCCGGTGCGCTTGATGCACATCGCGCATCGGCCCGTGCTTGTCGTGCCCGCCAAGTAGGCAACCGCGCCGGACAACACGTCCATGAGATCGGCGCAAGGATCGCGCCGTTCGCGGTGCTGATCCCGCTCGTCGGCTGATCGTTCGCACGTCGGCCGACTGCGCGACCGCCGAGGCAAGGCCGCATCCGCACCGATCGTGGTAGCACCCCTGCCCGTGCTGGCTGGGTAGCAGGCATGTGACGTCGGGCCCGTTGGCGAAACATCTGTGTCACGCCACAAGTTCGTACGACCCAGCCTGGAGGGCTCGATCATGACCGCTGCAACTGTTATCCGCTCCGCAACCAAGACCGCCGTCGACGCGGGCGCGGAGATGAAGACGATCCACTCGGCGTTCCGCCGCGAGCTGCGGCTGGCGCCGGACCTGATCCGCCGCGTCGAGCACGGCGACCGACTGCGCGCCAACCAGGTCGCCACTCACCTCGACCTGCTCGACCGGTGCCTGCACCATCACCACACGATCGAGGACGACATGCTCTGGCCGACGTTGCTCGAGCGGGTGCCTGCCGAGATCGCGCCCGTCGTCGAGCTCATGGAGGCTCAGCACGCCACCGTCGCGCACCTGCTCGAGCGTACCCAGACGCTGCGGGCCGCCTGGCGGACCGATGCGGACTCGGCGCGCGCGGCCGAGCTCGCCGACATCTACGCCGGCCTGTACGGCGCGCTCCTGGAGCATCTCGACGCCGAGGAGCAGCACGTGATGCCGTTGGTCGAAGCATGCATCACGCAAAAGGAGTGGGCCAAGATCGGCAAGGCGGCGCAGCGCGGCACGCCGGTCAAGGACGCCCCGCGGATGTTGGGCATGCTGGCCTACGACGGCGACCCTGAGGTCATCCGCGAGATGCTCGGCGCCGTGCCGGCACCGATGCGCGGCATGGTCGTTTCCGTGGGACGCCGTGCGTACGCCAAGCACGCCGAGCGGGTCTACGGCACGCCCACACCATGAGGCGGTTCGGGCGATTAATCCGATCTTCGGAGCAACGATCGTGACTCGCCGGTAACCGGTCCTTGACGGCGGCCCATGCGGTGGGCGAGGTTGTGCAGCACCGCTAACGCGGTATTCACAGTTGAATCGCCCAGAAAGGCGTCACGTAAATGGCATTGAAGCCAAGGATCAAGGTCGGCGTGCTGGCAGCGGTCGGTGTCGCGGCACTTGCCGTCACTACCATCGTCGCGGCACCGAGTGTGGCGGCCAGCGGGCCGGCGCCGGTCACGTCGGGAGCGCGTTACCTCGCGCTCGGCGACTCGATCGCCTTCGGGTTCCGCGAGGCGAACGCCGTCCAGGCCCCCAACTACGCCAAGCCCAGCACGTTCCACGGCTACCCCGAGCTGGTCGCCCAGGACCTCGGCCTCAAGCTCACCAACGCGGCCTGTCCCGGCGAGACCGCCCAGAGCTTCATCACGACGGGCGACCGCGATCACGGCTGCTCGGCCCAGGGCAACGGGACGCCCGGTGGCTACCGCTCGGCGTTCCCGCTGCACACCGGGTACAAGGACGCCACCCAGTCCCAGCTGCAGTTCGCCCGGGCCTTCTTGAAGGCGCACCCCAACACCAAGCTGGTCACTCTGCAGATCGGCGCCAACGACGGCCTGCGCTGCATCGAGAACGGCAACTGCAACACCCTCCAGCAGCAGGCCGTGCTGGCCGGACGGGTGCAGCACCGGCTCAACATCATTCTCAACCGCCTGATCAAGATCGGCGGGTACAAGGGCCAGCTCGTGCTGGTGAACTACTACTCGATCAACTCGGCGGACACCACGGCCACCCAGCAGAGCCAGCTGCTCAACAACGCTGAGGCCGGCGTGGCGCGGAACTACAGCAACGTCACGATCGCCGACGCGTTCAGCCGGTTCGCCAACGGCTCGAAGAACGCGCCGAGCAACAACACCTGCGCGGCCGGACTCGAGACGTTGCTGACGTCGTCGACCCCGCCGAACGGGAACTGTGGGATCCACCCCAGCCTCAGCGGGCACGCGCTGATCGCCAGCGCCGTCGAGCGGGTGGTCAAGAAGTCCTGATCCACGGCTGCACGCAGCGGTGGTCGCCGATCCCAGTGATCGGCGGTCACCGCTGTCGACGTTTGTAGGATTTGTCGCGCCCCAGGCTGGAGGTCGGGCCGCCGGAGGCGAAGCGATCGGGGTGATGTTCCGCCCCCGACGACACCCCAAACGATCGGCAGCTCCGGCGCCGACATGAGTTCGTTCGCGATCGGAGCGGTGATGGTGCAGCACGCCGAGCGGTGGCTGGACGGCGTCCGGGTCGACGACGAGGTGTTCGCGTTGCAGCCGGACTACACCGTCGTCGTGATCACTGTCGAGGGCGTCGTGGGCGGTCCGAGCGACGCGATCAGCGAACGTCTGCTCGTCGCCGCCGAGCACGCCGCCGGCATTCAACTCGCCGACGCCAGGCCCGAGGAGCTCGCACACGTTGCGCAATGGCGGGATGCGTTCCGGTCCTTCGGTGCCAAACCGCAACGCACCCGACCCAGTGTCGAGGCTCTGTTGCGGCGCGTTGTCGACGGCCTGCCGCGGATCGACCGGATCACCGACGCATACAACGCCGTCTCGATCGCGCACCTGCTGCCGATCGGCGGTGAGGACCGCGACAAGTACGCCGGTGCCGCGCGGCTCGCGCGCGCAGACGGCACCGAAAGCTTCGACATCGTGAAAGACGGTGCGCCTGCGGTCGACCACCCGGAGGTCGGCGAGGTCGTCTGGCGCGACGACGCGGGCGTGACGTGCCGGCGGTGGAATTGGCGGCAGACTGAGCGCACCCGGATCACCAAGGACACCGAGAACGCCGTTTTCATTCTCGATGCCCTCGGTGCTCTCGGGATCGACGGGGTCAACACCGCGGCCGATGCCCTGCAGGCCGCCTTGGAACTGCTCAGCCCTGGCGCGCGCTTCGCGCGACGGACTCTTTCGCGTGGTTAGTCGAAACCAGGGTGCCGACGCCGCACCAGAACAGGGCCGTCATCAGGATCGCCATCGTCAGCACGGTCTGATGCCCGGTCAGCCCGGTCAGCGGAGTTGCCAGCGCGCCGACGACGAAGACGGTGCCGCCCTGCAACGCCGAGGCGGCACCGCCGAAGCGACGGCCGGCCTGCTGTGCGATCGCAGTCGTCCCGGGAATGCACCAACCCATGCCTGCTACCGCCACCGCCAGCAACGTCCAGACGAGGGGGATCGGCGCCGGCCCTGAGTGGTGGATGACCGCGATCAGCGTCAGCACCGTCGCTGCGGTCGTGGACAGCAGCAGTCCGGCGTTGCGCAGCCGCACCGCGCCGACCCGCCGCACCAGCACGCCGAACGATGCGCTCATGATCGCCATGGCGAACGCGTTGGTCGTGAAACACAGGGCGTACTCGCGCTGGCTGAAACCGAGTTCGTCCTGGAGCACGAAGGACGAGCCGCCGATGTAGACGAAGAAGCCGGCCGTGGCCAGGCATTGCACGATGACCGGCGAGCGGAAGTCGTGGTCGTGCAGGAGGTCGCGCATGCGTGCCCCGGCGGCACGCAGGCTACTGCCGTGCCGATGCCCGGCAGGCAGGGTCTCCGGCATACCGACCAGCACTGCGAGGGTCATCGCGCACCCGAGCGCCGTCAGGAACCAGAACACGGTGCGCCAGTCGCCGAGGGTGAGTAGCAGCGCGCCGATGGCCGGTGCGATCACCGGTCCGAACAAGGTGATCCCCATCAGCGCGCCGAAGCGTGCCGCGGCGGCCTCGCCCTCGTAGTGGTCGCTGACGATGGCCCGTCCCAAGGCCACGCCGCACCCGCCGGCGACACCTTCGACGAAGCGCAGGGCCACCAGCATCGGTCCGTTCGGGGCGACGGCGCAGGCTGCCGAGATCACCGTGAACGCCACCGTGCCCGCGACCAGCATGCGCCTGCGTCCGACGCCGTCGCTGATCGGTCCGAGCAGCAACTGTCCGCAGGCCAAGCCGATGATGAACGCGGTGATGGTGAGCTGGCTGACGCTCGACGTCGTAGCGAGGGTGCGTTGTACCTGGGGCAGCGCGGCGACGTACGTGTCCACGGCCAGTGGGCCGGCGCCGGTGACCAGCACCAGGGCGGCGAGCGACGGTGCGCGTTGCGCCGCCGCGACTGTGCTGGTCATTGTCGCCATCTTGGCAGGTGGCACCGACAGCGACAGGGCCGGACAGCAGCCGGGGCCCCACCCTCATCTCTTACGCAGGCGCCTCGGTTCGAATCGCCCGGCGGTCGGCGGGCAGTCCGGGCGTGTCGGCAACGCACTGCAGCAACTGCGCCAGGGTCGCCTGCTCCGCATCGACCAGCTGCGAGAAAGAGTGCTCGAAGATCTCGTCCGCGTAGCTGTGCCCGATGTCGAGAATGTATTGGCCGGCGGCGGTGACGCGGTGTTCGAAGCGCCGGCCGTGCGGTACCGAGCGCTCGATGAGCCCCTTCGCCTCCATCCGCCGGGTCAGCACGCCGAGCGCTTGATCGCTCTGAAAGGTTGCCATCGCGAGGTCATGCCCGGACGCGGACGGATCACTTTCGAGAGCGCACAGCACGTCCCACTGGACGACCGTCGAACCGACTGCGCGCAACCGTGCGTCGAGTGCGCGGTGATGCTGCCAGTGCACGTACTTGACCGTACGTGCGAGTGCTTCGGCGCGGCTGCGAGTAGCAGTGTCCATACCGGCCTAGTCTATGTTCCGCACTCGCCTCGCGAGTGGTCATCTATGGCTCGAGTGGTCAGATATAAGTGACCACTCGGGGCATAAGTGACCACTCGCGCGGGTGGAGCAGCGTGCGTTTAGTCGGTGTCCGGACGCATCGGGCCGGGCAGCGGCAACCGAAGCCGTGGCGGCAGCAGGAAGTCACCCGCGCGCATCCGGATCATCAGCGCAACCGCGGTGATCGCGCCGAACGCCGCCAGCAAGATCGCGCACACGATCGCGGCGATCCCCACTGCGCTGCGCAAACCGTGCGGCACACCGACCGTCGCGACGATCGGCGTGGCGACGACGCAGAGAACGACCATCGCCACGGACAGGAACGCGTCCATCCACATCACGGTTCGCAGGGTGCGCTCGTAGCGCTGTGTCGTCGTCGTCATGACTCAAGGCAATCAGCGCAACGTCACGGTGTCGATTACCTCGCACGTAATCAGTCGACCAACACCGGCAACGCCGTGATGCCGTACACGAACGAGAGGTCGCGGAAGGTGAGCTCCTCACGCGGCACGGCCAGGCGCAACCGAGGGAACCGCCGCGCCAGCGCCGGGTAGGCCATCCGCAGCTCGATCCTCGCCAGTTCCGCCCCGACGCATCGGTGCAGGCCGTGGCCGAACGCCAGGTGCGCCGCAGCCGGACGGTGCGGGTCGACGGTGTCGAGCCGGGCACCGCGCCGCGCGTCGCGGTTGGCCGCGCTCAACGAGCACAGCACGACGTCGCCCTTGAAGATCTGCTTGCCGCCGAGCGTCGTGTCCTTGACCGCGAAGCGGGGGAAGCCTACCTGCACCACCGTGAGGTAACGCAGCAACTCCTCGACGAACGGCTCGACCGCAGCGTCCGATTCACGGATGGACGCCGCGGTCGCAGGATCGTCGATCAGCACGAGCGCACCGAGCGCGAGCATGCTGACCGTCGTCTCGAGCCCGCCGGTGAGCACGCCGTCGGCAAGCCCGGCCAGCTCGACATCGCTGACGTCGTCGCCGTACTCGGCGAGCACGGTCGAGATCAGCCCCGGCACCGGTTCGCGACGTTGCCGCGCGACGATCTCGGCGAGGTAGTCGATTGCCTCCTGGATCACGCGCAGCGATCCGGTCGCCCCGGCGGAGAAGTCGAACCGAGCCGTGCTGAGCCGCTGGAACTCCTGCTGCTGGCTGTCCGGGACACCGAGCAGCTCCATGATCACCCGCGAGGGGATCGGCACGGCGAAGTGCTGCTGCAGGTCGACCGGCGAGCCGTCCGCGCCGGCGCGGGCCAGCTCGTCCAGCGCCTCGTCGACGATCTCGTGGATGCGCGGTGCTCTGCGGGCCAGCGCCCGCGTGGTGAAGTGCGGGGTGAGCATGTGCCGTAGCCGCGTGTGCGCGGGTGGGTCGGCGAACCCGAGCCCGCCCGGATCCTGTTCGGCGGCAATGCCCACCTTGCCGACCATGTGCCCGAAGTCGTTGCTGAACGTGTCGAGATCGGCGGCGAGAACCGTCCGGGCTTCTTCGTACCCGGTGACCAGCCAGCCCCGCAGACCGAGCGGCAGCTTGAGCCGGCTCACGGGGTCACGCCCTATCGTCAACTCCGGCACCGGGTCGAGGCCGCGGCGCCGCAACGGCACGAGCGCTTCGTCCGGAAAGCGGTCCAGCAAGGACTCGAGGTTCGTCGATCCGCTGCCGGGCAGCCGCATCGCCGCGGCGAGCATCCATCGCCGGATGCGGCTGGCGGTCTTCGCGCCCATCGTGGCTACCTGCACGTCCAATGCCTCCCGATTACCCGTGCATCCGCCGATGACGGGGACATGCTAGTGAGCCTGGGCCGCGAACGGGGTGGATCCACGCGACACTCTGGGTAGATCGTCAGGATCACGCCGACGAGGGGGACCGATGGCCAAGGACAAGCCACTCGACGACAAGCTCGACGCGGAGCGGGACGAGGACGGACAGATCTACGTCGATCGGGACAAGATCGACTTCGATCCCGACGACGGCCTGCTCTCCGGCACGGCCATCGACGGGACGAGCGAAATCCCCGGATCGGGTGATGATCAGGAACCGGCGGCAGACAACACGGACCAGGACGAGCACGATAAGGACTCGTGACACTTCGGCAACTGCTCGGCAGCCGCGGCCTGGTCGAATCACCGCGCTGGGTCGCCGGACAGATCTGGCTCTCCGACTGGACCGCAGGCGAAATCCTCGCCGTTGGCCCCGACGGTAGCCACGAGGTCGTCGTCCGGCACACGTCGCTGCCGTTGTGCTTCGACGTGCTGCCCGACGGTCGACCCGTCCTCGTGTCGAACCAGGCCAAGGCGCTCATTGCCGTGGCGGCCGACGGCAGCCTGACCACCTACGCCGATCTCGCGCCGCTGTCGCCGTTCGGCTGCAACGACATCGTGGTCGACGGACACGGCAACTGCTATGTCAACAGCGGCAACTTCGACTTCGCCACCGGTCCGCCCGACACCGCCGTCGCGCCGGGATTCGTTGCCGTTGTCCGCCCGGACGGATCGGCGACGATCGTCGCCGACGACATCTCGTTCCCGAACGGCATGGCCGTCACCGCCGACAACAACACCCTCGTGGTTGCCGACTCGTACCGCCATTGCCTGGTCGGGTTCGACATAGCCGGCGACGGGACGTTGTCGAACCGTCGGGTGTGGGCCGACCTGGGTGACGGAACGCCCGACGGCATCTGTCTCGATGCCGAGGACGCGTGCTGGTACGCCGACGTGCCCAACGAGAACGTCGTCCGCGTTCGTCAGGGTGGCGAACGCGCGCGGACGATCGACCTGGGGGTCGGCGGGTTCGCGTGCATGCTCGGCGGTGTCGACGGGCGCACGCTCTACGTCGCGACCGCCGAGTGGCACGGGATGGCGAGCATGACCGGGCAGGTGCCGTTCCACGGCCGCCTGCTGGCCACCGAGGTGGAGGTTCCGGGCGCGGGTTGGCCCGCCCGCACCTGAGCAAGACATGCTACGAATGCTTGCAGTATCGCCACGGCTGTGTAGAAAATAGCTGCATGGCTGAAGCTCCGCTCGTCGACTTCCGCACGAATCCCAGCAGGTACCGGCATTGGAAGCTCTCGGTGGACGGACCGGTGGCGACCCTCGCCATGGACGTGGACGAGCAGGGCGGGCTGGTGCCCGGGTACGAGCTGAAGCTGAACTCCTACGACCTCGGCGTCGACATCGAGCTCTACGACGCGGTGCAGCGGCTGCGCTTCGAGCGTCCCGAGGTGCGCGCCGTCGTGCTGACGAGCGCCAAGGACAAGATCTTCTGCGCCGGCGCGAACATCCGCATGCTGGCGTCGTCGCCGCACCCGTGGAAGGTGAACTTCTGCAAGTTCACCAACGAGACGCGCAACGGCATCGAGGACGCCACGGCGAACTCCGGACAGACCTACCTTGCGGCGGTCAACGGCACCGCGTCCGGCGGCGGGTACGAACTCGCGCTGGCGTGCGAGCAGATCATGCTGATCGACGATCGCAGCTCGGCCGTGTCGCTGCCCGAACTCCCGCTGCTGGCAGTGCTTCCGGGGACGGGCGGACTGACCCGGGTCGTCGACAAGCGGCACGTGCGCCGCGACCTCGCCGACTACTTCGCGACCAAGTCCGAAGGGCTCGGCGGCAAGAAGGCGGTGCAGTGGAAGCTCGTCGACGAAGCGGTGCCGCGCCAGAAGTGGCACGAGACGGTCGCCGAGCGCGCGGGCGAGTTGGCGCAGCGCTCGCACCGCCCGTCCGACGCGTCGGGTATCGAACTGCCGGACCTCGCCAAGGAGCGCACGGCCGAAACCATCGACTACCGCTATGTGCACGCCGCGCTCGACCGGGACACCGGCTCGGCCCGGATCACCGTGCGCGGTCCGTCCGCGGCACCGGGCGAGCTCCACGCTGAGTTCTGGACGCTCGCGATGACACGCGAGCTCGACGATCTGATCCTGGACCTGCGTACGAACGAGACCGAGCTCGGCACCTGGGTCTTGCGCACCGAAGGCGACGCGGGCCTCGTGCTCGAGCACGATCAGTACCTGCTCGACCGCGCGGACGACTGGCGCGCGAACGAGATCGTGCATTACCTCAAGCGGACGTTGAAACGCCTGGACGTCACCAGCCGCAGCCTGGTGGCGCTCGTCGAGCCGGGCTCGTGTTCGGCCGGGTCGCTGCTGGAGCTGGCACTGGCTGCCGACCGGTCGTTCCAGCTGTTCGGCGTATTCGAGGAGATCGACCCGGACGCGGATCCCGCGACGATCACAGTTGGTGCGATGAACCTCGGACCGCTGCCGATGGGCAACGGGCTGACCCGGCTGCAGACCCGCTTCCTCGGCGACGAAGCTGCGCTGGCGGCGGTCGAGAAGCGGGCCGGCGAGGGACTCGACGCCGAAGCCGCCGGCGAACTCGGCCTCGTCACGTTCACCCCGGACGACATCGACTGGGATGAAGAAGTACGCATCACGTTGGAGGAACGCGCGAGCTTCAGCCCGGACGCGCTGACCGGCCTCGAGGCGAACTACCGCTTCGCCGGTCCCGAGACGATGGAGACGAAGATCTTCGGCCGCCTGACCGCCTGGCAGAACTGGATCTTCACCCGTCCCAACGCGGCCGGGACGGACGGCGCGTTACGCAGGTTCGGCACCGGACAGCGGGCCGACTTCGATCGGAGAAGAGTATGAG
>DASXJR010000093.1:0-80407 GCA_036497285.1 Jatrophihabitans sp.
CTCAGCTACTACGGGGGCACGCACGCGCCCGGCGGCTGATCGCAGGGCTTGAGTCGGCGGGCGACCACGGCGCGGCGGGGCCACGGTCATCTTCGGGCCGGTGGGAACGAAGTTCCCGTCGGGGAGGCAGTGCGCTGGAACCGCGTCGGTCCAGACCATCGGGCGGCGGCGTGGGTTATGGGTCGCGGGCGTCGTGGTCTGTGCCGGGTTCGAATGTGAATTCGGGTAGGTGGTGGGCGGTGTTGCGGCGGGGTTTTTGTTGTTGATCGAGCCATGGTGGCGGGAGCCATTCCGGCACGCCGTCGACCATGCGAACCACCCACCCGGCCTGTTCGAAGCTGCGGTGGTGGAATCCGCAGACCAGCGCCAGGTTGTCGATGTCGGTGGGGCCGCCGTCGATCCAGGCGATCACGTGATGGGCCTGGCACCAGGAGGCGGGGCGGGTGCAGCCGGGGAAGCTGCAGCCGCCGTCGATCCAGGCGATCACGTGATGGGCCTGGCACCAGGAGGCGGGGCGGGTGCAGCCGGGGAAGCTGCAGCCGCCGTCGCGGGCGGCGAGCGGGCGGCGTTGGGCCCGGTTGGCGAGGCGGGCGCTGCGGCCGGCGCACAGGATGGCGCCGTGCCGGTCGAAGACGGTGGTGAACAGTTCGCACTGGTCGGCGAGCCGCATCGCGGCGGTGATGCCGATGGTGGCGCCGGATTCGCTCAGCGCACCCCGGACTGTTGCTCGAGGTCCTCGGCACGCACCGACAAGGCGATGGTCGCCGGGACGCCGCCGCAGTCGGGCAAGGTGCCCGAGCGCAAGAGACGCTGGGCGATCTCGATCATCGCGTCGTGCCGGCGCTGGGAGGGGGTGCGGTCATCGGGCAGGCCGTCCTCGGCCGGTGCCGGGGCGCACAGGGTGTCGAGCAGGGTGGACCACACCGCGGCGAACTCGTCGGTGACCTCCCGCCCGGCCACCAGCCACCGTCCGTCGGGTTTGTGAACCAGGTCGAAGCCGCGGCGCCGCTGCTGTTCTTCCTCGCGCGGGGCGGCGCCGTCCGGATCCACCGTCGCGAGCAGCCGCTGCGCCGCCGCGGCCAACCGTTTCGGGTCGAGGTGGCGGGCCTGGTCGACCAGGAACTGCTCCACCGCACCGGCGAGCTCGAAACTCAGGTGCTCGGGGATGGCCGCGACCGTCGTCGTGATCACCCGCGCATGCTGGGCCGAAATGACGCCGGCGCGTTGCGCGTCGGCGACCCGCGCGAAGATCGGCGCCAACGGCGCCCCGGTCACCTCCCGGCGCGGACCGAGATCACGCGCGGCATGCAGCCGGGCTTTGGCCTCCCCCGGCGCCACCCGGGACAGCTCGGTCAACAGGTCGGCGGTGCTGGTGCGGCCGTACTCACCGGCGATCCCGCGCTGCTCCAACGCCGCCACCAGGTTGTGATCGACCGCCTCCAGCCGGCGCCGCTCGGTCTCCAGTGCCGCGAACAGGCCGGGCAGCTCGTCCGCCGGCAACAACGCGAGGTCCGCGGCGCCGAGCAGCTGATCGACGACGCCATGCAGCGCGGCGACCGCTCCGGCGAACCCGACCTGTCCCATACCTCGAAACTAGAACCCGGGTACGACAGTTTCCGGGCCTCAGCCGCACAATTCCAAAAACAATTTCCGGGCAATTTTCTGTCGACCCGCGGGGCCCAGCGCACGGCCTCCCCGATGGGAACTTCGTTCCCACCGGCCCGAAGAAACCGTGGCCCCGCCGCGCCGTGGTCGCCGGTCAACTCCAGCCTCGCGATGACCCGCCGGGCGCGCGGGGCCTCACCGCGATGGCTGATTTCCGTTTTGGTCTTGGCCCGATCAGATCTGCGTCGGAAGGCGACCGCGCGATCGGCTAGCTCTCCCACATTCGAGAATCATGCGAAATAAACTAACCTGTGCGTCATGCCTTCGGGAGGGCAGGCCGAGCGCGGTCGGGATCTCGAGCGCCTACTGACGTTCGTCGACGCGGTGGCCGCGGTCGCCATCACACTGCTGGTGCTCCCCCTGGTCGACCTGGCCGGCGAGCTCCATTCGACAAATGACTCAGTCGGTGACCTGATCACGTCGCACTGGGGACGATTCTGGGCGTTCGCGCTGAGCTTCCTGGTAATCGCCAGGCTCTGGTTGGCCCAACATGAATTGATGCGGCCGGTGATCGCCCAGAACCGCTTCCTCGTCGTGGGGCTGGTCATGTGGAGCCTTGCGATCGTGTTCCTGCCGTTCCCCACCGCGTTGTTGCCGCTCGGCGGTGACCAAGTCATTACCAAGATCCTCTACATAGGCACGCTCGCGATCGCTTCGACGTTCCTCACCCTGCTCGGCGTAGTCGTCGGTAGGGACAGCTCGATCCGGGAAACCGACCACGGACCCGCCGTTGCGCCGTCCGCCGTCACCGCTGTGCTGTTCGCTGCCGCGCTGGGCATATCGCTGGCCGTTCCTGCCTCCGGCTATTTCCCGCTTGCGTTGCTCGTCGTCACCGACCTCGCGGTCAAGGCGGTCAGACGGATCCGGCGCGGCGTCGCCGCCCCGAAACAGACGCAATGACATGCGAGCGCTGGCCGTGCGCATCGCTCAACACGACCACGTGGTCTACGTGCCACGGACGATGCCGCAGTTGGCTTGGTGTGGCGCGTCCGCGATCTGCGGTCATTCCCGCTCGATCCTGCGTAACCCGTGCGCGGGCGTCCACCACTCGACGACCAGCAGCGTGGCCCGATCGTTCAGATGGGTGTGTACCACCTCGCCGATATCGGTGTGGAAGCGATCGCCGTCCGACCCGTCGGCGATTGCTCGTCCCGCGATCTTCGCCTCGCCCGGCCATTGCGCCTCGGCGCCGTCGATCGGGTCGACCGTGGCTGTGCATCGCGAAACGCGGATCCCGATGCAGGTCCGCGCCCTTTCGCGCGTTCGGCATCGACCCGAAGGTGAGGTCACCGTTCTCGAAACTCGCCTCGATTCCGGAGATCCGTGGCGACCCGTCCGCGCGCAAGGTCGCGATCGTCTTGTGGCGGTGGGCGTCGAACAACGCCCGAATCTGCTGCGCGAACTCCGGCGCTGTTTGTTCCACGTCCCGCCACGTCGCCATCCGCTCACGGTGCCACACACCGATCGCTACCGGAGGATCTCCTGCAGTTCACCTCCGGACGCCCTCCGAACGTGCCCCGGCCCGTACCAGTCGACACACATCACCGCGGCGTCGTCGTGCAGATCCTCGCCGGCCATGTCCATGAACTCGGTCATCAGCGTCTGCAACGCCCGTCGCGGATGAAGATGTCGAGTGGCAATGATCCGATCGGCTACGTCGAAAGGCCCGGCGTCGCACTCGAGCATCCCGTCGGTCACGAAAACGACGCGGTCACCGGAGCGGAGCCTGAAGCGCTGCACCCGGTACGCGGGGGCTGGGAGCACGCCGAACGGCACGTCCGCCACAAGATCGAAGGTCATCGCGCGGCCATCGCGTGCGACGACCGGCAGCGGATGACCTGCGTTGACCAGCGAGATCACCCCGGTCGCGAGGTCGAGGGTTGCCACCTGGCCGGTCACGAACCCGTTCCCGTGACGTTCCCCGAAGATCGCCTCGCTCGCGCGCGTCGCGATCTCGTCCAGTGGCTGCCCGAGCCGGCGCCCGTTCCGGAGGGCGCCGATCGTCAGTGTGGCGAGCATCGCCGCGTCGGTCTCGTGTCCCATCGCGTCGGTGAGTGACACATAGAGACGGTTGCCGTCCAGCGCGTAGTCGAACGTGTCACCGCCGACATTGTGCGCCGGCTCGAGCCACGCGCTGACCGTGAACGGACCGGCCTCGCAGGTGTACGACGAAGGAAGCAAGCGACGCTGGATCTCCCCCGCGAGCGAGACCGGATTGCTGCGCGTGCCCCATTCATAAAGATCGGTATGCCGTCGCTCTGTGGTGATCACGTACGCCAGTGCGTGAGCGGCAGCCGTGACGATGTCGCTGAGATGGCCCGCATCGGCGTAACCCACGCTCACTTCGAGGACGCCGATGGTGTCGCCGCGGGCGGTGACCGGCGCCAGGAAGGTTGTCGCACCGTTGCCGACCGACACCTGGACACGCTGAGTGACAAGTGCTCGACGATGCGCCCCGTGCGTGTCCAGCGAAAGACTGCGCGGCTTGCCGAAGCGGCGGAAGTCGGACGCGGATGCCTTGCCGAGCGGCACCAACGCCTGCCCGCTCAAGTCGGTGATCAGGAAACGGACGTGATCGGCGTCGAGCCAGTGGCTGAGCTCAGCTGCGAAGACATCCACGACTGCGGTCGGCGGCGCGGATTCGATCGTGTCGAGAAAGCGACCCACATCGAAATGTCGCGCGACTCTCTCGACCACTCGACAACCAAACTAGGCCACCACGACAAACCGGATCCTCCGACAAGGATGACGACGGCATATCGTGACGACATGTATGTCCCGCGTCCGAATATCATGAGCGGCGAGACCGAAATGCGTGCCCTGGTAGCAGAGGTGAGCGCTGCCGAGCTGATCACGACCGGACCGGACGGCTACCCGCTGGCAACGCTGCTCCCGATCATCTGGCGTGCCGACGACACGGTGATCGCGCACATGGCTCGGGCCAACCCGCACTGGGAAGCCATCGCCCCTGGCTCGCCCGTCCTGCTGGTCTGTGACGGCCCGGACGCGTACATATCGCCGTCGTGGTATCCCGCGAAGGCCGAGCACGGGCGCGTCGTCCCTACGTGGAACTACAGCTCGGTGCATCTGACGGGGCGCGTTACGGTGCACGACGACCCGGCGTGGGTGCGAGACGCCGTGACGGAGCTGGTCGGGCAGCACGAGAGCGGGCGCCCGCATCCTTGGCACGTCACCGACGCGCCGGCCGACTACATCGACGGCCAGCTGCGCGCGATCGTCGGTCTGTCGATTCGGGTCGAGCGTGTCGAGGGGAAGGCGAAGCTGAGCCAGAACCGCAGCGAGCCCGATCAGCGCGGTGTCATCGACGGTCTGCGGGCCGAACCCGCGCGCGGCTGCGCGGATGTGGCCGATGAGATGGCAGCACGGCTCTGATCTCAGGCCCGTAGTGCCGGCAGCAGCTCGCGTTCGGCCCACTCAAGGAATTGCGGCTGCGTCTCACCACCGACCTGCACGACCGCGATGTCGGTGAAGCCTGCCTTCTCGAACTCGCGCACCGCCTCGACATGTGCGTCGACGTCGGGACCGCAGGAAATCGACTTCGCAACGTCGTCGGGACGGACGAACTGACTGGCCGAGGCGAACGCGGAGGTCCCGGGTAGTTCCGCGTTGACCTTCCAACCACCGCCGAACCAGCGGAACTGGTCGTGCGCGCGCTCGATCGCCTTGTCGCGGGACGGATCCCAGCAGATCGGCACCTGCCCGATCCGCCGCTTGCCGCGACCGCCGGCCGCATCGAACATGTCGACCAGCCCGGGCTCGGGTTCGACCGCGATCATCGCGTCGGCGAACTCGCCGGCCAGCTTCGCCGACTGCTCCCCCGAGATCGCGATCCCGATCTCCGGCGACGGATTCCCCACGTCCCACAACTTCGCGCTGTCGACCCGGAAATGGCGACCCACGGTGTTGACGTACTCGCCGCTGAACAGCTCGTGGATGATGTGCACGGCCTCCTCGAACATCTCGTGCCGCACATTGGCAGGCGGCCAGCCGCGCCCGACGACGTGCTCGTTGAGGTTCTCGCCGGCGCCCAGGCCCAGCAGGAATCGTCCCTCGCTGAGCAGCCCGACCGTCGCCGCCTGCTGAGCCACCACCGCCGGGTGGTAACGCAAGATCGGGCACGTCACGTAGGTCATGAGTTCGACCCGTTCGGTGGCTTGGGCGACCGCGCCGAGAGTGGCCCACGCGTTCGGTGCATGCCCCTGGCTGTCCAACCACGGGAAGAAGTGATCGCTCATCACCTCGAAGTCGAATCCGGCTTGTTCGGCCCGCGCCGCGTCGCGCACGAGTTCTCGCGGCCCGGTCTGCTCGGTCATGAGGGTGTAGCCGTAGCTGGTCATATTGGTCAGCTACCCCGCAAAGCCGCGCGGTTATCCGGCGCCGCGCACAGGTGACCGCCGTTAAGTAGTGCCGGGTTTGGGTACTCGATTAGCGAACGCACCTATTGCCGGGAGCGACTGAGCATTTCGTCGAGGAGCCTCACCGTGTCCGAACACGTCACGACCCCTACACCCCCGCCGGAGGCATCGACCGGCCAATTGGTGTCGAAGCTTTCCGAGGACATGTCCCGCCTGATCCGGGACGAGTTGCGTCTCGCGCAGATCGAAATGACCGAGAAGGGCAAGCGAGCCGGTATCGGTGCCGGTCTGTTCGGCGGCGCAGGACTGATCGCGCTCTACGGGCTGGGCTGCTTCGTTGCCGCGGCGATCCTCGGCCTGGCCGCCGGGATACCGGGCTGGCTCGCCGCGCTGATCATCGGCGTGATCTTGTTCGCCGTCGCCGCCGTCGCGTCGCTGGTCGGCAAGAAGGAAATGAAGCAGGCGGCTCCCCCGATGCCCACCGAAGCCGTCAGTGGGGTGCAGCAGGACGCGCGCACTCTCAAGCCGAGGAGCCACCAATGAGTCACATCAATCCAGACCCGAATTCTGAGTCGCCGGCCGACGCGGTTCGCGCCGACATCGAGGCGACGCGAGCGGAATTGGCCGAAACGGTCGATGCGCTGCACGACAAGCTCGACGTGAAAGCCCAGGCCGGCGAGAAGGTGGCCGAGGCCAAGCAGAAGCTGTCCGACGGCGCTGCTCGTGCCAAGGCGGCGGCTCCGGAGCCCGTACAACATGCCCTCGATCGCGTCGGCGAGAAGGCCGGGCCGGTCGGACGGCAGCTCTCGCAGCAGGCAGCGCCGCACCGCAAGAAGATCATTGCCGGTACCCTTGCGGTCGCGGTCGCGCTCCTCGTCCTGCGCAAGCGGCGCAGCGCAGAGTCATGACCCTCTTGTACAAGCCGTTCGGGCTGCTGATCAGCGTGCTCGGCGGCGTGCTGGCGGGAGCGCTCTTCAAGCAGGTGTGGCGCGCCGTTGCCGGCGAGGAGGACACCCCGAACGCGACGGACAAGGAGCGCGGTTGGGGCGAGATCATCTCAGCGGCGGTGCTGCAGGGTGCCCTGTTCGGAACGGTCAAGGCAGCAGTCGACCGCGCAGGCGCCACCGGGTTCGCGCGCGCGACCGGGTCGTGGCCCGGTGACGAGCACGGCGGACGGAAGGAGACCTAGACGTCATGGCTTCGTCGACATCGAAGGACGTCGCCCCAGGCACCCCCACGGATCTGCCCCGATCGTCGTGGGTGAGCGTGCTCAAGCGCGCCTTCAAGCAGGTACAGCCCGACGAACTCCCAGACCGCGCCGCGGCGCTCACCTACTACGGCGTGCAGTCGATCTTCCCGGGCATTCTGGTGCTGGTCTCGATCCTCGGCATGCTCAGCCATTCCGCGACACAAAGTTTGGTCAGCAACCTCGGGCAGATCACGCCCGGCACGGTCAACTCGTTCCTGAAGACCGTCATCGACAACGCACAGCATCAGAAGACTGCCGCGGGAATCGTCGGCATCGTCGGCATCCTGCTCGCGCTGTGGTCCGCATCGGGATACGTCGCAGCGTTCATGCGCGCGGCCAACCGCATCTACGCCATGCCGGAGGGCCGTCCCGTCTACCGGACGATCCCGGTGCGGGTCGGCGTCACTGTGTTCACAGTGGTGTGCTTGGTCGCCGGGCTGGTGATCGTTGTCGCCACGGGCACGGTCGCGGACAAGGTGGGCTCGGCGCTCGGCGTCGGCGGCACCGCGGTCACAATTTGGGAGATCGTCAAGTGGCCCGTCCTGCTGCTGATCTTCGCTCTCATGCTCGCCGTGCTGTATGCGGCGGCGCCGAACGTGCGGCACGGCGGGTTCCGGTGGATCAGCCCGGGCGCCGTGCTCGCGGTCGTGATCTGGCTGATCGCGTCGGGTCTGTTCGCCGTCTACGTCGCGAACTTCTCCTCGTATAACAAGACGTACGGCTCGCTCGCAGCCGTGATCGTCTTCTTGATCTGGCTCTGGATCTCGAACTTCGCGATCCTGCTCGGTGCCGAGTTCGATGCCGAACTCGACCACGAACGGGCTTTGCACGAAGGGGTTCCGCACGACCATGAGCCGTTCTCGGTGCCGAAGGACACCCGCAAGTTCGACGATGCCGACAAGCAAGCGGCACTTCGGGTCGAGCGGGCGCGGTCGCGTGATGCGACGTGACTCGAGCCGGAATTTCGGTATCCGAAGTGCCGCCTAGGCGCGGGCTGCCGCGGTTCTCGCCCAGCGGCGCGACCAAGCATCGATCGGATCCAGGGCCTCGCCCAGCGAGCTACCCCAGCGAGTGAGTTCGTACCGGCCGTCATCGCCCTGAGTGACCAGCCCGGCGTCGGTGAGGTCGCGCAGGCGTTGGTAAAGGACGCTGAGCGACATCTGGTCACACCGCCGCTGCAGCTCTATCGCACGCAGCGGCCCGCCCTTGAGTTCCCACACGATGCGCAGTGCCCAGCGTCGGCCCAGTAGGTCCATCGCGACCGTGAGCGGTCTCGAAGTCATGCCGCCATCGTACGCGCTCCCTTCGAAATCCGAAGTTGAGTCTGGTGATCGGCGGGGCTGCGAGCCCTCCCATGATCCGAGTACCATGGGGGTACTGCTCAAACCGGAGCTGTCACACGCTCAGGTCGGAGCCCCTCTAATGAGCACCTTGGTCGAGTTCCTCCTCGCCCGCGTCGACGACGACGAAGCCGAGCTGCGATCCGAGTCCCGCCGCCGTAGCCGCTCGGGCACCGAAGGATCCACCGCGCTCTCGCTGACCGACGAGGACGACGCCGCCGCCCAACGCCGGGCCGAATGCGCAGCGCGCCGCGAGATGGTCGGCATCCTGCAACGGATGATGGTCCTGCACGACCTGCCCGCCGAGCGCCCCCAGCGCGACAGCGCCGCGCAGTTGCTCAAGCTGATGGCCGTCCCCTACATGACGCACCCGTCCTACCGCACCGAATGGCGCCCGTAGCACTGCCGGACGGCCGGTACCGGCCGATTCGCAGTACGGCGCTCCTGAGCGACGGCTGAACGCCAGGTTTTACGTCGGCCTTACCGACCACCGGGCCAATCTGTGCCGACTCGGTCGGACCGAGGCAGACTTCGCCGATGATGGCAGCGCCGGCTCGTCGATGCCCCCGTCCGGCCTGAGCGCAACCCCTTAGTCAAGCAGTAAATTGTCAGAGCCGGATGAGAGGATGAGGCGGTGGTGAACCGCACCCAGACCCGAGGTGTCGTGCCGGAATCCGGCACGACCTCGTTCTCGGGTGTGCTCCCACGGCGGATGCTGCGGTTCCGTCGGCCGGTGTGGTGGCAAGAGGTCGCCATCATCTTGATCGGCTATTGGATCTACAGCCTCGGCCGCAACGCGATTCCCGCGCAGGTGTCGATCGCCACCCGGCACGGCTTCTCGATCGAGCACCTGCAGGACATCTTCGGGCTCAACTTCGAGCTTTCGATCAACCGATGGGTCGCCGCGCACGAGTGGGTCGCCCAGTGCCTCGACTACTACTACGCCACGCTGCACTTCATCGTGACCATCGGCGTGCTGGTCTGGCTGTTTGTCCAACGTCCGCACATATACCGCGGGGCGCGCACCGTCCTGTTCACGCTCACGCTCATAGCGCTGGCCGGGTTCGCGCTGTACCCGGTGGCGCCGCCCCGCCTGCTCCCCGGCACTGCCTACATCGACACCGTCGTCAAGTTCCACACCTGGGGCTCGCTCGCCGACCCCGAGATCGCGGCGCACTCGAATCAGTACGCGGCCATGCCGAGCCTGCACATCGGCTGGGCGCTGTGGGCCGGCATCTCGGTCTTCATGTGCGCCCGACGCATGTGGGTCCGCGTCCTGGGGCTGATGTACCCGGTCTTCACGCTCATCGTGATCGTCGGCACGGCGAACCACTACGTCATCGACGCGGCGGGCGGCGCGGCAATCGCGATCCTGGCGTTCGGCATCCAGGCCGTCCTGTCCGGCCACGGTGCGTACACCCCACCCTGGGACGCCCTCGACTTCGGCCGTCCGGACCCGCCGCTGCCGCACCTGCGGCCGTCACAGCGGGCCGCGGCGCGCCGCGACGAACGGCGGCGCGCCTGTCAGTCGGGCCGCTCCGACTTGCCGTAGAAGACCTCCTCGACGACCTTGCGGGCGCGCCGCGCAGTGCGCCGGTAGTCGTCGATGATGGTGCCCGGGTCGATTCCCGGCGGGTAGCCGAGCGCGCGGCCCACGGCCACCAGCGGCGTGCCCATGCTCGGGATCTGGTCCTCGGCCTTGTCGCGCACCAGCATGATGGCGTTGCGCAGCCGGGTCGCCTGCCGCCAGGCCGCGGCCAGCATGTCGGCCTGGCGCGCGTCGAGCAGGTCGTGCTCGACCGCGACGCGCAGCGCGTCCAGGGTCCGGGTGGTGCGCAGTTGCGAGATCGCTCCGGCATGGCGCAACTGCAGCAGTTGGATGGTCCACTCGATGTCGGCGAGCCCACCCCGGCCCAGCTTGGTGTGGGTGGACGGGTCGGCGCCGCGTGGCAGCCGCTCGGCATCCACGCGGCCCTTCAGCCGGCGGATCTCGATGAGATCGGCCCGGCCGACGCCACCCGCCGGATAGCGCACCGGATCGATCATCTCGATGAACCTGACCCCGAGCGATTCGTCGCCGGCAGCGAAGCGGGCCCGTAGCAGCGCCTGCGCCTCCCACGGTGAGGACCACCTCGCGTAGTACTGCCGATACGAGGCGAGCGAGCGGACGAGCGGACCGTTGCGGCCCTCGGGGCGCAGGTCGGCGTCAACGCCCAACGGCGGATCGGTCGAGGACGGCGCCGACAGCAGGCCACGCAACGTGCCGGCCACCTGCTGTGCCAGCTTCGCCAGGTCGACGTCCGGATCGGGTTCGTCAAGCGGCTCGAAGACGAACATGACGTCGGCGTCGGAGCCGTACCCGGTCTCGGACCCGCCGAGCCGACCCATGGCGATGATCGCGAACCGCAGCGGCAATTCGTCGACGCCGAACTCCGCCGCCACCGAGCGCATCGCGATCTCGAGGGACACGCCGAGGGTCGCCTCGGTCGTCGCGCTGATCGCTTCACACACGCTTTCGACGTCGGTGAGCCCGAGCAGGTCGCCGAAGGCGGTACGCAGCAGCTCGTGGCGGCGCACCCCGCGCACTGCTGCCACCGCGTGCACGGCGTCGTCGCGGCGCCGCGCCGTTTCGCGCATGGTCGCGATCACCTCGGCGATGTCGCGCGTGCGCAGCTCGGCGTCGTCTACGAGCATGCGCAGCGCCTCGGGTGCGCGCCCCAGCATCCGCGCGACGTACCGGCTGGTGCCGAGCAGGTAGGCGAGCCGGTTGGCCACCTTGCCCTCGTCGCGCAGCAGCCGTAGGTACCAGGAGGTCGCGCCGAGCTCGTCGGACACCCGCCGGTAGGCGAGCAGGCCCGCATCCGGGTCCGGCGCGTCGGCGAACTCGGACAACAGCACCGGCAGCAATGCCCGCTGCAGCGTCGCCCGGCGCGACAGGCCGGAGGTGAGCGCGTCCAGATGCTGCAGCGCGCGTGCCGGGTCCGCGAAACCGAGCGCCAGAAGGCGTCGACCGGCTTCCTCGTGCGTCAGCCGCAGCCCGGACGAGGGCACCCGGGCGACCGCGTCGAGCAGTGGCCGGTAGAAGAGCTTCTCGTGCAGCCGGCGCACTTCGCGGACATGCAGCCCCCATTCCGACTGCCACACCGCGCGCGCGTCGCCGCGGGCGTCGGCACGGAAGCCCATCGCGAGCGCCAGCCAGGTGAGCTGCTCGGGGTCGTCCGGGACGAGGTGGGTGCGGCGCAACCGGCGCAGCTGCAGCCGGTGCTCGGTCGCGCGCAGGAACACGTAGGCGTCGGACAGGCTCAGCGCGTCGTCACGGCCGACGTAACCGCCGTCGCGCAGCGCGTCCAGGGCGTGCAGGGTCGCCCCGACCCGCAACGTCTCGTCGCCGCGGCCGTGCACGAGTTGCAGCAGTTGCACCGCGAACTCGACGTCGCGCAGGCCGCCCGGACCCAGCTTGATCTCGCGATCGGCCACCGCGGGCGGGATGTGCGCGACGACGCGGCGGCGCATCGCCTGCACGTCCGGCACGAAGTCGGGCCGCTCGGCGGCAGACCACACCAGCGGCCGCATCGCCGCCTCGTACCGCGCACCCAGCTCGAGGTCGCCAGCCACCGCGCGGGCCTTCAACAGCGCCTGGAACTCCCAGGTGCTCGCCCAGCGCTTGTAATAGGCCTCGTGGCTGGCAAGCGTGCGCACCAGGGGGCCGTCCTTGCCTTCGGGCCGCAGCGCGGCGTCGACCTCCCAGGCGACCTCGCGGCACAGCCGCATCAGGTGCCCGGCAAGCTGCGTCGCGCACCGCAACGCCTTCTCGGTGTCGCCGTCGGCGCCTTCGACGCTGTCGGCATAGCCCGCTTCGGCGACGAACACCACGTCGACATCGGAGACGTAGTTGAGCTCGCGCCCGCCGGTCTTACCCATCGCGATCACCGCCAGCCGGCACGGTTCGCAGCCGGCCGGCAGCTCCGCCGCGGCCACCGCGAGCGCGGCCTGCAGCGTGTAGTCGGCGAGGTCTGCGAGCGCGCTCGTGACAGCGGGCAGGCTGAGCTCACCGGACAGGTCGCGGCCCGCGATCGCGATGAGTTCGCGCCGATAGGCGGTACGCAGGGCCGTCGCGGCCTGCGCGCCGGTGACCGTCGCGTGGGTGCCGCCCGTCCCCGTTGTCGGTGCGGCGGCGTCGGCACCCACCGCGGCGTGCAGCCGGTCGGACATCCCCGGGAGGTCGGCGGGCCCGATGAGCGCCCGCCACGTCTCCGGGTGCGTGACCATGTGCTCGGCCAGTGCCGTCGACACCCCGAGCAGCGGCAGCAACCGGGCCCGGACGTCGGCTCGGTCGACGAGCGCGGCCAGCAGGTCGGCGCCCTCGGCGGTCGCGACGAGTTCGCTCAACGCGACGAGCGCGCCGTCGGGGTCGGCGCTCCGGCCGATCGCGGCGATGACCGCCGCGGCGTGGTCGTCGACGGGGGCGGTGGCCGCGTCGTCCCACAACGCCAGCGGCGGACCGCTGAGCAGCGCGGCGGCGCGTTCGCCGTCGCGGAACGACAGCCGGGCCAGGCGCAGCGCGCTGCGTCGGCTCGGACCGGGTTCAGCCATCGTCGGGCCGACGCAGCTGCGGCATGGGCAGCACGCCGCGGGCGGCCTGTGCCTCGGCGGCCAACGCGGCCCGGATCGCCGCCGGGTCGGTCAGTGGCGCCGCGGCCGACGTCGGGACGCCCCGGGGCGCCTCGACGGCATCCGGATCGCGGACGAGCTCGGCGAAGGCGGCCGCGAACGGCTGCCAGGCCTCGACCAGGTCGGTGTCGGTGTCGACGACCCGCACCATGATCGCGTCGAGGTCGTAGTCGGCGAGCTCCGCGGCGTCCTCACGTGCCCAGTCGCGGACGATCTCCGGCGTGGTCTCGATGTGGAACTGAATGCCCCACGCCAGGCGGCCGAGCCGGAACGCCTGCTGCTCGCAGCCCGGCGAGCTGACGAGCTGGATCGCGCCCGGTGGCAGCACGCTGACCTCGTCGAAGTGCCATTGAAGGACGTCCGGTGTGATCGGCAGCGCGGCGAACAGCGGGTCAGTGGCCGCGGTGGTGCGTTTGGCGACCAGCTGCGCCCCGAGCTCGGGCCCCTGCGGCGCGCGGCGGACCTGTCCCCCGTTCGCGGCGGCGAGCAGTTGGAAGCCGAGGCACACGCCGAGTGTCGGCACCTCGTTGGCGATCGCCTCCCGCAGCATGGCCTTGACCGCCTTGAGCGACGGCAGGTCGTCGTTGGCGCTCATCGCGCCGCCGAGCACCAGCACGCCGCTGTGGCCGGTCAGATCCGCAGGCAGTTCCGCGCCGGCGTCCAGCGCCCGCACGTCCAGTTCGAGACCGGCGGCGCGCAGCCACTCCCCGAGCCGGGCTGGCGGATCGGACGGGTCGAGTTGCACGACGAGCAACGGCGCAGGTGACACCCGAACCAATTTAGTCAGTGGTGTAGCTGACGATGCCCAGGCACATCTCGTCGGAGGATCCTTCGCCCCATACGACATAGCGCGGCGGCAGCTTGCGCAGCTCGGGCAGCTGCTCGCGCAGCGTCGCGTCGTGCGTGCACGTGACCTTGAGCTTGTCGCCGGGCTGCGCCGAGACCGGCGTGTGCAGCACGGTCGCGCTCTGGTTGTCGAAATCCCAGTTCGTGATGTCGAGCAGCCGCTGCCGGCTGCCGTCGCGCCGTAGCAAGTCGATCGAGATGGCCCGTCCGAGCATGTGCATGTGCCCGGCCAGGGCTCGGATCGTCATCGGCTGGTACACCTCGCGGGTGCACGACTGGGTCGGCCCCGCCTTGGGATGGTTCACCGAGCCGCCGCACAGCAGCTGCAGCCCGGCGGGCATGTACGCGCCGTAGCTCCCGAACCGCTTCGCCACGTCGGCGATCGAGGCGGCCCGGTTGCACAGCGGGCCGTGCTGATCGGCCGGGCACGGGAGATCGACCGGCGCGGGCAGCAGGTAGGTGTGCAGCGGCTTCAGGTGCGCGGACGGGCCGGCCACCCGCAGCCGTACCGAGGAGTTGTCCAGCCCGCTGCCCGCCAGCAGGTTGTAGTGGATCTGCAGGACGAGCCGGCTGCCCGCGACCAGTGGCTCGCCGGTGCCGGCGGCGAAACGCTGCTCCCCGCCCTTCGTGGCGAACGCGGCGACCCACGGCGCACCGTCGAGCTGCCCCTCCGCCCCACCGTCGTCGGCACGCACACCCGGGCCTCCGAAGCACGACCAGCCGAGACGCGGATCGGTCGCGTCCTTGGCTTGCGCGGCCGGGACTCGGCCGGCGCGACGCGGTACAGGATCGCGTGATGCACCAGCGCGGCGTTGCCCGGCTGCAGCACCACGCCGGACAGATACACGTTCCGGCTCAGGTGCGGGTCGAGCAGGATGCAGCGGTAGTCGTCGGTGCCGCCCGACTCCGCCTGCGGGTGATACACCCCGCCGGGCATCCGCAACGTGATCCACCGCTCGCCGGGCGCAAGGGCGGCGACGGCCACCGGAGACGGGACGGGCGTCGTCAACGATGCGGACGGGCCGACCGCATGACTGCCGGTGCGCGGTGCAGGGGCGGCAGCGCGGCCGCCGGACGCGCAGCCCGCTGCCGACAGCACGGCAACAGCACCGATCACCGCCAGCCGGGTTCGCACCGGAACATCATGACCCGGCTAGAGCGCGGGCAGGTAGCGACGCAGCTCGAACGGGCTCACTTCGGCGCGGTACTCGGTCCATTCGTCGCGCTTGTTGCGCAGGAAGAAGTCGAAGACGTGCTCGCCGAGGGTCTCGGCAACCAGCTCGCTGTTCTCCATCGCGTTCAACGCGTCGGCGAGATTGTGCGGCAGCTCGTCGTAGCCGAGCGCCCGCAACTCGGTGTCGGACAGCGACCACACTTCGTCCTCGGCGCCAGGCGGGAGCTCGTAGTTCTGCTCGATCCCTTTCAGCCCGGCCGCGAGTATCACCGCGAAGGCGAGGTAGGGGTTGCACGCCGAGTCGAGCGAGCGCAGTTCGACACGCGTCGAGTTGGCCTTGCCCGGCTTGTACATCGGCACCCTCACCAGGGCGGACCGGTTGGCGTGGCCCCAGCACACGTAGGTGGGCGCCTCGACGAGCTCGCCGCGGGCCGCGTAGCCGAACAACCGCTTGTAGGAGTTCACCCACTGGTTGGTTACCGCGGTGATCTCCCGGGCGTGCCGCAGCAGCCCGGCGATGAACGCCTTCGCGGTCTTGCTCAGGTACAGCTCGTCGGACGGGTCGTGGAAGGCGTTGTTGTCGCCTTCGAACAACGACAGGTGGGTGTGCATCCCGCTGCCCGGACGGTGCCGGAACGGCTTGGGCATGAACGTCGCGTGCGCGCCGTTCGCGATCGCGACCTCTTTGATGACGTGCCGGAACGTCATGATGTTGTCGGCCATCGACAGCGCGTCGGCGTAGCGCAGATCGATTTCCTGCTGACCCGGCGCCACCTCGTGGTGGCTGAACTCGACCGAGATGCCAAGGCCCTCGAGCGCACCGACGGCCGCGCGCCGGAAATCGTGCGCGACGTCGTGACTGGTCATGTCGAAGTAACCGCCGTTGTCGATCGGCTCGGGCTCGGATCCGTCGGTCGGCCGGTTCTTCAGCAGGAAGAACTCGATCTCGGGGTGGGTGTAGAAGGTGAACCCGCTCTCGGCGGCCTTGGACAGCGTGCGCCGGAGCACGTAGCGCGGGTCCGCCCACGACGGCGAGCCGTCGGGCATCGTGATGTCGCAGAACATCCGCGCCGAATCCTGCCCGTCCGGAGTGGACGACGGCAGTATCTGGAATGTCGCCGGGTCCGGACGGGCGAGCATGTCGCTCTCACTGGCTCGCGCGAAGCCCTCGATCGCCGACCCGTCGAACCCGATTCCCTCGTCGAACGCGCCGTCAAGTTCGGCCGGCGCGATCGCGACGGACTTCAGCGTCCCCAACACGTCGGTGAACCACAGGCGCACGAAGCGGATCTCGCGCTCCTCGAGGGCTCGCAGTACGAATTCCTGTTGGCGATCCACGACGCTCCAGTCTGGCCAGGTGGTGTTACCACGAGGTTACTGCGGAGCCACAGGTCACGACTTGTAGAACGCGCTGCCCTTCTGCCACTGCGCCCAGCTCAACGTCCAGTCGCCGCCCTCCCACAACTGCAGCTTCGGACCACCGGAGTGCACGACCTTGACGATGTCGCCGACGAGCGAGGTGTTGTAGTACCACTTCGCGTTGCGGTAGTTGAGGTTCAGGCAGCCGTGCGAGAGGTTCTCGTGGCCCTGCGCCCACACTGTCGCGTCGAGCTCGTGCAGGTAGATGCCGTCGGTGCTGATCTTCGTCGCCCACGGCACCTTCTCGGGTGCGTACCCGAGCGGCGAGCTGGCCGGCAGGCCGAAGCTGTCGGAGGACATGGTCGCGGGATTCTCGTGCCCGATGACCGTGTAGGTACCGGGCATCGTCCACAGGTAGATCGTCAGGCCGTTCTTGCCCGGTGTGGTGCCGCCGCGACCCATCGATGTCGGCATGTTCCGCACGAGCTTGTCGTTGAAGTACACGTGGACCCGGTGCGTGGCGGCGTTCGCGATCGCGACGTGCTTGGCACCGATCTTGTACGACACCGACTGGTCGGCCTGGCCGTATAGGCCGGGGCCGACCTCGACGCCGTACACCTTCGCGTCGATGGTGACTTTCGTGCCCGGCTTGTAGAAGTGCCGCGGCCGCCAGTGGACGGTGTGGTCATCGGTCCAGTACCACGACCCGTCGACGTGCGGGCTCGTCGTGACGGTCAGAGCCCGCTCGGCCGCCTTCTTCCGGTAGATGGACTCGTCGAAGTTGACGACAGGAACGAAGCCGACGCCGTAGGTGCCGCCGTTCTGGATGTAAGACCCGTAGATCGTGTCGAAGTACGGCATCGTCATGTTGCTCGGCGTCAGCGTGCTGAACGACCGCCGGTAGACACGGGAGGCCTCGCCGGTGCTGTTCACCGCGGTCGCCACCATCTTGTAGGACTTGCTGTAGCCGAGCACCTCGGTCGTGGACCAGCTCTTGTTGTCCGCCGACAGCTTGCCGGTGACGTGCTTGCCCTCGGCATTGACGAGCGAGACGTTGCGCAGCGTGCCGTTGGTGACCGCGAGCGTGATCGGGGTGGTCGGGTTGACGTCGGCCTCGGCGGCGGGCGACGAGGCGAACGACACCGGATCGGCGGCCGCGGAGGTGGACGGCGCCGCGGAACTGGCGGGCGCGCCCGCAGAAGTCGCGACCTTGCTGGGCTGCGCCGGTGCGGAGGAGTCGGTGCTGCCGGACCCGGAGGTGCACGCGGACAGCAGAAGGCCCGATCCGGCCGCGACCAGAGCCGCTCGGGTCAGTACCGAACGCCTGCGTGAGTGCTGTTGTACGGACAACTGCTACCGCCTATCCTCGCCGTCGCGCGCCGGCTCTGCCCGACCGAGCGACCCCTCTATTCTCCCCCAGCGACCCGTCCGGGCCATGCAGGCGCGCGACCGAGCACCTACAAGCACCCACAAGCCCTTACGACGATATGACGCGCACACGGTGGCTCCGGTTGCACGACCTCGATCAATTTCCCCTCCGCTGCCGGCGACTGCTCCGGCGCCGTGGGCCCCGGCTGGTCCCTCCCGGTCTCACGGCAGCCTCATTCTGCCGCACTCCACCGACATACCCAGACATGCTCAGGAACCACATGGGTGGAAACTGGAGGTATGCGTCCTTCCCGGCTCCGGGTTGCTCTGGCCCAGGTGAACTACACGGTCGGGGACCTCGCCGCCAACGCAGCGATGGTGGTCGAGCGCACCCGGACCGCAGTCGCCGCCGGCGCCGACCTCGTGGCGTTCCCGGAGCTCACGCTCACCGGCTACCCGCCGGAGGACCTCGTCCTGCGGCGGGGCTTCCGCTCGGCCTCCCGAGCCGCTCTGGAGAAGCTCGCCGCCGACCTCGCGGCCGAGGGCCTGGGTGACATCGCGGTCCTGGTCGGCTACGTCGACGACGCGGACGGGCCGCGCAACGCGCTCGCGTTCGTGCACCGCGGCGACGTCGTGGCCCGCTACTTCAAACACCATCTGCCCAACTACGGCGTGTTCGACGAGCAGCGGTACTTCCGGGAGGGTTACCGGTTCGTAGTCGTGCGACACCGCGGCGTCGACATCGCCCTGACGATCTGCGAGGACCTGTGGCAGGACGGCGGCCCGTTCACCGTTGCCGGACGGCTGGGCGTCGGGTTGGTCGTGAACATCAACGGCTCGCCGTACGAACGGAACAAGGACGACCTGCGGCTGCCGCTGCTGCGTCGCCGCTCGGCCGAGGCTGGTGCGCCGGTGGTGTACGTCAACACCGTCGGCGCGCAGGACGAGCTGGTCTTCGACGGTGATTCGATGGTGGTGAGCGCCGACGGCACCGTGGTCATGCGTGCGCCGCAGTACGTCGAGGACGTGTACCTCGTCGACGTCGACGTCGAGGCCGCCAGATCGCCCATCGACGCGCCGGCCCCGCAGTTCGTCGACATGACGGTGGACCGCCACGAATCGGCCGACCAGCGGCCGTCCGCCGATCGCGAGCCGATCGAGGCGGTGTGCGCCGAGCCGCTTCCGTACGAGGCAGAGGTATGGGGAGCGCTGGTCACCGGGCTGCGCGACTACGTGCGCAAGAACGGGTTCCGTTCGGTTGTGCTGGGTGTGTCCGGCGGCATCGACTCGGCCGTCGTCGCAGCGATCGCGGCAGACGCCATCGGTGGCGAGCACGTGTACGGGGTGTCCATGCCGAGCTCGTACTCGACCGAGCACTCGAAGTCCGACGCGGCGGAGCTGGCTGAGCGGCTCCGCGCACATTTCCGGGTCGTGCCGGTAGCGCCGATGATCGATCAGTTCGTGTCGTCGCTGTCGCTGACGGGCCTGGCCGAGGAGAACGTGCAGGCTCGGGTGCGCGGCACCACGCTGATGGCGCTGTCCAACGCCGAGGGCCACCTCGTGCTCGCACCGGGCAACAAGAGCGAGCTGGCTGTCGGATATTCGACGATCTACGGCGACGCGGTCGGCGGCTTCGGCCCGATCAAGGACGTGCCGAAGACGCTGGTGTCGGCGCTCGCGCGCTGGCGCAACGCCGACGCCGTGCATCGCGGCGAGAACCCGCCGATCCCGGAGAACTCGATCAGCAAGCCACCATCGGCGGAACTGCGCCCCGGACAGCTCGACACCGACTCGCTGCCGGACTACGAGGTTCTCGACCCGATCCTGGAGCGCTACGTCGACGGTGACCAAGGTGTCGCCGAGATCGCCGCCGCGGGATTCGACGCGACTGAAGTCGAGCGGATCGCGCGCCTGGTCGACCACGCCGAATGGAAGCGGCGGCAGTACCCACCGGGCTCGAAGATCAGCCACAAGAACTTCGGACGGGACCGACGGCTGCCGATCACCAACCGCTGGGTGGAATGAGCCGGTCTCGCGTGATGGCCGTCTCCTCCGGGGCGACAAATCGTTACTTCTAGGGAAGCATTGATTTGTCCACGTAACAGCCCGGGGACCGGCTTGCCGGCCTCGAGGAGAGATGGCGAGGAACCCCTCATGACCGGTACGTCCCTGTACGGCGGTGTCACCACCCGGCGGGTCACGATCCGCGATCTGCAGGCCGCGAAGGATCGCGGTGAACGCTGGCCGATGCTCACGGCCTACGACTTCTCGACCGCCCGCGTGTTCGACGAGGCCGGCATCCCGGTGCTGCTCGTCGGCGACTCCGCCGCGAACGTCGTGTACGGCTACGACACGACCGTGCCGGTCACGGTCGACGAACTGCTGCCGCTTGTGCGCGGCGTGGTCCGCGGCACCAAGCGCGCACTCGTCGTCGGTGACCTGCCCTTCGGCAGCTACCAGGCGTCCGCGACGCAAGCGCTCGAAACGGCGTCACGGTTCATGAAGGAGGGCGGCGCGCAGGCCATCAAGCTCGAGGGTGGCCAGCGAGTTGCCGGGCAGGTCGAGGCGCTGGTGTCGGCCGGCATCCCGGTCATGGCCCACATCGGGCTCACCCCGCAGTCGGTGAACGCGCTCGGCGGTTACCGGGTGCAGGGGCGTGGCGACGAAGCCGCTCATCGGCTCATCCAGGACGCGAAGGCCATGCAGCACGCGGGTGCGTTCGCCGTGGTGCTCGAGGTCGTGCCGTCCGAGTTGGCAGCGCAGGTGACCAAGGCACTGCACATCCCCACGATCGGTATCGGGGCCGGCCCGGGCACCGATGCGCAGGTCCTCGTCTGGCAGGACATGGCCGGGCTGCGCGGTGACAACAAGCCGGCGAAGTTCGTGAAGGAGTTCGCCGACGTGGGCGCGCAGCTGCGCGGCGCGGCCGAGACGTTCGCCCGTGAGGTGCGTGGGGGCACCTACCCAGGCCCGGAGCACGAGTACAGCTGACACGACATCGCCGGTGCACCGGCGACTCCGACCGCTCTGCGGCGAAGTCGACGGTGCACCGGCGATTCGTTCAAGGACTGTCCGCGCCGACCGGCGGACAGTTCTTACAGCGTGCGCTCAGACCGAACGCTTGGCTGCGGCGCGCTTCGCGGGAGTCCGCTTCGCCGCCGTCTTCTTCGCTGCGGTGCGACGCACTGCCTTCTTCGCCGCGGTCTTCTTGGCTGCGGTCTTGCGCACGGCCTTCTTGGCCGGTGTGCGCGTCGCCGCGGTCTTCTTCGCTGCCGTCTTCCGCGCGGTCTTCTTGGCGGGAGCGGTCTTCTTCGCCGCAGTCCGCTTCGCGGGAGCGGTCTTCTTCGCGGCCTTCCGCGCGGTCTTCCTGGCAGGCGCCGCCTTCTTCGCCGCCGTCTTCCTCGCGGTGGTCTTCTTGGCGGCGGTCTTGCGCACCGCCTTCTTCGCTGCGGTCCGCGTCGAAGCCGTCTTCCTTGCAACGGTCTTCTTCGCGGCGGTCTTCTTGGCTGCGGTCTTGCGAACAGCCTTCTTCGCGGGGGCCTTCTTCGCCGCCCTCTTTGCGGGTGTCGTCATTGCGTTGCCTCCTCGGCAGCAGTCAACGAATCCTCATTCGTTGTGACAAGTGGACGATGACCGTCGTGCAGCGTCAACGCGCCACGCCGAACACTCATAAGAGCATCGTGGCGCACATTTGCGATCAACGCATCATTGATTGCGAAATCTCTTGCATCAGTTTTGATACCGAAGTCGCGCTGCGTACACCGTGTTGCGTTCGTCAACGAGTGTGCGGCAGTACTTTTTCATCTCGGCACTGGGCGTGAATTGCCTTATGCACAAAGGTGATTCTCGCCTCGGAGCGACCAGTGGCTACGCTGTCGCAAGCGCACGAATCACCCTTGTTGCGCGAGCACGTCCGATGCGATGGCCATCGCGCGATTCGCGCGCGGCAGTCCTGCGTAGAGCGCAACGTGCATGATGACTTCACCGATGTCGCTGTCGGACAGACCGTTGCGCCGCGCAGCGCGCACGTGCATCGCGAGCTCGTTCTCGGCACCGAGTGCGATCAGAACCGCGAGCGTGACGATCGACCGTTCGCGTCGACCGAGTTCGCTGCGGGACCACACGTCACCCCACGCATAGCGGGTCAAGAGCTGCTGAAACGGTTCGGCGAACGGCGTCGTCGCTGCGACCGTGCGGTCGACATGCTCATTGCCGAGCACTGCACGGCGCACGCGATAGCCGGCCGCGAGAGTTGCGCCACCGCGGAAGTGGTCGAGCAGCAACAACGCGACCGCGCCGGGCTGCTCAATGGTGGGAAGGTGTGCCGCGTCGGGGACCACCACGAGCTGCGCACCGCTGATGCCATCAGCGATCACTTCGAGGTGTTCGGGTGGTGTAGCCGGATCGTCCTTGCCCGCAATTACGAGGGTCGGCGCGGCGACTCGGCCGAGGTCGGCGCGCAGGTTCATGCCGCCGATGGCGTCGCAGCACTGCGCGTAACTCTCCGCGTCGATGCCGGTGAGCATTGCGCGCAGCGACGCAACGACCTGCGCATCACGCGCCGCGAGTGACGGCGTGACCCAGCGCGCGACGACCTGGTCCGCGACTGCCTCCATACCGTGCGCGCGCACGATGCCCGCGCGTTCGGTGTAGGACGAGCCGAGAAAGGCGGACGTGCACAGCAGAGCAAGGCGGCCGATGCGCTCGGGGCGGTGGATCGCGAGCCACATGCCGACCATGCCGCCCAACGACAGACCGACGTAGTTCGCGAGAGTGATGCCGAGGTCGTCGAGAGTGGCGAGCACGTCGTCGGCAAGGTCCGCGAGCATGCTGGGCGAACCCGTCGGCGACGGGCTGGAGCCACCATGACCACGATGGTCGATGCGCACGACGCGGTACTGCTCCGTCAGCGGGCGCAGGACGGGCGTCCACATGTCGGTGGTGCTCCCGACCGGTCCGAGCAGCACCAGCGGCGGCGCGTCCGCCGGGCCGTCAGTTCGCGCGTGCAGTCTCACGTCTGCCCCCTGCCGGACAGGTAGCGATCGACCAGGTCGCCGGCGTGGCCCAGGTCGGTGGTGTCGAGCGTGTTCGCGAGGTTGGCGAGGTTGCGCGCCATTGCGTCTGTATCGACGTCGATGTTCACCGCGGTCCGCAGACGGGCTGCGGCACCGCCGGTGTAGCGCAGCAGCGCGAGCAGCGCAGGCCACTCGGCGTGCCAGGTGCCCGCGCCGCGCTGCAGTTCGGGCGCGAGCGACAGCAGGGTCGCGACGAGGCCGGGAGCTTGCGCCGCCGCGGCCCGTGCTGTCACCGCGGCGATCGGGTTCTGCTTGTGCGGCATGGCCGACGAACCGCCGGGTGCGCGCTCGCGAACCTCGCCCACGTCCGACTGAGCGAGCAGGACCAGGTCGGTGGCGACCTTGGCGACCGCAGCACTCGCTGCGCCGAGCGCACCGGCAAGCTCGGCAATCACGATCCGCTCGGTGTGCCATACACCGTCCGGCACGGCGAGGTCGCACTCTTCGGCGAAGGCGGCAAGCACGGCAGGACCATGCGGATACAGCGGTGCGAGCGTGCCGGCGGCGCCCCCGAGTTGGGCCGGTAGTCGCTCGCGCAGCTCGGCGAGCCGTCGCGCTGTTCGATCCAGTGCCTGCCCCCAGCCGGCAGCGAGTGCACCGAACGTCGTCGGCACGCCCCATTGCAGCAGCGTGCGCCCGATCATCGGAGTGTCGCGGTGGTCGCGCGCCAGGTGTGCGCAGGTGTCGGCCGACTCGGCCAGGCTCGCGCGAACTACACCGACGGCTTGCTTGGCGACGAGCATCAGTGCCGTGTCGACGATGTCCTGGCTGGTCGCGCCGAGGTGTACTGCACGCGCCGCATCGGCGCCTGCGCGCACCTCGACGCGGGTGCGGATCTCGGCGACGAGCGGGATGACGGGATTACCGCCGGGCACCGAGCGGCGGGCGAGTTCCGCGGTGTCGAGGCGTCGCACGGCATCGCACACCGCGCCGATCTCGAGCGCCACCGGCAACGGGATCACCCCCACGCCGGCACAGGCACGTGCCAGTGCCGTCTCGGCGGTACAGAGCGCGTCGACGATCGCCGCATCGTCGGTCGCGGCAACGACCGAAGTCGTGCCGAGAATCGCGTCGAACAGCTCGGTGGTCACCGTTGCAGCGTGTCAGACGGTGAAGAAGGGCGTCTCACCGTCGCCCTGCAGCCGGATGTCGAAGCGCAGGCCGGGACCGTCCGCGCGAGCGATCAAGCGCTCGCGCTCGTCTTCGTCGAGCGAGCGCTGCACGGGGTCGGCCGCGTTCGCTTCGGGCTCGTCCGGGAAGTAGAGCCGGGTGACCAGGTGCTTGAGCAGACCGCGCGCGAACACCGTCACGTCGATGTGCGGTGCCTGCTCGTCATCGACGCGTCCCGGCTTGAGCGTGTGGAAGCGAAACGCTCCGCGCGCGTCGGTGGCACAGCGGCCGAACGAACGGAAGCCGGCGAACGTCGCCGCGCCGCGCGGGTCGTCGGGATGCGCGTACCGACCGTCGGGGTCTGCCTGCCACAGTTCGATCAGCCCGTCCGGCACCGGCGCACCCGCGCCGTCGGTGAGCACGCCGCTGATCGTGATCCCGGCTGCGATGAGGTCCGGGCCGTCCTGCCACGGCAGCGCGATCGAGAGGAACGGGCCGACGGTCTGCGACGGTGTCGTCGCGGGGAGCTCAGTCATCGTCGGGCTCGCTCTCGAAGGGTGTCTGCGCGCGGCCACGCAGCACGATGTCGAACCGGAAGCCCAGCGCCCAATGGTCCTGCGTCGCGTTGTGGTCGTAGCTCGAGATCATCCGCTCGCGTGCGTGTTCGGGCACCGAGTTGTAGATCGGATCCTGGAAGAACAGCGGATCACCGGGGAAGTACATCTGGGTCACCAGGCGCTGCGGGAACGCACGTCCGAACACCGAGAAGTGGATGTGCGCCGGACGCCAGGCGTTGCGGTGGTTCTTCCACGGGTACGCGCCGGGCTGGATCGTGGTGAACCGGTAGTTGCCGTCCCTGTCGGTGGCGCACCGCCCTAATCCGGCGAAGTGCGGGTCGAGCGGGCCGGCCCATTGGTCGTTCGCGTGCCGGTAGCGGCCGGACGCGTTGGCCTGCCAGATCTCGAGCAATGTGTCGGGGACGGCGCGCCCGTCCGAATCGACCACTCGGCCGTGCACGATGATCCGCTGGCCGATCGCCTCGCCGCCGTCCCACTGGGTGAGGTCGTCGTCGCCCGGCCGGACCCGCTCGGCTCCGAACAGTGGTCCGGTGATTTCGGTGAGCCGTTGCGGCAACAGGTGCAGCTTGTTGTTCGGATGCCGTAGCGACGTGCTGCGGTAGTCGGGGCTGTCGTAGTCGGGGTGGGACGCGCTGTCGTCCACGTAGCTCATGCAGCCTCCAGGACCATCGCAAGGCCCTGGCCGACACCGATGCAGATCGCGGCCAGGCCGTAGTGCAACGTCTCCGGGCCGGGCGGGAATCCCTTGGCCGGCTTGAGCAGCACCCACGGCGCCCGGCTCATCGACTCGACGCCGCCCGCGATCGTCAGCGCCGCCTCACCCACCGCGACCGCACGGTTGGCGGCGATGGTGGCCTCGAGTCCGGAGCCGCACAGCCGGTTCAGCGTCACGCCGGGTACCGAGGTCGGCAGCGCGGCCAGCGCACCGCCATAGCGTCCGATCGGAGTGCGAACCGCGTCGAGCACGTAGGCGTCAGGCATGCGTATTCCTCTCCAGCTTCCTCTCCAGCTTCCTCTCCAGGTTCCTCTCCAACTTCCTCTCCAAGGTCTTCTGCAGCGCTCGCAGGATCTCGAGCTCGGTTTCGGTCGGCTCGGCGGTGGTGGTCAGCTCGTCGCTGACCACGAGGTCCCAGCCGGTGTTCTCGCGGACGCGCTCGACGGCGACCCCAGGGTGCACCGCGGTGAGCACGAGTTCGCAGCTGCGCGGATCAGGTTCGAGTACGCCGAGGTCGGTGATCACCCGCACCGGTCCCCTGCCGCGCAGGCCGAGCCGTTCGCGGTCGCCGGGCCCGGTGCCGTACCCGAACGACGTGACGAAGTCGACGCGGTCGACGAACGAGCGAGGTGACTGCCGCATGATGATCAGGACCTCGGCGCAGTTGGCGGCTATCTCGGGTGCGCCGCCGGCGCCCGGCAGCCGGACCTTGGGGTTGTCGTAGTCGCCGATGACGGTGGTGTTGATGTTGGCGAACCTGTCGAGTTGCGCGCCGCCCAGGAACCCGACGTCGATGCGTCCGCCCTGCAGCCAGTAGTTGAAGACCTCTGGCACGCCGATCACCGCGTCGGCGGTGTCGGCGAGCACGCCGTCGCCGATCGACAACGGCAGCCGATCCGGCTTCGCTCCGAGCGTGCCCGACTCGTACACCAGCACGATGTTCGGGGCGTGCGTACGCCGCGCCAGGTTGGCCGCCGTCGACGGTTGCCCGATGCCGACGAAGCACACGTCGCCGTCACGCAGCGATCTCGATGCGGTGACCACCATCAGCTCGTCGGCGGTAACGGTCATGCCGCCGCCTCAGGGCCACTCACGTCGCTCGGGCCGGTCGGCATCGACGACCGCGCCTTGCGGCGCGGTGCATGCCTCAGATTCGCTCCGCAAGCGTCGCTCATGATGCAATCCCGCCGAGCCACTGCATGAACCGGTTACGGTCGCGGCTGATCTCGTCCCACTCGCGGTAAAAGTCGTTGTCGCGGTCTGAGTAGCCGTGCGCGTACGACGGGTGCGCACCGCCCGGCGTCTCGGCCACCGCGGTCACCGACCACGACGGCAGGACCGTCGCCCCGACGACCGGTTCGAGCTCGTCAACGATTTCTTCCACTGTCACGAGCGAGCGCCGCGCGCCGAGCACGGCCTCCTTCTGGATCCCGACGATTCCCCAGATCTGGACGTTCCCGGCGCGGTCGGCGCGTTGCGCGTGCACGATCGCCACGTCGAGGGCGAGCGCGGGCACCGCGGCCAGTACCTCGCCGGTGAACGGGCAGGTGATCGACTTGATCGTGTCGGTGTGTTTCATGAGATCGGTGCCCGAGTACCCACGCAGCACCGCGAACGGAAGGCCGGATGCTGTCGCGGCGTACCGGTTCGCCATGCCGGCATGGCTGTGTTCTTCGATCGCCAAGGCGGTGGGCCAGCCGTTCTGGATCGCGTCGCGGAAGCGGTGCAGCGAGCCGACGCCGGGATTGCCGCCCCACGAGAAGATCAGCTTCTTCGCGCATCCCGCGCCGATGAGTTGGTCGTAGACGATGTCGGGGGTCATCCGCACCAGGGTGAGCTCGCGACGTCCCTGTCGGATGATCTCGTGCCCTGCCGCGACCGGGATCAGGTGGGTGAAGCCTTCCATCGCCACCGTGTCGCCGTCGTGCACGAGTTCGGCGATGGCGTCGGGCAGCGGCATGATCCGCGCTCTCATCGGTAGCTCCAACCGTGGTCGTACGGCAGTCCGGTGTAGTTCTCCGCGAGGGAGGTCGCCATCGCCGTCGACGAGGTGACATAGGCGAGCTGCGCGCTCGCCAGTTGTTCGGAGAACGCGTCGTCGTCTGGGTCGGTGTGCAACATCGTCGTCATCCACCAGGAGAAGTGGGTGGCGCGCCACACCCTGCGCAGCGCGGCGTCGGTGTACTCGGCGATCAGCTCAGCCCGCCCGTCCCGGTAGTAGCCGCCGAGCGCGCGTGACAGCACACGGACGTCGGCGACGGCGAGGTTCATGCCCTTCGCACCGGTCGGCGGGACGATGTGCGCGGCGTCGCCGGCGAGAAACAGTCGTCCGTACTGCATCGGCGTCGAGACGAAGCTGCGCATCGGGGTGATGCCCTTGTCGAGCAGCGGGCCTTCGGTGAGCTCGAAACCGTCGTCGGTGGCCAGCCGCGTCGTCAGCTCGGACCAGATGCGGTCGTCGGACCAGTCGTCGCTGCTCGCCGTCGCCGGAACCTGCAGGTACATCCGCGTGATCGACGGCGAGCGCATGCTGTGCAGCGCGAACCCGTTCTCGTGCCGGCAGTAGATGAGCTCGCGCGAACTCGGCGGCGCCTCGACGAGGATCCCCAGCCAGGCGAACGGGTAGCTGCGTTCGTAGACCGACGACCCCGGTACGTGGTCGCGGCTGATGCCGTGGAAGCCGTCGGCTCCGACGACGAAGTCGGCCTCGATCGTCTCGCCTGCTGCGGTCACACGCGGACGGTCGGAGTCGAGGCCGTGCAGCGCGACGTCCTCGATCTCGAACCGCACGTCACCGCCGGCCTCGAGACGCGCGGCGATCAGATCCTTGACCACCTCCTGCTGGCCGTAGACGACAATCTGCCGGCCCGTGAGTCCGGTGAAGTCGATGCGGTGCCGGGCGCGGGCGAAGCGCAGTTCGGTGCCGTCGTGCGGCATGCCCTGGGCGTCCATACGCTTGCCGACGCCGGCCTCGCGCAACGTCTCGGCGGTGCCGTGCTCGAGGACGCCGGCACGTACCCGAGCCTCGACGTAGGCGCGATCACGGCACTCGAGCACCACCGATTCGATGCCCTGCAGGTGCAGCAACTGCGACAACAGCAGCCCGGCCGGTCCGGCGCCGACGATCACGACCTGAGTCCGCACTTCGCCAGACTGCTACACGCACGTGTGAGGCCGCCACCGCCCCCTCCGCTGACAGTGGTCAGTTTCGCGCACAGTGGTCAGTTGCAACTAACCACTGACCACCCAAACTGACCACTGTCGTCCGGAGGACACCAGCGGCCGCGGGTCAGGCCAGGCCACGGACGGTACGTACGGGCGGACGGGTCCCACGAATCGCGGCAACCATGTCGAGGGTCTGCCGGGTCTCGGCCACGTTGTGGGCGCGGAACACGCGAGCGCCCAGCCAGGCGGACACCGACGTCGTCGCCAGCGTGCCGATCAGCCGCTCGCCCACCGGCTGGTTGAGCGACTCGCCGATGAAGTCCTTGTTCGACAGCGACACGAGCACCGGCCAGCCGGTCTCGATCATCTCACTCAGCCGCCGGGTCACCTCGAGCGAATGCCGGGTGTTCTTGCCGAAGTCATGCCCGGGATCAATCAGCACCGACGACGGCGACACTCCGAGCGACACCGCCCGCTCGGCGAGCGCGACCGTCCGCGTCAGCACATCGGCCACCACGTCGTCGTACTCGATGCGGTGCGGACGGGTACGCGGCTCGACCCCGCCGGCGTGCGTGCACACGATCGCCGCGTCGTACTGCGCTGCCACCGCGGCCAAATCCGGGTCCCAGCCACCCCAGGCGTCGTTGATGATGTCCGCGCCCGCCTGGCACGCGGCCGCACCGACCGGTGCCCGCCAGGTGTCCACGCTGATCACGACCGACGGGAACTCCGCGCGCACCGCCGCGACGAACGGCACGGTGCGCTCGACCTCGTCCGCGACGGTCACCGTCGTGCCCGGCGCAGCCTTTACCCCGCCGATGTCGACGATCTCGGCGCCGTCCGCGATGACTGCGCGCACCCGGTCGAGCGCGACGTCGAACTCGAACGTCGCGCCTTTGTCGTAGAACGAGTCGGGAGTGCGATTGACGATGGCCATGATCAGCATCGCGTCGTCCGGGAACGACTGGCTACCCAGCTTCAGCATCGGCACTCCGCTCGGTCAACGGGACAGGACGGGTGCGCCACGGCGGATCGGCACGCCGGTCGAACTGCCACAGGACCGAGTCGGACGGAGCCTCGACACCGAGTCGGCGCTGCGCGACGGCGATGATCTCCGCGGCCATCACGCCCAGGTCGTGCACCGACTGGTGCGAGTGCGCCCGCGCGCCCAGATCGACCTGCGCGACCGCGTCCAGACCCGACTTCGCGACGACATCGAGCAGTACCGCCAGCTCGACCCCGTAGCCGACAGGCACCGACAGCTGCGAGAACGTCGGCCGCCGGATCGCCCACTCGCCGGCCAGCGGCTGCACGACCGCGGCAAGGTCGGGCCAGTGCAGGTTGAGCAACGGACGGGCCACCAGTTCGGTGACGCGGCCCCCCTGCGGCGTCACGGGACCGGTCGTACCGTCGTCGAGCACCCGGTCGTAGAAGCCTTTCACGAGCTCGACACCGGGCGAGGTGAGCAGCGGCCCGAGCAGCCCGGTGACGAAATGGGTGCCCCATCCGGTCAGGTCGGCATCGATGAACACGAGCACGTCGCCGGAGCTGACGAACTGCGACTTCCACAGCGCCTCGCCCTTGCCCGGAAAGCTGCCGAGGTCAGGCCGCACCGACCGCGCCGCGTGTACCACCGCCCCGGCGTCCGCGGCGATCGCCGCGGTGGCGTCGGTGGAGTCGGAATCGATGACCATGAGCTCGTCGACCAGCGCGACGTCCTCGACGAGACTCCGACGGATGCCCGCGACGATGCCGCCGATCGTCGGCGCCTCGTTGCGAGCCGGGACGACGACCGAGATGCGCGTGCTGCCCTTGGCCGTGAGCAGCTGGTCGATCGGCCAGTCCGCCCAACTGCTGGTCGCCGTGCGGAACCAGGACTCGGCGGACTCGTGCACGCCCCTACGTTATGCGTTACGCGACAGCTCGCTCGCCCGGCGTGACTTCTGGCGAGTCGCTCGGCCGCAAGCGCCGGACCGACCGGCAGAAGCAGCGCTTCGACGCAGTGATGTCTTCGCCGACCGCTTAGTACGGGCCGATCACGTGGGCCGAAATGCTGCCGGTGAGGACTTGTATACCGCTCGGCTCGGTGGGCGCAAGATCAATCCGGCAGCATCGGGACGGTCATTCCTTGATCACGGCCGAGCAGCACGGCCCGGGTGACCGCCGCGCTGCCGAAACGCTCGCGCACGCCGTCCATGGCCCGGTCGAGACGGGTCGGATCGCGCACCGTGAACGGCAGCTCGGGCTGGAACGGGTCGTCGGTGTCGGCGAGATTGGCCAACGAGATGCCGACGAGGGTGCACCCACCGGTGCTGATCATCGGCGCGGCGATGCTCATCAGCCCGCGGACCGTCGACAAGATCGCGGCGGTGTCGTCGGTCGGCTCGGCCATCGTGTGCGATCGGGTGGCCCGGCTGAAGTCGTCGAAGCGGAGGCGTAGTACCACCGTGCGGCATACCCGCTCCGCCTTGCGTAGCCGCCGGCACACCCGGTCGACGATGCCGACGAGCGCGGTGTCCAACTCGGCGAGCGAGTGCCGGCGCCGACCCAGGGCCCGCTGCGAGCCGATCGAACCGCGCCGCCGGCCGACCTGCACCGGTCTCGGGTCGCGGTTGTGCGCCAGCGCATGCAGATGCCGCCCGGACGCGCGTCCGAGCATCGCGACCAGCGCATGTTCGTCGACCAGTGCGACGTCGCGCACGGTGAAGATGCCGCGGTCGCGCAACTTGTCGGCTGTCACCTGTCCCACGCCCCACAGCTTCTGGACGGGCAGCGGATGCAGGAACTCGAATTCACCGTCGGGCGGCACCACCAGCAGGCCGTCGGGCTTGGCCACTCCGCTGGCGACCTTGGCGAGGAACTTGGTGCGGGCCACGCCGACGGTGATCGCGAGCCCCACCTGCTCACGCACCTCGCGCCGCAGCCGCGTCGCGATCTCGAGTGCGGTGCCGGACACCTTGAGCAGGCCCGTCACGTCTAGGAACGCCTCGTCGATCGAGATCCCTTCGACCAGCGGGGTGGTGTTCTCGAAGACGGCGAAGACCTTCTTGCTCGCCTCCACGTAAGCGTCGAAGCGGGGCGACACCACGATCGCGTGCGGGCACAGCGCGCGGGCCTGTGCCCCGCCCATCGCCGAGCGCACGCCGTAGGCCTTCGCCTCGTAGCTGGCCGCGAGGACCACCCCGGCGCCGACGATCGTCGGCCGGCAGCGCAAGCTCGGATCGTCGCGCTGCTCGACCGAGGCGTAGAACGAATCGAGGTCGGCGTGCAGGATCTGCCGCACGTGGCCCATGACAGCAGTTTCGCACATAGTTTCGAATTAGTCAGCGACCAGCCCGTCGTCGGTCCACCGGACGCGCGTCAGGTCTGGGACGCGTGCGTCGCCGTCGAGTTCCGGGCGGTCACCGACCGCGAGCACCGCCGACACGCCCGCTGCTCGCGCTGCCCGGATCCCCGCCGCGGCATCCTCGAGCACCACCGTCCGGCCGGGGTGCACGCCGAGGCCGGCCGCGGCGGCGAGATAGCCCTCGGGGTCGGGCTTGCCGCGCGCCACGTCGCCGGCGGTGACGAGGACGCACGGTACGGGCAGCCCTGCTGCCGCAAGCCGTGCGCGCGCGAGGTCGCGCCGCCCGGAGGTCACCACCGCCCAGCGCGGAACGGTGCGCAGCAGCTCGCCGGCGCCGGGGATGGCCCGCACCGTCGCAGCATCCTCGACCTCGAAGCGGTCGATGCGCTCGGTTGCCTCGACCTGCTTGTCAGGTGGCAGCAGCGCGGCGATCGTGTCGGCTGACCGGCGTCCGTGCACCTGCGCGGTGACCTGGTCGGGGTCGAGACCGAACTCGACGGCCCAGCGCGTCCAGGCACTCAAGACGCTGGCGTCCGAGTCGACGAGCACCCCGTCGCAGTCGAAGAGCACCGCCTCGCAGCGAAGGAGAGTCAAGAGATCGGCCGGTTTCGGTAGCGGTCGACGAGTTCCGGTGTCGCTGCCTGCATGCGGACGGGCGGCAGCCCGCGCGCGATCAGGCGCAGGTCGTCGAGCACCATCTGCGCGACATCGTGGAAGGCGGCCGGGATCCCACCCGCGCGATGCGGTGACAGCACGAGACCGTCCAGCGTGCGCGCCCGGTGCTCGGCAGGCATCGGCTCGGTGGGCCATACGTCGATCGCCGCGAGCAGCGCGCCGGACTCGACGCGATCGAGCAAGGCGTCGAAGTCGACGACCGGTGCCCGGCTCACCAGCACGAGGCGCGCACCGGACGGCATGAGTTCGAGTTCCGGCGCGCCGAGCAGGTGCTCGCTCTCTGCGGTCACGGTCGCGAGCACGAACACGAACTGGCTCTTGCGCAACAACTCGTCGAGCGAGACCGCGTCGACGCCGTGCTGGCCGAGCGTCGCGTCGGGCAACCACGGGTCGTAGCAACGCACTGTGCAGCGAAACGGGTCGAGCAGCGGACGCAGCGCCCGGCCGAGATTGCCGAATCCGATCAGCCCCACGTCGGCACCGCGCAACAGCACCGAGTCGGCGGTGCCGTCGGCGACGTAGCGCTCACGGCCGGCACGGAACGCGCGGTCCTCGCGCGAGATGCCACGGGCGAGATCGAGCGCGAGCCCGAGCGCGAACTCGGCGACGGCCTGTGCGTACGCCGGCCCGCACCCGAGCACGTGGATGCCGCGGGCGAAGCACGTCGCGTAGTCGACGTTGGGGTAGAAGTTGCCCTCGACGTTGAGCACCGCGCGCAACTGCGGCGCGGCGTCGAGACGGGCGCGCAGCAGGTCAGGCTGGCCGACGATCGCGAACGCGTCCGGCAGGTGCGCATCGACCTGGTCCGGATGGCCCTCGATGTCGACGATGTCGAACTCGGCCGAAAGAGCCGCGCGGGTCTGCGGGGTGAAGATCCGTCCGGACGGATGCGGCCCCGGCAAGAAGACAACGACCGGCTTGTGGGGGCTCATGTCCTCGCCTCATGGCCACTCGCTTCGCTCGGGCCGGTCGGCGCCGCCAATCGCGCCTGGCGGCGCGACCGATGCCGCTGATTCGCTCCGCAAGCGTCGCTCATGTAAAGGCCCTGATCGCGAGCCATACGCCCACCGCGAGGCCGAACGTGACGACGCAGGCGCGCAGCACCGGCTCGCTCAGCCGTCGCACGAACCGGCCACCGATCGCTCCGCCGATCAGGGACAACGGAGCGATCAGCAGGGCGGCCAGCCAGTCGACCGGCCCGAACAGTGCGAACACGACCAACGACACCGTAGCGACGATCAACTGCAGCATTCCCTTGAGCACGTTCACGCGGTTCAGCGACGCCGCCACCGTGAGCCCGAGCAACGCCATCAGGATCACGCCGAGGCCGCCGCCGAAGTACCCGCCGTAGATCCCGCCGATGGCGGCGCCCATCAGCAGGTAGCCGTGCCGGTCCGCGGCGTGCCCGCCCAGCGCCCGCTTGATGCGCGGTTGGAACGCGAGCAACAGGCTCGCCCCGATGACGAGGAACGGGACGATCACATCGAAAGCGCTGGCCGGCGTGAGCAGCAACAAGGCGCAGCCCGCGGCCGATCCGAGGGCGCTGGTCAACATCACCTGCCAGTAGGCACGTCCCGGTCGGTCCTTGGCGCCGAGCGCGACGACGTTGCCGAGATAGCCGGGCCACAGCGCGACCGAGTTCGTCACATTCGCCTCGACCGTGCCGAGGCCCGACGCCACCAACGCCGGGAAGAGCAGCAGAGATCCGCCACCGGCGATCGAGTTCACGAAGCCGCCCACGAGACCGGCGCCGGACACCAACGCGAGTTGGCCGGCGTTCATCGCTCCCCTGGCTCGATCATGGCAACAATTGTCTCAGGATCGGTGCTCCGGCCGGTCGCCCGGGTTAGCCCGCCGGGCGGGCCGGGGTACCTGGTCACTCGTGCAATCTCGTCCTGAGCATCCGGATACCGACGCCCCGGACCCGAACCGCTGGCGCGCGTTGGCCGTCTGTCTCGTCGGCGGCTTCATGGTCCTGCTCGACGTCTCGATCGTGAACGTCGCGCTGCCCTCCATCCAGTCGGGGCTGCACGCGGCACAGAGCGAACTGCAGTGGGTCGTGTCCGGCTACGCGCTCACGTTCGGATTGTTGCTCGTCCCCGCCGGACGGATCGGCGATCTCAAAGGCCGGCGCAACGTGTTCGTCACGGCCCTAGGCCTGTTCACGCTGGCCAGCGCAGCCTGCGGCGCCGCGCCGAACAGCATGCTGCTCGTCGTCGCGCGTCTGGTGCAGGGCCTGGCCGGCGGCACGCTCACCCCGCAGATCAGCGCAACGATCCAAGAGATGTTCTCCGGCCGTGAGCGGGGCAGGGCCTTCGGCTACTTCGGGACGACGGTCGGAATCTCGACTGCGATCGGCCCGTTGCTGGGCGGACTGCTGATCGCCATGTTCGGCGACACCGAGGGCTGGCGCGCGGTGTTCTACGTCAACATCCCGATCGGACTTGTAGCGTTGCCGTTGGCGTGGAAACTGCTGCCGGCGCGCGCGGGGGAAACAGCGGCCGGACGGCACGACCTCGACCCGGTCGGGGTGTTGCTCCTCGGCGTCGGTGTCGTCACGTTGCTGATGCCGTTCGTCGAGGAACGCGAGTGGGGCGCGTGGAAGTGGTGGCTCGTGCCCGGCTCCGCCACAGTGCTTCTGCTGTTCCTCTGGTGGGAACGGCGTTACGCCTCGCGCGGTCGGGAATCCGTTGTCGACCTGCGGCTGTTCAGGCGCCGCTCGTACAGCTTCGGTACGTCGCTGATCACCTTGTACTTCGCGGGATTCACGCCGCTGTTCTTCGTGTTCACCCTGTTCCTGCAGGTCGGCCTCGACTACAGCGCGCTCGCCGCCGGATTGGCGATCACGCCGTTCGCCATCGGATCAGCGGTGGCCGCGACAATCGGCGGTCGATTGGTCAGCGACCTGGGCCGGCCGTTGGTCGCGATCGGCCTCGCCGTCGTCTGCGTCGGGTTCGTTGCCACGCTGGTCGCCGTCCATCTCGCCCCTGAGCACGGCACCGGATGGGCCACTGCGCTGCCGCTGCTGGTGTCGGGATTGGGCGGTGGCCTCGTGATCGCGCCGAACCAGGCGTTGACGTTGTCGGAGGTTCCGAGGGAGCAGGCAGGCACGGCATCCGGGCTGTTGCAGACCGGACAGCGGGTGGGTTCCGCCGTCGGCATCGCCGCAGCCGGTTCCGCGTTCTTCGCCGCCGTCGCCGCGTCCCACGGCGACTTCGCGGACGGCTTCGAGCACGGCATCATCGTCGCCGTCTGCTTCGTCGCAGCATCTCTGGCGCTCGCGTTGGCAGATGTGGTGCTGGGACGGCACCGGCAAACAGAACACGCGCAGGTTTCCTGATCACCCTGTATCGCCCTGTACCAGCTCTGTTACCCACCCTGCGTCCTACGGCTCCAGCGGCGGCGTCGGTTCGTCCGGCAGCGGCGGAGCCGGCTGCGCAGGGTCGGGCGGCGGCTGCGGTGCCGGGCCGGGCGGCACCGGCTGCGGCGGCGTCGTCGGGTCGGGGACGGGCGACGGCAGTGGATCGGGGCTCGGGTTCACCGGCTCGGGTTCGATCGGTGGCACCGTTGCAGATGTCATGCCATTGGCCTACCCGGATGCCTGCGCCGATGTCACACCCGAACGCCATACTCCCCCCATGGCGTATGACGAGGAGCTCGGCGAGCGGTTGCGCGCCATCGTTGGCGGCGAGGGCGGGCTGAGCGAGAAGAAGATGTTCGGCGGGCTGGCGTTCCTGATCAACGGCAACATGGCGGTTAGCGCGAGCAGCAAGGGTGGTCTGCTGCTGCGGGTCGACCCGTCCGACACCGAAACGCTGGTCGCGCAGCCGCACGCCGAACCGTTCGAGATGCGCGGTCGCGAGATGGCGGGGTGGCTGCGGATCGCGCCTGAGGGCGTGCGCTCGGACGACGGCCTTCGGCACTGGGTCGCCATCGGCACGACCTACGCCCGGTCGCTCCCGGCCAAGTAGGCCGGCGTGATTCAAGATTTTTCGGCGTTCCGCTTGCATCAAAATTCACGCCGAGCTAACTTCTTCCTAGGACGGCATTCCGCAGCGGGGGCTTGGAATGCCGACCGCAGAGGGCGTGCCGGGCGAGGCGAGAAGCGGGGGTTTCAGTCTCGCCCGTGCGCGCCCCCGTGTTTGCCGCCCGCCGGTCGCCCCTCACATTCACCGCGCACCCTAAGCTGTCGCTCGTGGCGAGCACGGTTCTCGAACTGCGCGGCGAAATCGACTTCGGATCGGCCGATGGGTGGCGCGACATCATCGTTCGGTGCGTGACCGAGATGCATCCGGAGGTACTGGTCCTCGACCTTTCCGGGGTCAGCTTCACCGACTCGGCCGGCGTGGCCCTCCTGCTGTTCGCCAAGCAGCGGTGCAATCAGGCAGGCGTGGAGCTCGAACTACGCAACGTTGCGCGTCAGGTCATGCGGGTGCTCGACATGACCGGCGTCCGTGCGATCCTCGGCCTCGAGGACACCGAGAGCTGACCCGCCGTCCGAGCACGCGTCGGCGGGCCGCGTCTGCGTCGGCTGCAACGCGTCGAGCAGCGTCATGCCGGCACCGACATTGCCGGCGAGGGCCGCGCTGGTTAATGTTTCCGAGACGGATGATCTCGGGACTTTCGTCCCTTCGGCGGCGACCCCGCAGCGTCGATAGTTGATCACACCGGACGTGAACACTTCCCCCGCCGTCACGGCCGGCTTCGACGTAGCGCCCGGGTTGACCGTCCATCTCCCTAGGCCGTCCCGGGCGCTGCGTCCCCTTCCGACTCGGCTCACCGCCCGAGGGCGTGCACCAGCGCCGGCGCCGTCGGCGTCACCGACCTCGCCAGATGCCGGACGACGACCACGGCCAGGTCGTCGCGTGAGGTCTCAGAGCTGAAGTCGCTAACGGTTCGCTCGACATCGGCAGCCAATCCGGCGGCACTCTTGCCGATCGACGCTCGGACCGCGGCGAGCAGTCCGGCCTCCTCGAACATGGCATCGCCGCGGCGGCGCTCGGTGACACCGTCGGTATACAGCACGATCGCGTCACCGGGCGAAAGCGCCAGCTCGTACTGGTGCAGGGACAGTTCCGGTTCGACACCTACCAACGTGCCTGGAACGCCGATAGTCGTTGCCCGGCCGTCGGCTTTCGCAAGGACCGGGAGCGGATGACCCGCCAGGGTCACCGATACCGCTGTGTGATCCGGCGCCGGCCGCAGGATCGTGAGCGCGCTCGTGCAAAACCGTCCCCTCCGGCCCAGTTCGAGGATCTCTCGGTTCAGCCGGTCATACGCTTCCGGCCCGGTGAGGCCTTCCCGCAGGCAGACTCGCAGGACGCTGCGGGCCAGCCCGGTGATGGCAGCCGCTTCAGGGCCACGCCCGCAGACATCGCCGACCAGCACCACCCACCGGCCGTCGTCCAGCGCGAACACGTCGTAGAAATCGCCACCTACCGTGTTCGTCTCGCCGGCCGCGACATAGCGCGCGCCGAACTCCAGCGTTGCGTCGAACGGTAGATCCGGTGGCAGCAGGGACGTCTGCAGGGCATCCGCGACGTCGTGCTGGTCCTTGAACAGGAGCGCGACATCGGCGCCGACCGCAGCGCGGGTGGCGACCTCGAGCACCATCGCGACCGAATCGGCGTCGAACGACGCGGGATCCGATCCGGCGATCGTCCGACTGTCGGAGTCGGAGGTCGCCACGAGCATCATTGCGAGCAACCGCCCGCGCGCGACCAGCGAGACGGCGAGTACCTCTCCGGCGCCGACAGCGCGCAGTACCGGCGGCAGGTCGGTGGCCGCGATCAGACTGGAGCGGTCCCCGTGCAACCGTCGCGAAACCCGCCGCACGAAGGCGTTGGTCTCGTCGGTGCCGAGCGCCTGCCGCAGTGGCTGCACGCTGTCCTCGATGCAATGGGTCACCGCGGACAAAACGGTTTCGCCATCGGCGAAGGTCCACACCGCCGCCCACGCACCGAACCGGGGCACCACGAGTTGCGTCGCGAGATTGAGCGACAACTCGGCGTCGAGGATGCCGGCGAACAACTCACTGGCCTCGGCCAGCAGCGCCGCGTTGGCACGGGCCCGCTCGGCGCTCGACGTCAGCCGCTGCTCGCTCAAGATGTTCGCCAGCCGCCAGCAGGTGAGTTGTGCGGCAATGGCGTCTGCTTTGTCGAGGTTTCCGGCGATGACGAGCACCGCGAGCAGGTCTGCGGAAAGGGCAACGCGGAACGACTGGACGTTCGCCACCGATGACGCTGCCGCGCCTACTCGTTCGGCACTGGCAACCGCAGCGGACCGGATGTCTTCGGGCAGCGCCGGGCCTCGTTCCACCAGCACTCGGTGGTAGCCGGGCCGATCACTGCGGCACTCGAGAAGCACGGCGGACTCCACGCCGACCGCATCACACAGCCGGTGCACCGACTCGGCGACCAACGGCTCGGCTCCCAGGTCGGCCGGCACGGCGGTATCGAGCATCAGCAACCACCGCAGCTGTTCCGTCTCGGTCGCGGCGTCCCGTCGGGACGGTGCGGTGTCCAGGTCGACGGCCACGGGCAGAAACGCATCGTGCGTACGGCGCGGCCGCGGGTCACCGAGCGTGCACCACACCGACTTCTCGGTCGCCGTATGAACGGTTCCCCATGACGTGGCCAGCGCGTTCAACAGGTGGAGACCGCGGCCGCTGGTCGAAGCCGACGGCTGCGGCTGTAGGACGGGGACGGTCGTCGGGCTGAGGTCGCTGACCTCGAGCCGAAGCACGCTTCGCTCGGTCGTGTCGATGCTCAGCCGCGCCGGGGTTCCTGCGTGGACGATCGTGTTCGTGACCATTTCGGTCACCAGCAGAAGCGCATCGTCGAGAACCGCTGCGTGCGGGCCACCGCGAAGCACGCTCTCCAGGTGTCGCCGGGCCAGTGCGGGCGAGCGCGGATCCGCAGGCAGCTCGACCGTGGTCGAAGACCATGTCGGTCGTCCGTTGGTGCTCAAACCCGGCGCTCCAGGGACGCCTGGAGGCGTTCTACGGTCCGCGTGAGTTCCGCGATCCGGTCGGCGGCAGCCCGCTCACGCATGGACATCTCCACGAAGAAGGCGACCTTCGCCCGAAGCACCCAGGGATCGAACGGCTTGGCCAGGTAGTCGACCGCGCCGGTCGCATAGCCGCGCATGGTCTGATGCGGTCCGCCGGTGCCGGCCGTCATGAAGATGATCGGCAGATCACGGGTTTTCTCCCGGCGCTTTATCCGCGCGGCGGTCTCGAACCCGTCCATGCCGGGCATCTGCACGTCCAGAAGAACCACCGCGAAGGTGTCGGTGAGCAGTCGCTTGAGCGCCATCTCCCCGGAGTGCGCCCAGACCAGTTCGTGGTTGAGCCCGCGAAGGATCGCTTCGAGCGCCAACAGATTGTCGGTGCGGTCGTCGACCAGGAGCACCTTGGCCTGCGAGGTCGTGGTGTTCAATTGCGTGGCTGTTCCGAGCGGGGGCCTTCGATCAGCCAGCTTCGCATCACGGACAGCAAGCGATCGAGATCGACGGGTTTGGTGACGTAGTCGGACGCTCCGGCGGCCAGCGACTTCTCCCTGTCCCCGGGCATCGCTTTTGCGGTCAGGAACAGCACCGGAAGATCCATGCGTCCGTCCAGCTCCCGGATTTGTCTGGTCGTCTGATTACCGTCCATGTCCGGCATCATCACGTCCATGAGGACGAGGTCGACGTCGTCACGCTCGGACAGCAAGCGGATGCCATCCTTTCCGTTGTCGGCGTAGAGCACGGTCATTCCGTGCAGCTCCAGAGCGCTCGTCAAGGCGAAGACGTTCCGCACGTCGTCATCCACGATGAGCACACACGCGCCGCGCAGCGGATCCTGCGCATTGACCGGAGTGGACGGGGTCTTGGTCGTCAACATCGGGATCCGGCCGGTGCTGATCTGCACTGCGTCGAAGCCTTCGCCGTCCGGGCTGTAGTCACGTTGTCCGGGGTAGGTGATCGGCATCGACAGCGAGAATGTGCTGCCGGCGCCCGCGACGCTGTGCACCGCGATGGACGCTCCTAGCAGACGAGCGATCTCGCGGGATATCGACAGGCCCAACCCGGTACCGCCGTACTTCCGACTCGTCGTGCCGTCCGCCTGCTGGAACGCCTCGAAGATGAGCTTGAGCTTGTCCACCGGCACCCCGATGCCGGTGTCGGTGACGCTGAAGGTGACGACATCGTCCGTCTCGTAGCGTGCCGGGAGGCCCGCCAACTCATCGTCGTGCGGACGGCGGACGTCCAGGGTCACGCCACCCACCTGGGTGAACTTGAACGCGTTCGACAGCAGGTTCTTCAACACCTGGTGCAGCCGCTGTACGTCGGTCTCGACGGTGTCGGGCAGGCTCGGCCCGACCTTGACCACCAGATCCAGGCCTTTCTCCTCGGCCAGCGGGTTGAACGTGGTGACGACGTCGTGCTCGACATCCACCAAACGGACCGATTCCGGATGGATGTCCATGCGACCCGCCTCGATCTTCGACAGATCGAGAATGTCGTTGATCAGATCGAGCAGATCGCTGCCCGCACTGTAGATCGTCCGCGCGAACTGGATCTGCCCCTCGGTCAGGTTCTCCTGTGGGTTGTCGGCGAGCAACCGGGCGAGGATGAGCAGACTGTTGAGCGGCGTGCGCAACTCATGGCTCATGTTGGCGAAGAACTCCGACTTGTATTGGGACGATTTCGCCAGCTGTTCCGCCTTCTCCTCGAGGCCGGCGCGGGCCATCTCGATCTCGCGGTTCTGGATCTCGATGCTGCGGTTCTGCTCGCTCAGGAGTGCCGCCTTGTCCTCGAGTTCGGCGTTGGTGCGTTGCAGTTCCATCGACCGCGCCTGCAGTTCCTTGGCGAGCCGCTGGGACTGGGCGAGCAGTTCCTCGGTGCGGACGTTGGCGATGATCGTGTTGAGCACGACGCCGATCGTCTCTACGAGCTGTTCGAGGAACCGGACGTGGACGTCGTCGAAGGGTTGGAAGGTCGCGAGCTCGATGACCCCGAGCAGTTGCTCCTCGAACAGCACGGGCAGCACGAGCAGTTCCGCCGGCGAGGCGCTACCGAGCCCGCTGCGGATCTGCAGATAGTTCGCCGGCACCTGGGTCACGCGGACAACCTTCCTGTCGCTCGCGCACCGACCGACCAGACCCTCGCCGATCGCGAAGGAAGTTTCGACCTCGCCGACCCCGTAGCTCGCTGCGCGCCGCAGCATCGGTTGCGAGTAATCGGTTTCCCGTTCGGCGAGGTAGAACGCGCCCAGCACGCCGTTCACGACCGGCGTCACCTCGGTCATGATCATTTGGGTGACTTCCCGCAGGTCGCGCTGCCCCTGCAGCTGTCCGCCGATCCGAGCCAGATTGCTGTTGAGCCAGTCCTGCTGCGCGTTGATGTCGGTGGTGTCGCGCAGATTGGCGATCATCTGGTTGATGTTGCCCTTGAGTTCGGCAACCTCGCCCTGCGCCTCGACCATGATCGTGCGGGTCAGGTCGCCGCGCGCGACCGCAGTCGACACCTCGGCAATAGCCCGCACCTGGGCGGTCAGGTTTCCTGCTAGTTGATTGACGTTCTCGGTCAGTCGCCGCCAGGTGCCGCTCACGCCGGCCACCTCGGCCTGACCCCCGAGCTGGCCCTCCGTGCCGACCTCGCGTGCGACGCGCGTCACCTCTGCCGCGAACGCCGAGAGTTGATCGACCATCGTGTTCACGGTGCTCTTGAGGTCGAGGATCTCACCCTGCGCATCGACCGTGATCTTCTGCGACAGATCGCCTTTCGCGACAGCGGTGGTGACCAGAGCGATGTTGCGTACCTGACTGGTGAGGTTGGACGCCATGAAGTTGACGGAGTCGGTCAGGCCGCGCCACGTGCCGGAGACGCCGCGCACCTGAGCCTGCCCGGCGAGCTTGCCCTCGGTGCCCACCTCCCGTGCCACCCGGGTGACCTCGTCGGCGAACGAGGACAACTGGTCGACCATCGTGTTCACCGTCGACTTCAGTTCCAGGATCTCGCCCTGCGCGTCGACGGTGATCTTCTGCCCGAGATCGCCACGCGCGACCGCGGTGGCCACCTGCGCGATGTTCCGCACCTGAGCGGTGAGATTGGCTGCCATGTAGTTCACGTTGTCGGTGAGGTCGCGCCAGGTGCCGGACACGCCCTTGACCTGCGCCTGGCCCCCGAGCCGGCCCTCGGTGCCCACCTCACGGGCCACCCGCGTCACCTCGTCGGCGAACGAGGACAACTGGTCCACCATCGTGTTGATCGTCTGGGCGAGTGCCGCCACCTCGCCCTTGGTGTCAACCGTGATTTTCTGGGACAGATCGCCGCGTGCGACTGCGGTCGTCACCTGCGCGATGTTGCGGACCTGGCTCGTCAGATTCGCCGCCATGTAGTTCACGTTGTCGGTGAGATCGCGCCACGTACCGAGGACGCCGCGCACCTGGGCCTGCCCGCCCAGCTTGCCCTCGGTGCCCACCTCGCGCGCCACCCGCGTCACCTCGTCGGCGAACGAGGACAACTGGTCGACCATCGTGTTCACCGTCGACTTCAGTTCCAGGATCTCGCCCTGCGCGTCGACGGTGATCTTCTGCCCGAGATCGCCACGCGCGACGGCCGTCGCCACCTGCGCGATGTTCCGCACCTGGCTGGTGAGGTTGCCCGCCATGAAGTTGACGTTGTCGGTGAGGTCCTTCCAGGTGCCGCTCACGCCCCGCACCTGGGCCTGCCCACCGAGCTTGCCCTCCGTCCCCACCTCACGGGCCACCCGCGTCACCTCGTCGGCGAACGAGGACAACTGGTCCACCATCGTGTTGATGGTCGACTTGAGTCCGAGCGTCTCGCCCTTCACGTCGACCGACACCTTTTGCGAGAGATCGCCCTGTGCGACCGCGGTCGTGACCTGCGCGATGTCGCGCACCTGTGCGGTCAGGTTGGCCGCCATGCCGTTGACGTTCTCGGTGAGGTCCTTCCAGGTCCCCGCCACGCCAGGAACCTCCGCCTGACCGCCCAGCTTGCCCTCCGTCCCGACTTCGCGGGCGACCGTGATCACCTGCTCGGCGAACAGCTGCAACGTGTCGGTGAGAGAATTGATCGTCTCGGCGAGTGCGGCCACCTCGCCCTTCGCGTCGACCGTGATCTTCTGCGTCAGATCGCCCTTCGCGACCGCGGTGACGATCTGGGCGATGTTGCGGACCTGGCTGGTCAGGTTGCCGGCCATCGAGTTCACCGAGTCGGTGAGGTCCTTCCAGGTGCCGGCGACGCCCGGCACGTCCGCCTGCCCGCCGAGCTTGCCCTCGGTGCCGACCTCACGAGCGACGCGCGTCACCTCGTCGGCGAACGAAGACAGCTGGTCCACCATCGTGTTGAGCGTGTCGGCGAGCGCGGCGACCTCGCCCTTCGCGTCGACGGTGATCTTCTGGGACAGGTCGCCCTTCGCCACCGCGGTGGCCACCTGCGCAATGTTGCGGACCTGACTGGTCAGGTTGCCTGCCATCCAGTTAACCGAGTCGGTGAGGTCGCGCCAGGTGCCCGAGACGTCACGCACTTCCGCCTGGCCGCCGAGGCGCCCTTCGGTGCCGACCTCGCGCGCGACGCGGGTCACCTCGGCCGCGAACGACGACAGCTGATCGACCATCGTGTTCACGGTGGACTTCAGCTCGAGGATCTCGCCGCGAGCATCGACAGTGATCTTCTGCGACAGGTCGCCCTGGGCCACCGCCGTCGTGACCTGCGCGATGTTGCGCACCTGACTGGTGAGGTTGCCGGCCATCGAGTTCACCGACTCGGTCAGGTCGCGCCATACCCCGGACGCGCCGCGCACCCGTGCCTGGCCGCCGAGCTTCCCGTCGGTGCCCACTTCGCGCGCGACCCGCGTCACCTCGTCGGCGAACGAGGACAGCTGGTCCACCATCGTGTTCACGGTGGTGCCGATGTTGACGAACTCGCCCTTCACCGGCTGCCCGGCGATGTCCATCGCCATGTGTTGGCTCAGATCCCCTTCGGCCACTGCCGCGATGACTCGCGCGACCTCGGTGGTGGGTCGCACGAGGTCGTCGATGAGGCTGTTCACGGCCGCGGCTGCGGTGAACCAGTCCCCCACGCCGGCGATCTCGTCGAGCCGTTCGGTCATGCGGCCTTCCCGGCCGATGATCCTGCTGACCCGCACGAGTTCGCGGGTGCGCCGCTCGTTCAGCGCCGCCAGTTCGTTGACCCGCTGGGCCAGCTCGCCGACCAGACCGTCGTAACGATCCAGGCGCACCGAGAAGTCACCCTGGGTCAGGGCGGTCAACGCGCCCGAGACCTCGAGCAACGAGTGCTCGTCCACATCGATGGAATTGCCCGTCGTCGACTCGACGCTCATAGCTCGCCACGACCTTCGCTGCCCCTCGACGCGATTTTCGGGCGCAGCGGTGCTCAGCCCGGATCCAAACCGTCGTTCGGGGGCGTTCTCGTGTATCGGCCTATCGACGATGTCAGAGGGCCGCCACGGCTGCAATCACCTGGCGCGCGAACGACGGATCGCCCCAAGTCTGCAGGTGCGGATCTCTCCTGCTGCTCCGTGCTACGAGATTCCGGGCCTCGATTTCGTAATCCGGAGCAGTAAGTGGTCGCTGTACGGCCTACGAGCCCTGACCCTCCATGAGGCGCTTGTGCATGTCCTCGGTGAGCGATCGGATCTGACGGGTCAACTCCGTGTTCGTCTTGAGTTCGAGCTCTTGCTCGCTGAAGTCGTGATCAGCCTTGGATTGCTGGAAAGCCGACTGCCGGTTCTGGCCGATCATCACGAAGGTGGACAAGAAGATCGCTTCCAATGAGACGATCAAAGTGAGGGTCGGCCAGGGACTCTTCTCAAGGACCAGCATCCAGACGGTGAACAGGATGATGTGCAGGTAGACGAAGTTCATCGACCCGGCGAACGCGGTGATCCAATCTGCGATCCGCACTTGTAGGTGCTGGACGCGTTGTTGTTGTTGCTCCAGCACCGCCGGGTGGTGCATGAGGCGCAACTTCGCGGGACCCGCGTGTGTGACCATCGTGCAGCCTCCGTGCCGACATGAAGTGACCGCTCGTTGTCCGAATCAGCCGGGAAGATCCTCCGGTCGTTTGGCGGCCTGCCTGCCGTGCAGCAGGCCGGTGGACTGGCCGACCTCGATGAGATAGCCGTCGGGGTCGCGCATGTAGCAGCGGATCTCGGCCTCGCGGTCGATCGGCGGAGTGACGAATTCTGCGCCCTTGGATTTCCAATCCTCGTAGCACGCCTGGATGTCAGCGACGCGCAGGTTCAAGAAGATGGACGTGGTGTTCCCGGGCTCGTAGTTGGCGACCGTGATGCCCGGCTTGTCGGGAGTCGGCGGGCCGCCGGGGTTCATGATGATCCACGAATTGGACAGCTTTACGACGCACGGGTTCTCGTCGAGGACGACGGTGCCGCCCAGCACCCGCGAGTAGAAGTCACGGGATCGGGCAACCTTGCGGACAGTCAGGAACATCGTCACCGTGAAACCCTGTTCGGGCGCGGGGAAGTTGGCGAGGTCGAAGCCGGGCATTGTTTGCGACATGGTTGCTCCAATCGTCGACCCAGCGAGGCCAGGCAAGCGCCGTTAGCGTCCATTGCCTGCTCGACGATGTCATCACCCGCGGCGACTGTTGACGTCAGGCGCCGCCCCCGAAAGCTGCGACATATGCGCCGAATCGAGCAGTGCGTCCGGAACGCGTGTACCACTCATGGCGCCGGCCACGCTGCCGATGCGGCGCGGTGGGTGTGTTCGAGAAAGTTCAAGATGAGTTCGTCGGGGTCGTCGGCGGCGCGGATATCGGCGTACGGGAGCACGAACTCGGCGAGGTCCGGGTCGAAGCGTGCGGCGTCGACACCGGTTGCGGCGTGTCGGAAGCCGTCGGGTTCGGGGTACGCGTAGGCGTAGAAGATGCCTTCGTCAGCTCCGCCGGGCCAGTAGCCACAGCTCGAGACTTCCTGGCGGTACGCCTCGACCATGACCCAATCGGTACAATGCGGGATCCCGCCGGGGTAGGGCGGTGCGGGCCTGCCGGAGAATCGGGTCACGGCGAGGTCGAATCCACCCCAGAAGAAGTGCACCGGGCTGGCTTTACCGGTGAACTCGCCGCGGAAGCGGCTGAGCACGCGGTGTGCGGACACCAGCGAACGCCAGAAGTCGTGGACTGCGGCCCGATCGTAGGCCGTGTGCTCGTGATCGGTGTCGAACGGCACGGCGCCGGCTATCTCGGCCGGCATCGGGTTGATGACGACCTCGACACCGAGCTCGCCTAGGCGCGCACGGTATTCCGCGTAGAAATCGGCGACCGACCGTGGCGACAGTTCCAGGGTCCGTCTACCGCCGTCGCTGGTGCGCAGCTCGAGGATGTGCTCCACGAAGTTGAACACGATCTCCAAACCTCGCCCGTCCCCGGTGGTACGGCTGCCGTCGGCCGGCATGAGCGAGGTGGTGAGGCCGACCGCGTTCACATAGAGCGTGACTTGCCACCACTGGTTGACGTGCGGGGCGAGGGCGAGCCGGGTCTTTCCGACGATCTGGGTCCAAAGGTGCAGCGTGTCCCGGGTGTCATGCCAGTGCGCCAGCGGCAGCGCGGGCCAGCCGCGGTCATCGGCTGACATTCGGTCGGTGTGTGTGGTCATGAAGTTCACCTACCTGGCTGGACCTGCGGTCGGCAGGGCCGATGGGGTGGGGGCGGACGAGTCGGCCTGTAGGCCGGGTTCTGTCCTGGCGCGTGCGCCAGGGGCGACCATCCATCTTTGCGTGCCGTCGCCGACACGCTCCAGCGGTCTACCCGCAGACTCGGACGGGCCGTCCTCGATCGCCTGCGCGAGCGACGCGTGCGCCGCTCTTCTTGACCTTGCTCCTGGTGGGGTTTACCGAGCCGTCCCGATCACTCGTGACGCTGGTGGTCTCTTACACCGCCGTTTCACCCTTACCAGCGACAACCGCTGGCGGTCTGTTTTCTGTGGCACTGTCCCGCGGGTCACCCCGGGTTGCCGTTAGCAACCACCTTGCCCTGTGGAGCCCGGACCTTCCTCGGCGAGATGCGTGCATCCCGACGCGGCCGCCCGGCCGGCTCGTCCGCCGTACTCCGAATGTTAACCGACAAATCCTGATCTGTAGCGTCGGCGCTCGTGCCCGGCGCGCTCGCAGAGATCATTGCGATCGCGATTCTCGCGGCAAGCCTGTTCGCCGCCGTGGCACGACCGCTCGGGCTCAGCGAAGCAGTTGTCGCGGTACCCGGGGCGATCCTGATCGTCGCCACCGGCATCGTCGACCGACACGCCGCGATCGACCGGCTCGAAGAGATCGGTCCGACCGTCGCCTTTCTCGCCGCGATCCTGGTGTTCGGCCATCTGTGCGCCGAAGCGGACGTGTTCGACTACCTCGGTGGCCGTGCTGCGGTCGTCAGCCATGGTCAGGCGCGCCGCCTGCTCGCACTGATCGTGGTGCTCGCCGCCGGCGTCACCGCCGTGCTCACCCTCGACGCCACGGTCGTGTTGCTGACCCCGGTGGTGATGACCACCGTGCGGCAGATGCGGATCCGGCCCCGTCCACACGCCTACGCCTGCACGCATCTGGCCAACAGCGGATCCCTGCTGCTGCCGGTTTCGAACCTCACCAACCTGCTCGCATTCGCGGCAAGCGGTCTCGCCTTCGGCCACTTCGCCGCGCTCATGGCCCTGCCGTGGCTGCTCGCCTGCGGACTCGAGTGGGTCGGGCTGCGGTTGTTCTTCCGCCGCGACCTGCCGGCCGAGCCGGCGTGCAACCATGTCGTCCCGCCACCGCCGCCGCGCTATGCGCTGACGGTTCTCGTCGCGACGATCTCGGGATTCGTGGTCACCTCCTCGCTCGACGTGAATCCGGCCTGGGCGGCGCTCGGCGGCTGCCTGCTGCTGCTGATCCCGCGCGTGCGGCACCGGGACGTGAGCCCACGCAGGCTCGTGCTCGAGGGGAGTCCCGGTTTCTGCTTGTTCGTGCTGGCGCTCGCGATCGTGGTCGACGCCGTCACGAAGCACGGGCTCGGCGAGCTGCTGCACACCCTCGTGCCCGACGGCACGGGGCTTCTCGCCCTGCTCGGCGCCGCGTTCGTCGCCGCGCTGGTGGCCAACGTGGTGAACAACCTGCCTGCCACGCTCGCGCTCGTTCCCATCGTCGCCGGGCAACCGGTGCTGGTGCTTGCCGTGCTCATCGGCGTCAACGTCGGACCCAACGCCACGTACAGCGGATCGCTTGCGACGCTGCTGTGGCGCAGGCTGCTGCCCGCCGACACGAAGCCGGGCGCGGGCGAGTTCCATTTGCTCGGAATCCTGACGGTTCCGGCGATCATGCTCGTCGCGACTGTCGCGTTGTGGGGCGGCTACCAGCTCATCGGCTGAGATGCGACGTGTCGTTGAACAGCCGCAAGCTGGCCGAGCCGTCGCCGAGGTAGTCGATCACCGTCACCGACGCGAGGTCGAGGTGCATGTGGAACACGCTCTGGAACGGCGCGTCCAACGCCGCCCGCACGAGAGTCTTGATCGGCGACACGTGGGTCACGACCAGCACCGTGGCGTCGGGATGCCCAGCCACGATCGCATCACGTCCGCGCCGGACGCGCCGCGCGAGCGCGGCGAACGACTCACCGTTCGGCGGCGCGACGTCGGGCGAGCCGAGCCACCCGGCAAGCGCGTCCGCATGCCGTTCGCGCGCCTCGGCGAAGGTCAGCCCCTCGAACACGCCGAAGTCGAGCTCGGCGAAGCGGTCGTCCGACTCGACCGGTAACACCAGCTTCTCCGCGATCGCGTCGGCGGTCTGCCGGGCCCGCGGCAACGGCGAACTGATCACGGCGGCGATCTCGCCGAAGACCCGCGCCGCGAGCGCGGCCGCCTGGTCACGACCCTCGTCATCGAGGTCGAGGTCGTTGCGGCCGCTGAACCGGCTCTCGGCCGAGTGCGCGGTGGCGCCGTGCCGGGCGAGCACGAGGCGGGTGCGCGGGCCGCTCGGCGGCTCCCACGACCGCGTGGACGTCGCAGTCGTCGCCGGGGCGGGACGGGCGGGTTTTCCGGCAGCCTCGTCCATCGCCTCGTTGGCCAACCGGTCGGCATGCTTGTTGCGCTCGCGCGGAACCCACTCGAAGGTCACCTCGGCGAAGCCCAGCCGCAACTGGGCGGCCTCGCGGGCCAGCGGGCGCAGGCCGGGGTTCTTGACCTGCCACTTGCCGTTCATCTGCTCGACCACGAGCTTCGAGTCCATCCGCACGGCGACGCGCGTGGCGCCGAGTTCCCGCGCCGCGCGCAATCCGGCGATCAGCCCGCGGTACTCGGCGACGTTGTTGGTCTCGACGCCGATCGCTTCCTTGCGCTCGGCCAGCACGGTGCCGGTTCCGGCGTCGAAGACCACCGCGCCGTAGCCGGCCGGCCCGGGGTTGCCGCGCGATCCGCCGTCGGCCTCGACGATGACGAAGTCGGCCAACGTCACAGCCCCGACTCGTCCGTACGGACGAGGATGCGTCGGCAGTTGTCGCACCGCACCACTTCGTCCGACGCTGCTGACCGGACCGCGGACAGCTCGCTGCCCGACAGCTCGATTCGGCAGCCCTCGCAGCGGCGTTGGCGCAGCATCGCTGCGCCCACCCCGCCGCCGTGCTCTCGCGCACGCTCGTAAAGAGCGAGCAGGTCGACCGGGAGTTCACCCGCGATCCGCGCGCGCCCGGCGACCCGCGAAACGGACGCCGCCTCGATCTCGGCGACCGCGGCATCTCGGGCCGACGTCAGCTCGGCACGCTCGGTGTCGAGAGCGGCGCGCTGCTCGGTCAGCGCGGCGAGCGCCCCGTCGGCCGCCTCGCGCTGTTCCATGGTCTCGAGCAGGTCGTCCTCGAGGCTGGACTGGCGCCGCGCGAGCGTGACCACTTCGTGCTGCAGGCTCTCGATCTCCTTGGCCGGAAGACCGCCGCTCTGCATCCGCTGCTCGTCGCGGGCGGCGCGAGCACGGACCGCGTCCACCTCGTTCTCGAGCCGACGCTGCTCATCGGCGGTGTCGCCGGCTCTGGTCTCAGCATCGACGATCTGATCGCCCAGCTCCGCCGCGCGCTGCTCGCGCTCGGCCAGCGCCGCGAGCTCGGGCAGCGTCGCGCGCCGGTGGGCCAGCTGCGCGAGCGCGGTGTCGACGGTCTGCAGGTCGAGCAGGCGCAGCTGGGCGGCGTGATCGGCTTTCATGCGATGGTCACGCTCTTTCTGCCGACGGACGATGCAACGTCCAGGGATCGGTGACGAGGGTCGAGACGGTCACGTCAACGCTAGTGCCGAAGTGGTCACGCAGCCGCCGGGCCACCTCGTCGAGCCACGGCGCCTCGGTCGCCCAGTGCGCGGCGTCGACCAGTGCGATGCCGCCGGCGCCGCGTTCGGTGACCTCCTCGACTACGGGGTGGTGCTTCAGGTCGGCCGTCACCAGCACGTCGGCGCCGGCGCGGCGCGCGTCTGCCGCATAAGAGCCGCCCGAGCCGCCGCACACCGCGACCGTCGAGATCAAGCGATCCGGGTCGCCGGCCGCCCGCACCCCCCAAGCGGTCGCGGGCAGCGCCCGGGCGACGTGGGTGGTGAACTCGGCCAGCGTCGTGGGAGCCGCGAGCTGCCCGATGCGACCGGTGCCGCGCCGCGACGGCAGCGGCGCCTGCACCAGCAGGTCGAAGGCGGGCTCCTCGTACGGGTGCGCCGAGCGCAGTGCCGTGATCACCTGCGCGGTGCGCGCGGCGGGCACGACCATCTCGACCCGCGTCTCGACCACCGCCTCGGTGCGGCCCACCACGCCGAGGGTGGGTCTGGCGCCCTCGAGCGGTCGGAAGGTGCCGGTGCCCTCGCCCGTCCATGCGCACCGTTCATAGGCACCGATCGTCCCGGCACCGGCGGCGGCGAGCGCGTCGATGAGCCCGTTCGTCGACTCCGGCGGGACGAACACGACGAGCTTGCGCAGCTCTTGCTCGGGCTGGGGCAGCAGCGGACGCAGCCCGCGTACCCCGAGCCGCGCGCCGAGGGCGTCCGAGACCCCCGGATCGGCGACGTCCGCGTTGGTGTGCGCGACGAAGTGCGCGAGCCCGCCCCGGATCATCCGGTGCACCAGCGCACCCTTCGGGTCGTCGGCCGGCACACCGTGCACCCCGGCGAGAAGCAGTGGATGGTGGGTCAGCAACAGCCCGGCCCCGGCAGCGAGGGCCTGGTCGACCGTCGACGGCACCGGGTCGACGGCGAGCAGCACCCGGCCGACCGATTCGTCCGGATCGCCGCACACCAGACCCACCGCGTCCCACGGCTCGGCCCAGGCCGGGTCGAACCACCCGTCCAGGGCGCGGCGCAGATCGGCGAGCTTCGGCACGCCCGCGAACCTATCGCGGTCGCCGCCAGGCAGTACCGTGGACGGGCGCCGTACCGATCGACCGCAGGAGGCCGCATGCTGCTCTTCGACGGGATGGGTGGCCTGCTCGTCCTCGCGCTGTGGATCTTCTGCTTCATCGATGTCCTGCTCACCGCTGAGGGCGCCTGCCGCAACCTGCCCAAGCTGGCCTGGGTGTTCCTGGTGCTGCTGCTACCGCTGGTCGGCTCGATCGCGTGGCTGGTGGCGGGACGGCCGTGGAACCGTGTGCCCGGCGCGCCACGTCCCGCCGCGAAACAGCGGGCGGGCCGTTCGGCAGCGGCCAACCCGGACGACGACGAGGAATTCCTCGCCAGCCTGCGCCTGCGGGCCGAGGAACAGCGGCGGCGCGCTCGAGACCAACAGAGCCGCGATCAGCAGAACGGCACCGACGCCGGCTGAGTGGCCGCCCCGGCGTCACTTTTCGGCACCCTCGATCGTTTACCCAACCGGCCGTGACACGGCAGTGGATTAGAGCCTGAGCACGGACGGGTACCACCACGGGAGGTTGTCCGGATCTCGGTGATCGACGTGGTCGCGATGACAGGACGGGTGAGCTGCGTGTGGCAGGTGGTCAAGACGCTGCGACCCCACCCGCTCTCCGTCGGCCAGGCTCGCAACTTCTGCACCCGTCGGCTCACCTCGGTGCTCGATGACAGGTACGACGCCCCTGAGGTCGTCTCCGACGCCGCGACCATCGCCAGCGAGTTGGTGACCAACGCGCTGAGGGCAGGCTCCACGGAGATCTCCCTCTCCCTGGCCCTGCGGCCGGATTCGGTCTACATCGAGGTCGAGGACGACGCCGTGGGAACGGTCGCGCCGGCCCACCCCGCACCGACGGACCCCAAGGGTCGCGGACTGCTCGTGGTGGCAGCGCTGTCGCGGGAATGGGGCGTGTCGCCGGTCGAAGGCGGTGCCAAGCACGTCTGGGCCGAGGTCGCCCTGACCAACCACCAGGACGGCCGGCAACCGGCCCAGCACCCGGCGCCGCAATCCGGCGGGCCCGATGACAACATCAGCTAGGGTCTCCCCCATGACCGCCTCGGGAGGGAGTGGCCAGCCCATCGTGCTGCGGCTTTCGGGAGATGTCGACGCGCTCACCCAGGCGGAATACCGGCGTACGGCCGACGAGTTGCTCACCACCAGCAGCGCCGACCGGCTGGTTGTCGACCTGTCCGAGGTGACGACGATCGATTCCAGCGGGCTCGGCCTGCTGGTACATCTGCAGGCACTCACTCGCGAGAACGGCGTCACCATGGTGCTCACGCACGTCCCGCCGCGGGCCGGAGCGCTGCTCAAGCGCACCGGGCTCGACCGCGTCTTCGAGATCGACGCGTCATAACGGGCCCGGCCGATGAGTGACCCCCGTCCCCCCGACACCACAACCGACGGCCCTAGTCCTGCGGCGGCACACCCGGCCGTCCTGCGACTGAGCGGCGACATCGACTTCTTCACCGAGGACGAGTTCCGGGAAGCGGCGGAGCGACTGTTGTCCGAGCCGGACACGAACCGGCTGGTCGTCGACCTCAGCGAGGTCGGCGTCATGGACTCCAGCGGGCTGAGCCTGCTGGTCGATCTGCTGCGGTTGTGCCGGGACATGGATCTGCCCATGTCCCTGCGCGGCGTGTCTGACCGCGTGCTGCAACTACTCGATCTCACCGGCCTCGACCAGGTCATCGCCGTCGAGTGAGCCACGAATGCGCTCCGGCGCACTGGCTTACACTCTCCCGTTAGCACCGGCGAGGCAGCCGGCGCACCACGGTTCGACCTCAGCCGGAACTGACGAGGGCGCGCTTCGACACCCGCGATGCGCGATGACGGAGTCGACATGGCCGGCGTGAGCTTTCTCGACTCGCGCGGTCAGGTGTTCCAGGTGGAGCCGCAGTAGCCGATCTACCAGTTCTCCGACCGCCAGGATGCCCGGCCATCACGGGTCACCGTCCATAACGTCAGAAGTGCTGTGATTTCGGGTAACATCGACGCGCACCGACGCAAGGTTGTCGCCCCCGATCACTCTGACCGCGTCGGTGCCGCGATGACCGCCAGGCCATCGGCGTCCCCCGCCTCGCCGCGATGTCCCCTGTACGCGGCCCGTCTAAGGAAGGCCGGTCTTCAGGCCGATAGAGACGACTATGAGACCTTCTCGGACCGAATTCCCCCGATCGTGTCTGATCCTGGTACTCGCCGCGCTCGCCGTTCTCGCCGTGGTCGTTCCGTCCGGAACTGCACCTGTTGCCCACGCGCAAATCACGGCGCACGCCCAGCAGACACGTACTGTCCAGTCGCGCAGCACACAAGCCCGAACGACGGCGTCGGCGGCCAATCCGCTCGCCAACCTCCGGTGGGGCACCTACAGCGGCTCCCATGACGAACTGTTCAACGCCTACCGGCACTCCAGCGGCACGACGCACCGACTGGTCGGCACTCTGGCCTTCAAGCCCCGGATGCGCTGGTTCGGCGCCTGGTACTCCAACAAGTGGATCTCCACCGCCGTCCATCGGTACATCCGCAACGTCACCCACGGACGCAGCGACGTCCTGGTGCAGATGGCCGTGTTCCGGGTAGTGCCGTGGGAGACCCGCGCCTGCGACCGGCTGCCCACGACCGCCGAGCAGAACAGCTACAAGCAATGGATCAACCGCTTCGCCTCGGCGATCGGCAGGACCCACGTCGCGCTCGTCCTGCAGCCCGACCTGCCGTTCGCGTTCTGTGTGCCGCACCACTCGCGGATCCCGCTGAATCTCGTTTCCTACGCCGCTCGCGTGTTCAGCGCGCTGGCACACACGAGCGTGTACATCGACGCCGGTGCCGCCGACTGGTCGCCGGTCGATCGCGCCGTCACTCTGCTCAAGGGCGCCGGCATCCGGTACGCGCGCGGCTTCGCGTTGGACGCGACGCACTACGACTCGACGACGGCCGAGATCTATCACGGCACGAAGATCGTCCGGGCGCTGCGCGCCGCCGGCTACCCGACGCGCCGCTTCGTGATCAACACCGCGACGACTGGCAGACCGTTCACACACCCCTGGTACGTGCACCACGTCGGGTCGAACTTCAACAACGCGCGTACGTGCGCGAACCGTAGCGAGCGGCACTGCGTGACGGTCGGGATTCCGCCGACATGGCACGTGGCCGCCCCTGGGCTGCCGATGTCGGCACGCGTCAAGTCGCTCGCACACAAGTTCGTCGACGGCTACATGTGGATCGGTCGCCCGTGGCTGCGTAACCAGGCCTCGCCGTTCGACATGCAGCGGGCGCTGGCCGTGGCTCGCACGAACCCGTTCCGCTGATCGAACACACTGATCGCCACAGCGCCCGCCGGACTCCGGTCCGGCGGGCGTTTCGCATCAGATGCACGGGGTGGGCGCTACTGGGATCGAACCAGTGACCGCTCGGGTGTAAGCCGAGTGCTCTCCCGCTGAGCTAAGCGCCCGGGACGTGACGGCCCAGAGTACGACACTGCGCTGCCCGGGCCGTACCGTGATCCCGTGGCGCGGAGGACGATACTGACGACGCTGCGCACCCTGCGCGAGCCTCGCTATGCCGCGCTGTCGGCGCTGATGGTGCTCGTGGCGCTCGTCTGCGTCGGCGCCGGAACGTGGCAGATCGTCCGCTTCGTCGACAAGGTCCGCGCCAACGATGCCCTGACCACGAACGCGCACGCGGCCGCCGCACCGGTGGCAGACGTTCTCCCCCTCGTCGGACGGCCGGGCCCGTCGGCCGATTCCGTGCGTTACCGCTTGGTGACCGCGACCGGGCACTACGACGACACCGGCAGTTCGTTCGTCCGGCTGCGCACCGTCAACGGCAAGGACGGGAGCCTGCTGCTCACCCCGTTCGTCACGAAGGACGGCGTACTGCTGGTCGTTCGCGGCCTGTTCCACACCGTTCCGGACACCAACCCGCCGCCGCCGGACGCTCCCCGCGGCACGTACACGATCAAGGCGCGGGTGCAGACCAGCGAGGCCGACCGCGACAGCGCGGCCGAGGTCGCGAAGGGTCAGGTGCTGTCGATCAACGCCCCGGCGCAAGCCGCGCGGCTGCACGAAAAGATGTTCGACGGGTACGCCCAACTGCTCCCCCGGCAGCCGGGCACCAAAGGGCTGATCAGCATTCCGCCGCCGAGCCTTTCCAACCCGGCCGGCGGCGCCGTGGAGCCGCAGCACTTCGCCTACATCGTCCAGTGGTACCTGTTCGCGCTCCTCGCGCTGGCAGCACCGTTCGCGATGGTCCGCGCCGACCGCAAGGAGCGCGAGGCGTCCGGCGTCCCGGACCGATCGGCGCAGGCCGCTCCGCTCACCGAGGCGCAGCGCCGGGCCGCCAAACTGGCCGACCGGTACGGACGGGCGGGCCATTGATGGACGCGTCCGGGTGGGACGAGCGTTACCGCGTCGAAGGTCTGGTGTGGGGCGGCCCGCCGAACCGCTGGGTCGTGGAGGAGCTGTCCGACGCCTCACCCGGGCTGGCGCTCGATCTCGCCTGCGGGGAAGGGCGCAACGCGCTGTGGCTCGTGGCACGCGACTGGCGGGTGATCGCTGTCGACTTCTCCGCAGTCGCGATCGAGAAGGCGCGCGAACTCGACACGCACCACCTCGTCGAATGGGTCGAGGGCGACGCCCGCAGCTACGAACCGCCGCAGCCGGTCGACCTGGCGCTGCTGTGCTACCTGCAGTTGCGGCCGGACGAACGTCGCCTCGCCGTGCGAGCGGCGGCGGCTGCACTGGCTCCGGCGGGGGTGCTGTTGGTCATCGCGCACGACAGCCGCAACCTCTACGACGGGACGGGCGGCCCCAAGGACCCACGTGTGCTCTACACGGCTGCCGATGTCGCGGCGGACCTCGACGGAACCGGCCTGGTGATCGAGCGCGCCGACGAGGTGCTCCGGCCGGTGCCCGGTGCGGACCGTCCGGCGATCGACGTGCTGCTGCGCGCCTGCGTTCCTACAGCTGCTTGATCGCGTCGCGCCAGGCGTCGGCGTCGCGACCCTGCCCCGGCTGGTTCATCTCGGCGAAGCGGACGATGCCTTGCGTGTCGACGAGGAACGTGCCGCGGTTGGCGATGCCGGCCACGTCGTTGAAGACCCCGTACGCCTGGGCCACGCCGCCGTGCGGCCAGAAGTCGGCGAGCAGCGGGAAGGTGTAGCCCTCACGCTCGGCGAAGATCTTGTGCGAATAGACCGAGTCGACGCTGATGCTGACCGTGACCACGTCATCGTTTTCGAAAGTCGGCAGGTCGTCGCGCACGACGCACAACTCGCCGGTGCAGATACCGGTGAAGGCGAGCGGGTAGAAGACGATCAGTACCGCCTTCTCGCCGCGGTAGGAGGAGAGGGTGAACTGTTCGTTGTTCTGATCCCTCAGGGTGAAGTCGGGCGCTCGGTCCCCGACATCGATCATTGCTTTCTTCCTCCGGATCGGCGCCCGACCAGTCGGTTGCCGGACCAGTCATGGCTGATGGTGATGATGCTTGTCTCGGACAATCCTGCTACAGCAGCGGCTTCACTGATGTCGGAGGGCTCGACGTAACCGGCCCGGCCACGCTTGGGCGTCAGCAGCCAGATCGCGCCGTCGTCGGCGAGCGGGCTGATGGCGTCGACGAGCAGATCGGTGAGGTCCTCGTCGCCCTCGCGGTACCAGATCAGCACCACGTCGACGACCTCGTCGGAGTCGTCACCGAGGATCTCCTCGCCCGTTTCCTCCTCGAGACTGTCACGCAATGCCGCGTCGACGTCGTCGTCGTAGCCGATCTCCATGATCAGCATGCCGCGCTTGAAGCCCATCCGCGCAGCGACGCCACGACTGTCCCCCGACGCGGCGCGCGTGCTCCCGGTGCCCACGGCAAATCATCCTTCCCATAGCGGCACGGGGCGGCAAGTCGCATTACCGCCTAGTAGCTCTGCCGTTGACCCTATCCTTATCCGAGGGTGTTCACTTGTGGGGTGACCCGAGACCGATTCAATGTCATCACCGACGGGCTGCCGAGCCAGCTGCCCGACATCGATCCTGACGAGACCCGTGAGTGGATCGAATCGTTCGACGCCGCCGTCGACTCCGACGGTCGGCAGCGTGCGCGCTTCCTGATGCTGAAGCTGCTCGAGCGGGCTCGCGAGCGGCAGGTCGGGGTTCCGGCCCTGCGCAGCACGGACTACATCAACACCATTCCCCCCGAGCGCGAACCGTGGTTCCCGGGCGACGAGGACATCGAGCGGCGCATCCGCGCCTACATCCGGTGGAACGCAGCGATCATGGTCTCGCGGGCGAACGCAACCGTCGGCGTCGGCGGCCACATCGCCACCTATGCGAGCGCCGCGTCGCTCTACGAGGTGGGCTACAACCACTTTTTCCGCGGCAAGGACTACACCAATTCCTGGGACCAAGCTGCATCCGGCGACCAGATCTACTTCCAGGGTCACGCCGCGCCGGGCATCTACGCCCGCGCGTTCCTCGAGGGCCGGCTCACCGAGAAGCACCTGGACGGATTCCGTCAGGAGAAGTCGCACGCACCCCACGGCCTGTCGTCATATCCGCATCCGCGGCTCATGCCTGACTTCTGGGAGTTCCCGACGGTCTCGATGGGTCTCGGCCCGATCGGCGCGATCTACCAGGCCCGGTTCAACCGCTACCTGCACGCGCGCGGGCTCGCCGACACGTCCGGCTCGCACGTATGGGCGTTCCTCGGCGACGGCGAGATGGACGAGGTGGAGTCCCTCGGCGCCATCGGCGTCGCCGCCCGCGAGGAGCTGGACAACCTGACTTTCGTCATCAACTGCAACCTGCAACGACTGGACGGCCCCGTCCGCGGCAACGGCAAGATCATCCAGGAACTCGAGTCGTATTTCCGCGGCGCGGGCTGGAACGTCATCAAGGTGATCTGGGGCCGTGACTGGGATCCGTTGCTCGCCCGCGACGGCGACGGTGTTCTGGTCAACCAGATGAACCAGACCCCGGACGGCCAGTTCCAGACCTATTCGGTCGAGACCGGGGCGTACATCCGCGAGCACTTCTTCGGTGGCGACCCGCGGCTGCGCCGCATGGTCGAGGACCACTCCGACGACGACCTGCGCCGGCTCTCGCGCGGTGGGCACGACTACCGCAAGGTGTACGCCGCGTTCGAGGCGGCGCGCGCGCACGTCGGGCAGCCGACCGTCATCCTCGCCAAGACGATCAAGGGTTGGACGCTCGAGTCCTTCGAGGGTCGCAACGCGACGCACCAGATGAAGAAGCTGACCAAGGCAGACCTCAAGGCCTTCCGCGACCGGCTGTACCTGCCGATCTCGGACGAAGCGCTAAGCGCGGACCTGCCGCCGTACTACCACCCGGGCGAGAAGTCCGACGAGATCCAGTACATGAAGGAGCGTCGGGCCGCGCTCGGCGGCGCGACGCCGAAGCGGATCGTGCGGGCGAAGCCGCTGACGCTGCCCGGTGCGGACGTCTACAGCGAACTGCAGGCGGGTTCGGGCAAGCAGCAGGTCGCGACCACGATGGCCACCGTCCGGCTGTTCAAGGATCTGATCAAGGACAAGGAGATCGGTAAGCGGTTCGTGCCGATCATCCCGGACGAAGCGCGCACCTTCGGGCTCGACGCGATCTTCCCTACGGCCAAGATCTACTCGCCGCACGGACAGGAGTACGAGGCGGTCGACCGCGAGCTCCTGTTGTCGTACAAGGAGTCGACGAGCGGGCAGATCCTGCACGAGGGCATCAGCGAGGCCGGCTCGCTCGCTTCGTTCACCGCGGCAGCCACGTCGTACGCCACGCACGCGACTCCGATGATCCCGTTCTACATCTTCTATTCGATGTTCGGGTTCCAACGCACCGGCGACCAGTTCTGGGCGCTCGCCGACCAGCTCGGTCGCGGCTTCGTGCTCGGCGCGACGGCCGGACGGACGACGCTGACCGGCGAAGGGCTGCAGCACGCCGATGGTCATTCGCTCCTGCTCGCCTCGACGAACCCGGCGTGCGTTGCCTACGACCCGGCGTTCGCGTTCGAGATCACGTACATCGTGCAGGCCGGGCTGGAGCGGATGTACGGCATCGGCGGCTACTCCGGTCAAGAGGTGACCGATCGCGACGTCTTCTACTACCTGACCATCTACAACGAGCCGATCGTGCAGCCCAAGCAGCCGGACGACCTCGACGTGGCCGGGCTGCTCAAGGGCATCTACCGCTACTCGCGGTCGCTCGAGGTCGACGGCCGGCCGCGTACGCAGATCCTGGCGTCCGGCGTGGCGGTGCCGTGGGCTCTCGAGGCGCAGCGCATGCTCGGCGAGGAGTGGGGCGTCGACGCTGACGTCTGGTCGGTGACGTCGTGGAACGAGCTGCGCCGTGACGCGGTCGAGTGCGAAGAGGCCTCACTGCTCGACCCCGAATCGGATCCGCGCGTCCCGTACCTCACGTCCGTGCTGGCCGACCAGCCCGGCCCGGTCGTCGCGGTGTCGGACTACATGCGTGCCGTCCCCGACCAGATCGCTCGCTGGGTGCCCGGCGACTACACCTCGCTCGGCACCGACGGGTTCGGGTTCGCGGACACCCGTGGTGCCGCCCGGCGGTTCTTCCACGTCGATGCGCAGTCGATCGTGGTGGCCGTGTTGCAGCAGTTGGCGCGCCGGCGCGAGGTCAAGCCCGAGGCGCCGCGCGAGGCGTTCGAGCGATACCGGCTGACCGACGTGAACGCCGCGGGAACCGGAACCGTCGGCGGCGACGCCTGACGTCGCTTTTGGCGGCGTGCCGTCATATAGAACGTCACGCCGCCAAAACTGGTCAGTAGCGGGCGCCTGCCACGGCGTCGCCGAGCGGGTCGATTTCGGCGCGGTCCTGGTCGGTGAGCTCGAGGTCGAACGCGGCGACGTTCTGCTCGAGCCACTTGATCCGCTTGGTACCCGGGATGGGGACGACCGGTACACCCAGCTGCCGTTCGCGGCCGTGCACCCAGGCGAGCGCGACCTGGGCGGCGGGCACGTCGTGCCGGCGCGCGACCTCGACGACGGCCGCGACGATCGCCTCGTTGGTGTCGCGCGCCTCGCCCTGGAAGCGCGGGAGGTTCGCGCGGAAGTCCTTGGCCCCGAAACTCGCCCCGGCCAGGTCACCGGTGAGGAAGCCGCGACCGAGCGGTGAGAACGGCACCAGCGCCACGCCGAGCTCGCGCATCGCGTCGAGCACGGTGCGCTCGGGGTCGCGCGTCCAGATCGAGTATTCGCTCTGTACCGCTGCAATCGGGTGCACGTCGAACGCGCGACGAAGCTGGTCGTTGTCGACCTCGGACAGACCCAGGTAGCGCACCTTGCCCTCCTGGACGAGCTCGGCCATGGCGCCGACCGTCTCCTCGATCTCGGCGTCGTCCGGTGGACGGTGCAGGTAGTACAGGTCGATGACGTCGACGCCCAGGCGGGTCAGCGAGTCCTCGCAGGAGGCCTTCACGTACTCACGCTTGCCGTGGATGGTCCGCTTGCTCGAGTCGACGTCGCGGTCGATGCCGAACTTCGTCGCCAGCTGCACCTGGTCGCGCCGATCGGCGATCGCGCGTCCGACGAGGACCTCGTTGTGCCCGGCGCCGTAGACGTTCGCCGTGTCGAGGAAGGTGACGCCGAGGTCGAGCGCGCGGTGGATCGTCGCGATGGATTCGTCCCAGTCGCCCATGCCGTAGCTCTGGCTCATGCCCATACAGCCGAGGCCTTGAGCGGAAACGGTGAGCCCGTCGAGTGTTTTGGTGATCACGCCTTCGACATTACGACCCGTGCGTTCAGGCCAGCTCGCACACGAGCAGCTCACCCGTCCCGTCGACCGCGATGCGTCCCGACCCGCGTACCGAGTCACCGGGACCCAGCGACTCGGGACCGCATTGCCACGAACCGGCCGTGACGAACAGATGCCATCTCGAGTCCGGAGTGGTCGCCCCGGCCCGCCACACGTCGAAGCGGGCCGGACCGAGGTCGACGGACGGCTCGGTGGTCGTGATCGCCGGTTCCGCCGCTCGGTCCGCCAGGAAGGTGAGCTGGATCAGCCGCAGCGGCCGGGTCGGCGAGGCGTTGGTCTCGACGTGTCTGATCCCCGACCCGGTCTGCTGCACGAAGACTCGGCCCGGTTCGACGAAGCGCACCTGGCCGGCGTCGTCCTCGTGCCGGAGGCGTCCCGCCACTACCCAGCTGACGATCGCGACCCCGCGATGCGGATGCCATCCGAAGCCGGCGCCGGCCGCGACGAGGTGCTCGTCCACGCCGATGAGGGCGCCGAAGGCGACGTTGTCCGGGTCGTAGTGAGCGCCGGTCGAGAAGCAGTGCCAGGTCTGCACGCCGTCGAACTCGGTACGAAACCGCGCGGCCGCGGCGAGGATCACGACGTGCCCGAGCTGTGGTCGGCCGTCCAGGCGAGCAGGCCGTCGACGCTGCGGGTGTTCACGATCCGCGTCGGATCGAGGCCACACTCGACCGCCTTCTCGCAGCCGTTCGGTTGCCAGTCGAGTTGACCCGGGGCATGCGCATCGGTGTCGATCGAGAACAGGCAACCGACCTCGATCGCCTGCTGCAGCAGCGGATTGGGTGGGTCGAGCCGCTCGGGCCGGGAATTGATCTCGACCGCGACACCGAACGCCTCGCACGCGGCGAACACGATTTCGGCGTCGAACTCCGACTCGGGTCGCGTGCCGCGCGCGCCCATGACCATGCGTCCGGTGCAGTGACCCAGGATGTCGGTATGCGGATTGGCGATGGCCGCGACCATGCGTGGGGTCATCTCGCTCGACGGCATCCGCAGCTTGGAGTGCACGCTCGCGACGACGAGATCGAGCCGCGCGAGCAGCGCCGGCTTCTGGTCGAGCGTGCCGTCCTCGTTGATGTCGACCTCGATACCGGTCAGCAGGCGGAACGGTGCGAGTTCCTGGTTGATCTCGGCCACGACGTCCAGCTGGCGTTCGAGGCGTTCGACGGACAGCCCGTTGGCCACGGTCAGCCGCGGCGAGTGATCGGTGAGCACGAGGTACTCGTGGCCGAGGTCGCGCGCGGCCATCGCCATCTCCCGGATCGGGGAACCACCGTCGGACCAGTCGGAGTGCGAATGGCAATCGCCACGCAGTTTGGCCCGGAGCTCGTTGACGGCCGGTGGCAGCGGCTCGGTCTCGAGCGCCAACGCCTTCGTCAGCGCTCCCGGTTCCTCACCGCGCAGTGACTCGAGCACGGCCGCGGCTGTGCTGTTGCCGACGCCTTTGACCTTGGTCAGTGTGCCGTCGGCCGCACGCGCGGAGACCTCGTCGGCACCGAGCTCCTCGAGGGCGTTGGCGGCGCCCCGGTAGGCGCGCACCCGATAGGTCGATTCCAGTGCGCGCTCGAGCAGGAACGCGATGTGCCGCAGGTCGGCTACCGGATCTCGACTTGCCACGGGTTCACCGTAGCGACGGGACGCCGAGGGTGAGGTACGCGAATCCGAGCACGCCACGGTAGCCGCGCAGCCATCCGGCGCGGTGCCTGTCGGCCTGCTCGCGTTGTGCGGTCGCGGACGGGTGGGTCATGACGTACTCCTCGAGGTCAGCGAGGTAGCCCGATTCGAAGGCGTTCCACTCGTCCTCGTTGGCGGTCTGGATGTCGACCGGACGAAAGCCCGCGGCGGTAGACCAATCGACGAGGGTGGCGAGGTCAGGCAGCTCGTCCGGCGTCGCACCGAGGCCCGCCGCTTGTGCGACCGTCGGCGGCCGCTGCCAGTAGCCCGTCCCGATCAACAAGACCCCGCCGGGACGGACGAGCGGGTGCAGCGCGGCGAGCGCGCTCGCCTGGTCGCCCCACACGTGGTCGGCGCCGATGCACAGCACCGCGTCCGCGGGCTCGAGCGGGGCGGAGCCCTCGCCAGCGCGCAGTTCGACGCGATCGGCCAGGCCGCGCCGCACCGCGTTGTCGCGGCCGCGGACGATCAGCTTCTCGTCCGAGTCGACCCCGAGTCCCCGCGCGTCCGGCGCGGCGGCGAGCACCCGCAGCAGCAATTCGGCCCAGCCGCATCCGATGTCGAGCACCGTTACCGGACCCCGGCGCGCCAAGGCCGCCGCGAGTGCGTCGGCGCGGGTACCCGACAGCGGACTGTTGAAGTCGAGATGGTCGTAGTAGCCGATCATTTCGGTCATGACCTGACCGTATCCAGCGCTCATTCGGACGACCGGAGGGTTCCTCCACAACCACACCCGTGACGGACCCGGTAAATTCGGACTCGCCTGGCCGACGTGCGACAAGAGAGGCTGGTAACCGTGATAGCCATCTTCGCCCCCGGGCAGGGGGCGCAGACACCCGGCATGCTCGCGCCCTGGCTCGAGCTGACCGGCGTGGCCGACACGGTCGGCGAATGGAGCGAGCTCGCCGGGCTCGACCTCGTCCGGCTCGGAACGACCGCCGACGCGGACGAGATCAAGGACACCGCAGTCACCCAGCCCTTGATCGTGGCCCTCGGCGCCATCGTCGCCGCGCAGGTCGGCGCCGATGATCAGACCGCCGGCGAGCCCGAGCGGGTCGTCGCCGGGCACAGCGTCGGCGAGCTCACCGCCGCCTCGGTCGCCGGAGCGTTGTCCCCGGCCGATGCGATCGCATTCGCCGCCCGGCGTGGCGGCGAAATGGCTGCCGCGTGTGCGGTGACCCCGACGGGCATGTCCGCGCTGCTCGGCGGCGACCCCGACGAGGTCGTGGCCGTCATCGAGGCCGTGGGGCTCACTCCGGCCAACCGCAACGGGGCCGGCCAGATCGTCGCGGCCGGCGCTGTGGACGCGCTCGAGAAGCTCGCCGCCGAGCCGCCGGCCGGCGCCCGGGTACGTCCGCTGCCGGTGGCTGGTGCCTTCCACACCCATTACATGGCCCCCGCCGAGCACGCGCTGCGTGACTACGCGGCCGATCTCGAGCCTTCCGACCCACGTCCGATCCTGCTGTCCAACGCCGACGGCGCCGCGGTCACCAGCGGCCGCGAGCTGATCAACCGCCTCGTCGCCCAGGTGACACTGCCGGTGCGCTGGGACCTGTGCTTGCAGACCTGCGCCGATCTCGGTGTCACGGCAGCGATCGAGCTCGCCCCGGCCGGTGCGCTCACCGGCATCGCCAAGCGCGAGCTGCCCGGGGTGGAACTGCTCGCGATCAAGTCCCCCGATGACCTCGACCACGCGCGGACCCTCATCGCCAGCGGTCCGCACCACCGCGAGAGCGAGCACACGTCATGATTGCCACAGCTACCGGCGCCCCCGGCGCCCGCATCCTCGGCATGGGCCACTACCGCCCGGCCAACGTCCTCACCAACCAGGATCTGATCGACCGCGGCGTCGAAAGCAACGACGAGTGGATCAAGACCCGGGTCGGGATCGCCGAGCGCCGCTGGGCAGATCCCGACGAGACCATCGTCGACATGGCCGAGACGGCCGCTAGCAAGGCCATGGCGAGCAGCGGGGTCTCGGCCGACGACATCGACTTCGTCCTTGTCGCCACCTGCACGATGCCCGAACCGGTGCCGGCCGCTGCGCCGCAACTCGCGACCCGGCTCGGCATCAACGCTCCCGGCGCGTACGACATCAGTTCGGGCTGCTCCGGCTTCGTCTATTCGACGGCCGCGGCCGCGGCCGCGATCCAGACCGGCCAGGCCCGCAACGTCCTCGTCGTGGCCTCCGAGAGGTTCAGCGGCTGGCTCGACCTGGCGGACCGCTCGACATGCATCATCCTGGCCGACGGCGCGGGGGCTGCGGTGATCGGACCGTCCGACGAACCGGCGATCGGGCCGATCGTGTGGGGCAGCGACGGCGCGCAGTACGACACGGTCGCCATCGACGCCGAGACGCGGTTCTTCCGCCAGGAGGGCCAGACCGTCTACCGCTGGGCGACCTCGCAGATGGCCCCGATCGCTCTCGAGGCGTGCCGGCGCGCCGGCGTCGACCCGTCGGAGCTTGCGGCGTTCGTCCCGCACCAGGCGAACCTGCGCATCATCGAGGCGATCGCCAAGCGGCTGGGGGCACCGAATGCGGTTGTCGCGCGCGACATCGTCACCTCGGGCAACACCTCGGCGGCGTCCATCCCGCTCGCGCTGTCGCAGATGGTCGAGCGCGGCGAGATCCCGTCCGGTGCGCCGGTTCTGCTGCTCGGCTTCGGCTCGGGGCTGGCCTATGCGGCCCAGGTGGTGCTCGCACCGTAGGTTGACGTTCGAACCCATCCACCAACCGAAAGGAATCACTCCAGTGGCCAGTGCCGAGGAGATCCGCGAAGGACTCGCCAGCATCCTCGAAGAGGTTGCCGACGTGTCGCCCGGCGACGTCAGCGACGAGAAGAGTTTTGTCGACGACCTGGACGTCGACTCGCTGTCCATGGTCGAGGTGGCGATGGCCGCCGAGGAGAAGTTCGGCGTGAAGATCCCTGACGACGAACTGCCGAAGCTCAAGACCGTCGGCGACGCCGTCAACTACATCTCGAGCAACGCGTAGCCGATGGGCCTTCGAACCGACGAGATCGTCGTCACCGGCCTGGGGGCAACCACCCCGGTCGGTGGCGACGTCAAGTCCTTCTGGTCCGGCCTGCTCGAGGGACGCTCCGGCGTGGTCGCCCTCGACCAGGACTGGGCCGAACCGCTGTCGGTCCGGATCGCGGCGCCGATGGCCGTCGACCCGATCGAGACGCTCTCGCGCGTGCAGGCGCGGCGCCTGGACCGCGCCGAGCAGGCCGCCCTGGTCGCCGCACGTGAGGCTTGGGCCGATGCCGGTTTCTCGGGCAAGGCGAGCGAGGCCGGCCTCGAACCCACCCGCGTGGCGGTGGTGATCGGGACCGGGATAGGGGGCGTGACCTCCCTGCTCGGGCAGTACGACCTCATGCGCGAGAAGGGCCCCGGGCGGGTTTCCCCGTTGCTCATCCCGATGAACATGCCGAACGGCCCCGCCGCCTACGTCGGGCTCGAACTCGGCGCCCAGGCCGGCGTGCACACAACGGTCAGCGCATGCGCTTCGGGTTCCGAAGCGGTCGCGCTGGGCCTCGACATACTGCAGCTCGACCGCGCGGACGTTGTGGTGGTGGGCGGTACCGAGGCGTGCATCCACCCGCTGAACATCGCGGGCTTCGCGCAGATGCGCGCGATGTCCACGCGCAACGACGACCCGCAAGCCGCGTCCCGTCCGTGGGACAAGGGCCGTGACGGGTTCGTGCTGGGCGAGGGCGCAGGGGTGCTCGTGCTCGAGCGGCGCGCCGATGCCGAGGCGCGCGGGCGCACTCCGTACGCGGTGCTGGCCGGTGCGGGGATCACCTCCGACGCGTACGACATCGTGCAGCCGCACAAGTCCGGTCAGGTCCGCGCGCTGGAACTCGCAGTGCAGCGTTCCGGGCTCACCTTCGACGACATCGTGCACGTGAACGCGCATGCCACCTCGACCCCCGTCGGCGACATGGGCGAGGCCGAGGCCGTTGCGGACCTGTTCGGCGAGGACACGGTCGTGACCGGCACGAAGTCGATGACCGGGCACCTGCTCGGCGCGGCCGGCGCGATCGAATCGGTCGCCACCGTGCTGACGGTGCACCACGGCGTCGTCCCACCGACGATCAACCTCGAGGATCCCGATGACGGTTTGCGTCTCGACGTCCCGCGCGAGGCCCGTGAGATGACTGTCGGGGCCGCGATCAACGACTCGTTCGGCTTCGGCGGGCACAACACGTCCGTGGTGTTCCGTAAGGCGTAGTAAGGCCTAATCGGTCGTGCGGAAGCGGCTCTCCAAGAGGGCCAGGGTCGCGTCGTCGCGCGCCGCCAGCATGTAGAACCGGCTGTCCGAATAGGCGTAGACGATCACGCTGGCAGGATCGCCCGAGCCGTCGTCGAGCGTCGCCGTGATCGACGGGTGGCCCTCGTAGGTGGCCTCGACGACGTCGTTGACCTGGGCGCCGCGAGCCATTCCGACGAGGCCGCCGCGCAGGGCATTGCGGATCGAGGCGGCCGGCAGCGGCGGCGCGAACGTGTACCCGGCGACGATCTGTTTGTCGGTCGCATCCACCGCCATGTATGCGCTGACGGTGCGACCGTCCACGGTGAAATTCATCGTGGCGGTCCTGGGATGGCCGATGAACTTCGCGACGAAGTGCCCGCGCGGCGAGCGGTAGGTCATCGCGGCGGCCACCGACGGCGCCTTGCCGACACGGTCGCGGGGCGGGTTGTGCGTCGGCTCGGGCCGCAGCATCCAAGCCACGGTGGCCGCGATCGCGAGGATGAGGACCACAGCGACCGCCCAGCGCTTGGCCGTGCCGACTCGGCGGGGCTTGCGCAGCGGGACGAAGCCGGCCGGGACGTCCCACGAGCGCGGGCCCTGGAAGGGCGGATCGGACACCGGCGGGAAGGTGTCATGGCGTAGCGGCCGGCCGGGCGCGGCGCCGGCCATCAGGTCGTACTCGTCGGGTGCGGAGTGCCGCCCGTGGTAGGACTCGGTGTCCTCGAACATGCGCCCTTAATCGGCAGGTTGTCGCCGAACTTGAGGGCGTTCTCCTCGGGTTAGACAACTTGGTGCAACAACGTGATCGGCGCGCCATCCCCTCCCTGTCGGTAGGGCTCGAGTTCGGCGTCCCAGGACGTGCCGAGCAGTTCGGCCAAGCCGTGCGCATACTCCTCGGCACTGTGCGCGCGGGCGAGCAGGCCACGAAGGCGTTCCTCGCCGACCACCACGTCCCCGTTCACTGAGATGAGGCTGCGGTGGAAGCCGCGGCCGGGGACGTAGGCGAGCCGCTCGCCGTCGCTGACCGATGTCGCGGACTGGGTGATCTCGAAGACGAGCATGGGCCACGGCCGCAATGCCGCGGCCAGTTTGGCGGCGGTGCCGACCTGTCCCGTCCAGGTGAACTCGGTGCGCAGATGCTGCGGCGCGACCGGTTGGCCCGTCCATTCGAGACGGACCGGTCGTTCGAGCACGCCCGCTAGCGCCCACTCCACATGCGGAGCAAGCGCTGTCGGGCAGCAGTGCAGGAACACCACGCCGGTGGTGTTCGGCACCGCGTTTCGCGCACCGGTCATCGCACACCTCCACAGTTCGACGGCGACGCCTTCCCCAGCGATCCATCGGTGTGTCGGAGGTGCTCGATGTCCATTGTGGCGTATGAGGTGTGTGTTACGCCAGTTGACTGCGTATTTCTTCCCGATAGGTCCGTGCTGGGCGCTGTGGAACCACGTCCGTACGGCGTGCGCCATCGGCTCGGCAATCGCGCTGGTGGCCGGCGTACTGCGCGGGTCGGGCTAGAAGACGACGACCGAGCGGAGCACGTCTCCGCGGTGCATCGCGTCGAACGCCTGCTCGACATCGTCGAGGCTGATCGTCTCGGTGACGAACTTGTCCAGCGGCAGCCGACCCTGCAGGTGCAGATCGATGAGCATCGGGAAGTCGCGGGAGGGCAGGCAGTCGCCGTACCAGGACGACTTGAGCGCTCCGCCGCGGGAGAAGAAGTCGAGCAGCGGCATTTCCAGGCGCATGTCCGGGGTCGGTACGCCGACGAGCACGACGGTGCCGGCGAGATCGCGGGCGTAGAAGGCCTGCTGGTAGGTCTCAGGATGCCCGACCGCCTCGACAACGACGTCCGCGCCGTTGCCTCCCGTCAGCGCCCGGACGGCCTCGACGGGGTCGGTGGTCTTCGAATTGACGGAGTGCGTGGCGCCGAGTTCCCTCGCCGTGGCGAGTTTCCGGTCGTCGATGTCGACGGCGATGATCGTCGAGGCGCCCGCGAGGTTGGCGCCGGCTATGGCCGCGCAGCCGACGCCGCCACAGCCGATGACCGCGACGCTGTCGCCGCGGGTCACGCCGGCGGTATTGATCGCCGCACCGAGGCCGGCCATGACACCGCAGCCGAGCAATCCGGCCACCTCGGGTCTCACGCTCGGGTCGACCTTCGTGCACTGTCCGGCGTGGACGAGCGTCTTCTCCGCGAAGGCGCCGATGCCGAGCGCCGGCGACAGCTTGGTGCCGTCGGTCAGGGTCATCGCCTGCGCAGCGTTGTGGGTGTTGAAGCAGTACTGCGGACGGCCGCGCCTGCACGCCCGGCACTGCCCGCAGACCGCGCGCCAGTTGAGGATCACGAAGTCACCCGGGGCGACGTCGGTGACACCGTCGCCGACGGCCTCCACGACGCCGGACGCCTCGTGGCCCAGCAGGAACGGGAAGTCGTCGTTGATGCCGCCCTCACGGTAGTGCAGGTCGGTGTGGCACACGCCGCACGCCTGCACCTGGACGAGCGCCTCGCCCGGACCGGGGTCGGGGACCACGATCGTCTCGATCCGAACGGGCTCGCCCTTGGCCAGGCTGACGACTGCGCGCACCTCGTGACTCATGGGTCGGATCATGCCGGTAATCGGCTCGTGGTGGTAACACCCTGGTTCGGCGCGGACACCCCGGCGACCCTGAGGCCAGAGCGCCAGACAGTCGTAGTAGCACCCCGGCGGCACGCAGGCTGATCTCCTCGAACCGGCGCCGGCGTCCGTCCACGCTTGCGTCATGAATCCGAAGACCGCGATCCTCGTCGCCGCAGTGTTGGCTGCCGGCACCCTTACCGCGGCACCGGCCCAAGCCGCCACGCCGAACGTCGGCAGCATCGTCTACGTCAAGAACTCCAACGTCTGGATCGCGCGCGGCAACGGCACCGGCGCACGCGCCGTCACGAGCAACGGCACCAGGACCAACCCGTACCGCTCCCCCTCCGAAGCCAACGGTGGCGTCATCGCCGCGGGCCGCGGCTCGAAGATCATCCGGATGACCCAGCACGGCCACGTCCTGAACACCATCGATCCGCCGGCGCTGCACAACTCGGCAGGCGAGCCCATGGACGGCGTCGTCAACGAGGTCGCGATCTCGCCCGACGGCTCCAAGATCGCCTGGAGCTACGTGCGCTACAGCTGCCCGGTCGGCGTCGAGTGCATGGCGCGCTATGCGACCGGCTACACCGCCGCGACGCGCTACGCCCGCGTCGGGCGTCCCAACTACTTCCACGGCGTCTCGTGGGTGACCAACACGCGCGCCCTCGTCGGCGGCGGGTACGGATCGCAGGTCATGCTGCATGACATCACCAAGCGGCCGGCGCACTGGTTCGACGACAGCGACTACGCCAACCCCTCCACCGACCTGTCGGACGGCGAGGTGTCCCCGAACGGCAGGTGGGCCGCCGAGGTCCGCGGCTACGGCTCGTCCGAGAGCATCATCTGGTACGCGGTGTCGGGCAACGTCAGGACGGGCGCTCCCCCGGCCGTCCCCGCCTGGAAGTGTTACACCAACCCGACCGCCGACGTGTCGCACCCGACCTGGTCGCCCGACTCCAACAACCTCGCCTTCGCGATCAAGACCGGCATCCAGATCGAACGCAACGCGGCCTCGTGCACGAGCGCGGTGACCCTGCTCGCGGGCGGCTCGCAGCCGGATTGGTCCTCGGCACCGCTGCGGTGATCGAACCGTACTTTTCATGGCTACGTAACAGGGGTAGGACGGTTGTAGACCACTCGATCCCCAAGGAGCCGCAATGCCCGATACCCCTGGACGCATTGTCGTGATCGGCGGCGGCCTGGCGGCCGCCAAGGCGGTCGAGGCCCTACGTAGGGAGGGCTACGAGGGCAAGCTGGACCTCGTCACGGACGAAGCCGACCTTCCGTACGAGCGTCCACCGCTGTCGAAGGAGTACCTGCAGGGCAAGGCCGAGTTCGACAAGGCCGTGCCGCACGACGAGCAGTGGTACACCGACCACGACATCACCCTCCATCGTCTCACGGCGGTGATGTCGATCGACCGCGAGCGGCACCAGCTCGAGCTGTCCGACAGCGAGATCCTGCGCTACGACAAGCTCGTGCTCGCCACCGGTGCAGTCCCGCGCAAACTCGATCTGCCCGGCGCCGAAGCGGTGAAGTATCTGCGCACCCACAACGACTCGGACTTCCTGAAGCAGGCTTTCGGGCCCGACAAGAAGGTGGTGGTGATCGGCGGCGGCTGGATCGGCCTGGAAACCGCCGCCGCCGCCCGCAATGCGGGTGCTGACGTCACCGTGCTCGAGTCGCTCGAACTGCCGCTGCTCGGCGTGCTCGGAAAGCAGATGGCCGAGGTGTTCGCGCAGCTGCACCGCGACAACGGCGTCGATCTTCGCCTCGGCGTGAAAATCAGCGAGATCGTCCTCGACGACGACGGAGCCGCCAAGGCGGTCGAGCTCGACGACGGCACGACGATCGATGCGGACCTCGTCATCGCCGGCGTGGGTGTCGTACCGGAGGACTCGCTGGCACGCATGGCCGGTCTCGACGTCGACAACGGCGTGCTCGTCACTGCGTCGTTGCGCACGAGTGATGGCGACATCTACGCCGTCGGCGACGTGGCCAATCACGACCACCCGATCCTCGGACGGCTCCGCGTCGAGCACTGGGCCAACGCACTCAACCAGCCCGCGGCAGCCGCGAAGGCGCTGCTCGGGGACAGCAATGCCCGCTACGACAACATGCCGTACTTCTTCACCGATCAGTACGACCTGGGCATGGAGTACGTCGGCTTCGCCCCGCGCGACTCCTACGCAAAGGTCGTCGTGCGCGGCGACACGGGCAAGCGCGAGTTCGTCGCGTTCTGGCTCGACGACGAGAACCACGTGCTCGCGGCCATGAACGTCAACGTCTGGGACGTCGTGGAAGAGCTCAAACCGATCATCGCCGAGCGGCAGGTCGTCGACCCCGACAAGCTCACCGACTCCTCGGTCGACTGGGCGGACGTCGTCGTTCGCGACGAAGACGACGACGACTAGTCAGACCAGCGCCGGCAACACGGCACCCAGCGGCCCGTCGATCCGTACGGTCGCCTGTTCGTCGCCGCGTGTGCTGCCCTGATTGACGATCGCGACCGGTGTTCCGACGCGCGCTGCCCGGCGCACGAACCGGTACCCGCTCATGACCGTCAATGACGAGCCGACCACCAGCACCGAGCGGGCCGCATCGATCAGTTCGAAGCACTGCTCCACGCGCGGCTTGGGCACGCTCTCGCCGAAGAACACGACATCGGGCTTGAGCATGTCGCCGTCGCAGGCGTGGCAGGCGACCATGCGGAATCCGACGAGTTCCCCGTCGGCGAGGTCGACGTCCCCGTCCGGGTTCACGTGCGCGACGTGGGCGTCGAAGGCGGGGTTGGCCGCGCGGAGCCGGGCGTCGAGGGCGAAGCGTGATTCGCGGGTGCCGCAGTCGAGGCAGACGACGCGGTCGAGGCCGCCGTGCAGTTCGATCACGTCGAGCGCGCCCGCCGCCTGGTGCAGCCCGTCCACGTTCTGGGTGATGATGCCGGCGAGGCGTCCCAAGACCTGCAGCGCGGCGATCGCGCGGTGACCGTCGTTGGGACGGGCGGTGGCTATCGACCGCCAGCCGAGATACGACCGTGCCCAGTAGCGGTGCCGCGCGACCGGGTCGTTGACGAACAGGCCGTACTGCATCGGCGCGTGCCGGCGCAGCGCACCGGACGGCCCGCGGTAATCGGGGATGCCGGAGTCGGTCGACAAGCCCGCCCCGCTGAGTACGACGACGCCACCTTCATCGACGAGTTCGCGCAGCGCATCGATGGAGAGCGTGGCGGTCACGCATCCATGGTGCCTCAGTGCCGATCAGGCGTAGCGGGCGAACCGCTCGTCCACCATCGCCTCGGTCAGCCCGAACTGTTCGAGCGTGTATCGGTGTGCCGGCGCGCGCTCGCCCTGCCGGCTCTCCGCGTCGGCCGCTGTGATCGCGGTCCGTGCCTGGTCGGACAACGGCAGCCCGAAGTACTCGTACACACCGAACGTCGTGGCGACCGGGTCGGCGACGAACTCGTCGTAGTCGATGTCCAGGAACTGGGCCGGATCGTGCCGGGCCCGCGCCTGCGCGAACACCTCCGCACCGCGCGCCCAGAGCTCGAGTTGGGTGCGCCCGATGACGTCACCGCGGAACAGCTCTGATTGGCCGGTGGTCGCCTGCGCGGACAGGCTGCACGACGAGGCGATCACCGCGCGGGGCGCGCGATGGGTCTGGATCACGATGGCGTCGGGATACACCGCGAGCAGCGCGTCGAGCGCGAACAGGTGCGACGGATTCTTCAGGATCCAGCGCTTGTCCGGCTCGTTGGCCCCGATCAGCGAGAGGTTGCGCCGGTGCCGTTCGTAGGCCGGCGTCCAGTCCTGTTTCTGCAGCCACGTCGAGTAGGACGGCACGTGCGCAAGGCTCTCGTACGAGATCGACAGCAGCGACTGCCGCAGCAGTTGCCAACATTCCTCGACCGTGTCCGCCGTCATGTAATGCACGCCGGCGAAGTCGGGATTCTCCGCGTGGAACTTCTCGAAGCTGGCCCGGATGTGCCGGTACACCGGGTTGTCCGGCCATTGTTCGCGCGGCGGACGCGGCTGCGGGAACTCGGCCAGCCAGAGTTCGAGACCCTGATGAGCCGGATCGGCGCACAGCAACCGGTGCAGCGCTGTGGTGCCGGTGCGCGGTAGTCCGGTGACGAACACGGGACGGGTGACCGCCGCGGTGTCGGCGTGCTGGGCGAACGAAGCCTCGCTCAGCGCCCGAGCGACCAGCGCACCGCGCACCTCGGCCCGCTTGACCTTGCGGCCGTGCGGGGTGAGCCGTTCTTCATCGCGGTAGGCGTCGAGCAGCACCTGCAACGGCTCGAAATACTCGTCGCTGCCGAAGTCGGTGAGCCCGCTGAGCTTCGTGGCCGAGGCGTGCAGATCCTCGATCGTGCCGACGGATTCGCTAATGGTGGTACTCCCCGCAGTTCACGTCGAGGCAGTGACCGGTGATCCCGCGGGACAGCTCGGAGGCCATGAACACGACCGCATCGGCGATCTCGTCGGGCACAGGCAGGCGGCGCAGGTCGATCGTCTGCGCGATCTCGTCGTAGACGACATGAGGCTCGACCTCGCGCTGCTTGGCCAGGTAGCCGAAGTACGCCTGCAACACGTCCGCCCAGATCCACCCCGGCGCCACCGAGTTGACCCGCACGCCGTCCGGGCCGAGTTCGCTCGCCAGGCATTGCGCGAGTGCGAGCAGCGACGCCTTGGTCATCTTGTACGCGCCGTAGGGCTGCGACGAGTGCCGCAGCACCGACGAGTTGATCATCACGACCGCGCCGCGGGACTGCTTGAGCGGTGCCGCGAACATCCGCGTCAGCCGCAGCGCGGCGAAAACGTTCGTCTCGAAGCCGGCCCGCGCCTGGTCGAAGTCGACGGTCTGCAGCGGCCCCAGCGGCGGCACCGCGAACGCGTTGTTCACCAGCGCGTCGACCCGCCCGTACTCGCCGAGCGTGGCGTCGACGAGGTGCTGCGCCGCGGCGTCGTCGTTGATGTCGGTCGGCACCACGAGCGCGCGGCGCCCCAGCTGCTTGATGTCGTCGGCGACCTCGAGCAGGCGCGATTCGGTGCGCGAGGCGAGGACGAGATCGGCGCCTGCCTTCGCGCACTGCTCCGCGATAGCCCGTCCCAGCCCGGGACCGACCCCGGACACGACGACGACCTTGGCTTCCAGCAGATCGTTCATCCGCAGCTTCCCATCTCGATGAGTGGCGCGTTTCCGGGGTGAGTGGCGCGATATATCGCGCCACTCACGGGCATATCGCGCCACTCATCGCAAGCGTCGCTCACCCCAACATCCGATCTGCGACTCCGGCCTGGCGCGCGCCGATGCGCTCACGCCACTGCGAGGCCGACACCGACTGGTCGTACGGCAGCCACGCAGGCACGTCGTCGAACGGGACGAGCTCGAGCCGGGGCCCGTCCGCCGGACTGAACTCGCGCGACGTGCGCTGCCAACGGATCTGCAGGTACCCGCGGCGGTGCCCGGTGCCCTCGAGCCAGTTCGCCACGCCCGGGTCGCGCTCGGACACGACGAAGCGCAGCATGCCGTCCGGATCGTGGTGCGCCTGATCGGCGGTGAGCGAGGTCTGGTGGTTGACGAAGTCTGTCGAGACGTACCACATCGAGCCGAGCTGGAAGCCCTGGTACGGGGCGTCCGAGACGGGCACGGTGACGATCAGCGCCTGGTCGGGATCGAGCTCGTAATGCCCCGCCGACGAGTACTGCGTCGCAAGCCCGCCGGGGGTGAGCCGCGGCTCGGTCATCGTGTTGGCGGGCAGCTTCAGGTAGAACCACTCGGGGAAGGCCAGGAAGGTCTTGACCTGGGTGACGAGCGACTTTCCCGCGGCCGCCATCCGCCTGGCCGGGAGGTCGGGACGTGGCGGGGGCGGAGCCTGCCCGATGCGGTCGACGCGCGCGATCCGCAGCCGGCCCGGAGCGGCCGTCCAATCGCTGAACACCTCACGGGCGAGCAGCATCGACGCGTTCGGGCCGAGGGCGAAGTAGTTCGGGCCGGTGTCCGGGCGCGGCGGGCCGAACCGCAGCTCGAACGAGCCGTCCGCCGCAATCTCGATGTCGCGGTCGTCGAAGGCGTTCAGGCTGTCCGGCACCTCGGCCGGCGTGTAGTTGCCGTTGAGGATCTGGAAGCTGAGGTCGGTGGACGTTCCGCGACGGCCCGTGACGAGGTACTCGACGTCGTCGCGTATGTTCGCGGAGAAATACAGCGTGTCCGGATTGTCGAGGCCGACCTTGGTGTACGGGGTCGCGGACCGGACGAAATACGGGAAGTCCTTGTCGTAGGCCCAGGCTGACGAGACCGCCTGCCGGATCAGCCCGGCGAGGTAGTCATAGCCTTCCTGCAGGTCCCGCTCGGTCTCGACGTGCGGTGCGGTGGCGATCAGCCGTTCGGCCTCGGCGATCGCCTCGGCCAGGTCGGAGGTCACGGTCGGTGCTGGTGTGGTCACAGTCACGGGCACGCCGGCCGCCTCCGTCCGAAGACAATAAAACTAGAACACGTTCCACTGGAAGCTAAGCGCGGCCCGAGCGTTCGTCAAGACGAGCTCGCGCAGCCTGGCAGAATGCTGGGCCAGTGCTCCGCAATCTCCACGCACTAGGTAGGGAATCGCCCTTATGACGACGACGTACGAGCTGACCGACCTCGAGAAGCTCGAGGCCGAGGCCGTGCACATCTTCCGCGAGGTCGCCGCCACGATCGAGCGCCCGGCGCTGCTGTTCTCCGGCGGCAAGGACTCGGTGGTGATGCTGCACCTGGCGGTCAAGGCATTCTGGCCCGGCCGGGTGCCGTTCCCGGTGATGCACGTCGACACCGGCCAGAACTTCGACGAGGTCATCGAGTTCCGCGACAAGACCGTCGAGAAGTACGGGCTGCGGCTTATCGTCGAGCAGCTCCAGGACGACGTCGACGCCGGTCGGATCGTCGAGGAGTACCCCGGCGCGCCGCGCAACCGGCATCAGACGGTCACGCTGCTGCGCGGGATCCGCGACAACCAGTTCGGCGCCGTGTTCGGTGGCGCGCGGCGCGACGAGGAGAAGGCCCGCGCCAAGGAGCGCGTGTTCAGCTTCCGTGACGAGTTCGGGGCGTGGGACCCCCGTAACCAGCGTCCCGAGTTGTGGAACCTCTACAACGGCCGGCACCGCAAGGGCGAGAACATCCGGGTCTTCCCGCTGTCGAACTGGACCGAGCTCGACATCTGGACCTACATCCGCGACGAGCAGATCGAGTTGCCTCCGCTCTACTACGCACACAAGCGCAAGGTCGTCGAGCGCGACGGCATGCTGCTTGCGGTTAACCGCTTCATCGAACCGCAGGAAGGCGAGTCCGTCTTCGAGGAGACCGTCCGCTACCGCACCATGGGCGATGCGACGACGACCGGTTGTGTCGAGTCACTCGCCGACACCCCGGAAGCTGTCGTGGCCGAGGTCGCGGCAGCCCGGCTCACCGAGCGCGGCGCAACCCGCGCGGACGACCGGATCTCCGAAGCCGGCATGGAAGACCGCAAGAAAGAGGGCTATTTCTAAATATGTCGCAGCTACTTCGCATCGCCACTGCCGGCTCGGTCGACGACGGAAAGTCCACCCTGATCGGTCGCCTGCTCTTCGACAGCAAGGCGATCTTCGAAGATCAACTCGGTGCGGTCGAGAGTGCCAGTGTTGCCCGCGGCCATGAGGGACCTGACCTCGCGCTGCTCACCGACGGTCTGCGGGCCGAGCGCGAGCAGGGGATCACGATCGACGTCGCCTACCGGTATTTCGCCACCCCGGAACGCAAGTTCATCATCGCCGACACCCCGGGGCACATTCAGTACACCCGCAACATGGTCACCGGCGCGTCGACCGCTGACGTTGCGCTCATCCTGATCGATGCGCGCAACGGCGTGCTCGAGCAGTCCCGCCGCCACGCATTCCTGGCCACGCTGCTCGGTATCCCGCACCTGATCGTGTGCATCAACAAAATGGACCTCGTCGACTACTCCGAGGACCGGTACAACGAGATCCGCCAGGAGTTCCGCTCATTCGCGATGAAGCTCGAGGTCGCCGACCTCACCTTCGTCCCGATCTCGGCGCTGTCCGGTGACAACGTCGTGTCCAAGACCCAGGCGATGCCCTGGTACGAGGGCCAGTCGCTGCTGAAGCTGCTCGAAGGCGTCCACATCGCCTCGGACCGCAACCTGATCGACGCGCGGTTGCCCGTCCAGTACGTCATCCGTCCGCAGCAGGCCGACTACCACGACTTCCGCGGCTACGCGGGCACGATCGCCGGCGGCACGTTCAAGCCCGGCGACGAGGTCGCGGTGCTGCCGTCGGGGTTCTCGACGAAAGTTGCCAAGGTGCACGGCCCGGGTGGCAAGTCCCTCGCCGAGGGGTTCGCAGGCCAGGCGGTCGCCATCGAACTCGAGGACGACATCGACATCGCGCGAGGCGACCTGATCGCCCGTCCGCACAACCGGCCGCACATCGGCCAGGACGTCGACGCGATGCTGTGCTGGCTCACGTCCGCGTCGTCGTTGTCGACCGGTGCCACGTACACGCTGCAGCACACCTCGCGCTCGACGCGGGCGTCGGTCAAGGACATGGAGTACCGCCTCGACGTCAACACGCTGCACCGCGACGAAGTGGCGACCGGTCTGGAGTTGAACGAGATCGGCCGCGTGCGGCTGCGCACGCAGAAGCCGCTGCTGTTCGACGCGTACCGGCGCAACCGGGACACCGGCAGCTTCATCCTGATCGACGAGGCGACGAACAACACCGTCGCCGCCGGCATGATCATCGGCCCGTCGCAGGGCGAGCTGAACATCAAGTGGCACGACCACGAGGTCAGCCGCGCGCAGCGCGCCACGCAGGGCGCGACCGTGTGGTTCACCGGCCTGTCCGGCTCGGGTAAGTCGTCGGTCGCGGTCGAGGTGGAGCGCCGGCTCGTCGCGTCCGGACGCCCGGCGTACGTGCTCGACGGCGACAACCTGCGCCACGGCCTCAACAACAACCTCGGCTTCAGCCCCGAGGACCGCAAGGAGAACGTGCGCCGCGTGGCCGAGGTGGCGAAGCTGATGGCCGACGCCGGCGTGGTCGTGCTGGTGTCGCTGGTCAGCCCGTACCGCGAGGACCGTGCGGCGGCCCGCGAGATCCACAACGAGTCGGAGCTGCCGTTCTACGAGGTGTTCGTGGACGTGCCGCTCGAGGTCGCCGAGGCGCGTGATCCGAAGGGCCTCTACGCGAAGGCGCGGGCCGGTGAGATCCCGGACTTCACCGGGATCAGCGCACCGTACGAGGCGCCGCTGTCGCCGGATCTGCTGCTGCGTGGGCACGAGGCCGATGTCGAGACGCTCGCCTCGGTTGTCATCGACAAGCTCGAAACGGAGCAGTGAGCTTGTCGGTGAGCGACGCCGACGTAACTCTTGCCGCCGATCTCGCGCAGCGGGCAGGTCAGCTGCTGCTGTCGATCCGCTCCACACCAGGGCTCGAGGGCAAGGAACTCGGCAAGCGCGGCGACCACGACTCGAACGAGTTGCTGCTCGCCGGGCTGGCCGAGGCCCGTCCGGACGACGCGGTGCTATCGGAGGAGTCCGTCGATTCCCCCGCGCGCCTGGGTGCCGACCGCGTGTGGATCATCGACCCGCTCGACGGCACCCGCGAGTACGGCATGCCGGGCCGGGACGACTGGGCCGTGCACGTCGCCTTGTGGCAGCTCGGGCGCGAGATCACCGACGCAGCCGTCGCACAGCCTGCGCTCGACGCCGTCTACACCACCGCGGCACCCAACCCGGCTCCCCCGGCGCCCGGCATCGTCCTGGTCAGCGACTCCCGGCCGCCCGCGTTCGCCCCCGCTGCGGCGGCGGCCATCGGCGCCGAGGTCCGGCCGATGGGCTCGGCCGGCGCCAAGGCGATGGCGGTGGTGCGCGGCGAAGCCGACATCTACCTCCATTCCGGCGGACAATACGAATGGGACAATTGTGCGCCGGTCGCCGTTGCAGAACGCGCCGGTCTCCACGTCAGCCGGATCGAC
>DASXJR010000094.1:0-54532 GCA_036497285.1 Jatrophihabitans sp.
CTCGACGAAGGCGACCCGCAGGTTCTGGCCGTAGAGGTCGCCCTCGAAATCGATCAGGAAGGTCTCGATCAGCACCCCGAGGTCGGTGTCGAAGGTCGGCCGGACGCCGACGTTGACCGCGGCCGGAACGCCGTTGGCGAATGCGGCGTAGACGCCGTGGCCGGGGATCGCAAAGCGGTCGTCCGGAACGATGTTCGCGGTCGGAAAGCCGAGCTCGCGGCCCCGCTGGTCGCCGCGCTCGACCACGCCGTCGACGCGGTGCGGACGTCCGAGCGCCTTGGCCGCGGCGAGGACGTCGCCCGCCTGCACGCACGAGCGGACATAGGTCGCGCTGAGCACGGTGTCGCCGTCGGCGAACAACTCCACGCCGTCGGCGGTGAAGCCGAACGTTCGGCCCAGTTGCTGCAGCATCGCGACGTCGCCCTGGGCCTTGTACCCGAAGCGGAAGTTCTCGCCGACGATCACGCCTGTCGCGTGCAAGCGCTCAACGAGAACGCGGTGAGCGAACTCGTCCGCGGGCATCCGGGAGAACTCCAGGGTGAACGGCAGTGCGCAGAACACGTCGACGCCGAGGGCGGCGACGAGCTCGGCCCGGCGCGGGATCGAGGTGAGGACGGGCGGATGCGAGCCCGGGCGCACCACTTCGGACGGGTGCGGCACGAACGTGATCAGCACGCTCGGCACCTCGCGTTCGCGGGCCCGCTTCACCGCCCGTCCGATGATCTCGGCGTGGCCGCGGTGCACCCCGTCGAAGACCCCGATCGTGACCACGGAGCGGCCCCATCCGGGCGGGACGGCTTCAAGACCATGCCAGCGCTGCACGCCGTCGAGCGTACTTGGGTGGAGCGTCCGCGCGGCGGTACGGCCGCCGGAACGCGTGCTCGGCGACGCGTGGGCGCGGTAGCGTGCGGCATGGGAGCGGACGAGGATGACTGTCTGCTGTGCGAGCCGGACCGGGCCGCGACCCTGCTTCGTCGCCGCACCGTCTGGTCGGACGCGCTCTGGCGGCTGTCGCTGATCGAAGAAGGCTCACCGGTACGCGGTTTCGGTCACCTGGAACCGATCCGGCACGTCCCGTTCATCACCGACCTGGACGGCGAGGAAGCAGCAACGCTCGGGCCGGTCCTGGCGCGGATCACCAGCGCACTGAAGCAGGTGACCGGCGCTGAACTGGTGTACGTCTGCGTCTTCGGCGACCGAGTACCGCACCTGCACTTCAACTTGGCGCCACACCGCCCGCTGGACGCGCTGGTCGGCGGACACGGACTGATGCGCCCGGACACGAAGCCGATCGAATCCGCCCTGCTCGTCCGCACCAACCGTGCGGTCCAGGCAGCCCTCAACCCGGGGTAAGCACCCGCGAGCTACGACTGTTGGTCGAAGGCAGGGGCATAGGCCAGTGGCACCTCGCCCCACCGCTCCACCAAGGCCTTGCGCAGCAACTCGGCGAAGCGGGCCAGCGCGGCGAGGTCGGGATTGCGGCGCGCCCGGTCGAGGCGATGCAGGATCATCGCCCGCCGCGCCGGCGTCACCTTCCGCCGCTCCGCCGGCGGCCGATCGCCCCGCATCGCGGTGGGCAGCAGCGAGGCCGCGGAGATGAACGCCCACCCCGCGGATGCCGCAGCGAGGTCCTGCCGGAACTGCGGGGTACGCACGTACGGCAGCGCCGCCTCCATACGCGCGCGGTAGTGCTCGACCGCGCGCTCGACCACGTCCGACGGCATCCGCCATGCGCACCAGCACGATGTCCACGGCACGGTCAGGTAGGCCACGTCCCACACGACGTGACGCCACTGGGCACCCTCGAAGTCGACCAGGACGACGCCGGCGGACGTGCGCACGTTGTCGTCGGGGCAGGTGTCGGACGGGCTGAGCGCTGCCGCGTCGCCATCGGCCCGCAACGTGCGCGGCAGTTCCCGCAGCTCGCGCAGGGCACCGGACGGGATCGCCACACCCAGTTCGGTGCAGCGCGCCTCGAGCAGCAGTGCGGCTTCGTCGACGACGGTCGGCATGACGTGGTCGGCGACCGGGATATCCCCGGCGCGCAGGGCCAGCTCGGCCCGGAACCGCACCCGTTCGCCGCGGGTCGCCGCGTGCAGGTCCGCCAATGCCTCGGCCCACTCGAGCACCGCGGCCGTCGCATCGTCCGGATCGGAACCGAGCAGCGCGTCCGCAACCGTGTGTCCCGTGCCGACATCGGACATCACCACAACCGGCGGAGCGGCACCCTCGGCCACCAGCCGCGGCGCGTGCGCATGCGCGGGCACGGTGACCAGCGCCGCCGCCTCGCGGGTCCAGCCCTCCCCCGCGCTGAGGTAACGCTTGACGATCACCGAGGTGTTGCCGCCCTCGGGCCAGCGGGCTTGCACGCGCCTGACCTCGGTGCGCTCGCCGCCCATGAGCAGCTGCGCGGTGTGGAGACGGACCCCGGGCAGCAGAGCCCGCGCGTCCTCCAGCCCGTCCACCACAGGTATCTACCCCGCTGCCGCGAAGACGATCACGGGACGTGCGTCATGACCGTCCTCGCGCAGCAACGCGACTGCCGTGCCGTCGGGGCCGACCCCGCCGTGCACGCCCGACACGCCGCGGGCGGCGATCGCCTTGCCGTAGGACAGGGCGCGGACCTCGGCGGCGTCGAGATCTCGTACCGGCATCGCGGCCCGCACCGCCTGGGCCAGCGGTAGGACGACCGGGTCGTCGAGCGCCGCCAGTTCGTCCAAGGTCCGGGCCTCGGCCACCTCGAACGGACCGACGCGGGTACGACGCAGCGCGGTGAGATGCCCACCGACGCCGAGTGCCGCACCGAGATCGCGCGCGAGCGCGCGCACGTACGTGCCGGACGAGCAGTCGACGCAGACATCCAGGTCGAGCAGATCGGCGGGCCGGCGGAAGGCGAGCGCGTCGAAGCGGGCGACGTGCACCGGCCGCGCCGGCAGGTCGACCACCTCCCCGCCTCTCACCCGCTTGTAGGCCCGTTCTCCGGCGATCTTGATAGCGGACACCGCGCTCGGCACCTGGTCGATGTCGCCGAGGAACGTGCCCATGGCGGCCCGCACGTCGTTCTCGGTCACGCCGCCCGCCGGGACGGAGGACACGACCTCGCCGTCGGCGTCGTCCGTGACGGTGGTCTGGCCGAGCCGGACGGTTGCTGTGTAGCCCTTGTCCGCAAGTACGAGGTGGCCGAGCAGCCGGGTTGCCTTACCGACGCCGAGCACGAGCACGCCGGTCGCCATCGGGTCGAGCGTGCCTGCGTGACCGACCTTGCGGGTGTGCGCGAGCCGGCGCAGCCGGGCGACGACGTCGTGCGAGGTCAGTCCGCCCGGCTTGTCGACGATCACGAGTCCATCGGTGGCCGGCACGCGCCGAGCCTAACGACCGTCAGACGCCCAGGACGATCCAGCGCTCGCCGCGCGCGCGCCACAGCATCCCGACGAGCCGGACGAGAATGAACGCGGTCAGCCCGGCCCAGACCCCGCCGATCCCCCAGTTCCAGTGCAGGGCCATCAGGTTCAGCGGGGCGAACGCGAACACGCCGGCCACGATCGTGATCGTGCGCAGGAATGCGACGTCACCGGCGCCGATGAGCACGCCGTCAAGGGCGAACACGACACCGGCGGCCGGCAGCATGCCGATGAACCACGGCCACAGCACATGGGTCTGGTGCAGCACCTCCGGCGACGAGCTGAACACCTCGGGGATCACCAGCCAGCCGGCACCGTAGAGCACCGCGAACCCGACCCCGGCGTACAGCCCCCACCGCGACACCTGCCACGCCATCGCCTTCGCGGCGGTTGGGTCCGACCCGCCCAGCGCAGCTCCGACGAGCGACTGCGCGGCGATGGCGAACGAATCGAGCAGCAGCGCCGTGAACTCCCACAGCTGTAGTCCGATCTGGTGCGCGGCGATCTGCGCGGTGCCGAACCGGGCGGCCACGCCGGCGGCGGACAGGAACGCAACCTGGAACGCGGCCGCGCGCACGATCAGGTCACGGCCGACGACCAGCTGCGCGCGCATCACCGCCCGGTCGGGACGGATCCCGCCGTGGGCGCTGCGCGCCAGCGCGAGCACGAACAGCACGGCGCCGACCGACTGCGCCGCGAGGTTCGCGATCGCCGAGCCCTCCAGGCCGAGGTCGAAGCCGTACACCAGGATCGGGCACATCGCGGCCGACAGCGCATTGGCGATCAGAACGATCACGACCGGGGTGCGCGTGCGCTGCACACCACGCATCCAGCCGTTGCCGGCGAGGACCAACAGGATGCCGGGGATTCCGATGACGGCGATGCGGAACCAGGATTCGGCGGCCTGCTGCGTCGGGCTCGTCCCGCCGGCGAGCAGGCTGGTCAGCTGCGGCGCGAACAACTCGCCGAGCGCGACGACGACGAGGCCGATCACGACGGCGAGGTAGGACGCCTGCACGCCCTCGCCGACCGCGTCGGTCTCCCGGCCGGCGCCGAACCAGCGCGCTGCGCGAGAGGTGGTGCCGTACTCGACGAACGTCCCGACGATCGTGAGCAGAGCCATCAACGCGCCCGCGACACCGAGGCCGGCCAGCGGTACCGGGCCCAGGTGCCCGACGACGGCGGTGTCGACCAGGACATAGAGGGGCTCGGCGGCAAGCACGACGAACGCCGACGCGGACAGCGAGAGCAGCCGTCGCGTGGTGTGTTCGGTCTGGGCGGTCATGATGCGCTCGGCAGCGCGAGGTACTCGCTGACCAGCCAGCGTCCGTCGACGAGCTCGACGCCGACCTCGAACCGCTCGGTGCCCGACAGCGGCTGCGTGCCGGTCGACGCGCTCACCTCGTAGCCGGTCGCGAGCACGAGCAGCAGCGCGGACGTCCCGGACGCGCTCTCCACGCCGACTGCGCGCACCTGGCCCGCGAAGTCGGACTGGGACCGCGTCATCGCCGCGAACAGGCTGTCCCGCTTGGCGAGTTGCTGGGCCCGCAACGTGCCTGTGACGCCGGCCTGCGCACGGTCGAAGTCGGCCGCGAAGTTCGCCCGGGAGTACGAGAGCAGGTTGACGACCTCGTGTGCGCCGGCAGTCATGGCGTCGACCAGTGCGGCGTTACCGGGTGGGGTGGCGACGAAATCGCCGTGGTCGACGAGGTCGTTGGTATCGCTGATCCGCCAGCCCCCGTCCGTGCGGTGCAGCGTGACCCCCGAGGCCAGATCACGAGTTGATCCGGCGGGGTCGGCGGCCGTGGTGATGTCGAGGCGGCCGAACGCGAGCACCCCCGCGGTGTTGCTGGACAGCGCGGTCAGGGCGATCTTCTGCACGACCGCATGCTGCACCGTCTTCGTCCCACCCGCGGTTGTGGCCAGCGCCCGCAGTGCGGCGTCGTACCGCTCGCGGAAGCCGCCGGTGCTGACGGCGTTGCCCGCAGCACGGTCGCGGGCGAGGTGCCGGTAGTCGTAGCTGTCCACCGTCTCGATCGCGGTTTGTGCCGCGGCCAGAACCTCGGCCGCGCTCGTCGGATCGTCCAACTGCGCGTCGGCACTCGTTTCCGTCGCCGCCGCAGACCCGGCCCGGGCGGGGGTGCTGATCGGCACGGACGCGCCGAAACTGGGCGGCGCGGCGACGGACTCGGCACTGTTCGCGGCCGTCCGGGTGGACCCGGTGCGGTCCAGAACGACCACCAGGACGGCACCGACCACGCCGAGCACCAAGATCGCGACGGCCGTCACCAGCGCGGCGCGGTTCGAGCCGCGCGTCGGTCGGGCCCGCGCCCGCGGACCGGGTGGCCCAGCCTCGGGTCTCACGCCTCGTCGTCGTCGACCCGCGGCTTGCGGTACGGGTCGGCCTCGCCCGCGGGCAGCTTGCCGCGCCGCGCGGCCTCAACCTCGGCGTCCGCGCGTGCCGCTACCGCGAGCAGCTCCTCGATGTGCTTGGCGTCCTCGGACAGCGAGTCGAGCACAAAGGTGAGCGTCGGGGTGAACCGGACGCCGGTCTGCCGGCCGACCTCCGAGCGGAGCACGCCCTTGGCCGACTCGAGCGCCGCGGCGGAGTCGCTGCGCGCGGCGTCGTCGCCGAAGACGGTGTAGAAGAGGGTCGCATCGTGCAGGTCGCCCGAGACCCGTACGTCGGTGATCGTCACCATGCCCAGGCGGGGGTCCTTCACGTGTCCTTCGATGTGGGTGGCCACGATCTGCTTGATCCGCCCGGCCAGGCGCCGAGCGCGTCCGGCATCGACCATCACGTTCTCCTTCGACTAGGCAAGATCCTCGTCGTCGAGGATCCGCGTCCGCGTTGACAGCAGCTCGAGTTCCGGACGGCCCGCAACGAACCGTTCGCAATTCTCGAGTACCTCCCGCACATGCGCATGATCACCACTCACCACCGCGACCGACACCTCAGCCCGCCGATACAGCCCATGATCACCGGTCTCGGCAACGGAGACCGAGAACCGCCGCGAGAGTTCCGCGACGACCGGGCGCACTACAGACCTCTTCTGCTTGAGCGAATGCACATCACCCAACAGCAGATCACAGCGCAATGTCCCCACCACCATGCTGCCCCTCCCCTCGATTGCGGTGACGGGCCGCCGGCCGACAGCGGAGGCGGAGCGGCGGATAGGCCCTGTGCAGATGTAGAACGCTCTGTATCTGAACAGGGCCCATCAGCCGTGTGGCCGGCGAAACTCAGACCCGCGGCTTCTCCCGCAACTCGAACGTCTCGATCACGTCGTCGATCTTGATGTCGTTGAACGACCCCAGACCGATACCGCACTCGAACCCGTCCCGAACCTCGGTCGCGTCGTCCTTGAACCGCCTGAGCGACTCGACGGTCAGGTTGTCGGCGACAACCACGCCGTCACGGACCAGCCGCGCCTTGCTGTTGCGGCGGATCGTGCCCGAGCGAACCAGGGAACCGGCGATGTTGCCGATGCGCGGCACGCGGAACACCTCGCGGACCTCGGCGGTACCGAGCTGCACCTCTTCGTACTCGGGCTTGAGCATGCCCTTGAGCGCAGCCTCGATCTCGTCGATGGCCTGGTAGATGACCGTGTAGTACCGGATGTCGACGCCCTCGCGGTCGGCCGCCTCGCGGGCCTTGCCCTCGGGACGGACGTTGAAGCCGATGACCACCGCGTCCGAAGCGATCGCCAGGTTGACGTCGTTCTCGGTGATCGCACCGACACCGCGGCCGATCACGCGCAACGACACCTCGTCCTTGGCGTCACCCAGATCGATGTTCACCAGGGCGTCCTCGAGCGCTTCGACCGAACCGGACACGTCGCCCTTGATGATGAGGTTCAGTTGCTGCACCTCACCGGCGGCGAGTGCCTTGTCCAGGTCGTCGAGCGAGATCCGCCGACGCGAGCTCGCCAGCTGCGCGTTGCGCTCGCGGGCCGACCGCCGGTCGGCGATCTGACGGGCGATGCGGTCCTCGTCGACGACGAGGAACGAGTCGCCCGCGCCCGGGACGGACGTCAGACCGAGCACCTGCACCGGACGCGACGGCGTCGCCTCGTCCACGTTGTCGCCGTTCTCGTCGAGCATCGCGCGGACGCGTCCGAACGCGTCGCCCGCGACGACCGAGTCACCGACGTGCAGGGTGCCGCGCTGCACCAGCAGCGTGGCAACCGGACCGCGACCGCGGTCGAGCCGGGCCTCGATGACGATGCCCTGCGCGTCCTGATCGGGATTGGCCCGCAGGTCCAGCGCGGCGTCCGCGGTGAGCAGCACACCCTCGAGCAGGTCGTCGATGTGCAGGTTCGACCGGGCCGAGACGTCGACGAACAGCGTGTCGCCGCCGTACTCCTCGGCTACCAGCCCGTACTCGGTGAGCTGCTGGCGCACCTTGGCCGGGTTGGCGTCCTCCTTGTCGATCTTGTTCACCGCGACGACGATCGGGACGTCCGCGGCCTGGGCGTGGTTGAGCGCCTCGACCGTCTGCGGCATGACGCCGTCATCGGCAGCCACGACCAGCACGACGATGTCGGTGGTCGCCGCACCGCGGGCACGCATGGCGGTGAACGCCTCGTGACCCGGGGTGTCGATGAAGGTGATCGCCCGGTCCTGACCCTCGTGCTCCACGTGCACCTGGTAGGCACCGATGTGCTGGGTGATGCCTCCGGCCTCGTCCCGCATGACGTTGGTCTTGCGGACCGCGTCCAGCAGGCGCGTCTTTCCGTGGTCGACGTGACCCATGACGGTCACGACCGGCGGACGGGCAACCAGGTTGTCGTCGTCGCCCTCGTCCTCGCCGAAGGTGAGGTCGTAGTCCTTGAGCAGCTCGCGGTCCTCGTCCTCGGGGCTGACGACCTGAACCTGATAGTTCAGCTCGGCACCGAGCAACTGCAGTGTGTCCTCGTTGACCGACTGGGTCGCGGTGACCATCTCGCCGAGGTGGAACATCACCTGGACGAGCGACGCCGGGTTGGCGTTGATCTTGTCCGCGAAGTCGGTCAGGGAGGCGCCACGAGGCAGCCGGACGACATCGCCGTTGCCGCGCGGGACCTGCACGCCGCCGATCGACGGCGCGGACATGTTGTCGAACTCCGCCCTGCGCTGCTTCTTGCTCTTGCGGCCTCGGGTCGGGCCGCCGCCACGCCGACCGAACGCGCCGGCTGTGCTCGCGCCGCGACCACCGCGCCCGCCGCCACGACCGCCGCCGGGGCCGCCGCGGTACGGACCACCGGGCCCACCACCGGGGCCACCGCCACCACCCGGACCGCCACCGGGGCCGCCACGGAAGCCGCCGCCGCCACCGCCGCCACGTCCGGGCGCACCGGTGCGACCGCCACCGGCACCACCACCGGGGCCGCCACCGGGGCCGCCACGGCCGCCGGCGCCGCCGGGACCACCCGGACGGCCGCGGCCGGGCACCATGCCCGGGTTGGGTCGGGGCGGCATCATGCCGGGGTTCGGGCGCGGGCCGCCCGGGCCGGCCGAGCCCCCTGGGCGTCCGCCCGGACGAGGCGGAACCTGGCCGGGGGCGCCGCCACCGGGACGCGGCCCGGTCGGGCGGGCCGGCGCGCTGCCGCCGCCGACGCCGAAGGGGTTGTTCGCGATCCGTGGTCCGGGACGTGGTCCCGGCGCGGGCGAACTCGGTGCCGGGGAGGCCGGCGCCGCAGGTGCCGAAGCGGCCGGTGCCGCTGGTTGGGCCGGTTGGGCCGGTTGGGCCGGTTGGGCCGGCGGCGCCGCAGGCGCGGGCTCGGGCTCGACCGGGGCGACCGGCGCAGCCGGGGCGGCGGCCGCGGGCTCTGCCGCGGCAGCGGCGGCCGGGGCAGCCGGAGGCGTCTGGGCCGCCGGTGCGGCCTTCTTCGCCGGCGCCTTCTTGGCCGGTTTCGGGGCGGGTGCCGGGAACGCCTCACGCACTTGACGCTCGACCGGCGCCTCGACGGTCGACGATGCCGACTTCACGTACTCGCCCATCTCTTGCAGTTTGGCGAGTACTTCCTTGCTGGTTACTCCGAGCTCTTTCGCGAGCGCGGATACGCGGGCCTTGCCTGCCACGTGACTCCTTCGTAGGGCCGGGCGGCATCCCGCACGGCCCGCTAGACGGTGGACGTACTCATCGCTGGGTCTTCATCGGATGCCCATGACTCGTTCACTCTCCTGCGGGGTTCCGCTGGTCGGTTATTGCAGTTCGAGTTGTTCTACGTACTCGCGAACCGGAGCCGGATCGAGCGAACCGGTGACCCGTAGGGCCCGGCCGAACGCCCGGCGCCGCTCGGCGAGTTCGACACAGCCCGGGTCGCGATGCAGCCATGCCCCGCGGCCGGGTGCTCGACGCCGCGGATCGGGAATCACGGTGTTGCCTTCACCAGGACCCGTCGCGACCACGCGGAGCAACTCGGCGGCCGACGCACGCCGGCGGCACCCGATGCACGTCCGGAACGGGCCTTGCCCGCTGGCGGGCGGCCGGGTCGGTACGGGATCGTGTGCCGTCTTCGATGAGACGGCCATCCACCAGTCTACCCTTCGCGTTCGGGCGTGTCGCCAGGCATCGAGGCGGGCGTCGATGCTGCCTCAGCGGTCGCCTCCACGGGCGGCTCCACAGGCGGCTCCACGGGCGGCTCTGCTGTGTGCTCTGCCGCCGCCGGGGCGGCCTCGCTGCTGGCCTCCGAGTCGCTGTGGATGTCGATGCGCCAGCCGGTCAGGCGCGCGGCCAGGCGGGCGTTCTGGCCCTCCCGTCCGATCGCGAGAGACAGCTGGAAGTCCGGGACGACCACCCGGACGGCCTGCGCGACCGGGTCCACCACGCGGCTCTCGAGCGCGTGCGCCGGTGACAGGGCGTTGCCCACGTACTTGGCCGGATCCTCGGCCCAGTCGACGATGTCGATCTTCTCGCCGTGCAGTTCGGCCACCACGTTGCGCACCCGCTGGCCCATCGGGCCGATGCAGGCGCCCTTCGCGTTGAGGCCGGCGACGGAGGTGCGCACCGCGATCTTGCTACGGTGCCCGGCTTCACGCGCGACGTCGACGATCTCGACGCTGCCGTCGGCGATCTCGGGCACTTCGAGCGCGAACAGCTTCTTGACCAGGCTGGGATGGGTGCGGCTGACCGTGACCTGTGGTCCGCGCATGCCGCGGGTGACGCCGACCACGTAGCAGCGCAGTCGGGTGCCGTGTGTGTAGATCTCCCCCGGCACCTGCTCCGACTGCGGCAGGACCGCCTCGACCTTGCCGATGTCGACGAGCACCAGCCCGCGTTGCGAGGCCTGGGCGTCGGCCTGAATCACCCCGGTGACGATGTCGCCTTCCCGCCCCGAGTACTCGCCGAAGGTCTGGTCGTGCTCGGCGTCACGCAGCCGCTGCAGGATCACCTGCCGCGCGGTCATGGCCGCCACCCGTCCGAAGTCGGTCGGCGTGTCGTCGTACTCCTCTTCGATCTCGCCGTCCGGGCCGAACTCCTGCGCCCACACGACAACCTCGCCGGTCTTGCGGTCGATCGCGACCCGGGCGTGCGGCATCGAGTGCGCGGTGTGCTTGTACGCGGACAGCAGCGCGGTCTCGAGCGCCTCCATCAGGGTGTTGAACGGGATCTCTTTCTCCCGCTCGATGCTGCGGAGCGCGGCGATGTCGACGCTGACCATGTCACTCCTCTCCGCTGCGGTTGAACTCGATCTGCACCTTGCCCTTGCCCAACTCGGACCAGCCGAGCTCACGCGGCGACCCGTCCACCTCAAGGGTGACGCCGGAATCATCGGTGGCCTTGACGCGTCCGGTGAGCTGCTGCTCGCCCACGGTGACGGTGACGAGGCGGCCGACTGCGCGTCGCCAGTGCCGCGGCTCGGTGAGCGGACGGTCGACCCCGGGCGAGCTGACCTCGAGGACGTACGGACCGGAGAACGCCGGGCCGCCCGGGGTCTCGGAGTCGAGGGCGTCGGACACCACCCGACTCACCTCGGCGACCGCATCGAGGTCGACGCCGCCGTCAGCGTCGACGATCACCCGGACAAGGCTGCGGCGACCGGCCGAGGTGACCGTGACGTCTTCCAGGTCGTAGCCGGTCTCGGCCACGACGGGCGCGAGGACCTCCATCAGGTGTTCACGCGCTTGGGCGATGGCGTTGGCCCGAGGCGGTGGCATCACTGACCTCTTCCGTTGTGTAGCTGTGTCGTGTCGCTGTGGTGTTGCGGGGTTGAGCCTATCGGCTCTGACAGACTTGCCGCGTCATGAACGAGCGACCCTTCCCGCACGGTCCGCTGCCGCAACCGCCGCCGTCGCGCCGCGGGTTCATCGTCGTCGGCGCGCTCGCAGCCGTCGCTGCAGGTGGCGGGGTGTGGTTCGCTGCCTCGACCGAGAGCGGCGACGACCACAGCGCATCGCCGACGGTGTCGCAAGCGCTGCGGGCCGCGGCCCAGGCCGAGCGCGACCTGCTCGCGACCGTGGCCGCCGCGCTCAAGCACGCGCACGGGGCGCACCGCGCTGCGTTGCAGACCCTGCGCGCCGACCACACCGCGCATCTGCGCGCCATCGACGCCGCCGTCGCCGACGCGCTCTACCCGACCGCGCCCAGTTCGACGGCTTCCCCATCGGCGCAGCATGCGAGCCCGCCCCCGTCCGGAAAGGTCCGGATCGCCGAGGTCCGGGCCGGCGAGCAGAAGGCCGCGAGCGCCGCGGCCGCCCGCGCGGCGGCGCTGACCGGACGGGACGCGGCGCTGCTGGCCAGCATCGCCGCCTGTGAGGCGACCCACGCCGAACTCTTGTCGGGGGTGGGCGCATGAACAGCACCCCGCAGGCCGTGCGAGCAGCGTGGCAGGACGCGCTTGCTGCGGAGCAGCAGGCCGCGTTCGGCTACGCCCTGGTCGGTCCGCACCTGCCCGGCGACCGGCAGGACCTCGCGCGCAGCTACCAGGCGCTGCACGAGCAACTGCGCGACAGCACCGCCGCGGCGATCGAGGCCGCGGGCGCCCGTCCGGTCGCGGCCCTGGGCGACTACCCCGCCCTGTACGGGATCGCGCCGCTGATCCTGGCGCCGCAGCTCGAAGACGACTGCGCCGCGGCGTGGCGGTACTTCTATTCGGCGTTGGCGACCGCGCAGCGCCCGCCACCCGCGTTCGCGCCCCTGCGCCGGTCCGCTCAGCGGGCATTGACCGCGAGCGCGCTGCGCGCGACGCGGTGGCGGCTGTTGACCGGCGCGCGGCATGCGGTCGTGGCGTTCCCGGGGACGCCGACCACTCAGAAGTAGGTGCCCGGCTGCGGGCTGACGTCGGCGAGGAAGGCACGATCGAGCCGGCTGAGCGCGGCCGCGTCGCCGCTGATCCGTCCGGCCGCCCGGAGTTCGGCGATCCGCACCCCACCCAGCACGACCGCGCCGAGTGCGGGGACGTCGAACGTCACGTCGGGATCGCCGCCGCTGCGCTCGCACGACACGCCGCCGGGTCCGCCGACGAGCCGGTAGCCGGCGTCGCCGAGCAGCGGGTCGCGCACGCCGAGCGTGACGTCGAGGTCGAGGGCGTAGCCGCGCGCAGCGAGCAGGGCGGCAACGTCGATCGGGCGGGTCCACAGCCCGTCCGTCACGGCGGTCGTCGTGACCTGGCGCGGGTCGGTGAGCAGGTGCGGCAGCGGGTCGTCGAGCGGGATCCGGTGGCTCTCGACGGTCACGACGAGATCCATCCCGAGCAGGACGCTCCACAGCGCGGCGTGCGCCCGGGGGCTGCAGACGACGTAGTCGACGACGGCGCAGGTGTTTCGGTGGCCGAGCTCGTCGTTGCCCCGGGCGATGCGGTAGGAGACGTAGCCGTCGGCGTGAACGAGATGGAACAGTTCCGACCGGCCCTGCCGCGACCACTCCCGCTCGAGCAGTTGCAGCCGCCACCGCTTCTCGTTGCGGTTGAGCCCGCCGGGGGTCTGTCGCCGCCACCGCTCGTACAGTCCGGGCAGGATGCCCCGGACCTCGTCCGTGCTCATCCGGGTGACGCCGTGCTCTGCGAGCGGTCGGATCAGTTGTGCGGCCCTCCGGTCGATCACCGTGTGGCGGGTGCGGGTGGCCACACCGAAGCCGTACCGACCGTAGATCGACGCCTCGCTCGCCGACAGGACCGAGACCGGCACGTGCCGGCCGGCGGCCGCGCGCAGCTGGGTGTCCATCAGCGCACGCAGGATCCCGCGACGGCGGTGGGTCATCTCGACCGAAACCCAGGTCAGCCCGAGCGCGTCGGTCTCGCCACCGGGCAGGGTCATGCGGAACGGGACCTCACAGCTCGCGCCGACGATGCGGCCCGCGTCGAGTGCCACGAGCATGGTGTCGAGCTCGATGTCGAGCAGCACGTCCTGGATGTCGTCGGGCGTGTACTGCGCGCCGAAGCTTGCGCCGTCCAGGTCGACGATGGCGGCGAGCTCGTCCGGTCGGGCATACCTGATCTCGACGTCCATGCCTACACGCTCACCGCCTCGTCGGTGGTGGGCTGGGTGAACTGGGTGTTGTACAGCTCGTAGTAGGCGCCCTGCTGGGCGAGCAGCTCGTGGTGGTCGCCCTGCTCGACGATCCGGCCGTGGTCCATGACCAGGATCAGGTCGGCGTCGCGGATCGTCGACAGCCGATGCGCCACGACGAAGCTGGTCCGGTTGCTGCGCAGCGCCGCAGTCGCCTGCTGGACGAGCAGTTCGGTGCGGGTGTCGACGGAGCTGGTGGCCTCGTCGAGGATCAGCAGCGCCGGGTCGGCCAGAAACGCCCGGGCGATCGTGATCAGCTGCCGCTGGCCGGCGCTCACGTTGCTGGTCTCCTCGTCGAGGACGGTCTGGTAGCCGTCCGGCAGCGACTGGACGAACCGGTCGACGAACGCAAGCCGGGCCGCCTCGCGGATCTCGTCGTCACTCGCACCGGGACGGCCGTAGGCGATGTTGTCCCAGATCGTGCCGCTGAACAGCCAGGTGTCCTGCAGCACCATGCCGATGCGCGAGCGCAGCGCGTCGCGGCGCATCTTCGTGATGTCGACGCCGTCCAGGGTGATCCGTCCGCCGTCGAGCTCGTAGAAGCGCATGATCAGATTGACCAGCGTCGTCTTGCCGGCACCGGTCGGGCCGACGATCGCGATGGTGTGGCCCGGCTCGGCCACCAGCGAGAGGTCTTCGATCAGCGGCTCGGCGGGCAGGTACCGGAAGTCGACGCGCTCGAACTCGACGCGGCCGCGCCGCTGCGCCGGGACCTGCGGCTCGACCGGGTCCGGCGACTGCTCAGGCGCGTCGAGCAGGTCGAACACCCGCTCCGCGGATGCCACCCCGGACTGGAGCAGGTTGGCCATCGACGCGACCTGGGTCAGCGGCTGGGTGAACTGGCGGCTGTACTGGATGAACGCCTGTACGTCGCCGAGCGACAGCGTGCCCGACGCCACCCGCAGCCCGCCGACGACGGCGATCACGACGTAGTTCAGGTTCCCGATGAACATCATCGACGGCATGATGATGCCGCTGACGAACTGCGCTCCCCAGCTGGCCTGATAGAGCTCCTCGTTGGTGCGCTCGAAGGTCTGCTCGCTCTCGTGCTGGCGTCCGAAGACCCGCACGATCTCGTGCCCCGAGAAGGCCTCCTCGATGTGGCCGTTGAGGCGTCCGGTGGCCTTCCACTGTGTGAGGAACTTCGGCTGCGAGCGTTTGGCGATCGTTTTCGTCACCAGCATCGTGACCGGGATGGTCACCAGTGCGATCAGCGCGAGCAGCGGCGAGATCAGGAACATCGCTGTAACGACGCCCACCACCATCAGCAGCGAAGTCAGCAGCTGACTCAGCGTCTGCTGCAGGGTCTGCGCGATGTTGTCGATGTCGTTGGTGACCCGGCTGAGCAACTCGCCGCGCGGCTGCGCGTCGACGTAGGGCAGCGGCAAGCGGGCCAACTTGTCCTCGACGTCGCTTCGCAACTGCCGCACCGTGGCGTTCACGGCTCGGTTCATCAGCCGGGCCTGCAGCCAGGCCAGCACGTTGGCGACGACGTAAACCACGAGCGTCCATCCGAGCACGGTGCCGAGCGCGCCGAAGTCGATTCCCTGGCCGGGAACGACATTCGCGCGGTCGAGCAGGTCGGCGTAGTTGCCGTCCCCGCGAAGGCGGGCGGCGGCAATGATGCGGTCGAGCGGCACGTCCGCAGGCAGCCGCGAGCCCAGATAGCCCTTGAAGATCAGGTCGGTGGCGCGGCCGAGCAACAGCGGGCCGAGCACGGTCAGGCTGACGCTGACCATTGCCATGGCCAGGACCGTCAGCAGGATGGCGCGGTGCGGGCGCAGCCGCCCCAACAGCCGGTTGGCCGAGGGCTTGAAGGTCATCGCCTTCTCGGCGGGCATCGCGGCGCCCATCCAGGGCGGCCCACCGCCGCGGCGCGCCGCTCCGCCCGCGGGAGGCAACCGCTTGGGCAGCGTTTCCGACTTCTGCGCTGCCTTTCCGTTGATGTCGCTCACGCGGCATCCTCCGCGGCGAGCTGGGATTCGACGATCTCGGCGTAGGTCGGACAGTCCGCCAGCAGCTCGTCGTGGGTGCCGATGCCGACCACGCCACCGCGGTCGAGCACGACGATCTGGTCGGCGTCGGCGATCGTCGAAATGCGCGAGGCCACGACCAGGACGGCGGCGTCTCGGGTGACCGGCCGCAGCGCGGCCCGCAGCCGGGCGTCCGTGCCGAGGTCGAGGGCCGAGAACGACTCGTCGAACAGGTAGATCTCCGGCCGTCGCACCAGGGCCCGGGCGATGGCCAGCCGCTGTCGCTGCCCGCCCGACACGTTCGTGCCGCCCTGGGCAATCGGGGCGTCCAGGCCGCCGGGCATGGCGGTCACGAAGTCCTGTGCCTGCGCCGTGCGGAGCGCGTCCCACAGTTCCTCGTCGGTCGCGTCCGGCCGTCCGAAACGGAGATTGCTGGCGACCGTTCCCGAGAACAGGTAGCCCGTCTGCGGCACGATCGCGACGCGCTCGTAGAGCAGCGCGGGGTCGAGTTCACGCACGTCCACGCCGTCGACACGGACGCTGCCACTGGTGGCATCGAACAGCCGTGGGACGAGCGAGAGCAAGGTGGTCTTGCCGGCGCCGGTGCTGCCGACGAAAGCGGTGGTCGTGCCGGCGGGGGCGCGCAGCGAGACGTCCCGGATCACCGGGGCGGACGCGCCGGGGTAGCAGAACGTGACGTCGTGGAACTCGACCTCGGCCCGGACCGGCACGTCGCGGACGGGCGTCCGAGGCGGCTCGACGGACGTGTCGGTGTGCAGCACCTCTTGGACGCGGTCGGCGCACACGCTCGCGCGGGGCACCATCATGAGCATGAAGGTGGCCATCATGACCGACATCAGGATCTGCGTCAGGTAGGTCAGGAACGCGGTCAGCGAACCGATCTGCGTGGCCCCGGTGTCGATGCGTCCCGCGCCGACCCACAGCACCGCCACGCTGGACACGTTGAGCACCAGCATCACCGTCGGGAACATCAGGGCCATCAGCCGGCCCGCGCGGATGCCGGTCTCAGTCAGGTCGTCGTTGGCCTTCCCGAAACGGGCCTGCTCCTCGGGTTCGCGGACGAAGGCGCGCACCACGCGGATCCCGCTGATCTGCTCGCGCAGCGTGCGGTTCACGGTGTCGATGCGCGTCTGCATGGCACGGAACTGGGGCACCATCCGGGTGACGATCAGGCCGATGGCGACGGCGAGCACCGGCACGCTGACCGCGATCAGCCAGCTCATCCCGACGTCCTCATGCACCGCCGCGATGATGCCGCCGACACACATGATCGGCGCGCCGACCATCAGCGTGCACCCCATCACGACGAGCATCTGCACCTGCTGCACATCGTTCGTGGTGCGGGTGATCAGCGACGGCGCGCCGAATTGCGACATCTCGCGGGCGCTGAACCGCAGCACGTGCCGGAACAGGGTGCTACGCAGGTCTCGTCCGAACGACATCGCGGCGCGGGCACCGAAGAACACGGCAGCGATCGATCCGGCGATCTGGACCAGGCTGACCGCGAGCATCCACCCACCGATGCGCATGATGTAGCCGGTGTCGCCGCGGGCGACGCCGTTGTCGATGATGTCGGCGTTCAGGCTGGGCAGGTAGAGGGCGGCCAGGGTGCTGACGAGCTGAAGCGCGACGACGGCGGCGAGCCAGCGTCGGTACGGCGCCAGGTAGGTGACGAGCAATCGGACGAGCATGCGATCAAGCATGCCTCGCCACGGAAGCGGTATGCCGCCAGCCGGACACGATTGTCAGCACGTCGCTCAGCCGGTGCGCGATCGCGTCGGGCTCGCCCTCGGTGTGGCCGACCTGGTCGACCGGGATATCGCTGTGCGGCACCAGGATGGTGCGCATGCCGACCGTCGACGCGCCGTAGATGTCGTCGAAGGGTCGGTCGCCGACGAATACGGCCCGGCGCGGGTCGTCTACGGCGACCGCAGCCAGCGCTGCCGAGAACGCCTCGGGATGCGGCTTCGTCCACTCGATCTCCGAGGTGTAGACGGCGCCGTCGATGAGTCGGGCCAGCCCGTCCCGCTCGAAGATGCGCTCGTGCTCGGCGCGCGACCAGATCGTGTTCGACAGGACGCCCACCTTGATGCCACGGTCCCGTAGCCCGCTGAAGACGGCGGCGGCGTCCGGATCGGCGATGGTGTGCGGCTCCCACCACGCGTAGAAGGCGGCGAGCATCTCGTCTGTGTGCGCAACCCCGGCCGTGACGAAGACTTCTTCCAGGGTGGCGCTGCGGTGTTCGTCGCGGCTGCGCAACCACACTGCGGACACCGCCTCGTGCAGCCGTGCCGCGATGTCGTCGTCGTTCACTGCCGCGAGCCACTGCTCGAGTGGGTCGATGTCGTGCCAGGGAGTGATGGTTCCGCCCCAGTCGAAGATCACTGCGGCGATGTCCGCGCTCGTCACGCCCCGACCGTATCGGTCGGGGCTGACTGCATTTCGATCAGAACAGAATGGTCTGCAAGGTCGCGACCTGCCGCATGCCGAGCCGGGCGTACATGCGCCGGGCAGGCAGGTTGAAGTCGTTGACGTACAGGCTCACGCTCGGGGCACGCTTGAGCGCGTGCTGCAGGACTGCTGCAAGTGCGGCGGTGCCCAGGCCCCGTCCGCGCAGGTCCGGGCGCACCCACACGCCCTGCACCTGGCAGCTCGCCGAGGTGATCGCGCCGATGTCGGCCTTGAAGGCCATCCGTCCGTCGCGGTCGACGATCCCGAAAGCGCGTCCGCTGGCGAGCAGCGACTCGACCCGGCGGCGGTAGCCGTGTCCGGAGCGGGCGTTGAACGGCGAGATGCCGAGCTCCTCGTGGAACATAGCGGCGGCGGCGGGCAGATAGCACTCGATCTCATGCGGGTGCATGACCCGCAGCTGCGGATGCGGCATCGCGCCGATCGACTCGCCGCGGGTCAGCGCGAGTAGCGGCTGCTGTTCGCGGATCGCCCTGGCGGGGCCCCATCGCGGTTCGAGCACCGACCACATCGTGCCCACTGCGTCGATCGGGCCGACGATCGAGGTGCAGATCTGGCGGACCCGGGCGATCTGCTCGGCGAGGGCGACCCAGTCGTCGGACGTGCCCCCGATCGGCAGCAGGTTGCCGCCGTTGAACGCGGCCGCGGTGAGCCTGCTGTCGGTGCACGACCCGAGCAACACGCCGCCGACGCGGGCGGGATCCAGCGAGTGCGAGGCGGCGAGGCGGGCGGCGACGACGGCGTTGACGATCGGTTCGGCGGCGACCAGGCGCTCGAGTTCGGCGCGGTCGGCGCCGCTGATCGTGTCGACAGTGCGCGCGCGGGTGTCGGGCCGCACGAAGGTCACGACCGGGACGCTACCGTGCCGGGTCGTTCCCCGCGTGGCGCTTCCTCGGCCGTGCCGAGCCGGGTTGGCCCCCCAGCCGGGCGACACGCCGGGACGGACCCTGCTACGGGGCCAAGTCAGGTGGTCAGATGATCGAGACCTCGGGCTTGCCCGATTCGGCGCCCATCTCGTCGGCCATCCGCAGGGCCTCCTCGATCAGCGTCTCGACGATCTGCGACTCGGGCACCGTCTTGATGACCTCGCCCTTGACGAAGATCTGGCCCTTGCCGTTGCCGGACGCCACCCCGAGATCGGCTTCGCGCGCCTCCCCCGGCCCGTTGACGACGCAGCCCATCACCGCGACGCGCAGCGGCACCTCGATGCCTTCGAGGCCTGCGGTGACCTTGTCCGCAAGCGTGTACACGTCCACCTGGGCACGACCGCACGACGGGCACGAGACGATCTCGAGGCGGCGCTGACGCAGGTTCAAAGATTCGAGGATGCCCAGGCCGACCTTGACCTCTTCGACCGGCGGGGCGGACAGCGACACCCGGATCGTGTCGCCGATGCCGCGCGAGAGCAGCGCGCCGAAGGCCACCGAGGACTTGACGGTGCCCTGGAACGCCGGGCCCGCCTCGGTGACGCCGAGGTGCAGCGGGTAGTCGCAGCGCTCGGCCAGTTGCTCGTAGGCCTGCACCATCACGACCGGGTCGTGGTGCTTGACCGAGATCTTGAAGTCGCGGAAGCCGTGCTCCTCGAACAGCGACGCCTCCCACAGCGCCGACTCGACGAGTGCTTCCGGGGTGGCCTTGCCGTACTTCTCGAGCAGTCGCTTGTCGAGCGAGCCGGCGTTGACGCCGATCCGCAGCGAGACCCCGGCGTCGGCGGCAGCGCGGGCGATCTCCCCGACCTTGTCGTCGAAGGCCTTGATGTTGCCGGGGTTGACGCGCACGGCCGCGCAGCCGGCGTCGATCGCGGCGAACACGTACTTCGGCTGGAAGTGGATGTCGGCGATCACCGGGATCTGCGACTTGGCCGCGATCGCGGGCAACGCGGCGGCATCGTCGGCCGACGGGCACGCCACCCGCACGATGTCGCAACCGGCCGCGGTCAGCTCGGCGATCTGCTGCAGGGTCGCGTTGATGTCAGCGGTCAACGTCGTGGTCATCGACTGGACCGAGACCGGCGCGTCACCGCCGACCGCGACCGACCCCACCTTGATCTGGCGGGACTTGCGGCGGGGTGCAAGAACGGGCGGAGGGGCGGACGGCATGCCTAGGGATACGGCCATGACTCCATTATCCGATGTTGATGGGTTTGACGATGTCCGCGTACAGCGTTAGCAACGTGACGAGGATCAGTACGGACGCCACCGCGTACATCACCGGCAGCATCTGGGCGGTGTCCACGAAGATCTGCGGACGACGTGGAGCGGACGGGTCTCTACGGGCGCGCAGCCGGGCCCGTCCCCGCTTCGCGGCCTCGACCAGCGCTCCCGCCACGTGCCCGCCGTCGAGCGGCAGCAGCGGCAGCAGGTTGAAGAAGAACAGCAGCAGGTTCACGCTCGCGAGCAGCCCGATCAGCGTGTAGATCTTGTCCTTCACACCGATCACGTGCGAGTCGGCGATCTGACCGCCGAGCCGGCCAATGCCGACCACGCCGACCGCACCCTGCTTGTCGCGCGGTTTGCCGTCGAACACCGTCTGCCAGAGAGAGTGGATCTTGGCCGGGTAGCTGCCGAGGGCCCGCACACCGACGGCAACCTGGCTGCCGATCTGGCCGGGCACGTCCAGGATGCCCTGGGAGGCATAGAACGAGCGCTGGTGCGGCGCGATGCCGATGAACCCGACGTCCTTGGTTTCGGTCGAGGTGTCATTTACGTACTTCACGTTGCGCACCGGCGTCACTGTGAGCGGCACGCGAGCGCCGTGGCGCAACACGACGACATGCAGCTGCTTGCCGACGGCCGGCTCGATGACGCCGGTGAGCTCGTCCCACGATGTGATCCGCGTGCCGTCCACCGAGATGATCCGGTCGCCGGCCCTGAACCCGGCGACGGCGGCGGGTGATGTGGGGCGAGGGCAGTGCTTCAGTTGTGCCGCCGTCGCTGTGGCCGGCACGACACATTTCTCGACGCCTGCGACCGTGGTCGTCACCTCGGATTTCGGCAACCCCAAGGTGGTGAGCAGCACGATGGTCAGGACGAGGTAGATCAGCAGGTTCATGCACGGCCCGCCGAGCATGACGATCATCTTCTTGCCCGGGGTGAGCCGGTAGAACTGCCGCGGCTCGTCCTCCTCGGACTTGACCTCGTCGCGGCTGACCTGCCGGAAGTCCTCGATGGCGGTGGACACGCGCCGCGGCCAGCGCGACCGCTTCCCGTCGGCGCGCGGCGGCGGCACCATGCCGATCATGCGGATGTAGCCGCCCAGCGGGATGGCCTTGATGCCGTACTCGGTGTCGCCCTTCTTGCGCGACCAGAGCGTGGGGCCGAACCCGACCATGTACTGGGTGACCTTCACGCCGAACTTCTTGGCGGGCACCATGTGCCCGATCTCGTGCAGTGCAATGGACGCGAGCAGCCCGACCGCGAAGATCAGCACGCCGAGCGCGTACAGCATGCGACCTCCTCGAGCTCAGCTGACCAGTTCGGTGGCGCGGGCACGCGCCCAGGCATCTGCCTGTTCGACGTCCTCGACGGTACCTGGGTTCCCGGTGCCGCCTTGGTGCTCGCTCAGCCACTCACCGACCACATCGGCCACGGTGTCCACGATCTGCAGGAATCCGACCGCACCGGCGTGGAAGGCAGTGACGAGCGCCTCGTTCGCGGCGTTGTAGACCGCCGGCGCGCAGCCGCCGACGACCCCGACCTTGCGGGCCAGGGCCACCGCGGGGAACGCGCCGTCATCGAGCGGCTCGAAGGTCCACTGCTGCGCGCCGGCCCAGTCCATCGGTGCGGCGGCGTCGGGGACGCGGTCGGGCCAGCCGAGCGCGAGCGAGATGGTCAGCCGCATGTCCGGCGGCGACACCTGGGCGAGGGTCGAGCCGTCGCAGAACTCGACCATCGAGTGGACGATCGACTGCGGGTGCACGACGACGTCGATCGCGTCGTAGGGAATGTCGAAGAGCAGGTGCGCCTCGATCACCTCGAGGCCCTTGTTGACCAGCGTCGCCGAGTTGGTCGTGATCAGCGTGCCCATGTTCCAGGTGGGGTGCGCCAGCGCATCGGCGGGCGTGACGTGCGCCAGTTCGGCCCGGGTGCGGCCGCGGAACGGGCCGCCGCTGGCGGTGACGATCAGCTTGCGCACCTCGTCGGCACTGCCGCCGCGCAGGCACTGTGCCAGCGCCGAGTGCTCCGAGTCGACCGGCCGCAGCTGGCCCGGCTTCGCGCGGCTGGTGACGAGCGGACCGCCCGCCACCAGTGACTCCTTGTTGGCGAGAGCTATGGTGCGCCCGGCGTCGAGCGCCGTGAGCGTCGCGCGCAGCCCGGCCGCGCCGGCGATCGCGTTGAGCACGACGTCACAGTCCAGCGCGGAAAGGGCGACGACCTCAGTTCCGGTGACGATGCGGGGACCGACGTCGAGCGCCTGCAGCCGCTCGGACAGCTCCTGCGCCGAGTCCGCCCGTCCGACCCCGACGACGGGCACGGCGAATTCGGCGGCCTGCTGTGCAAGCAGGTTTAGATCGGAGCCGCCCGCCGCGATCGCAGCGACGGCGAACCGGTCCGGGGCGTTGCGCACGACGTCGAGCGCCTGCGTGCCGATCGAGCCGGTCGACCCGAGCACCACAACCCGACGTTGCATGGGTCCAGTCTCCCTCACGCCGGCACGACCCGGCCGTCATCGCGGGACCCTGCGTTCCTGATCAGTGCCGGAAGCCGCTCTTCCCCGTCGCCTTGCCACCGTGTTTGGCCTCCTCGTCGAGCTCGTCGAGCCCCTGCTGCAGGTTCTCGAGGAGCAGATCGGCGAGGTCGTGGCTGAAGCCGTTGCGGCACACGATGCGCAGCACGGCGAGGTCCTCGCGGTTCGGCGGGAAGGTGTACGCCGGCACCTGCCAGCCCTTCTCCCGCAGCTTTGCGGACAGCGCGAACACGTCCCACCCCGTCACGTCGTCGTTCGTCGTGAAGGTGACCACCGGCAGTTCGGTGCCGCGCGAGATGAACCTGAAGCGCCCCATTTGACCCAACTCCTGGGCGAGGTACATCGCCACGTCGCGGGTGGCCTGCTGGACGGCGCGGTAGCCGTCGCGCCCGAGCCGGAAGAACATGTAGTACTGCGCGACCACCTCGGCGCCGGGACGCGAGAAGTTCAGCGCGAAGGTCGGCATCTGGCCGCCGAGATAGTTGACGTTGAACACGAGCTCCTCGGGCAATGACTGCTTGTCACGCCACAGCGCCCAGCCGACGCCGGGGTAGACCAGCCCGTACTTGTGCCCGGAGGAGTTGATCGAGACGACGCGATCGATCCGGAAGTCCCAGGCGACCTCGTGGTCGAGGAACGGCGCGACGAACCCGCCGGACGCCGCGTCGACATGGATCGGGACGTGGGTGCCGGTGCGCTGCTCGTAGTCGGCGAGCGCCGCCGCGATCTGCGCGACCGGTTCGTAGCTGCCGTCCATGGTGGAACCGAGGATCGCGACCACTCCGATGGTGTCCTCGTCGCAGGCGGCGACCGCGGACTCGGCGTCAAGGTGGTAGCGATCGCCCTCCATGGGCACCAGCCGCGGTTCCACGTCCCAGTACCGACAGAACTTCTCCCAACAGACCTGGACGTTCGAACCCATGACGAGGTTGGGACGACGCTCCGGCCCGGCGCCGGTGCGTGCCGCCCAGCGGCGTTTGAGCGCCATTCCGGCGAGCATCGCCGCCTCGCTGGAGCCGGTGGTCGAGCAGCCGACGGCCTCCGCCGGATCCGGTGCGTTCCACAGGTCGGCGAGGATGCTGATACAGCGCCGCTCGATCTCCGCGGTCTGCGGGTACTCGTCCTTGTCGATCATGTTCTTGTCGGCGGACTCGGACATCAGCGCAGCCGCCTGGGGTTCCATCCACGTGGTGACGAACGTGGCGAGGTTCAGCCGGGCGCTGCCGTCGAGCAGCAACTCGTCGTGGACGATCTGGTAGGCGACCTCGGCCGGGACCGGCCCGGGCTCGAGCTTGTTGTGCGGTGGCCGGATCGCCTCGCTGATCGCGGGATTGGCCGTGCCGAGCATCGGATTGACGTCCTCGACCGAGCGCGCGTCGCGGCGGCGGCGGCGTGGGTCGGACGAGCCAGCAGTGTGCAGTGCCATGCCGCGACTATGGCCTAGCGCGGGCCGAGGCGGAATCCTCGCGCGCGGGTGATTCAGGTGAACAATGCCTTGCCGTAGTAGTCGCCCGGCGCGCGCAACCCTGGTGGTACCGCGAACAGCGCACTGCCGGTGTGCCGGATGTACTCGTTGAGCAGATCGTGCTGGCCGAGCCGACAAGTTAGGTTAGCCTGACCTTGCCTTGGCACCGTAACGCACTACCCTGCCAACGTGGAGTTCGACCTCAACGCCGACCTCGGCGAGGGCTTCGGGGCCTGGCGGCTCGGTGACGACGAGGCGCTGCTCGGGGTCGTCACCAGCGCGAACGTCGCGTGTGGCTTTCACGCCGGCGACCCGACGACGATGGTGCGGGTGTGTGCGACAGCGGCCGCGGCGGGTGTCGCGGTCGGTGCACAGGTCGGGTACCGCGACCTGGCCGGCTTCGGTCGTCGGCGGATCGACATCGCCCCGCAGGACCTTCTCGCCGACGTCCTGTACCAGATCGGGGCGCTCGAGGCGTGCGCCCGCGCGGGGGGGACGGCGGTGCGCTACGTCAAGCCGCACGGCGCCCTCTACAACACCGCTGCCGACGACCCGGTGCAGGCGGGGGCCGTGGTGGCAGCGATCGCGGGCTACGACCGGTCGCTTCCGGTGCTCGGCCTGCCCGGCTCCGAACTGCAGGCGGCAGCGGCGGCGGCCGGTGTGCCGTTCGTCGCCGAGGCGTTCGCCGATCGCGGCTACACCCCGACCGGGCGGCTGGTCCCGCGCGTCGAACCCGGCGCGGTGCACGAGACGGAAGCCGCCGTGGTGGCCCAGGCGGTGTCGATCGTGCGCGACCGCACGGTGCGGACCTCGGGCGGCGACATGCTGGGCGTCGAGGCCGCCTCGCTGTGCCTGCACGGGGACACCCCGGGCGCCGTGACACTGGCCAGGGCCGTGCGTGCGGCGCTCACCGACCTCGGTGTCACGCTCGTCCCCTTCACCGGATGAAGATCCACCGCTACGGCGAGCACGCCTTGCTCGCCGATCTCGACGACCCGCATGAGGTCCCTGTCGTGCGGGCGGCTCTGGCGGCGCTCGACGGCGTCACCGACGCGGTCGCCGGTGCGCAGACCGTGCTGGTCGTCTTCGAACCCGGACACGAAGCGGCGGTACGCGCCGTGCTCGATCGGGGAGACTTTGCCGCCGCCTGGACCGGAGACCCTCCCCGATCGGTGACGATTCCTGTCCGGTATGACGGCCCGGACCTCGCCGCGGTCGCCGACGCCGTCGGGCTCACCCCCGACGAGGTCGTCGACCTGCACTGCCGCGGTTCGTACGTGGTGCGGTTCTGCGGGTTCGCGCCAGGGTTCGCCTACCTGGACGGGTTGGACGAGCGGCTGCATGTGCCGCGCCGGAGCGACCCGCGCACGTCGGTACCCGCCGGGGCGGTCGGGATCGCCGGCCAGTTCACCGGCGTGTACCCGCGGCCATCCCCCGGCGGCTGGCAACTGCTCGGACGCACCGACTTGCCGCTGTGGGACCCTGCGGCGCCCGAACCCGCGCTGCTCGCGCCAGGGACGAGCGTCCGCTTCGAGGCGCAATGATCGAGATCGTCGAACCCGGGCCGCTGGCGAGCGTTCAGGATCTCGGCCGGCCGGGCTGGGCTGCGCTCGGGGTGCCGCGCTCCGGCGCGTTCGACCGGGGTGCTGCAAGGCTGGCCAACCGGCTCGTCGGCAACGACGTCGGCGCCGGCGTGCTCGAGGTGACGCTCGGCGGGCTCGCGTTCCGCGCGCTCGACGCGGTCACGATCGCGCTGACGGGCGCGCCGTGCCCGGGGCTGGACTGGGGCATCGCTGTCACGCTCCGGCCGGGCACGCTGGTGCGACTCGGCACACCCGTGCGCGGGCTGCGCAGCTACCTGGCGGCACGTGGCGGACTGGCCGTCGCCCCCGAACTCGGCTCATGCAGCAGTGACCTGCTCAGCGGGATCGGTCCGTCCCCGCTTCAGCGCGGCGAGACGCTCGCAGTCGGGCCGGCACCGACGGCCTCGCCGAGCGGGGTCGCCGCCGCGCCGCGATCGGGCCCGGCCGAGTTCGCGATCCACCCCGGTCCGCGGGTCGACTGGTTCGAAGCAGGCGCACTCGACCGCCTGACCGCCCAGCCGTGGCAAGTCCGGACCCAGTCCGATCGCGTTGGCGTGCGGCTGGACGGCGCGGCCCTGCGGCGGGTGCGTCCCGGGGAGTTGCCGAGCGAGCCGACGCTGCCCGGGGCGGTGCAGGTGCCGGCCGACGGGCGTCCGATCGTGTTCGGTCCCGACGCTCCGGTGACCGGCGGCTATCCGGTGATCGCGGTGTTGACCGAGGTCGCGCTCGACGCGGCCGCGCAGGTGCGGCCGGGTGATTTGGTGCGGTTCCGCCTCTCGTCCCGGCTCAGGTGAGCAACGGGTCGAGCACCAGCCACATGAGCGCGGCGACCGCGCCGGCCATCGGGATCGTCAGGACCCACGCGATCACGATGTTGCCGGCCACACCCCAGCGCACCCCCGACAGCCGCCGAGTGGCCCCTACGCCCATCACCGAGGAACTGATCACGTGCGTGGTCGACACGGGCAGTCCGTACGCCGCGGTGCCGAGCATGACTGCGCTGGCGACGGTTTGGGCGCCGAAGCCGCTGACCGGCGTGAGCGAGAAGATCCGCCGTCCCAGCGTGCGCATGATGCGCCACCCGCCCGAGTAGGTGCCCAACGAGATTGCCGCGGCCGAACTGAGGATCACCCACACCGGGATGTTCGCGGAGCTGATGTTGTGGCCGGCCACGAACAGGGTGAGCGCGATGACGCCCATGGTCTTCTGGGCGTCCTGCGTGCCGTGCCCGAAGGCCATGGTGGCGGCGGAGACGATCTGGCCCCAGCGGAAACCGCGGGTCGCGCGGACCGCGTTGGCGCGCCGGAACACCCACAACAGCACGAGCATGAACAGGTACGCGCCGACGAACCCGATCAGGGGCGACAAGACCATCGGGACGACGACCTTGTCCACGATCGCGCTCCACTTAACGGCTTCGGAGCCGGCGATTGCAGCACCGGCGAGACCACCGATCAACGCGTGCGACGAGGACGACGGCAGGCCGAGCCACCAGGTCCCCAGGTTCCAGACGATCGCGCCGCCCAGGCCGGCGAGCACGATCACCAGCCCGTCCTGTCCGGACGGTGGCGCGATGATGCCGCTGCCGACCGTGGCGGCAACCTTGGTCGAGATCAACGCGCCCACCACGTTCATGATCGCGGCCATGCCGAGCGCCACACGCGGGGTCAGCGCCCGGGTCGAGACCGATGTGGCGATCGCATTGCCGGCGTCGTGAAAGCCGTTGGTGAAGTCGAAGCCGAGTGCCACGACGATGATGACGACCGCGAGTGCGGTGACGCTCACCCTTATGACTCCTTGACCGCGATCGTCTCGACGGCGTGCGCGACGTGCTCCAGCGCGTCCGCTGCCTCTTCGAACCCGTCGGCCACCTCGCGCAACTTGACCATCGTCAGTGCGTCGTAGTCGCCGCTGAACAGCCGCGACAGCAGCTTGCGGTACACCCGGTCGGCCTCGTTCTCCAGCCGGTTGACCTCGATCCAGTAGGGCTCGAGGTCGTGCAGCGTGCGCAGCCGACCCATCGCATCCGCGGTCTCGTGCGACGACCTCGCGATCAGCGTGATCTGCTCGCTCATCAGCGCGGGTAATTTTCCGACGTCGGCGAGCACGATGAAGTCGGCCGTCGCCTCCATCGCGTCGATGACGTCGTCGAGCGCGCCGGCCAGCCGGTAGATGTCCTCACGATCGAACGGCGACACGAAGCTGGTGTTGAGCTGCCGCATGATCCGGTGGGTGACCGAGTCGCCGACGTGCTCCCGCTCGCGCAACTGCTTGGCGATCGCTTTGCGGTTGGCGTTCGGGTCGAGCAGGCCGGCCAGAATGTCGGCACAATCGGCAACGTTCTGGCCCGCCTCGGTGAACATGCCGTAGAACGCGTTGTCGCGCGGGGTGAGACGGAAGGCCACGTACGAGGACACTAGCGACCGCCTCAGATGAACTTTTGCTTACCTCCCCCTGAACGACGATCTTTCGCGCAAGCGGCTCATCCGAAAACGATCGTCTTGTTCCCGAACACCAACGTCCGGTGTTCCACGTGCGCCCGGACGGCACGGGCGAGCACCACCGTCTCGAGGTCACGGCCCTTGCGCACCATGTCCTGCACCGAGTCGCGGTGGCTGACCGGTTCGACGTCCTGAGCGATGATCGGGCCCTCGTCCAGGTCGGCCGTCGCGTAGTGCGCGGTCGCCCCGATCAACTTCACGCCGCGCTGCTGGGCCTGGTGGTAAGGACGTGCGCCCACGAAGGCCGGCAGGAACGAGTGGTGGATGTTGATGATCCGGTTCGGGTACGCGTCGAGGACGGTCGGTCCCAGGACCTGCATGTACCGCGCCAGCACCACGACGTCGACGTCGAACTCGGCCAGGTCGGCGACCAGCGCCGCCTCCGCGTGCAGTTTGTCGTCCGGGCTGACCGGCAAATGTCGGTAAGGCACCCCGCTGAACTCGGCGAGCGCCTCGTGGTCGGGGTGGTTGCTGACCACGACCGCGACCTCGGCGGCGAGTTCGCCGGCGCGCCAGCGTCCGAGCAGGTCGGCCAGGCAATGCGGCTGCTTGGAGGCGAGGATCGCGATCCGCGGATGTTCGTCGGTGAACCGCAAAACGACGTCCATCCCGAACTCATCGGCGACCGGCTGGAAGGCGCAGGAAAGCTCCTCGCGCGCCGTCCGGGCCTCGCCGAAGTCGAACTCGACGCGCTGGAAGAAGACCCCGGCTTCGCGGTCGGTGTGCTGCTCGGAATGAAGGATGTTGCCGCCCACACCGAGCACGAACCGGGCGACCGCGTGCACGAGCCCGGGGCGATCCCGGCACGAGATCAGCAGTACGGCGGTGCTCAACCGCGACGCCGGAAACGCCTGATGACAAGAATGACGACCAGCCCGCCCGTCGCCCCGATCACGATCCGGCCCTGCGTCGACTGGGCTTTCTCCTTCAGCGTCTGCTTGAAGGTCTCGGAGACGCGCTTCGGGCTGGTTCGGTAGGCGAGTTGGTCGACGGCACCGGCCAGCTTGACGCGCGCGCTCTCGATCTCGCGCTGGATGTCGTCCGCACCACGCTCGGTCACGTCGGGTCCTCTCGCCGGGTTTCTTCGGACCCAACCTTAGGGGGCCGATCCCGCACGGTCATCGCGCGGATGACGCAATCGTGGCGCGGCCGATCGCCCGGTCGGTAACGTTGCGCACCGTGACGCGCCTCGAACCCGGTGCCCCGGCACCCGACTTCACACTCGACGACGCCGACGGCAACCCCGTCACGCTCAAGGACTTCCGTGGCCGCAAGGTCGTCGTCTATTTCTACCCGGCGGCGATGACCCCGGGCTGCACCAAGCAGGCGTGCGACTTCCGCGACAGCCTCGACTCGCTCGCGGCCGCGGGGTACGCGGTGCTCGGCGTCTCGCCCGACAAGCCCGCGAAGCTGGCGAAGTTCCGCGAGCGCGACGCGATCACGTTTCCGCTGTTGTCCGACCCCGATCGGTCGACGCTCGAGGCGTACGGCGCGTTCGGCGAGAAGACGATGTACGGCAAGAAGGTCACCGGCGTGATCCGCTCGACATTCGTCGTCGACGAGCAGGGCAAGATCGAGATCGCGCAGTACAACGTGAAGGCAACCGGCCACGTCGCCAAGCTGCGCCGCGATCTTGGTCTCGACTGATCCGGCTGCGGTGCTCGCGACCGAGCGGGCGGCGACGCAGGCACGGATCGCGTCGTTGCAAGGCGACGTCGACACAATCGTCGGCTCGGCGTCGTCGACGACCGGCGATGACGAGCACGATCCCGAGGGCGCGACGATCGGGTTCGAGCGTGCGCAAGCGCTCGCCCTGCTCGCACAGGCCCGTCACCATCTGACCGAGATCGACGCGGCCCTCGCCCGGCACGCCGACGGAAGCTACGGCACCTGCGTGGTCTGCGGCAGGCCCATCGCGCCGGAGCGCCTCGCCGCCCGTCCGACGGCGATGCACTGTGTCCACTGCGCGGGCCGCCACTCGTAAGCTTGCGGCACTGGGGCCGTAGCCCAACAGGCAGAGGCGCACGGTTTAGGTCCGTGGCAGTGCGGGTTCGACTCCCGCCGGCCCTACTCAGCACCACTGCCCAACGACAGTGGTCAGGTTGGGCGCACAGTGGTCAGTTGTAGCTGACCACCGTGGCCGGAACTGACCACTGTCGAGCCGCGCCTGGGGAAGTCAGAACGGCCCTTCGCCCATCTCGTGCTGGCCGCGATGGTCCTGATGCACCACAGCTGCTGCCGGCGGCACCGGCTCGCCGAGGTGAGCGGAGCGGATGTCGTGGCCGACCGAGGTCAAGCACTTGCCGTTGGCGAGATTCCATTTCCACCCGTGCATCTGGCAGGTGAGCACCTCGCCGTCCACCGAGCCGAACCGGGTCAGGTCGGCCTTGAGGTGTGGGCAGCGCCGTTGCACCTCCCAGCCGTCCAGCTCGATCGTCTCGGCTGCCTCGAGCTCGTTCTGCTCGGTGAACCAGCCCTCGGCATAGTTGAGCCGTTCCTCGGACAGGCACTTGAAGAACACGTAGACGAACTCGTTGTACGGGCCGACGCGCTGTGCGGAGAACCGGCACGACAGGAACAGCGAGTTGACCCAGTCGATCTCGTGGTCGCTGATCAGCTTCTCGACGTAGGCGCGTCGGGTGCGGAACCGGTAGCGCACCTTCGAGTCGTCGTAGGCACGCACCTCGCGCTTGACGAAGTCGATCAGCACGTCCACGTCACCGCGCGAGGCGTCCTCGCAGGTGAACCGGACTCCCCCGTCGATGCCATTGGCAATGTGGTCGGCCTCCTCGAGCAGCGGGGTGAACCACTCCTGCAGCGCGGCGAGGATGTCGACGTCGGGATTCGCCCACGTCGCCTTGGCCGCCTCCACCGCGGGCATCCGCCGCATCTGCATTTCGCGCAGGTAGGCGGTCTTGGCGGAACCGAACACCGTGGACGGGTCGTACGGATGCTCGACCGGGCAGTCGGGCTCGTTCAAGGCCGCGGCCGTACCGGGCAAGAGCAACCGACCCTCGTGATGACCCTGCGACCGCAGCCAGTCGAGGTAGACGCTCTGATCGGGGAAGATGTTCGACTCGTCGCCGAAGATGTCGTTGAAGCCCCACAGCTCCTCGTCCAAGAAGCACGGCGGGCCGGCTGTCGGGAACACGAACCTGGCACCGAGTTCCTCGATGTAGCGCAGGGTGCGATCGAACTGCCGCTCGCGCTTGGTCGACCCCAACGCCTGCTTCGCCCGCGCCGGCAACTCGTAGACCATCGGGAACCAGATCGCTCCGGAGAACTGCACGAGGTAACCGTCGACGGGGCCGAGCGCCTTGAACACGTCCAGCTCGGACGGTCGCGCGTCGTTCTGGTTCAGCACCGTCTGCTCGCCGTCGGACAGCCACAGCGACGAATCGCCGATCGGGCCGTCGGTCGGCGATACCAGCGCCTGGATCATGATCTGCAGCCCGTCCAGGTCGACCACCTCACCGGACACGGGCGTCACGAACGAGGTGAACCCGCAGTCGCGAAGCTGGTCCTCCAGCTCGGTGGTCGGGAACTCCGGCAGCAACGCCGTCGCCGTCTTGGACACGTGCTTACGCAGGTGCTCGGCGTCGAAGTGATCACGGTGCAGGTGTGACACGAACAGGTAGTCGGCGTTGCCGAACCGGTCCCAGTCCAGCTGCGAGTTGTCCGGGAACGGGAACCACGAGCCGAAATAGGCCGGGTTCACCCACGGGTCGGTGAGGATCGAGCCGTGCGCCGTCTCGATGAAGACGCTGGCGTGCCCCATCCCCGTGATTCTCATTCCGCGACCTCGGCGAGTTCCGGGCGCAGCGAAGACGGTCGTCGGGCGGTACGCATGCCCTCACGGTAACGACCCAGGTGGAAGTGCCAGAATGAGGTCGTGGCCCTGAACCCGCACAGTGAGAAGCCCGACCTGGGCTCCCCGCCGGACTACGCGTCGGATCATCCCGACGAACACCCCGAGGACTGGGGCTGGCACGGCGAGTGGGGCCGGGCGGCCCGTGTCACCGGCTGGTTCGTCGCAATCCTGCTGATCGTGATGCTCACCACGACGCACTACAACCTCGCCGGTGGGGTGTGGCTGGTGGGGTTCGCGGTGGGCCTGATCGTGGTCCTCATCTGGGACCATCAGCGCCGCAAGAACGCGTGGCGTAAGTAGCGCGTCAGCCGGTCTTGCGCTGGCGCTGCCTGTCCCGCTTTTCGACGAACCGGGCAGCCTGCGCGTCCAGCTCAGCAAGGAACGTCGTGACCTCGTCGCGGGCACGCTCGCCCTCAGGACCGAAATCGTCCCGGGTGAAGATCTTCCAGAATCGCAGGACGGGCGCGAGCACCTCGTCGTGGTGCAACCGCAGGTCGTAGATGCCGGCGCGGGCGATTGTGACTGAGTTCCGCGCGAAACCGGGCATCCCGGTTCCGGGCATCTGGAACCCGACGATCTCGTCCCGGATGGCCTCCATGGTCGCGTCCGGCGCGCGGTCGAGAGCTGCCGCGACGAGGTTGCGGTAGAAGACCATGTGCAGGTTCTCGTCGGTTGCGATGCGCGCGAGCAGTTGCTCGGCGATCGGGCAGCCCGTGGCAGCGCCGGTGTTGCGGTGCGACACGCGGGTGGCCAGTTCCTGGAACGACACGTAGGCGATCGTCTGCAGCGGCGTCTTGTCGCCCGAGTCGTAACCCGCGCTCATGTGGGCCATCCGCAGCCGCTCGAGCTCGACCGGGTCGACCCCGCGCGTGACGACGAGGTAGTCACGCAGCGCGATCCCGTGGCGGCCCTCCTCGGCCGTCCACCGCCCTACCCACTCGCCCCACGCGCCGCCGCGGCCGAACCGGGTCGCGATCTCGCGGTGGTACGACGGCAGGTTGTCCTCGGTCAGCAGGTTGACGGTCATCGCGGTCTTCGCCACCGGGTCCAACGACGACTCCTCGGGAGCCCAGTCCGAGCCGCCGAGGAACGCGAAGTCACGTCCGCGGCTCCACGGGACATAGTCGTGCGGGTGCCACTCCTTGGCCAGCGACAGGTGTCGCTCGAGGTTGGCGGCCACGACGGGCTCGAGCTCGTGCAGCAGGCGCTGCTCGGTGCCGGCGGCGGTGTCTGGTGCGTCGAGACGGATCACAAAAGTCCCCTCGGTCTAAAGAACCTACGGTTACGTAACCGTAGTCAATTGGGCTGCCATCAGGGAAGCAGGACTTCCCCTGCGCTCAGTCGCCGGTTACATCACGCGGCGGCGAGACCGGCGCTCTGCAGCCCGCTCCGCGCAGCATCGGTATACCCATTTCGGGCGACGAGGTCGTAGCGCGTCGCCACCAGCGAGCGGGCGGAGGCGAAATCCCGGGCTCCCCGCGTCGCCGCGTGCCCGAGGAATCCGAACAGCGCTCCCCAACCCGCGCCGATCACCGCACCGACGATCAGGAAGCCCAGCCACGGTCCCGCGGTGAAGATGCCGAGCAGTGTGCCTATGAGCAGCCCGAACCAGGCGCCGCTCGCCGCGCCGGCGGCCGCCGCACGGCCTTTGGTGAGCCGGCCGGTGACGCGCTCGACCAACCGCAGGTCGGAGCCGATGATGTCCAGGTGCTCGACGGGGAACCCGTCGTCGGAGAGTTGATCGACGGCACGCTGGGCGAGCGCGTAGTCGTCGTAGCTCGCGACGGTGTTCCACGCCGTGTACGCGGCGTCGAAGCGCGGCGGCGCTGCGAACGGGTTGCGGGCACCGAATGGGCCGGCCGGTGCGGTCATGGTGGGCCTCCAGTTCTGCTGATGAGTCCACGATGCGCCCGCTCGCTGTACGAACTCTGGTTGCCCGCTGTATGCGGACTATGGGTTCGCTCGCGGGCATGCAGCAGGAACGGGTTGCGCGGGCCGACCCGCTGTGTAGGCGCCACCGACACGCTGTGCTGGGTGACCGGGCCGGCGATCGGGAACTGCACACGCAACTGCGGTGCAGCGAGCTGCGTCCAGACCCACGGCAGCACGCGGTTGAACGCGGGAGCGAACGCGTAGAAGTTGTGCTGCCCGCCGGGCTCCTTGTACAGCGTCACCCGTTCCACTCCGCGCAGCGCCGCAGCGAATGCCTGCGCACCGGCGTAGTCGGCCCGGTCACCGGTGCCGGCGGCGAGCCAGAACGCCGGCAGCGGCGCCGCCCCGGCGGAGAGCCGACGAGCCGACAACAGCGGGTCGTCGGCGTCCTCCGCAGCCTGGTTGTAGCCGAGCACCTGCGCGGCCGGGCCGTCCTGTGGGCGGAAGTAGCCGCTCAGGATTCCGACCGCGCCATAGGACGCCGGATGCCGAAGCGCGAGGTTTGCCGCGCAGTAGCCGCCGGACGATACGCCGACGAGACCCCATTGTGCCGAGTCGCGCGCCACTCGAAAGCGGGTTTCGACGTCGTGGCGCACATCTGTGGTCAGGTAGGTCTCGTCCGAGCCGCGGCTGGAGTTCAGGCATTCGGTGTAGGCGTTGCCGGTGTAGGTCTGCGGCATCACCAAGACCATCGGGCCCATCAGATGTTTCGACAGCAGCTGATTGGCCACCTCGGCAGTGTGCAGGTGCACCAACCACGACGCGGCGTAGCTGGGTGAGCCGTGGAGCAGCTCGACAACGGGGAGCCGAGTGTGTGCGTACTTGCGCTGGAAGTACTGCGGCGGCAGGTAGACGTAACCACCGCGGTTGATCCCGCTGCGCGCGCCGGTCAAGTCCAGACTGACGACCTTCCCCGTCAGCCGCGGACTCGTGCGCGCGCCGAGCGCCGTCGTCGTGAACTGTGAGTAGCTGCCCGTGAGGTCCGCGCCGAGTTGCCCCCAGCTCTGGTAGTAGCCGTAGTAGTCATTGACGATCGCCATGCCGCCGGTCATCGCGAGCACGATCGTGAGTGCGCCGGCGCCGATTCGCACGAACACGTTGGAGAAGCGGATGATCAGGTAGACGCTCGCTGCCGCCGCGACGAAGAGCGCAATCACCAGGACTTTCGAGTTCGGTTGCATCGCTCCCCCTGCGTCGTCCAGAACATTCACTGCGGACGTTCGCCACGCAGGCTGTGCGTCACTGAAGCGGCTCACCGAATGTTTGGCCGGGACTCAGCAATTCGGTGGGGCGGGCCGATCCGGAACATCGGGCGGGTCGTGTGTCTCGGCGCGGCGGATCAAGATGCGGACCTCGCCGTCGAAGGTGGCGCTGTGTGAGCGGTACTCGTCGCAGCCACCCTGGTCGAGTCCGCCGATCACGCCGTGGATGGTCGCGTGTCCGGATCTGTCGAGGGTCAACCACGGGCTGCCGCTGCTGCCGTTGATGAAGCCGTGGCAGTCGAAGGTCGGGAATCTCCGCAGGACGTACACCGTGGCCCGACACGAGATCGGTTCGTCGTTGCGGCCGCTGTTGTACGCGACAACGGTCACGGTTGTGCCGGGTGGGACGGCCGCGCCGAGGGACTCGCTGCCGGTGACGTCGGCAAGCTGAACGGTTCGTCCCCGCACCACATGCGGAGCCACCGTCAATACTGCGTAGTCGGCGCTCGGGTCATGGTTGAGCAGCCAGGCCGGCAGCACGTACGCGCCGGTGACCTGCCAAACGCCTTCCCGCGCATGACCGTTGCGATAGGCGGGCACGAACACCATGCCCTTGGCGTCGTCGTGCACACAGTGCGCGGCGGTGATCACCGTGTTGCCGGTGCCGCTTGCAATGACGCTGGCGGTGCAGCTGTGTGGCGCGCCGAGACCGGCACCGAAGAGCGCGCCGACTGTCGAGTATTTCGGCAGATCGGGAGCCGTCGTCGCGGTCGGCGTACCGGTCGCGGTCGATGCTCTTGCCGGTGTCGGCGCACCCTGGGACGTCGCAGCGATCGGACTGTGCCGCGGATGCGAGCGCGCAGTCTCGGCAACCAGCACGCCGACCGCGACGATCGATGCGGCCGCACACGTCACGATCAGGACGCGTCGTGGCACGGGCACCGGGTCATCATGCGCGGGCGCTCATTCGTATCTGCTGAGGCGGATCAGAAGGATCAGCTGAGCCTTTGGGCCCCGCTCACAGGTGACGCTCGGATGGTTACGAGGCGATGCACAGTGCGCACGCCGGTGGGAAGGAAGCCTGATGGTCGGATCGACCACGACGCTTCCGACCCGGCGACGGAATCCGTTCCGCCGGCTCACCGCACTGCTGCGGCCCGAAGTGATCAGCACAGCCGCGGTTCTCGTCGGGCTGTTCATGTTGTTAGGCGTGCTCTCGCCGGACCGCTTTCGTACCTCGGCGCTGTATGCCGATGTCGTACCGATGCCGGCGCGGGCGACCGCCGAAGCGGTGGTCGCAGTGTCCGGCTGGATCCTGCTGCGGCTGGCGCGCGGGCTACGCAAGCGCAAGCGCGCCGAGTGGCGGATCGCGGTCGGTGTGTGCATCGCGGTGCTGGCGGCCGACCTGCTCCGCGCCGAACGCCGCCCGGTCGAGGCCGTCGTCACCGCGCTGCTGCTCGGCGCTTTGATCTTGACGCGGCGCGACTACGCGGTGCCGACCGATCCGCACGGCCGGTGGTTTCCGCTGCGCTGTGCGGGGCAACTGATCGTTCCCGCCGTCGGCGTCACGCTGGTGTTGCTGTACCTGCCCGGCCACGTGCCGTCCGATGTCGGTTTCTGGGCGCGGCTGCGCGAAGCGGTCTGGTCACTCGCCGGCTTCGGCGGCACAATCTCCGTCGGCGGCGACCACTTCGCCGACGTGCTCCATGCGGCGCTGCTCGTCGTAGGCGTCACTTCGGCCGTTCTGCTCGTGACCGTCGGTGTGCGCACGCGTGAGCCCGTCGCCCAGCTCCACCCCGACGACGAACGGCGCCTGCGCATACTGCTGGCGGGCCACGGGGCACGGGACTCGCTCGGCTACTTCGCCCTGCGCCGCGACAAGGCGGTGGTGTGGTCCGCGTCCGGCAAGGCAGCGATCTCGTACCGGGTGGTGGACGGCGTGGCGCTGGCCAGCGCGGACCCGCTCGGTGATCCCGAGGCGTGGCCCGGGGCGATCGTGGCGTGGCGGGATCTGATCGAGCACAACGGCTGGACACCGGCCGTGATGGGGTGCAGCGAACTCGCCGCCACCGTCTACCGGCGCGAGTACGGGTTGGCCGCGATCGCGCTCGGCGACGAGGCCGTCGTCGAGACGGACCGGTTCTGCCTGTCCGGCCGGGCGATGCGCGGTGTGCGCCAGGCCTGCGCCCGGGTCGAGCGGGCCGGTTACGCCATCGATGTGCGACGCACCGGCGAAGTCGACGGGGCCGAACTCGCCGCTGCCCGGGCGCTAGCCGAGTTGTGGCGGGTCGATCCCGTCGAGCGCGGGTTCTCGATGGCGCTGTCGCGGATCGGCGATCCGGCCGACCCTCGCTGCGTCCTCGTTCGCGCTCACCTGGACGGGCAGCTGCGCGGGCTGCTGCACTTCGTCCCGTGGAGTGACCACGGTGTGTCGCTCGATCTCATGCGACGCGACCGCACTGCGGACAACGGCCTGAACGAGTTGATGATCAGCACGTTGCTCCAGGCGGCGCCAGAGCTCGGCATCGAGCGGGTTTCGCTCAACTTCGCGGTGTTCCGTGACGCCCTGGAGCGCGGCGAACGCATCGGCGCTGGTCCGGTGCTGCGGCTGTGGCGCCGCACCCTGGTCATCGCCTCACGCTGGTGGCAGATCGAGTCGCTCTACCGGTTCAACGACAAATTCCGGCCGCAATGGCAGCCGCGGTACTTCTCCTACTCCCGTGCGCGGGACATCCCACGGATCGCACTCGCCGCGCTGGAGGCCGAAGCGTTCATCGTGAAGCCGCGTGCGATCAAACGGCTCGCCGGTCGGGGCAGCGCGCTCAACGCTCGAGCAGCGGAGTGCGCGGATTCCACGTCGTACCGTCGCGGGCGTCGCGGCGACGGCGGGCGATACCGGTCAGCGTTTCGAGCACGACACGGTTGGCGAGGAACGACGTGATCTCGGCGTGGTCGTACGGCGGCGACACCTCGACCACGTCCACGCCCAGCACCGGGAGTTCGTAGGCGATGCGGCGTACCGAGTCGAGCAGCTGTCGCGCCGTGAGCCCGCCGGGTTCCGGGGTGCCCGTCCCGGGCGCATGGCCGGGATCGCACACGTCGATGTCGACTGACAGGAACACGCCGTCGCACTCGTCGAGCGCGATCCCGAACGCCTCGGTGAGACACTCGTCCAGCCCGCGCGAGACGATCTCGCTCATCTCGTACGACCGCATCCGCTGCTCGGCCATCCAGTCGAGGGTCTCCGGCGGCGGCCAGTAACCACGCAGCCCGATCTGCAGGAAACGATCGCCGCGCAGGGCGCCCGATTCGATCAGGCGGCGCATCGGCTGCCCGTGACCGATCAGCGAACCGAACTCGATGTTGCCGGTGTCGGCGTGCGCATCGAAGTGGATCATCGAGGCCTTGCCCTGGCCGACGTGCTGGGCGACACCGGCGGCATCGGGCCACGCGATCGTGTGATCGCCGCCGAGCACCAGCGGGACCGCTCCGGTGCGCGCAACCGCATACACCGCCGCCTGCAGGTCACGCACCGATCGCGCCGCGTCGCCGGAGAACATCTCGACGTCGCCGGCGTCGTAGACCTTCAGGTCCTGCAGCCCGTCCACCCGCATCGCGAGGGACGGACGTGAGCCGTCATGCGGCAGGTAGCAGGTCTGCCGGATGTACTGCGGCCCGAACCGGGTACCCGAGCGGTGCGAGGTGCCACCGTCGAACGGTGCGCCGAGGATCACCACGTCCGCGTCGGCGAAGGTGGCGGCGTCGCTCCAGTCGCAGCGCTCGACTCCGAGAAAGGTGATGTCGGGCCCGAACTGCGGTCCGTATCGCGCCATCAGGCGACCATCTCGCGCTGACCCCAGGGTGAGTCGTAACCGTCGCGCAGTAGGTCGAGGAACGGCACGGAGTCGAACGCCTCCGGACCTAGCACGCCCGCGCCCGTCCACGTACCGTTGGCGATCAGTTCCAGCGCGACGATCGGGTTGACGGCCGTCTGCCACACGACGGCCTGCGCTCCGTACTCAGCCATCGACCATTCGTTGTCGACGACGTGGTACAGGTAGGTCGCGCGCGGTCGGCCGTCCTTGCCCGTGCCACGCACCCATAGCCCGGCGCAGGTCTTGCCCGTCATGTGCTCGCCGATCGTCGCAGGATCGGGCAAGCAGGCCGCGACCACGTCCCGCGGACTCACCATCACTCGCTCGGGTCGCGAACTTCCCTCGGCAACAGCGCCGACCTGCACCTTCTCGGTCTTGTCCAGACCCAGCTTGCGCAGCGTCCTGAGTACGTCGATGAACTCGTCGCCCAGGCCGTACTTGAATGTCACCCGCTTCGCGTCGACCCAGCGCGGGATCAGCATGACCTCTTCGTGCTCGACGTTGACGCACTCGACCGGTCCGATGCCTTCCGGGAACTCGAAGACCTCGGGCTCGCTGAACGGTTCGGTGGTGAACCAGCCGCGGTCCTTCTCATAGACGACGGGCGGGTTGAGGCACTCCTCGATGGTCGTCCATATCGAGAAGGACGGGGCGAAGTCGTAGCCACGCACGGTGAGGTTCGCGCCGTCGCGCACGCCGGCCTCGTCGATCTCGCTGAACAGGTGGTCGGCGGCGTAGCGCGCGAAGATGTCCGCCAGGCCGGGTTCGACGCCGATCCCGACGAGCGCGAGCTTGCCCGACTCGTGCCACTGGTCGGCTAGGGCGAACTGCTCGTCGCCGAGCATGACGCCGGTCTGCTCGTACGGGCGGTCGGGATGCGGCCGCGACAGCGACATCGCCATGTCGAGGTAGTGGATCTTCCGCTGCAATGCCGCCCGGAAGATCGGCATAGTGAACCGCGGGTCGGTCGCGCCGAGCACAACGTCGACCTGTTCGGCATCGATCAGCTTCTCGACGGCCTCTTGGTCGGACGCGTCGACCTGCGCCGCGACGAACCGGCCGTCCTTCGTCGCCGCGGCAGCCGCCTTCGCGCGCTCGCTGTCGTAGTCGGCGAGCACGACGTGGGACGCGAAGGCCCGCCGCGCGGCAATCAGAGCCGCGGCGGAGCCGACTCCACCGGCACCGAGGATCAGGATGCGCATATCGACACCGTAGCGGGATGAGGGCGACGAATCCCAGGCAGATCGCCGCCACTCATAAACGATTCCGTTGCCGCTAGATTGCGGGGCATGCGGATCGATCCTGCTTCTGCGGTGCCGCCGTTCGAGCAGGTGCGGTCACAGTTCGCGGCGCAGATCGCCGACGGCACGCTCGTGGTGGGCACCCGCCTGCCGACCGTGCGCGGTCTCGCCGACGACCTGGGCCTGGCCGTCAACACGGTCGCCCGCGCCTACCGCGAACTCGAGACCGCGGGGCTGGTCGAGACCCGGGGTCGGGCCGGCACCGTGGTCTCCTCCGCCGGCGACCGCGCCGCCGAGCGGCTGCAGGCGGCGGCCCAGCGGTTCGCGCAGGTGGCGCGCGAGCTCGCTGTCCCGACCGAGCGAGCGATGGAGGTCATCCGCGCCGCGCTGGTCGATCCGCGCTGACCGCGGCCTACGAGTCGAACCCGAGGCCCAGCCGATCGAGCAGGCGCAGCCACGCGCCCCGCTCCCCCGCGTTGCGATCCGCCCGGGCCAACGCTCGACGGGTGAGTTGGATACCGCCCCAGCGCAGCGGTTCGGGCGGGAACGGGATCGGCTTCGTGCGCACCGCCCGCAGCGCCAACGCCGGCGAGTCCCGACCGTCGAGCAGATCGAGCATCACGGACGCGCCGAACCGAGTGGCCGCGACGCCGAGCCCGGTGTAGCCGAGGCTGTACGCAACCCGTCCGCCCAGTGCGGTGCCCTGGAACGCGAAGAACCGCGTGGACGTGTCGATCGCGCCTCCCCATTTGTGGGTGAACCGCAGCCCGTCGAGTTGCGGAAAGGTCTGGAAGAACTGCCGCGCGAGCACCTCGAAGGTGGCCGGACGCTGGTCGAGTTCGTCGCGCAATCCGTTGCGCCAGTGGTAGATCGCGTCGTAGCCGCCCCACAGGATCCGGTTGTCGGCGGTGAGCCGGTAGTAGTGGAACTGGTTGCCCGAGTCGCCGATCCCCTGCCGGTTCGCCCACCCGATCGACGCAAGTTGGGACTGTGACAGCGGCTCGGTCATGAGCACGTAGTCGTAGACCGGGACGGTGTACGGGCGCAGGCGGTGCAGCGGTGCGGGGAAGGCGTTCGTACCGAGCGCGACGCGCCGTGCACGTACCGACGCGCCCGGTCCGCACCGCACGAGGGCTGCCGTGCCGTCGCGGTGCACGCCGTCGACCGGCGAGTCCTCGTAGATCCGTACGCCCAGGCGCAGGCAGGCGGCACGCAGTCCCCACGCCAGCCGGGCCGGGTCGACAAGGGCCGCGCCGTCACGGTGCCAGGCGCCGGCCAGGTAGGTCGGTGAGTCGACCTCGGCACGGACCGCCGCGGCGTCCAGGAACACCGTGTCGTGACCGAGTCGGCGTGCCGTCTCGACGTCCTCGCGCACCCAGTCGACCTGGTGCGGCTCGACCGCAACCGACAGCTCGCCCGTCCGCTCGAATCCGCAGTGGATCCCGTATCTCGTGACCGCCGCCTCGATCGCATCGAGATTGGCGCTGCCGAGCGCCTCGAGCGCAGGCACATCGTCAGGGAACCTGTCTAACCCGTTCGCGAGCCCATGGGTCAGGGACGCGACACAGAACCCGCCGTTACGTCCCGACGCCGCCCAGCCGGCGGTGCGGGCCTCCACCAGCACGACGTCGCGTGCCGGGTCGGCCTCTTTCGCGAGCAGGGCGGTCCACAGCCCGGTGAACCCACCGCCCACGACGGCGAGGTCGGCGCTGGTGCGCTCACGCAGCGGCGGTTGCGGTGCAGGGTGGTCCGGGGAGTCGAGCCAGAACGGGACGGGAGTCGCGTCACGCAGGGATCGGTGCGTCACACCTGCTTCCGACGTGAGGAAACGAAGCCGTACACCGCGGCGAGCACACCGAACGCGAAGATGAGGGTGCCCATCACGTTCACTTGCGGGGGCACACCCGTGCGCGACGCCCCGTACACGTACAGCGGGAAAGTCACCGTATTGCCCGAATTGAAGCTGGTGATGATGTAGTCGTCGATCGACAGCGCAAACGCCAGCAAAGCGCCCGCGAGAACGCCGGGCATGATGAGCGGCAAGGTCACCTTGAAGAACGTGACCACCGGGTTCGCTCCGAGGTCGCGTGCCGCCTCGTCGAGGGACGGGTCCACGCCGACGACCCGAGCACGCACGGTGACGGCGACGTACGCCAGGCTGAACATCACGTGCGCGATGACGATCGTCCAGTAGCCGCGGGGAATGTTCAGCGTCAGAAACATGCTCAGCATGGCCGCGCCGAGCACGACCTCCGGGGCCGCGACGTTCGCGAACAGCAACAGTGTCACCGAACCCGATCCGCGGAACCGGTACTTCCCGAGCGCGAGGCCGACGAACGTGCCGAGGCCGGTTGCAATCACGGTGGCGATCGCGCCGATCGTCAGCGAGTTGATCAGGGCATTCGTCAGCCCTTCGATGCTGAACACCGTCCGGTAGTTGCGGAAAGTAAACCCCTGCCAGCGGATGTTGAACTTTCCGGTCGTGTCGTTGAAGCCGAACACGATCATTACGATGATCGGTGCCGACAGCCAGAGGATGACGAGCCAGCCCCAGAGCGGCAAGAGCCAGCGGCCCTTGATGCGACGACGCCGGCGCGCGGCCCGACGTGGCTGCGGCGGCGCGGCCGGTTGGTTCACTTCGGCGGTGACGACCATCAGTTACCTGCCGCTTCGAGCACGTCTTCAGTCCCGAGAAGCCGGGCGTACAAGAAGACTCCGACCAGCAGGATCGCCATCAGGATGAACGAGATCGCAGCCGCGGTCGGGTAGTTGAGGTTGGTGAAGTACTGCGTCTGGATGATATTGCCGATCATCGTCGTCCCGGTACTGCCACCGAGGATCGACGCGTTCACATAGTCCGACGCGACTGGTACGAAGGTGAGCAACACGCCGGCGAAGACGCCCGGGATCGACAACGGGAACACCACCCGCAGGAACGCCATCGCCCGGTTCGCATAGAGGTCGGCCGATGCCTCCAACATGGACGTATCGATCCGTTCGAGCGACACGTAGATCGGCAGGATCATGAACGGGATGAAGTTGTAGGTCAGCCCGCCGATCACCGCGACCGGTCTCTGCAGGATATGGAAGTTCTGGTCGACCCAGCCCCAGTCCTTCAGGCGAGAGACGATCATGCCGTTGTCGGACAAGATGTAGTTCCACGACTGCGTGCGGATCACGAACGACACGAAGAACGGCAGTAGCACGAGGAACAACAGTGACGACTTGTGCGCGCCGCCGCGGAACGCGATCCAGTAAGCGACCGGATAGCCGATCACGATGCACAGCAGCGTTGCGATCGCGCCGTATGCCAAGGAGCGGACGAACTGCACGTGGTACGCCGTCCAGGCGTCGGTGTAGTTGCGCCAGTGGAAAGTCTGCTTGAACCCGTCCGCGATGTCGCCCGTCATCGTCGACACCGAAAGCATGATCGCGATCGGCACGACGAAGAAGATCGCCAGCCAAAGCCAGCCCGGCAGGATCAACCAGTACGGAGTAGCTTTGCCCAGTCTCGGCAGCCGGCGCCGGCGGCGGCCCGGGGGCGCAGAGGTCGCGGCGGCCGTCACGACTGGTACACCGGCTCGAACAGGTTGTTCCATACGATCTGCTCGACCTTCGTCAGCACGCGGTACCTGTGCAACTTGCTGAATTCAGCGGCGCTCGGGAAGATCAACGGGCTCGTGGCGAGGTACTCGAGGGTCTGCTTGTCCTTCCCCGTCGCGGCCTTCGCGTCCGCCTGAATGTACTGCTGCGCGTCGGTGACCGGAGTGATGTAGTTGATGCCCTCCGCCAGGATCGCGGCGACCTTCGGCTGGTAGACGAAGTCCATGTAGGTCATCGCGTCCACAGGGTGCGAGGCGTGTTGCGGGATGCACATGTTGTCAGTCCAGATGCCGGCGCCTTCCTTCGGGATCACGAACTCGAGGGTCGCGCCGGAGAGGTTCGCTTGGAAGATGTCGCCGGAATACGCCATCGAGGCCCAGATGTCGCCCTTCGAGAGCGCGTCGATGTAGGTCTGGTCGTAGTACTTGCGCACCAGGGGCTGCTGTTTGTGAAGCCAGTCCGCGGCCTTCTTCCAATCGGGCAGGGTGGACGTCTCCGGGTTGACGCCGATCGCGAACAGCGCCGAGGTCGGGAGGTCCTCGTTGTCGGCGAACATGCCGATCTTGCCCTTGAGCGCCGGATCCATCAGGTCGTTCCAGCTGGTGATCTTGTGGCCAACGCGTTTCGGGTCGTATCCGATCCCGGTCATGCCTGACTGCCACGCCATCGTGTACACATTGCCGCGGTCGTAGCTCGGATCCCGGACCAATGTGCTCGAGTACTGGTAGAAGTTCGACATCCGGTCCTGGTCGAGCGGGGTGAGGTAGTCCAGCTCGATCAGCTTGTCGAGGTACGTCCCGTTCGTGATGACGATGATGTCGTAGCCGGTGCTCTGCTGTGCAGCCAGCTGCGGTTGGATCTTCGCAAAGAACGTGTCGTTGGCCTGGATGTCCTCAAGGTAATTGACCTTGATCCCGGTCTCCTTGGTGAACAGGTCCAGGCTCGGATGGTCGCTCTTGTTCGCACCGACGTCGATGTACAGCGGCCAGTTGCCGAAGTTGAGGTTGCCGGTCTTCTGGTGCGTGGCCCAGAACTTGGCGATCTCGGCACGGGCAGCGCTGAGCCCGAGCTTGCTGCCCTGCGCACCTGGGATACCGCAGGCAGCCAGGGTCATCCCCAGCGCCGACAGCCCGCCGATCTGCAGGGCGCGTCGCCGCGAGATCCGTGGCGAGGTTAGGCCGCGCAGGAGGTCGGGCGTGATGTGCTGGTCGATGCCCTCCGTCGTGTCCTCGGTCATGACGCCTCTTCCTCGTCGGTCGACGTCGTATCGGACTCGCTGGGCGCCAGCGGCAGGGAATGCTCCGGACGCCAGGAGAGCCAGACCTCCTGGTCGCGGTGCGCGATGTCCTCGGAGTCGGAGGAGTTCTGCACGAAGACCAGCAGGTCGCTGCCGTCCGCAGTCTTCACTGCGTACTGCGTCGACGTGCCGAGGTAGACGACCTCACCGACCCGCCCGCGCAACGCACAGCGACCTGAGTCGGGGGGTTGCGCGCTGACTGCGATCTTCTCCGGACGGACGGTGACGTCGAGCGGCTTGCCCCGCTGCGCTCCGGCTTCGACAGCGTCGGGGACGATGATCGTCTCGTCGGCGCTCGTATGCAGCGTCGCCGTGGATCCGTCCAGCTGCTCGACAGTGCCCGTGATGAGGTTGGACGTGCCGATGAAGCCGGCCACAAATCGCGTGCGGGGCCGCTCATACACGTCGCGCGGCGTCCCGAGCTGCTCGATCCTCCCGGCGTTCATCACGACAAGACGGTCGGACAGCGTCAGCGCCTCGTTCTGGTCGTGCGTGACGAAGATGAAGGTGATGCCGACTTCGCGCTGGATCCGCTTCAGTTCGATCTGCATCGCCTGTCGCAGCTTCAGGTCGAGCGCGGCGAGCGGCTCGTCCAGCAGCAGTGCCCGCGGTTTGTTGACCAACGCCCTGGCCAGTGCGACCCGCTGCTGCTGGCCACCCGAGAGCTCGCGCGGGCGGCGGTCGGACTTGCCTTCGAGCTGGACCAGTTCGAGCATCTCGTTGACCCGACGTTTGGTCGAGGCCGAGTCGACACCCCTGCGTCGCAGTCCGAACGCGACATTGTCGAAGACCGACATGTGCGGGAACAATGCGTAGCTCTGGAAGACCATGTTGACGTCGCGGTGGTTCGGCGGCACCCCGACGACATCTTTGCCATACAGCAGGATCTGCCCCTCGCTGGGTTCTTCGAAGCCACCGATCATGCGCAGCGTCGTGGTCTTGCCGCAGCCGGACGGCCCGAGCAGGGAGAAGAACTCGCCTTCGCCGATCACCAGGTCGACCCGGTCGACGGCGGTGACAACGCCGCGCCGGGAATGGAAGGTTTTTGCAATGCCGACCAGCTCGATGGCAGGAACTCGCGTCGAATCCGTCGCGGCGCCGGGTGCCGGCTGATTGGTCTGGTCGGCGGTCGCCACGTCCGACTTCGTCACATCCATTGGGCGCTAGTGCCTCCTGCCGCAGGGCGATTGGGGGTTGACGGTAGCTTGCCTCGGTGATGTTTCCAGCGAATTGCGTTGTAGTGGTAACTTTCTACTACGGATTCGCTTGCCAATCTAGAGCTTGACTGGGCAAAATCGTTGTATGGCTCGCACCCCCGCGCGGATCAACACCGATGATGTCAGTCGGGCCATCATCGAACAGCTTCAGGCCGACGGTCGCCGATCGTATGCCGCAATCGGTCAGGCCGTCGGACTTTCCGAGGCCGCGGTGCGGCAGCGGGTCCAGAAGCTGATCGATTCCGGCGTGATGCAGATCGTCGCCGTTACCGATCCGATGCAGGTCGGTTTCGCCCGTCAGGCGATGGTCGGCATTGCGGTGAACGGCGACGTCGAAACGGTGGCGAACAAGCTGGCCAAGATCCCCGAGGTCGACTACCTCGTGGTCACGGCCGGGTCCTGGGACATCCTCGCGGAGGTGGTGGTGCAAGACGACGACCACCTGCTCCGCGTCGTCAACCGGGACATCCGCTCGCTCGACGGCATCGAGCGAACTGAGTCATGGCTTTACCTGAAACTCGCCAAACAGACCTACAACTGGGGTGCCAAATGAATCAGCCGCTGAGCAATCCCGCGGCGCAGGAACTCTCCGACAAGGCCCGAGAGCACCTGTGGATGCATTTCACGAAGCTCTCGTCGTACGCACACTCGCCCGTTCCTACGATCGTTCGCGGTGACGGCGCACGAATCTACGACGTGCACGGCAGGTCCTACCTCGACGGGCTCGCGGGTCTGTTCGTCGTCCAGGCCGGGCACGGCCGGCGCGAGCTCGCCGAGGCCGCGTTCAAGCAGGCCAACGAATTGGCGTTCTTCCCGCTGTGGTCCTACGCCCACCCGCAGGCGATCGAGCTCGCCGATCGGCTCGCCGATCTGGCGCCGGGCGACCTGAACAAGGTCTTCTTCACGACTGGTGGCGGTGAGGCGGTCGAGACCGCGTGGAAACTCGCCAAGCAGTACTTCAAGCTCGTCGGCAAGCCGATGAAGACCAAGGTCATCAGCCGCAACATCGCCTATCACGGCACCCCGCAGGGTGCGCTGTCGATCACCGGCATCCCGGACGCGAAGAAGTGGTTCGAGCCGCTCGTCCCGGGCGCGCACAAGGTCCAGAACACGAACTTCTACCGCGCACCCGAGCACGGCGACGACCTCGAGGCGTTCGGTCGCTGGGCCGCGGACAGCATCGAGCAGATGATCGAGTTCGAGGGGCCCGACACCGTCGCGGCCGTCTTCGTCGAGCCCGTCCAGAACTCCGGCGGCTGCTTCCCGCCGCCGCCGGGCTACTTCCAGCGGGTCCGTGAGATCTGCGACCGGCACGACGTGCTGATGGTCTCCGACGAGGTCATCTGCGCGTTCGGCCGTCTCGGCACCTACTTCGGCGCCGACAAGTTCGGTTACGTGCCGGACATGATCACCTGCGCGAAGGGTATGACGAGCGGCTACTCCCCCATCGGAGCCTGCCTCGTGTCCGACCGGGTGGCCGAACCGTTCTGGAACGGCGACGACTACTTCCCGCACGGGTACACCTTCGGCGGGCACCCGGTCTCGGCCGCGGTCGCGATGGCCAACCTCGACATCTTCGAGCGCGAGGGCCTCAACCAGCACGTCCTCGATCACCAGGACGCGTTCCGCGCGACCCTCGAGAAGCTGTACGACCTGCCGATCGTCGGCGACGTGCGCGGCGACGGGTTCTTCTACGGCATCGAGCTGGTCAAGGACAAGAACACCAAGGAGACGTTCACCGACGACGAATCCGAGGAGCTGCTGCGCGGGTTCATGTCGAAGGCGCTGTTCGAGGCGGGGCTGTACTGCCGCGCCGACGACCGGGGCGACGCGGTCGTTCAGCTGTCGCCGCCGTTGATCATCGGCCAGCCCGAGTTCGACGAGATCGAGCAGATCCTGCGGTCCGTGCTGACCGAGGCCTGGACGCGCATCTGACAGTGGTCAGTTCTGCGCCACAGTGGTCAGCTGTAGCTGACCACTGTGGCGCAAACTGACCACTGTGGACCGGGTGCTGGTGGTCGGGGCCGGGATCTCGGGCGCGGCCTGCGCGCGAGCGGTTCGTGCCGCCGGCCTCGACGTGACGGTCGTGGAGCGCGGCCGTGCGGTCGGCGGCCGGATGGCCTCGCCGCACCTGCACGGCCGCCGCGTCGACATCGGCGCGGCGTACTTCACCGTGACGGGCGACGGTTTCGCCGCTCTCGTCGCCGACTGGCGTGCGCGTGGGCTCGCGCATGAGTGGACGGACACGCTCGGCGTGTTCGCACCCGACGGGCTCACGAGCACCTCCGGCACCTGCCGGTTCGGTGCGCCCGGCGGCCTGCGCAGCCTCGCCCGTGACCTGCACACCGAGGTGTCGCTCGGCCACGAGCTGCGCGAATTCCCGGACGGCTTCGACGTCACGGTGTTGGCGATGCCCGACCCGCAGGCTGCCCGACTGGTCGGCGACGCGATCGATTGGGTCGAGTACGACCCGGTGATCGCGGTGGTCGCCGGCTTCGCGCAGCGAACGTGGCAACTCGACGCGGCATTCGTCAACGAGCACCCTGCGGTGACGCTGGTCGCTGACGACGGCTCCCGACGCGCGGATGGTGCGCCCGTCCTCGTCATTCACACGACGCCGCAGCTTGCCCGGGCACACCTCGACGACCCGGACGGAGCGGTGCCACCGGCCGTCGACGCGACGCGGGAACTCCTTCGGATCGACGCCGCACCGCAATGGACGTACGCGCACCGCTGGCGCTTCGCCAAGCCGGCCGCAACGCATGGCGACGCACCATACTGGTTCGACGGCCCGCTCGGCGTGTGCGGCGATTCGTGGTGCCCGAACGGTGCGCCACGGGTGGAGGCGGCGTGGCTGTCCGGACACCGCCTCGGCCTCGAGATCGCCGCCCGCCTAGGGTCGCGGATGTGAGCGAACTCGCCGGCCCGGCCCACCGCGCCACTGAATCCCTGCATTCGATGATCTACTTCGCCCCGGAGCCTGGGGAGCAGTTCGTTGAAGCTGGACTGCGCCCTGGGCGGATGTGTTACTTCGCCTCGCGATCGGCCCCGATGGGTGCGGTGAGCGCCGGCGTGACCACGGCGACCTTCGTCAACTTCAACCCCGACCTCGTCGCGAAATACATCCCGCGCGCCTGGACGCTCGCGAGCATCGACCACATTCTCGCGGCCCGTTTGCGCGGCGCCGACCTCGCGCTGCGTCGCCTGCTCGGCAACGCTGTCGAATCGGTAGAGCTGAAGGAACTCGCCGACCTCGCCCGCGAAGCGACCACAGCGCTGACTTCCGAGGGACGCCCGCTCTACGCGGGCCACGCGGGATTGCCCTGGCCGGACGAGCCGCACCTGGCCATGTGGCACGCGGCGACGTTGCTGCGTGAGTCGCGCGGCGACGGGCACACGATGGCGCTCGCGCACGCTGGGCTGTCCGGCATCGAGTCGATCGTCACGCACACCGCGACCGGACGAGGCTTCACCGTCGACGCAGCGAAGAAGCTGCGCGGCTGGTCGGACGAGCAGTGGCAAGCCGCACAAGACGGACTGCGCAAGCGCGGCCTCATGAGCGGGGACGCGCTCACCGATCAGGGTGCGACCCTGCGGTCGACGATCGAAGCCGAGACCGATGAGCTCGACGCGGCGCCCTGGGAGCACCTCGGTGACGATCGCACGCGGCGTCTCATCGAGCTCGGCAAGGGCCTGACCCGCGTCATCGTCGCCAACGGCGCCTTCGCCGCACCCGGCGTGTTCGCCGGCTCGAAGTGACTATCCCTGCACGTAGAAAGAGAATGTTGCGACAAGCACCGCAACGACCGTTAGCACGACGGATCGACGTCCCGGCGACATCGGCTTCCCTCCCCATCTGCGCCTGAGGCGCAGCGGAGAGTAACACCGACCTGATCTATGCGTAGGCGGCCGGGTTGTCGCGGTAGGCGTCGCGACAGCCGGGCCCGCAGAAGTACACCGGGCCGGACGGCATGTCCAGGTGCAGCGAGGCCTCGACCGCGGCCACAGTCATGCCGCACACCGGATCGATCGCGGTCGCCGCGGTGGGCTGTACCTCCACCGACGACACCGAGGAGCGCGGCTCGTGCAGCACCTCGACGATCTCGGCCAGAATCGACAGCGCGACCTCGGGCGGAGTACGGGCGCCGATGTCCAGTCCGGCAGGGCTGTGCACCCGCTTGCGCAGGTCGTCGCTCAGATCCAGCCCGTCCAGCACTCCGACGCCGCGCCGGCGTGACGCGACCAGCGCGACGTACGGCACGTCGGCCTGGAGCGCCCTGGTGAGAACCAGCGCCTCGTCGTTGCCGTGCGAGGCCACCACCACGGCTTTGGTCGCTGCCGGGAACTCGGCCTCCGCGGCAGGAAGCGCCCGGACGCTCTGCCCGAACATCCGGTCCGCCCGCAGCAACGCCGTCGCGATCGGCGCCTGACCGAACACGAGCACGACCGGCTGCGGCGTGGACGGCTCGAGGAAGATCTCGAGCGCTCCGCCGGACAGGCACGGGTTATGCCGCACGATCACATCCGGGTCTGCCGTGACCGTCGATTCGTCCGGCACGATCCGCAGCAACCGCGCCTCGCCGAACGCGAGCGCCTCGAGGGCCTCGGTGCGCACGGTCGACTCGGCGCATTCGCCGCCCACGAACCCGTCGATGCGCCCGTCCGGATACACCAGTGCGGCATCGCCGGCCTTGGCACTGGTCGGCCGCTCGGCCCGCACCACCGTCGCCCACACGAACGGCGTCTCCGCCTCGGTGAGCGAGGCGGCCCGGCCGGCCAGATCGACGCGCGACATCAGTCCGTGATCGCCAGATCGGTGCGCAGCGGACGTCCCTGGATCGTGCGCCAGACCTGCGCCGGCGTGAACGGCATGTCCGCGTGCCGCACGCCGTACGGCTTGAGCGCGTCGAGCACGGCGTTGACCACTGCAGCGGGCGACCCCACCGTGGCCGACTCCCCGACCCCCTTCACGCCGATCGGGTGGTGCGGCGACGGCGTCACGGTCTCGCCGAGCTCCCAGGAAGGGCACTCCATCGAGGTGGGCAGTTGGTAATCCATGAACGAACCGCCCAGACAGTTGCCGTCCTCGTCGAAAGCGATCACCTCGCTGAGGGCCATGCCGATACCGTCCGCCAACCCGCCGTGGATCTGCCCTTCGACGATCGTCGGGTTGATCCGCGGGCCGCAGTCGTCGACGGCGACGAACCGGCGCACCTTCACCTCACCCGTCGCGGGATCGACGTCGACGACGCAGATGTAGGCACCGAACGGATAGGTCAGGTTCGGCGGGTTGTAGACGCACGCCGCGTCGAGGTGGCCCTCCACGCCCTCGGGAAGCTCCAGTGCTCCGTGTGCGGCCAACGCGACTTCCTGGATGGTCTTGGCCGAAGACGGATCGCCCTTGACCGTGAACGTCCCGTTCTCGAACTCGAGATCCTCCGGGGCGATCTCGAGCATGGCCGCGGCGACGATCCGGGCCTTGTCGACCACCCGCTTCGACGCGACTGCGACCGCGCCACCGGACACCGGCGTCGACCGGCTGCCGTAGGTGCCGAGCCCGAACGGGGTGTTGTCGGTGTCGCCGTGCACCACCTCGATGTCCTCGGACGGAATCCCCGTCACGTGCGAGACGATCTGCGCAAATGTCGTCTCATGCCCCTGACCCTGCGACTGGACGGACAACCGCACGACCGCCTTGCCGGTCGGGTGCACGCGCACCTCGGCACCGTCGGCCATGCCCAGCCCGAGGATGTCCATGTGCTTGCGCGGGCCGGCGCCGACGCCTTCGGTGAAGAAACTGACGCCGATACCCATGAGCTCGCCGCGCTCACGCTTCTCGGCCTGGTCGCGACGCAGCGCCTCGTAGCCGGCCAGATCCATCGCGGTGCGTAGTGCGCGCGGGTAGTTGCCCGAGTCGTACTCCCACCCCGTCGGGGTCAGGTACGGGAACTGCTCGGGCTTGAGCAGGTTCTGCATACGCAGCTCGGCGGGATCCATGTCGAGTTCGTGCGCGAGGCAGTCGACGATCCGCTCGACCGCGTAAACCGCCTCGGTGATCCGGAACGAGCAGGCGTATGCAACTCCGCCGGGCGCTTTGTTGGTGTAGACGCCGGTCACCTTGCAGTGCGCGGCCGGGTAGTCGTAGCTGCCGGTGAAGATGTGGAAGAAGCCGGCGGGGAACTTCGTGGGCTGTGCGGTGTTGTTGAACGCACCGTGGTCGGCGAGCACGTCCACCTTCAACGCGAGGATCTTGCCCTGCCGGGTCGCCGCGACCGCCGTCTTCATGTGGTAGTCGCGGGCGAACGAGGTGGACATCAAGTTCTCGGAACGGTCCTCGACCCATTTCACCGGCTTGCCGGTGACGATCGACCCGACCACCGACAGCACATAGCCCGGGTAGATGCCGACCTTGTTGCCGAACCCGCCGCCGATGTCCGGACTGAGGACGCGGATTTTGTGCTCCGGCAAGCCGGCGACGATCGCATACAGCGTGCGGTGCGCGTGCGGCGCCTGCGTGTTGCAGTAGATCGTCAGCTTGCCCGTCACCTTGTCCATGTCGGCGATCGAGCCACAGGTCTCCAACGGTGCGGGATGCACCCGCGGGTACAGGATGTCCTGCTCGACCACGACCTCGGCGTTCTCGAATGCCGCGTCGGTCGCGGCGGCGTCGCCGGCCTCCCAGTCGAAGATGTGGTTGTCGGTCTTGCCTTCGATGTCGTCGCGGATCACCGGCGCATCGGGACGCAGCGCCTTGAGCGCGTCGATAACCGGCGGGAGCGGCTCGTAGTCGACGTCGATCAGTTCGAGTGCGTCTCGCGCCGAGTAACGGTCCTCGGCAACGACGAAGGCGACCTCTTGGCCGTGGAAGCGCACCTTGTCGGTCGCGAGCACGGCCACGACGTCGTGCGACAGGGACGGCATCCACGCCAGGTTCAGCGTCTCGAGCAGCGCGCCGGTGATGACGGCCTTGACCTTCGGGTGCGCCTCGGCCTGGGACGTGTCGATCGACAAGATCTTCGCGTGCGCGAACGGGCTGCGCAGCACGGCACCGTGCAGCATGCCGGGCAGCGTGATGTCGTCGATGTAGTTGCCCTTGCCGCGCAGGAACCGGGCGTCCTACTTGCGGTGCCGGCGCCCGAATCCGACGGCGGCTTCCTCGACCGTAGTCATGAGCGTGCCCGCAGCAGGCAGCGTGGCCCCGCGCAGCGCTGGTCAGCGTTTACTCCGGTTGTCATGATGTCGCCACCGCAGGGTGATCGGCCGCCCAGCGGACGGAGCGGACGATGTTCTCGTAGCCCGTGCAGCGGCACAGGTTGCCCGAGATCGCCTCCCGGATCTCGGTGTCGGACGGGTGCGGGTTGCGGTCGAGCAGGGCTCGGGCCGTCATCATCACGCCGGGCGTGCAGAACCCGCACTGGAGCCCGTGTTCGTTCATGAAGCCCTGCTGCACCGGGTCCAGCCCGTCCGCACCCTCGAGACCCTCGACGGTGCGCACGTCGTGGCCGTCCGCCATCGCCGCGAGCGTCGTGCAACTCTTCGTCGGCAGTCCGTCCAACTGCACCGTGCAAACCCCGCAGTTGGACGTGTCGCATCCCCAATGCGTCCCGGTCAGGCCGAGTTCGTCACGCAGGAAATGCACGAGCAGCATGCGCGGCTCGACGTCGCGCGTGTACGCCTCGCCGTTGACCGTCACGGTGACCTGCA
>DASXJR010000095.1:0-43465 GCA_036497285.1 Jatrophihabitans sp.
GGCGTACGACCTCGTGTTCGTCGACGCCGACAAGAGCGCCTACGCCGTCTACTACGAGCAGGCGGTGCGGATGCTCCGTCCGGGTGGGGTCGTCGCGTTCGACAACATGCTCTGGCACGACCGGGTCGCCGACCCGTCCCACCGCGACACCGACACCGTCGTGCTGCGGGACCTGGCCAAGACCGTGCGTGACGATGCGCGCCTGGTGAGCGTGCTGCTCGCCTCCGGGGACGGCCTGCTCGTCGCCGCCAAGCGCTGACCGGGTCGGTCCCCCTCGCTTTTGGCGGCCTGACCCGGACTATGACGGCACGCCGCCAAAACTGCGTTGCCAGGTAGGTTCGGGCGCGTGGCCTGCTACGTCGATGCGCTGCGCGAGTATCCCGACGCCGGCCTCCGGTACACCGAGTTCTGCCATCTGCTGGCCGACACCCGCGACGAACTGCACGAGATGGCCGACCGCCTGGGCATCCCGCGCCGGTTCTTCCAGGACCACCCGTGGCGCTGGCACCACGACCTGCCCGCCCACCTGCGCACCGAGGCCGTCACGCTGGGCGCACGCGAAATCGACTTGCACGAAGTCGGGGCGTTACTGCGTGCACGCCGGATGACAATCCGGACCGGGTAGGTTGTAGCGACGTGCGAATCACGGTTCTGGCCGGCGGCGTCGGCGGTGCTCGGTTCCTTCGCGGCGTCCGCGCGGCCCGCCCCGGCGACCGACTCACCGCGATCGTCAACACCGGCGACGACGTCACCCTGCACGGTCTGCGCATCACGCCGGACCTCGACAGCTGCATGTACACCCTCGGTGAAGCGCACGACCACGAGCGCGGCTGGGGCCGCGCCGGCGAGACGTGGCGGATCAAGGGCGAGCTCGAAGCCTACGGCGCCGAGCCCACGTGGTTCCAGCTCGGCGACCTCGACATCGCGACGCACCTGGTGCGCACCCGGATGCTGGACGCCGGCTACCCGCTCAGTCAGGTGGTCGCAGCCCTCTGCGCGCGGTGGCAGCCCGGAGTCGAACTGCTGCCCATGAGCGACGACCGCTGCGAGACCCATGTCGTGGTCGAGCTGGACGGACGGCGCCAGGCGATCCACTTCCAGGAATGGTGGATCCGGCACCGCGCGGCGATCGCCCCGCAGGCCTTCGTCCAGGTCGGGCTGGACGACGCCGAACCCGCTCCCGGTGTCGTCGAGGCGATCCTCGGCGCCGACGTCGTGCTGATCGCGCCGTCCAATCCGGTGGTCTCGATCGACACGATCCTTGCTCTGCCCGAGATCCGTGAGGCGGTGACGAACGGGCCGGCACCGGTCGTCGGGGTGTCGCCGATCATCGCCGGCGGACCGGTGCGGGGCATGGCGGACACCTGCCTGCCCGCCATCGGCGTCGAGGTCTCGGCCGAAGGCGTCGGGCGGCACTACGGCGCGCGCAGCGAGGGCGGATTGCTCGACGGCTGGCTGATCCACGACACCGACACCGCGGACGTCCCGGGGGTCGAAGTCCGCGCCGTCCCGCTGTTCATGACCGACGACGCCGCCACCGCGGCGATGGTGAAGGTCGCGCTGGAGCTCGCGCATGTCTGATCACGCCGCGCCACGCGTCGAGATCCTTCCGGTGCAGGGCATCGCAGAGCTGCGTCCGGGTGACGACCTCGCCGAGCAGATCCTCGACCACGCGCCCCCGTTGGAGGACGGCGACGTCCTGGTCGTCACGTCCAAGGCGGTGTCGAAGATCGAGGGCCGGTTGGTGGTGCTCGACACTGCCGACGAGGACGCCCGCCAAGCCGCCCGGCAGGAGGCGATCGACGCCGAGGCGGTGCGCGTGGTGGCACGCCGCGACGACCTGCGCATCGTCGAGACCCGGCACGGCCTCGTGCTGGCCGCGGCGGGCGTGGACCTGTCCAACGTCGCCCGCAACGAGCTCGCGCTGCTGCCGATCGACCCTGACGCGTCGGCCCAGCTGCTGCGCGAGTCGATCCGTGAGCGCGCCGGCGTCGAGGTGGGCGTGATCATCAGCGACTCGATGGGACGGCCCTGGCGGGCGGGCATCACCGACACCGCCATCGGCGTCGCCGGTCTGACGGCCGTGACCGATCCCCGCGGACGCACCGACGCCTACGGGAACACGCTGGTCGTCACCCAGGTGGCGATCGCGGACGAACTGGCCGCGGCGGGCGACCTGGTGAAGGGCAAGCTCGGCGGCATCCCGGTCGCGATCGTGCGCGGGTTCGCCCGCGACGGGAAGCTGGACGACGACGGGCTGGGCAGCCGCAACCTGATCCGCGGCGCGGCCGACGACCTGTTCCGGATGGGGACGGCCGAGGCGATCGCCATCGGCCGCGAGGACACCGGCTGGGTCACCGAGGTGCCCCCGCCGCTGCACGAGGACGCCACCCACGTCATCTCGTCGCTCGTCGACGTCGACCCGTCGCTGCAGCAGGCGTTCCTGAGCTTCCTGTCCGCCCGGCCCGATGCGATGTGGCGCTCGTGCGCGGCGGGGCACCTGACCGGCAGCGCGCTCGTGCTCGACCCGTCGCGGCGGCTGGTGCTGCTCACGCTGCACCCGCGGGTCGGGATGTGGATGCAGCTGGGCGGGCACTGCGAGCCCGGCGACCACACGATTCTCGATGTTGCGGCCCGCGAGGCGCGCGAGGAGAGCGGGATCGGCGCGCTGTCGCTGGACCCCACGCCGCTGGGCCTGGACGTGCACCCGATCACCTGCTCGCTGGGTGTGCCCACCCGACACTTCGACGTGCGTTACCTCGCGCTGGCTCCGCAGAGCGCCGAGCCGCAGCAGTCCGACGAGTCGCTCGCCCTCGAGTGGTTCCCGTGGGACCGGCTGCCCGACGGCGTCGCCCCCGACGTCCCGCGCCTGGTCGAGGCAGCCCGCGCGAGGTTGGGTGTGTGACCACCGGAGTAAACGCTGACCGGCGCTTCGCGGGGCCACGCTGCTTGACGACGGTGCCGCTGTGACGCTCGAAACGCTCGACCAGTGGCCGGTGGGGACGGCCGCAGCCGCGGTCGTAGGACGGTCGGGGGTGCTCGAGACCCGCGGCCCGGTCGATCACGAGTTCCACCTCGCGTCGGTCACCAAGGCGCTCGCGGCGCTGGCTGTGCTGGTCGCGGTCGAGGAGGAAGCGGTCAAGCTCGACGACGCCGCCGACGAGGCCGTGGTGCCCGGAGCAACGCTGCGCCACCTGCTCGCGCACGCGTCCGGCTACGCCCCGGAACGGCCGATGCGGGCCGCCGCGCCGGGCACGCGGCGCATCTACAGCAACGTCGGGATCGAGCGGGCGGGCGCGCTGGTCGAGGCGGCCACCGACATGCCGTTCGCGACCTACCTGACCGAAGCCGTCGCCGGGCCGTTACGGCTGCGTGCGACCTCGCTGCCCGGATCGCCGGCGCGCGACGGGGTGTCGACTGCCGCCGACCTGGCTCGCGTGCTGCACGAGTTGCTCTCACCGACCGGCTTGCTCTCGACACAGACGTTGTGTGACGCCACGTCCGTGCAGTTCCCCGGGTTGCGCGGCGTGCTGCCCGGCTTCGGCGCCCAGGACCCCAACGACTGGGGCCTGGGGTTCGAGATCCGCGCGACGAAGTCACCGCACTGGACGGGCGCGCACAACTCGCCCGACACCTACGGACACTTCGGCCAGGCGGGGACGATGCTCTGGGTCGACCCGGTGGCAAAGGTCGGTCTCGTCGCTCTGACCGATCGGGATTTCGGGCCGTGGGCAGCACAGGCGTGGCCCGTCCTGTCCGACGCGGTGCTCGACCGATACCGCGCCTAGCGATCGGCCCTGCTTGGCCTCGCAGCCGGGCGACACGCCGCGGCGGACCCTGCTACGGGGCCAAGCCGGTCAGATCGCGCGGATGTCGTTGGGTGCGAAGCGCGGACCGAATCGTGGCGCCGCCTGGCCGGTGAGCTCGATCAACCGGACCACCCGCTGCCGCTGACCGGCCCACGGCGCCAGCAGCGCGATCATCTCGAGGTCGGTGCCGCGCGCCCGTCCGGTCAGCGCGTAGGCCACCCAGTTCTTGATGTGGAAGTCGCCGACACTGACCGCGTCCGGATGTCCGAAGGCGCGCTGGGCGGTTTCGGCCGCCGTCCACTCCCCGATGCCGGGGACGACGCGCAGCCGCGTCAGCACGGTGTCGACGGTGGCTTCCTCGAGCCGGTGCGCCACCGATGCCGCGGCGCGCATCGCCGCCTGGCGCTTGATGTCGACGCCCATGCGGTGCCAGTCCCACGTCGGGATGTCGCGCAGCACCTGCGCCGCCGGCTGCACCCGCATTGGCGCCGGGGTGGGTCCGGGCGCGGGCGTGCCGTACCAGTGCAGCAAGGCCCGCCAGGCCCGCCGGGCCTCCATGCCGGTCACCTTCTGCTCGAGCACGGCCGGGACGAGCGAATCCATCACCAGCCCGGTCGCGCACAGCCGCATCCCCGGGCGGGTGCGCAGCACCCGCAGCAGCGCGGGATGGTCCGCCACGTCCACCGCCGACCAATCGTCGGCCACCCCGAGCAGCTGCGGCACCCGACCGAGCAGCCACGTCGCGCCGTCGCCCCACGCCGAGGCAGTGACCACCGAACCACGCGCGGACAGCGCGAGCGTGGCAGCCCCGTCCGGCGTCGCCGCCGCCCACCAGAACCGGCCGTCGACGAACCGGTGCGCGGGGTCGCCCTTGCCGCGCACGAGCGGCATCAGCGTCGAGCGCAGATCGACGGGACGGCCGGCGTCCCACTCGAGGTCGGTCAAGCCTGCGGGGCGTCCTCATTCATCGCCGAAAGGATGCGTGTGCTGGAGTCGGCCTTCTCGACCCCGCCCACGCCGTAGAACAGGGTGACGCGATTGCGGCGGGCGGCGTCGACCTCGTCCGCCGGGAGCGTGTCCACGTCCTTGCGGTCACCGCCGTTGCAGAACTCCAGCTCGGTGTCCGGGTAGGCGGCACGCACCGCGTCGAGCGAGCGCGCGATGCTCGGGCCGTCGTCGACCGCGACGATGACATCGTCGACCGCTCGCAGCGCGCCGACGATGCGAGCACGGTGCACGTCGCTCTGGATCACGCGACCCTTCTTCAGGGTCTGCTGCAGGTCGTTGTTGACGATGACGATCAGGTACCCGGTGCGCTCGCGGGCAGCCTCGATCATGTCGAGATGGCCGTGATGCAGCGGCCCGAAGTACCCGCTGACGATGGACGCCCGGGGCGGACGCTCCGCCATGGCCCCTCCTCGGTCTGGGAACGCTCAACCTTAGACCGCGCGATCACCCGATGCGTAGATAGTCCGTCCACAGGCCCACCGCCGAGCCGAGGTCGTAGCCGGTCGTGGCGAGGTGTGCCGCGGCCCCGGAGGACTTCTTGCCGTTGACGTAGGCGGTCACGATCCGTCCGCCCCACGGCCCGTATCCGTCGCGCTTGGTGACCTGGATGGACGAGACGGACTTCAGCCCGTAACTGCGGGCGAGCGCCGCTGCCCGCACCCGTTCGCTCTCGTTCAGGTACGGGTCGCCCGAGGCGGCGGTGTCGTACGGGTCGGTGCGCGCGACGAGGTAGGGCGTGCCGCCGTCGACGGTCGCGCCGCCGTTGGACGCCGAGTACTGCGCGAGCACCGGGCCGCCCTGGTAGCGCAGCACGGTGCGCTGGTTGCCGGCGATCGCATCGCGGTTGTCGGTCCACAGCAGGTGGCCGGAGCTGTCGTAACCCGCGGCGCCGCCGTAGGCCTGGCAGACGGTGGTGTCGCAGATGTCGTACTGGCTGTCGCCGGACGTCGAGCGGACCGCGTCCGCGTAGGAGCGGGCCGCAATGGCCTGCGCCTGCACAGCGGCGGCCGGCCACGAAGCCGGCACCTCCCGGGCAACAGTGCCCTCGACGTAGTAGTCGAGGTGGGTGCGGTTGATCGTCAGTTCACCCGAGCCGGAGCGCACGGCGCCCACCTTGCCTCGGTAGCGGATCGACGAGCCGTCGCTGTTGAGCACCTGGACCCAGCCGCGCGACGAGCTGAAATCGGCACGCGAAGCCAGATTGCGTTGCAGCATCTTCCACGAGCCGCGGTTGGTGAGCCCTTGCAGGGCCAGCCCGGAGCCGGAGGGCACCAGCCGGAACCGCCGGTAGCCGGACGCCGGCAGCGGGCGGGCGCCGCTGAGCCGCAGGCCGGACACGTTGGCCAGCACAGTGGTCTGCGCCGTGGCGTTGCTCAGCTTGACCCGGATCCAGCTCGGCCGGGTCTGGGTCAGCGTCGTGTGCGGGTAGTAGAAGGCCAGGATCTGCCTGGCGGAGAGACCCTTCAGCGCCGCGCCGCGGGCGCCGTACTGGCTCAGCCCGTGGCCGTGGCCGTTGCCGCGCCACTGCACGGTCAGTGATCCGGTCGCTGAGAATCGGGCGATTTCGGTGTGGGGACGAGCAGCAGCTCGGGGGGCAGCACCTTCGGCGGGGCCCGCCGCGCCAACGGCGACCGCCGAGCCGGCCGCGACTACGGCACAACTCAGAGCGGCCGCCGTTCGGCGGCCAGGCAGGCGGAAGGGCAATGCGCGCGGGGGACGCATAGCACGACTCTCCTGTCAGCAATGCGCGACACGCCGGGGGTAACGCGTCGCAGCTGCGAGCGTAAGCACAGAATCCCCAGAAATCTAGTCCGGCCACATCAGTAACAGCGCCAAACGCCAACTTAACTGAGTTCTGTCCCGCGCGAGTCGCCCGGAAACCCGTCCGCAGCGCACCTAACCTGAGGGCGTCATGCGTGCCGAAACAGCTGCAGATCAGTCCGCTGTGCGCGCCTACCGGCGGACGACGGTCGCCCGCCTGATCGTGGCTACGCTGGCCTTCGCCATCCTGCTCGCCAGCGGTTACGCATGGGCGCAGTTCCAGAACTTCAAGGCCAGTGTGCCGCACGGCGCGCAGGTGCCCGCGCTCGCCGGCAAGGATCTGGACGGCGCGGACCAGAACATCCTGCTGATCGGCAACGACAGCCGCGCCGGCGCCACCCGGGCCGAGCAGGACGCCCTGCACACCGGCCACGACACGACGACCGTGAACACCGACACGATGATGATCTTGCATATGCCGGACGGTGTCGGCCGTCCGTCACTCATCTCGTTCCCGCGGGACTCGTGGGTGAGCATCCCCGGCTACGGCAAGGGCAAGCTCAACTCGGCCTACAGCGACGGCTTCAACGCGGCCCGCGCGCATCACGAGAGTGAGCGCGCCGCCGAAGGGGCCGGCGTGCTGCTCACCCTGCGCACCCTGTCGCAGCTGACCGGGCTGCACATCGACCACTACGTGCAGATCAACCTGCTCGGTTTCTACCGGATCAGCGAGGCCATCGGCGGGGTGCAGGTGTGTTTGCTGCATGCCCAGAACAAGTTCACCGAAACCGACGGCACGCGCCACGGGTTCTCCGGGATCAACCTCCCGGCGGGTGTGTCGACGATCGAGGGCGCACAGGCGTTGGCATTCGTGCGGCAGCGGCACGGCCTGCCGCACGGCGATCTGGATCGGATCCGTCGCCAGCAGTACTTCCTCAGCGCGGCGTTCCGCAAGGTGGCATCGGCCGGCGTGCTTCTCAACCCGTTCAAGCTGCACGACCTGATGACCGCGGTGAGCTCGTCCCTGCTGACCGACCCGTCGCTGGACCTGCTCTCGCTCGCCCACTCGTTCGAGTTGCTGTCCGCCGGTCAGATCGACTTCATGACCCTGCCCAACAACGGGCCACAAGTGATCTATCCGGACGGCGTGGAGACGGCTATCGTCCGGGTCGACCAGGCCGCGATTCCCAGCTTCATCCACGGCCTGATCGGTCGCGCGCCGAACCTGAGCAAGGTCGTACCGGCCTCGCCGGAAACGGTGACCGTCGACGTGCTCAACGGCGCCGGCGTCACCCGACTTGCGGCGCGCAACGCCGGTCAGCTGAGCCGGCTCGGCTTCCACATCGACCTGATCGACTCGGCGCCCAGCGCGGTGAGCGACACCGCCGTCCAATACCCGCCGCACCACGCCGCGCAGGCCAAGGCGGTCGCGAACCTGGTGCCCGGGGCGAAGCTGATGCAGACCTCGTCCGTCCGACGGGTCACCCTCGTGCTGGGACGGGACGGCAAACAGGTGACCGGCCTCACCACGGCACCCGCGCAGCACCGCGACATCAACCGTCACAAGAAGCCCGGCCGCGCCAACGGCATCGGCTGCATCAACTAGAACTCAGCGCCTCAGACCCGCCTGAGCGGCGCAGGGAGGCACCTCTGCGCCCCGGGTAACCTCCGGGATCATGGATCGCAGTTGGGACGACGGGTCGGGTGGACGGGCGCTACCGCCCGAGTTCGACCCGCGCGGCCGGCGGCGGCACCACCAGCATGTTCCCGGCGCGCGGGGCGCGCTGCACTCCGGCGCCATCATCGTCAAGATCATCGCGGCAGTGCTTTCACTGTTCCTTGTGGTTTACATCGGCTACCTGTGGAACACCGTCCGGGGCCTCAACAACGTCGGGCGCATCCAGATCTCGTCCATCGGCGGGCAGTCGACCGATCCCAGATCGGGCAGGACGACGACGCGTTACGACATCGACGGCCAGGACCAGAACATCCTGATCGCAGGCAACGACGACCGGAGCGCGTTGTCGCTCAAGCAGGCGCGCGAACTGCGGGTCGGCAAGGACGGCGGCAGCCTCAATACCGACACGATGATGATCGTGCACGTGCCGGCCGACGGTTCGCAGGCAACACTGATCTCCCTGCCGCGCGACTCGTACGTGAAAATTCCCGGCTACGGCATGAACAAGCTCAACGCCGCGTACCCGCTCGGATACAACAACTCCAGTGGTAGCGCCAACGCCAAGCGTGCGGCCGGGGCCAGCCTGCTCATCCAGGTGATCGAAACCCTGACCGGGCTCAACATCGACCACTTCGTGCAGGTGAGCCTGCTCGGCTTCGTCACGATCAGTGACGCGGTGGGCGGCGTGCAGGTGGACCTGTGCCACAGCGTCAACGACACGGTCGCGCACAACCGATCGATCGGCCTGTCCGGCGGATCCGGTCTGGTGTTGTCGAAGGGCCAGCACACGATCAAGGGCGTGCAGGCGCTCGAGTTCGTCCGCCAACGTGAGGGCCTTCCCCGCGGCGACGTCGACCGCACCGCCCGCCAGCGCTACTTCTTGACCGCGGCGTTCCGCAAGGTCGCCTCGGCCGGCACGCTGCTCAACATCGGCAAGCTGCGCAACCTCGTCTCTGCCGTGGACAAGTCGATCTACGTCGACCAGAGCCTGAACATGCTCGATCTGGCAAAGCAGATGTCGAACCTGTCGGCCAACAACATCCACGGCCAGGCGATCCCGACCGACCACTACGAGGACACGCCCGTCGGCAACGTCGGCATCATCATTCCGTCGCAGATCAAGGCCTTCGTGCAGAAGATGATCAACGGCGGGCCGAGCTCGGCCTATCAGGCCGCCAAGACCGTCGACCCCAGCACGGTGTCGGTGACGGTGCGCAACTTCGGCACGCAGAACGGCGCCGCCGCAGCGAACACGGCCACGCTGAACAAGGCTGGCTTCAATGCCACCGTCGACTCGACCGGCGGCTCGCAGTCGGTGACGACCATCCAGTACCCGGCGGGCTCGGAATCCGAGGCCAAGACGCTTGCGAAGTACGTGCCCGGCGCCTCGGCGGTGCAGGCCAACGTGCAGAGCGTGACTCTCACTCTGGGCGCCGATGGCCTGACTGCGAAGTCGACACCGAGCCAGACCCACACCCACAAGCACACGCACAAGGCGATCGACTCGAGGTGCATCAACTGAACACGCCCGAGGCGCTGTTCGACAAGCTGCTGTCCGCGGACCCAGGGCGTCCGTTCGTGACCTTCTATGACGAGGCGAGCGGCGAGCGCTCCGAGCTGTCGCGCAAGTCGCTGGCGAACTGGGTGGCCAAGACCTACTTCCTACTGCACGACGAACTCGGTCTCGGTGCGGGCGACTCCGCACTGATCGAGCTGCCGGCGCACTGGATTTCCGTACCGGCGATCTTCGGCTGCCTCACCGCCGGGCTCGCGCTCGGCACCCACGGCGGCGAGGTGGCGTTCACCGATCCGGATCGGGTGCCCGCGGGCGTCCCGGATGTGTATGTGATCGCGCCCGGGTCGGCTGCCGTCGGACTGCGGGACGACGTCCCCGACGGTGCGTCCGACTACGTCACGTCCGTTCGTCCGCAGCCCGACAACTGGGGCACGGTGCAACTGTCGGGCGGACCGGGCGACGCTTGCCTGCCGGGATACACACGGGCCCAGACCATCGACCTGGCGCAGGCGCGCGCTGCCGAGCTCGGGGCGTCGGACGGTGCCCGGCTGCTCAGCACCCGCGACTGGACCGGCCCGCAGGACTGGGTCGACGCGCTGTTCGTCCCGCTGGTCACCGGCGGGTCGGTCGTGCTCGTCCGGAACGCACCGGACGACGCGGTGGTCGAGCGCCGCGCGGCGCAGGAACGCGCCACCGTCCGCCTCTGACCGCAGCGCGTCCGAGCCATGATCAGGCGCTGGTGGCGTGACCACTCGCGCTAAATCAGTGGGATCGCATCGGCGATCGAGTCGAGCACGCGGCCGGGTCGGAACGGAAACCGCTCCACCTGGTCGCGCCGGGTCGATCCGGTCAGTACCAGGATCGTGTCGAGGCCGGCCTCGATGCCCGCGACGACGTCGGTGTCCATGCGGTCGCCAACCATCATCGTCGTCTCGGAGTGCGCTTCGATCCGGTTCATCGCACTGCGGAACATCATCGGGTTGGGCTTGCCGACGAAGTAGGGCTCGGCGCCGGTCGCCTTCGTGATCAGTGCCGCCACCGACCCGGTGGCCGGCGTCGGTCCTTCCGGGCTGGGACCGGTGACGTCCGGGTTGGTCGCGATGAAGCGCGCTCCCTTGCTCACGTGCCGGATCGCGTTCGTGATCGCTTCGAACGAGTACGTGCGCGTCTCGCCGAGCACGACGTAGTCCGGATCTGTATCGGTGAGCACGTAACCGATCTCGTGCAGGGCCGTGGTCAACCCGGCTTCGCCGATCACGTACGCGGACCCGCCCGGCATCTGCTCGGCGAGGAAGTCCGCCGTGGCAAGTGCCGAGGTCCAGATCGACTCCTCCGGGACCTTGAGTCCGGCCCGGGCCAGCCGGGCGGACAGGTCTCGCGGAGTGAAGATCGAGTTGTTGGTCAGGACGAGGAAACGGCGTTCGCGCGCGACGAGCCGCTCGAGGAAGTCGGCCGCGCCGGGCAACGCGTGCTCCTCGTGCACCAGCACACCGTCCATGTCGGTCAGCCAGCACTCCGCCTCGGCACGTCCACTCATGCCGTCACCGCGCCGCCAGGCGCGACCGATTACCTTGATTCGCTCCGCAAGCGTCGCTCATACGGCTACGGTAGCGAGGGTGAACGCGTGGGTAGGAGCACGGTCATGAGCGAATCGAACCCTCGTCAGAACATCACCTTCGCCAGCAACGGCGGTCAGGCGCACGGCTATCTGGCCACACCCGCCTCAGGGTCCGGGCCGGGTGTCGTGGTGATCCAGGAGTGGTGGGGCCTCGACGACCACATCGCTGACATAGTCGATCGATTCGCTGCGGAGGGCTTCGTCGCCCTCGCACCCGACCTGTTCGGTGGCAAGGTCGCCCACGACACGGACGAGGCCGGCAAGCTGATGTCGGAACTGCCGGTCGACCAGGCGGCCCGTGACCTCGGCGGTGCGGTCGACTACCTGCTCGCCTCCGATTCGGTGACATCGACCAAGGTCGGCGCGGTCGGCTTCTGCATGGGCGGTGGCTTCGTCCTGCAGCTCGCGGCCCAGCAGGGCGACAAGATCGGCGCAGCCGTTCCGTTCTACGGTGTCGGCGCCGGCGTGCCGCAGCAGTACACCGGGATCACGGCACCGATCCAGGGGCACTACGGCGAAGAGGACGGCTTCTACCCGGTCGATCAGGCGCGGCAACAGGAAGGCCAGATCCGCGACGAGTCCCAGGGTGACGTCGAGTTCTTCTATTACCCCGCCGGGCACGCGTTCCACAACGACAAGGACGCGATGGGCACCTACAACGCCGAGGCCGCGAAACAGGCCTGGCAACGCGCCGTCGAGTTCCTCAAGGCCAACCTGACGTGACTTCGGTGCGTCCGGCGAGCGAGTCGGACACCGCGATGATCCGCGAGCTGACCACCCGCGCCTTCGCCGACGACGGCGAGGTCGCCGGACTGGTCGGTGCCCTGGCAGCCGACGCCGCGCGCATCTCGCTTGTCGCCGAACTCGACGACGTCGTTGTCGGCCATACGATGCTTTCGCGCGGCTGGGTCGACGCCGAACAGGAACTCGTCCACGTGCTCGTGCTCTCCCCGCTGTCGGTCGAGCCTGCGGTGCAACGCCGCGGCATCGGCGGCGCGCTGGTACGTGCGGCGCTCGCGGCAGCGGAGTTGGCCGGCGCGCCCGCCGTCTTCCTCGAAGGCTCGCGGGACTACTACACGCGGTTCGGCTTCGTCGCCGGCGAATCGCGCGGCTTCACCCGTCCGTCGGTTCGGATTCCGAAAAGCGCGTTCCAGGTCGTGGTGCTCCCGGCTTGGGAGGACTGGATGACCGGCGCGCTCGTCTACCCCGAGGCGTTCTGGGCGACGGACACCGTCGGTCTGCGCGGGGAGATCCTCGACCGGGTGCGCGCCGCGGAGGTGGTCACCCCACCACAGTGAGCGTCAGCGAATAGTCGTTCTCGGTATCGGTCCACGACTGGACGAGCTGGAAGTCGTGGCTGCGCAGTTCGTCCTGCAGCCCGGGCAGATCGAACTTCACGCTGATCTCGGTGAGCATCTCCGCCCCGGCGGGCAACTTCCAGTCGCTGTCGATCGCATTGAAATGCACCTCGATGTCGCGGCGCGCGCGCAACCACATTTCGATGCGGTGCAGCACCGGGTTCCACCGCGCGACGTGCTGGAAGTCGTCGACGTAGAGGCCTTCTGCGTCGAGTTCGGCGCGCAGCACCTCGATCAGGTTCCGGTTGAACTCGGCCGTCACCCCGGCCCGGTCGTCATAGGCGGCGATCAACCGCGACGGCGGCTTGATCAGGTCGGCACCGAGCAGGAAATGATCCCCGGGGGCCAGCGCCTCGCGGATCCGTTCCAGGAAGTCGGCACGTTCGGCGTCGTCGAAGTTGCCGATCGTGCCGCCGAGGAAGATGATCAGCCGCTCCCCCGGCTTACCGGGCAACTCGGTGAACGGTTCGTTGAAGTCGGCGACAACCGGTTCGACCGTGATGGTCGGATACTCCGTCGCGATCACCTCCGCGGACTCGGTCAGCACTTCGGCGCTCACGTCGAGCGGGACGAAGTGCAGCGAGGCCCCGTCGGCCGTGAACGCCGAGAGCAGCAGCCGGGTCTTGGTCGACGTGCCGGAGCCGAGCTCGAGCATCGTCGTCGCACCGGTGAGCCGGACGATGTCCGCGCTGTGCCTGGTCAAGATCTCGGTCTCGCGACGGGTCGGATAATACTCAGGAAGCCTGGTTATCTCGTCGAACAGTCGGCTGCCGCGCTCGTCGTAGAACCATCGCGCGGGCAGGCTCGGCGGCGACTGCCAGAGACCCTCTCGGGCGTCATCGGCGATCGGCGTCATTTCGCCAGCCTGAGTCCGCTGAACGCCCATCTGGAGTGCGCGGGGAAGAAGTTCCGGTAGGTGATCCGCTCGTGCCCCACCGGCGTCGCCGCGCAGGCACCCCGCAGCACGTGCTGATCGCACATGAACTTGCCGTTGTACTCGCCGACCGCACCGTTCGCCGGCACGAACCCGGGGTAGGGCAGATACGCCGAGGCCGTCCATTCCCACACGTCACCGACCATTGCCGGGCCGGCGATGCCCGGGTGCACCCGGGCCGGGTCGAGCAGTTTGCCGCGCAGTTCGGGGCGCTGCCGTGCCGCAGCCTCCCACTCGAACTCGGTGGGCAGGCGCGCGCCGGCCCATCGGGCGTACGCGTCGGCCTCGTAGAACGACACGTGGCAGACCGGCTCGGCGGGAACCACCGGACGTCGCCCCGACAACGTGAACGTGGTCCACCGGCCGTCGTGGTCGTCCCAATAACCAGGGGCGTCCCAGCCGGTGGCCTTCAGGTGCGCCCACGCGTCCGAGAGCCAGAGGTCGGCGCGGCGATAGCCGCCGTCTGCCATGAACTCGAGCCAGTCGGCATTCGTGACCGCGCGCTCGGCGATCTCGAAGTCCTCGAGGTAAACGCGGTGCCGGGGGCCCTCGTTGTCGTAGGCGAAGCCGTCCGTGTCGTGGCCGATCTCGACGACACCGCCGTCGACGTGCCGCCAACGCTGCTGGGTCGGCGGGACGGACGGGTCGGGCTGCCGATCCACGTAGACCGGCGCGAACGCGTGGGTCGAGAACAGGTGCTTGATGTCCATGAGCAGCAGTTCCTGGTGCTGCTGCTCGTGGTTGCAGCCGAGTTCGACCAGCGCGAGCGCTCGCTCGTCCAGCCGTCCGGCGTCGAGCGCCCGCACCATGGCGTCCTGGACGTACTCGCGGTAGCGCGCAATGTCGGTGATGCCCGGACGGGTGACCAGACCGCGCTGCGGCCGTGGATGCCGCGGGCCGACCGCCTCGTAGTAGCTGTTGAACAGGTAGCGGTAGGTCGGGTCGAACTCGGCGTAGGACGGGTCGGCGCGGAGGATGAACTCCTCGAAGAACCACGTCGTGTGCGCGCGGTGCCACTTCGTCGGACTCGCGTCTGGCATCGACTGCGGTGTCTGATCCTCGGCGGACAGCCGCGACGCAAGCAGTTCGGTCGTCGCTCGGACGTCGAGGAACTGCTCGGTGAGTTGGGTGGTATCGGTGACCAGCGTCATTGCCGTCCTCCTACGGGCGCCTTTTGTGTCCCGTGACCAGTGCGTCACGCGTGTCTGGCGGCTCCGAAGGGCCGCAAGGTTGTGCTGTTCAGTTGTTACTCGCTCCCTCCGACAACCGTACGCGAGTTCGCCCTACCTACAAGTGACGAGCGTGTAGCCGACAAACGAAGTCAAAGTGCGACCGTGCGGTGATGTGCGCGAGCCGAGCGTCAGGAAGTCGGTCTCGCTCAGATTCGTCCGGCGCGCGAAGGCGGCGATGTCGTCGTCGGTGAGGCCGTCCGGGTCATGGACGACCGCGATCGGATTGCCGTATGGGAACTCGTCGGTGAACACGCCGACCGGGGTGACCGGGCGGATGTCCTTACCGCAGCAGGCGCCGGTGCCGCTCGGTCACCCGATTTCACGACCGACGTGACGAACCAGGCGACCCATCCCGCCGTCACGACCAACACGCAGCTGATCAGCCGGTAGAGCAGCACGGCCGGCGCGGCGGTCGTGGCCGGCGTCCCGCCGGCGGTCAACGCGAAGATCATCGCCACTTCGATCACGCCGAAGCCGCCGGGAAGCAACGACAGGCTGGAGGCGGTCATGCCGGCGAGGTAGGCGGCGAGTAGCACGACCGGGGACGTGTGCGCGTCCGCGACCGCGAGACAGCAGGCCGCGAGGCACAGCAGGTCGGCCAACCAGTTCAGCTCGGCGAAAACGGTCGCGATCGCCCAATCCGTACGGCGCGGACGTACCGCCAGCAGTCCCTCCGCGAAACTGCGCAGCGCATGCCCGGCCCGGGGCCACCGCCGGTCGAGCAGCATCGCCGTTCGCGTCAGGACGACCTGGATACGACGTGACAACCGTCCCGGACGGCGCCGCGCGACGGCGAAGATCGCGGCGAGGACAACGGCGATCACCAGCGGAGCGAGCCATCCGCCGTGACCACCTACGAGCACGACGTAGGTCAGTGCGAGTGCCCAGAACGTCACGCTGCTGAGCAACCCGGAGGCCAGCAGGGCGAATCCGGTGGCGGCCGAGGTGGCGCCGAAACCCCGCAGCCGCGTGCTCGCGTAGACGAAGGAGAAGGCGGTGCCGCCGGGGAGGGTGATGTTGATGGCGTTGGCCTCGAACACCAGGCGCAGCATCTTGCGGATCGGAACGTTCGTGCCGGCCGCGCGCAGCATCCGGCGTTGTGTGCGCGCGAAGTAGGCCATCGACGCGACCGAGGCGATTACGGCAAGCGCTACCCAACCGAGATGAACGTGGCCCAATGTGCGAACCGACCGGGCGAGGTAACCACGCCCGGCAACGACCTCGACGGTGACCAGAGCGACCGCGCACACGACGACAACGTCGCGCAAGCGCGGACGCCGCACGATTCGCCGAACCGCCGTCATGGCCATCTCCGGAGCAGCGTCAGGATCCTGGTAAACATTCCGCCCGGAGACCGGATCGGCGCGCTTCGACATCAACCGATCGATCGGCGGGCAGCGTCAGGGGCTCGGCCCGCACCTGTGCCGAGACATTGTCGGCTTCCGATCGACCGCTTCGACCGAGTGAGGTGTGGTGGCCGAGAATGATCAAGCCGACGCCACCGACCGCCCATGCGACAAGGACGCCGAGGTGCGGTGCGGCGCCGTTGCCGTCGAAGTACGCAGTGCTTCTGAGCAGGCTCACCTCCGCCCCCGGCGGCAGCCACTGCCCGAAATGATTCGCTGCGTCCGGCAGCAGCTCGGGCGCGGAACTGGCACCCGAGAACGGGTTGCCGACAAACACCATGAGCGCCGCCCCGACGCCGAGGCCGGGCACGCCGAGCACGGCAAACGAGCCTGCGACAGCCGCACTGATCGCAAAGATCGTCACGGTCAACGCGGCCCATGTCGCCACCGCGTGGTGCGGCAGCGCGCCGAGCAGTCCCTGCGCGACGAAATACGCGCCCAGCGCTGTAGAGCCGGAAATGACGGCGAGGGCGAGCACTTGGCGCCACGCCGGACGAAAGCCGAGTACCACCGCGACGGTGGCCGCAATGGCGACGCCGCAAATCGTCAGCGGCAGCAGCGCGGCGCTGAAAACGGTGCCCCGCGGATCTGCGGCGGACAACGGCACCACGTCATCGGCCCGGGCCGGCACGTGGGCCTGAGCAGCCAGACCGGCGCCCGCCGTGGCGAGCAGTTGCGCGATCGCGGGACTGGCTGCGCCGGCCGTGTACACCGTGATGCTGTCCGGCTCGACGTCGAAGGCTCCGTCGACGGCACGGTCGTGGATCGCGCTCACTGCGCCCGCCGGGTCGACGTAGAACCGGAAGTCGAACGCGTCCGGCTCCATCGAGTCGAGGTGTTCGACGGCGCTTCCGGCTGCCGGGCTCGTCCCGAGGATTCCGACCGGGACATCGCGGGGCGCTGTCCGCGCCGCGGGCCAGGCGAAAGCGAGGACTGCCAGGCCGACGAGCCCCGGCAGCGCGATCGCTGCGACCAACAGCCGCCACGGATGGGTCGGTACCGACGCGCGCACAGGCACTCCTTCAAAACCGAGAATGTTCGTTCTCTTTCACTCTCCGGACGACATGCACTGATGTCAAGACGAACATTCGTTTTCTTTCGCTACCATCGCTCCATGCCGAAGGTGAGCGAGGAGTACCGCGATGCCCGCCGCGCCCAGATCCTCGCGGCCGCGCGACGTTGCTTCCTGCGCAACGGCTTCCACGAAACGTCGATGCAGGACGTGTTCGGCGAGGCCGGACTGTCCTCAGGAGCGGTGTACCGCTACTTCAGCGGCAAGGAGGACCTGATCGTCGCGCTCGCCGAGGAGAACATGCGCGAGGTGGTGACGATGATTCACGGACTTGCGACGACCGACCCGCACCTCGGGCTCGGTGCCGCTCTCGCCCAGGTGCTCGAGGTCGTCGGCACCAAGCAGACGGATGAGCACTTCGGCGCGATGGCGGTGCTCGTCTGGTCCGAGGCCTTGCGCAACAAGGCCATCGCCAAGCGGTTCGAGGAAACCCTCGCCCCGATGCGCCGCGACCTCACCGAAGTCGTGAGCCAGCATCAGGCAAACGGCGCGCTTCCCACCGCCGCCCCGGCAGACGCGATCGCCACCTTGATCATGTCGGTGATTCCGGGGTACATCCTGCAGCTGGCCCTGTTCGGACCGGACACGGTCCGGCAGGTCCCGGACGCGGCCCTGGCACTCTGGCCGTCCTGAGCGCTGCCTATACGCACCCACCCACGGACGACGCCCGCGGGACCCGAAAGGTAGGTAGTCGTTGCCGATCCGGCGGATGGTCGCGCGGCCATAGCTTCGGTTCCACTCGAGACCGACTCGAGGTGGACCGGAGGAGGTTCCGCAATGACCACCATCAAAAATGCACCGACCAGCAAGACGACCCCAGCGCCCCAGCGTCCTGGACGCAAGTTCCTGTTCGCAGCGGTGGCCGTGACGATCGCGGTGATCGTTGCGCTCGCGTTGTGGCTGTGGCTGCCGTCCTCGTCACACACGAGCACCACGGTGCACGGCGGCAGCACGGTGCAGCACGTCAAGGCCGGACAATACGACCGTTGCGCGCCCCGACCGGGCACGCGCTACTGCTGATGGAGCCACATCGGGCGCAACGGCAGCTACACGCCGTGCCCACGTTGGTTGCGCTGCCTGGGCGTCCCGCTGACACTGAACCGGTGCGAGTGGTCGAGCGGGACGACATCCTGGCCACTCTCAATGCCTATCTGCGCGACTGCCTGGACGGTGAGGGCAGGCTCGTGCTCGTGAGCGGCGAGGCCGGCGTGGGCAAGACGACCGTGCTCGAACAGCTCCAGGCGGGAGCGCCGCAGGCGCGGTGGTTGCGCAGCGCGTGCGACGACCTGTCCACCCCACGTCCGCTCAGCGCGCTGTTCGAACTGGCCGCGCAGGCAGGTGGCGGGCTCGAGGCGGCGTGCCGGCGCGGCGCAACCCGCGAAGAATTGTTCGGCGCGCTCGTCGAAGCGCTGGCGCCGGAGCCTGCCCGCGAGATCACGGTGCTCGCGATCGAGGACATCCACTGGGCCGATGACTCGACGCTCGACCTCGTGCGCTTCGTGGGGCGCCGCGCCGGCGAACTCGGCATCCTCATGCTCGTCACCTACCGCGCCGACGAGGTCGGCGCGAACGATCGATTGCGCGTCGTTCTCGGCGACCTGACGCGCGAGCGAGCGACGCGTCGCATTGAGGTGCCGGTGCTGTCGCGCGCCGCGGTGGCGATGCTCGCCGAGGGCACGTCGATCGAGCCGACGGAGCTGTACCGGCTGACCGGCGGCAACTCGTTCTTCGTCACCGAGATCGTGCAGGCGGGCACGGCGGACGTGCCGCCGTCCGCGCGCGATGTGGTGCTCGCACGCATGGCACGGCTGTCGGACGACGCGCGCGCGGTCGTGCAGGCGGCCGCCTTGATCGGCACGTCGATCGATCCCCGACTATTGCAACAGGCGGCCGAGCCGACTCTCGACCTACTCGACGAGGTGATGGCGTCGGGAGTGCTCGTCAGCGACGTCGACTCGTTGCGGTTCCGGCACGAGATCACCCGGGTGAGCGTGGAACGCGATATTCCGCTGCACCGCAAGGTGCCCACCCACGCCCGCATCCTCGCCGCACTGCAGGACGACGGGTGCGAGGACGACGCGCGACTGGCCCACCATGCCGAAGGCGCAGGCGACCGCGCGGCGGTGTTGCGGTGCGCACCTCGCGCCGCCAGGCGCGCGTCCCAACTTGCTTCGCATCGCGAGTCGGCAGCGCAGTACCGGCGGACGCTGAGGTTCGCCTCCGGTGAGCCTGACGAGTTCGTTGCCGGCCTGTACGACGGACTGGCGATCGAGTCGTCGCTCAACGACCGCTGGCCCGAAGCGGCTGAGGCCGAGTTGCATGCGCTTGCTCTGTGGCGACGGCGCGGGGACGTGCTGCGGCAGGGCGATGTGCTGCGGCGGCGCTCGCGGACGATGTGGCGCCTCGGCCGCGGACGGGATGCGGTCGACTGCGCGAGCGCGGCGCTTGCGCTGCTGCGGACCCACGACGAATCCGCCGAACTCGCGTGGGCGTGGGGTGCGCGAGCGGCGATGGACATGATGACCGGGCAGATCGCGGCCGGGGTGGATGCCACCGAGCGTGCCGAGGCATTGGCGCGGCAGTTCGGCAACACCGACCTGCTCAGCGACGTGCTCAACACGCGGGCTTGCCTGCTGAATCAGGCCGATCAGCCGTGGGAGCCGACGCTGACGGAATCGTTGCGCGTCGCTGTCGAGACCGGCCGCGGTGAGCAGGCCGGCCGTGCGTACGCCAATTTCTCCGAGCTGTACCTCGGCGCGATGCGCTTCGCCGATGCCGACGCCGTGATCGAAGCCGGACTTGCGTACTCGTACGAGCACGATGTCTCGACCTACTACAACTGCCTGCGCGGATCCCGAGCCGCTGTACTCACCGCTACCGGTCGGTGGGACGACGCTGTGGCGGTAGCCCGGTCGATGCTGTCAATTCCTGCCTCGCCGATCAACCGGTTGATCCCGCTCGTCCATCTCGGGCTCGTCCTCGCCCGCCGCGACGACCCGGCCGCGTGGCCGGCGCTCGACGAGGCCCAGGCCATCGCCATCGGCACCGAGGAGCCGGATCGGCTCGCCTTCGCCGGCCTCGCTCGCGCGGAGGCGTACTGGCTGGCCGGACGCGCCCCCGAAGCCGCGGCGGAGCTCACCGCGCTGACCGACGTCATCGACGCCTGCACGCCGTTCGACCGCGGCACGTATGCGCGCCTCGTCCGCCGGGTCGGCGCCGACGTGCGGCTGCCCACGAACCCGATCGCCGAACCGCACCGGCTCGCGCTCGCCGGCGAGTTCGTCGAAGCCGCGCAGGTGTGGGCGGATCTCGGCTGCCCCTACGAGACCGCGAACGCGCTACTCGATTCCGGAACGGACGACGGCGCGCGCGCGGCGCTGCGCCGGTACGACGCGCTCGGCGCGCGTGCGGCCGTTCGGGCCGCCCGCCGGGTGATGCGTCGGCTCGGGTTCAGGTCAGTTCCGGTCGGGGCGCGGTCGGCCACGCGGGCGAATCCGGCCGGGCTCACCCGCCGCGAGATCGAAGTGCTCGGGCTGATCTGCCAGGGACGGACGAACAACGAGATCGCCGAGCACCTGGTCATCTCGACGCGTACGGTCGACCATCATGTGTCCGCGGTGCTGACGAAACTCGGCGTGACCTCCCGCGGCGACGCTGCCGCGGAGGCCGACCGGCTCGGCCTCGCGCCCGCGCAGGAATCCGCTGTCGCGACCTGAGCGGATATGGTCGATCCACTTGGCGCCCCGGGCGCGGGAGCGATACGCCGGCGCGCCCGACAGTGGTTAGTTCCGGCCACAGTGGTCAGTTGCAACTAACCACTGTGCGCGTAACTGACCACTGTCAGTGCGCGCCCGTGGCACCGGGGCGGTGCGGGCAGACGGCTACTTGAGCAGGTTGCGGGCCATCACCATGCGATTGATCTGGTTGGTGCCCTCATAGATCTGGGTGATCTTCGCGTCGCGCATCATGCGCTCGACCGGGAAGTCCTGGGTGAACCCGTACCCGCCGAACAGCTGCACCGCATCGGTGGTCACGGACATCGCAGTGTCTGACGCGAACACCTTCGCCGCGGACGAGCTGAACGCCAGGTTTCCTGTGTCTCGCTCGGCCTTCGCGGCAGCCGCGTAGACGAGCTGGCGCGACGCCTCGACCCGCATCGCCATGTCGGCGAGCATGAACTGGATGCCCTGGAAGTCCGCGATCCGCTTGCCGAACTGCTTGCGCTGCTTGACGTAACCAATCGCCGCATCGAGCGCGCCCTGCGCGATGCCCAGGGCCTGGGCACCGATCGCCAGGCGGGTGTGGTCGAGCGTGCGCAGCGCGGTCTTGAAGCCCGTCCCCGGCTCGCCGATGATCCGGTCGGCCGGGATCGTGCAGTCCTCGAAGTAGATCTCGCACGTCGGACTGCCCTTGATGCCGAGCTTGCGCTCCTTCGCACCCACCGAGAAACCCGGGTCGTCCTTGTGCACCACGAACGCGGAGATGCCGTTGGCGCCCGAGCCCGGCTCGGTCACCGCCATCACCGTGTAGAAGGTCGAGACGCCGGCGTTGGTGATCCAGCACTTCGTACCGTTGAGCACCCAGTGTTCACCGTCGCGCATGGCACGAGTCCGCATCGACGCAGCGTCCGACCCCGCTTCGCGCTCGGACAGCGCGTAACTGATCATGGCGCCCTCGGCGATCTGGCCCAGCACGTCCTTCTTCAACGACTCCGACCCCGACAGGATGATCGGCTGCGAGCCCAGCTTGTTCACCGCCGGGATCAGCGAGGACGACGCGCACACACGCGCCACTTCCTCGATGACGATGCACGCCGAAATGGCGTCGGCACCAGGACCGCCGTACTCCTCCGGGATGTGGACGGCGTGGAACCCGGCCCGCACGAGCGCGTCGAGCACGTCGTCGGGGAACTCGGCGGACTCGTCGATCGCCGCGGCCCGCGGCGCGATCTTGTCCTCGGCGAGTTCGCGGACGGCCTGGCGCAGCATCCGCTGTTCCTCGCTGAGCTGGTACTGGTCGAAGTCCGGATTGCCCATGCCGCAGATAGTAGGACGCCCTATTATCTGCGCGCAGTGTCACATCTGATGTAGTGGCTTTCGTCTCGGGGACATGACAAACATGCGAATCCTTCTTGCCGGGGCGACCGGCGCAATCGGACGGCGGCTGGTGCCGCAACTGCTCGCATCAGGGCATCGGGTCGTCGCGACAACCCGCACACCTGACAAACAGGCCCTGTTGTGGAACCTCGGCGCGCAGCCAGTGCTGATGGACGGCCTCGACGCCGAATCGGTCGGCGCGGCCGTGGCCCTGGCCGAGCCCGAGGTGATCATCCATCAGATGACCGCGATCGACGGCACCTCGAGCCTCAAGCACTTCGACCGTGAGTTCGCCGCCACGAACCGGCTGCGCACCGAGGGCACCGACCACCTGCTCGCGGCGGCCCGGGCGAGCGGCGTGCGCCGCTTCATCGCGCAGAGCTACACCGGCTGGCCCAACGAGCGCACCGGCGGCCCGATCAAGACCGAGGCCGACCCGCTCGATCAGCGTCCGCCGGCGCAGCAGCGGCAGTCGCTCGCGGCGATCCGCCACGTCGAGCGTGCCGTGATCGGGGCGCCCCTCGAATCGGTGGTGTTGCGCTACGGCACGTTCTACGGTCACGGCGTCTCACGCGAGCTGTTCGACCTGATCCGCGCCCGCAAGCTTCCGGTGGTCGGCGACGGCGGCGCGGTCTGGTCGTGGATCCACATCGACGACGCAGCCGCGGCCACCGTCGCCGCGATCACGCATGGCAGCGGTGTCTACAACATCGTCGACGACGACCCGACCCCGGTCGCGGAGATGCTGCCCGCCCTCGCCGAAATCATCGAGGCGAAGCCCCCGCGGCATGTGCCTGTCTGGTTCGCGCGCCTGCTCGCCGGCGATGTCGGCGTCTCGATGCTCACCCAGGTGCGTGGCTCGTCGAACGCGAAGGCCAGGCGCGAGCTGCACTGGGCGCCGAGGTGGGACAGCTGGCGCGACGGCGTGACCGGCGAGACGACGTCAGAATTGGCGTCATGAGCGAGACACCGGACGAGCTACGGCCCCTGCTGTTCTCGATCGCCTACCGGATGCTGTCCAGCGTCGCGGACGCCGAGGACGTGGTGCAAGAGGCATTCCTGCGCTATCACCGTGCGGGTGCGCAGCCCGAGTCGCCGAAGGCCTACCTGTCCGCGGTGGTGACCCGGCTGTGCATCGATCACCTGCGCTCGGCGCGGGTGCGACGCGAAACCTACATCGGCGAGTGGCTGCCCGAGCCGCTGCTCACCGAGGACACCGACCCGGCGCACGCGGTCGTCGACAGCGATTCGCTGTCGATGGCGTTCCTGCTCGTGCTCGAACGGCTGTCCCCGGTCGAGCGCGCCGTGTTCCTGCTGCACGACGTGTTCGGCTACGACTTCGCCGAGGTCGCGCAGATGGTCGACCGGACGCCGGACAATTGCCGGCAGATCGGGGTCCGCGCCCGTCGGCACGTCAACGACCAGGCCCCGCGGTTCGAGACCTCACGGGCCGAACGCGACGAGCTGGCCCGCAGGTTCCTAGCGGCGTTCACCGACGGTGACATGGACGGGCTGATCGAAGTGCTTGCCGCGGACGTGGTGGTGCAGGGCGACAGCGGCGGGCACCGTCCGTCGTGGCCGAACACGATCGCCGGACGGGAGAACGTGGCCCGCCTGTTCGCCGGCGTGGGCAACGACATCCGTCGGATGGGCCTGCAGATCCGTCCCACGCTGGTGAACGGTCAGCCCGGAGCGACCGTGCACGCGCCCGACGGCGGGCTGGTCAACGTCATCAGCGTGGACATCGCCGGCGGCATGGTGCAGACCATCCGCTCGGTGATCAACCCCGACAAGCTGCACCACCTCGGCCGGCTCGCCGACCGCGAGGCACTCATCGCGCAGCGACGGTCAGAACAAGGGATCGAGGCGCCATGACCGAGCGGCTGCTCGTCGTCGTTGCCCACCCGGACGACGAGACGTTCGGCACCGGCTCGCTGATCGCCGCGGCGGCGAAGGCCGGTGTCGAGGTCACAGTGTGCTGCGCGACCCGGGGCGAGGCGGGCGAAGCGCACGGCGTGTCACCGGGCGCGGACCTCGCCGCCGTGCGGGAAGGCGAACTGCGCGCGGCGGGCGCCGAACTGGGCGTGCACCGCATCGTGTTGCTCGACTACCGCGATTCGGACATGGCCGGCGTCCCCGCCGAGGGCACCTTGTGCGCCGCCGACCCGAGCGAGCTGGTCGAGGCGGTGCGCGCCGTCGTGGCCGAGGTGCGCCCGTCCGTAGTGGTCACCCTCGATCCCGATCACGGCGACGGCCACCGCGACCACGCCACGATCGGACGGGCCACGATCGACGCCTGCCCCGAGGACATGCGGGTGTACGTCTTCGCGGTCACGCGCAGCCTGCTCGCCCGGTGGTTCGCGCTGATGCAAGAGGTCCGGCCGGACACCGCGCACCTGGAGCTCGACCGACAGGGCCTCGGCCGTCCGGACGCCGACATCACGACGGTCGTCGATGTGCGCTCGGTGCGGGGCGTGCGCGAGCGGGCGATCGCACTACACCGCAGCCAGGTCCCTCCGAGCGAGGGTATGCCGGAGGACTTGCTGACCGACTTCCTCGAGACGGACCGGCTGGTGCGGATCAGTCCGCCGTGGCCGGGTGGCCCCGTCGAAACCGGCCTGTTCTGAGCACCACGCGCGATACTCGTCAATGACGAGGGGAGCGCCGCGATGGCCAAGGAGGATGCCAAGCCGCGCGCCCGGTCGGCCGGGACCGGCTCCCGCAAGCTGGCGCGTTCGGTGTACGAGCCAGAGCTGTACCGGCTGCAGTGCGAGCTCGTGGCGATGCAGGAATGGGTCCACGCCGAGGGTGCGCGGGTGCTGGTGGTCTTCGAGGGGCGTGACGCCGCCGGCAAGGGCAGTGCGATCAAGCGCGTCACGCAGTACTTGAATCCGCGCGTCGCACGCATCGTCGCCCTGCCCGCGCCGACCGAACGCGAGCGAGGCCAGTGGTACTTCCAGCGGTATGTGGAGCAGCTACCGGCCGCAGGCGAGATCGTGCTCATGGACCGCTCCTGGTACAACCGTGCCGGCGTCGAACGGGTGATGGGCTACTGCACTCCGGACCAGTACCGACGCTTCCTCGGGCAGTGCCCGGTGTTCGAACGCCTGCTCGTCGAGGACGGTCTGTTACTGCGCAAGTACTGGTTCTCGGTCAGCGACGAAGAGCAGGAACGCCGGCTCCAGTCCCGTCGCGACGATCCGGCGCGCCGCTGGAAACTCTCGCCAATGGACGTAGAGTCGATCCTGCGTTGGGAGTCCTACTCGCGTGCGAAGGACGAGATGTTCGTACACACCGACATCCCGGAGGCGCCGTGGTGGGTCGTCGAGGGCGACGACAAACGCAGCGCGCGCATCAACATGATGGCCCATCTGGTCTCGAGCGTGCCCTTCTACGAGATCGAGCCGTCGGTCATCAAGCTGCCGAAGCGTCCGACCGGGGACTACACGCGTCCGCCCCGCGAACTGTTCCGCGCGGTGCCCGATCATGCGGCAACACTCACCGCGGGCAAGGGCGCGGCGGGCCCCACCGCGTGAGCCGCCGGCACGCGTGCCTGTTCTGCCGCGGCGCCGGCTCGGCTAAGCTTCGCAGCGAGCCGTGACTGGCGCAGACAAGGTGGACCACCACCGGGAAGCGGCTCGGCATGTGGATCTGCTGCCGCGCGCCTGGGCTCCCACCGACGTACTCGAGGAGGCCCGATGTCCCAGACCGATCCCGCGTCCATCGCCTACCGCAACGCGCTCGAGGTGATCGGCGCGGTCGAGCCGACGATCGCAGGCGCGATCCGCGGCGAACTGGCCGACCAGCGCGCGTCCCTCAAGCTGATCGCGAGCGAGAACTACGCGTCGCTCGCCACGCTGCTCACGATGGGCACCTGGCTGTCCGACAAGTACGCCGAGGGCACGATCGGGCACCGGTTCTACGCCGGCTGCCAGAACATCGACACCGTTGAGCAGGCCGCTGCCGACCACGCCCGAGAGCTGTTCGGGGCGCCGCACGCGTACGTGCAGCCGCACTCAGGCATCGATGCGAATCTCGTTGCGTTCTGGGCGATTCTCGCGCAGCGCATCGAGTCGCCGGCGCTGGCCGAGGCGGGCGCGAAGCACGTCAACGACCTGAGCGAGGACGACTGGGAGAACTTGCGCAAGGCGCTCGGTAACCAGCGCGCGCTCGGCATGTCTCTCGACGCGGGCGGTCACCTCACGCACGGGTTCCGTCCCAACATCAGCGGCAAGATGTTCCACCAGCGTTCGTACGGGACCGATTCGGAGACCGGGCTGCTCGACTACGACGCGGTACGCGCGGCGGCGCGCGAGTTCCGTCCGCTGGTGCTGATCGCCGGCTACTCGGCGTACCCACGCAGGATCAACTTCGCGACGATGCGCGAGATCGCCGACGAGGTCGGCGCCGTGCTGATGGTCGACATGGCCCACTTCGCGGGGCTCGTGGCGGGCAAGGTGTTCACCGGCGACTTCGACCCGGTGCCGTACGGGCACGTGGTCACGACGACGACACACAAGTCGCTGCGCGGCCCGCGCGGCGGGATGGTGCTGTGCCAGCCGGAATTCGCCGACGCGGTCGACCGCGGCTGTCCGATGGTGCTCGGCGGCCCGCTCGGGCACGTCATGGCAGCGAAGGCCGTAGCGCTTGCTGAGGCGCGGCAGCCCTCGTTCCGCACCTACGCCCAGGCCGTCGCGGACAACGCGGTGGCGTTGGCCGAGGGGCTGATGAAGCGCGGCGTGCGACTGGTCACCAACGGCACCGAGAACCACCTCTGTCTGATCGACGTGTCGTCGTTCGGGCTGACCGGACGGCAGGCGGAGTCCGCGCTGCTCGACTCGGGCATCGTGACCAACCGCAATGCGATCCCCCGAGACCCGAACGGGGCCTGGTACACCTCCGGCGTCCGGATCGGCACCCCGGCGCTCACCTCGCGCGGATTCGACGCGGTCGACTTCGACCGGGTGGCCGAGCTGATCGTGGACGTACTGTCCGCGACGTCACCGGCCACGGCTGCCTCCGGCGGCGCGTCGAAGGCCAAGTACACGATGGCGGACGGTGTCGCGGACAAGACGCACTCCGCAGCCGCCGAACTGCTCAACGCGCGTCCTCTCTACCCAGGGCTCGATCTCGGCTAGGTTCGCGCCATGAGCTATCAACCGATGCCGCCGGAGCCCCAGGGCGGGCCGCGGCCGGGTGCGAAGGATCCGAGCACGGCGCCGTCGGCCGTCCAGAACGCGGTGCGGTTGATGTTCGTGATCGCGGCCCTCGGCGTCGTCGGTGTCATCATCGTGTTCGCCGACAAGAGCGCGCTGCGCAAGGCGATCGAGGACGCGAACACCTCGTACTCCACGAGCCAGATCGACGACGCGGTGAACACGGCGATCGCGGTCGGCGCCGTCGTCGCGATCGTGCTGATCGTGCTCTACGTGCTGCTCGCGCTGCAGGTGCGCAAGGGCAAGAACTGGGCGCGCATCGTCACCTGGGTGCTCGCCGGTCTGGGCGCGCTCGGGTCGGTCAGCAATCTCGCGCAGCCGCAAGCCGCGCTGACCAAGGTGATCGCGGTCATCGAGCTGGTGCTCTACGTACTGCTGATCGTGTTGCTGGCGAGGAAGCCGAGCAACGACTACTTCCGCAAGCCGGTCGACCGCTACTGAGCGACGGGTGTCACGCGAGGTAGGGCGTGGTGAGCTCGCCGGCGCCGTCGTCCCAGCGGTAGGCCTCGACGCCGTTCACGTAGACGTGTCGCGCGCGGCTCATCACCTCGAGCGGATCGCCGTCCCAGATCACCACGTCACCGTCGAGGCCGGGCTGCAGCGCGCCGACCCGGTCGTCCAGCCTCATGATCTTTGCCGGGTTGACCGTGATCGCACGCAGCGCATCCTCGCGGGACATGCCTTCCTTCATCGCGAACGTCGCCTGGTGCACCAGGAAGTCGATCGCGACGACCGGGTGGTCGGTGGTGATCGCGACAAGCACGCCGGCTCGCGCCAGCAGCCCCGGGTTGGCCAGGGTGCGGCTGCGCAGTTCGACCTTCGACCGGGTGCTGAGCAGCGGACCGACCACACACGGCACGCCGCGTTCGGCGAGAACGTCCGCGAGCAGGAAGCCTTCGGTCGCATGGTTGACGATCAGCCGGTAGCCGAACTCGTCGGCCAGCCGCAGCGCGGTGGCGATGTCGTCGGCGCGGTGGGTGTGCTGGCTCCACGGCAGCGTGCCGTCGAGCACCTGCACGAGCACCTCGCTCGTGGTGTCGCGATCGAACGGATCGCCTTTGGCGATCGCGGCGTCCCGCTTGGCCTGGTAGTCCTGCGCCTTCGTGAGCGCGTCGCGGATGACCGCGGCGACACCCTGCCGCGTGCTGGGCAACTGCTTTCGCTCGCCGTACACCCGCTTGGGGTTCTCCCCGAGCGCGCTCTTCACGCTGCACGGTGACTTGATCACCATTTCGTCCACGACCCGTCCCCAGGTCTTGATGGCGACCGTCTGCCCGCCGATCGGGTTGCCGCTGCCCGGCTTGACCACGACGCTCGTGACGCCACCGGAGAGCGCGTCGCGGAAGCCGAGGTCTGCTGGGTTGATCGCATCGAGCGCCCGCATCCGCGCGCCGTTCGGATCGGTCATCTCGTTGGTGTCGTTGCCCGCCGTGCCCTCGCCCTCTTCGTGGACGCCGACGTGCGCGTGCGCGTCGACGAAGCCGGGAAGCACCCACCGTCCGGTCGCGTCCACGACCTCGATTCCGGACGGGACCGAGACATCCGCACCGACAGCGGCGATCGTGCCGTCGATGACGAGCACGGTCCCGTTCTCGATCGGGGCGCCGACGACGGGCACGACGCGCCCGCCGGTGATCGCAACGCTTCCTGTCCGGTGAGCCATCGCCTCACCGTATGCGTCACGCGCTGGTGGCCACTCCCAGGGGTGCGTACGAGTGCCCGGGGAAGATCGTCGACAACGATCCGGTCGACAGCCGTTTCTGCGCGATCTCGCCCAGCACGTCGAAGGGATTGTTGGCGCCCGGCACGTCGCCGGAGTCGAGCGTGGCGTCCGACAGCGCCGTCCACTTGCCGAAGACATTGCTACCGGACAGCCCGCCGCCGAGCAGCCACATCACGCTGCCGTGGCCGTGGTCGGTGCCGCCGCTCGCGTTCATTTCGACGCGCCGACCGAACTCGGTCTGCACCACCACCGTCACCCGGCTGCGCCGGCCCGCTCCGAGGTCGGTCATGAACGCGGCGAGCGACTGGGCGGCCGAACCGAGGTGCGCGTCCAGGTCGCGCGCCTCGTCGGTGTGCGTGTCCCAGCCGCCGAGGTCGATCGTCGCGACCTGCAGACCGACCTCGGCACGCAGTAGCGACGCGACGTCCTTCAGCGCCTGCGAGAACGAACCGTTCGGATACACCGCGCCGTTCTGGACGCCGGCGGACGCGTTGGCCGTCGCTGCCGTCCCGAGCGCGGCCAGGGTCTCCGGCACGTCCTCGCCGAGCGTGCCCGACATCCCGCGGTAGAGAGCGGCCACCGCCTGCTGGGAGGCGGGACGGATCTCGTCCCACCCGGGGAAGCTGAAGTTGTCCAGCGTGTCCATCGCCAACGAGGTCTCCGGACCGAGCAGCGACAGCGGCGTGGGACCACCCGCTGTCACAGCGCGGAACGTCGTGCCGGCGCCGAGCTGCCGCAGGGTGCGGTCCAGCCAACCGGTCGTGGCCGAGGACGAGCCGCCCTTCTCGACGTACTGCTGCGCCTGGAAGTGGCTGCGGCTGATGCCCGGGTCGGACACGCCGGGCACGAAGCCGAGTTCACCACTGGCCCAGAGCGTGTCGTAGAGCGGCTGCATCGCCGCGTTCAGCCCCCATCCGGACGTCCCGGGCAGAGCGATCAGTTCGTTGTCGGCGGGGATCAGGTTCGGACGCACCTGGCGCAGGTAGGTCAGTCCGAGATCGGCCGAGTTGGGGACGAGGATGCGCAGCCCGTCGGCGGCACCACGCAGGAACACCAGGACGAGCGTGTTCGTGCTGGTGCTCGGCGTGGCGGCGAACGAGGCGCGGGTGGTCACCAGTTGCGTCGCGAGCGCAGCGGCACCGACCATGCCCACGCCGCCGAGGAACCGGCGCCGCGTCCAGCCGGAGCGACCCCAGGCCTCGCCCTGCGCTGCCAGCTCACCGGTGACCTGTGTCGCGTGCTCACAGAGTGCGGTTTCGATGTTCATATTCAGGTTTCCTGTCGTCTAGCGCAGAGCGTGGTGAGGAGCGTCGAGGACGAGGGCGGCCAGCGGGTAGGCCTCCCAGCGGATCGTCGAGTTCGCCATCGGCGTGTCGGCCGGTTCGCCGAGGAACTTCTGCAGCGCGGCCCGGTGGGCGGACGAGAACGTCATTCCGGTCAGGTGCTTCGTCAGCTGCGAGATCGCGGCACCGCTCGTCGCTGCGCCGGGATACATCGCGCTGATCGACGGCGCCTTGAAGCCCTGCCACCAGCCACCCGCGATGCCGAGATGGACGTTCCACTGCGCGAGCAGGTTTCCTGCCGATCGCCAGGCCGACGCGACGTCGGGATACCCGTTGGGCGCAGGCCAGTCGAGCGGGACGTTGTTCATGTCGGACGTGATCCAGTGCAGCGCCTGCGTCGCCGTGCCGTAGTCCGAGATCGCGGGCTGCAAGGCGCGGATCGTTGCGACGACGTTCTCCGCGGGCCGCCGAACCTTCCGGCCGCGGCTCTCCCAGAACTCCGTTGAGCGCAGGATCGTCTGCACCATCGGCAGGATCTGGGTCTTGTTCTCCAGGTAGGCGTCCGCGACCGCACCGACCAACTCCGCGGACGGGTTGTCCGACACGAACCGCACACACATCTTCCGGGCCAGGTTGGTCGCGGTAAAGGTGTGGCCGGCCAGGTACCGCAGCAGCGCATCGCCTGCCGCCTCGCCGGCTGACGCCTTCGCGTTGGCGTTGCTGAATCCGAGCACCTTCACCGGCCCGGTCGGGTGGATGTAGTCGTCGAAGACGTAGTGCTGGTACTGGTCGAGGGTGCGTCCTGTCAACATCGACGCGGCGTTCCGCACGTCCGGCTCGCTGTAACGCAGACCCACCGTGTGCAGTTCGAGCAGCTCCCGGCCGTAGTTCTCGTTGATCGCGGCCTTGGTCGAGTCGGCAAGGTTGAGGTAGGTGAGCATCGCCGGGTGCTTGGCCGAGGCGAGCAGCATGTCCGTGAAGCTGCCCATGGCATACCGGCGGATGACGTCCCGGTCGTAGGTGTGCCGGGTGTTCCACATGTCGCCGGCGTGGTTGGGCACATTGAGGTGGTTCGAGAACAAGTCGACCAGCGTCTCGTAGAGCTGGGCGGGGCTCCAGGCCTGCAGGCCGACGGTCACCTGGGTGAGCTGGTCCATGATCGTCCAGCCGTACTCGCCGCCGTGGGCCTTGAGCCACTGCCGGGCGTCGTAGGGCGAGAGGGTGAGCTGCGGTCCGGCGGCACGTACGCCGGCGTGGCCGCTGTAGCCCTGGTGCTTGACGCCGAGTTCCTTCTGGTTGCTGAACCACCAGCGGAAGCCGTTCTTGACCACCGCGGCGCGATCGGCGGGGGTGGGGCCGAAGGCGAACCGGGACAACAGGTGGCCCACCGGATCCCAGGTCAGCGGCGCGACCGCGGTACGGGTGCTGCGCGCGATCGCGGTCGGGATGTCGGCACAGATCTGGGTCGCCATCGGGGACTTCCTCGGGTCGGTCGAATCCCCGCACTACATGTGAAGCCCCCGTGAGGTCGAAGCCTAACTGCTAATCCGGTCGAGTCAAAGTCCCCGACTACGGTTGAGGTCATGAGCGCAGCAGCACCGGGTCCTTCGGCCAACATCGGAGTCAGCGGGCTGGCGGTGATGGGCCGCAATCTCGCCCGGAACCTCGCTCGGCACGGTCACACCGTCGCCCTGCACAACCGGACGAACGCACGTACCGAGTCGCTGGTGGCCCAGCACGGCGACGAGGGCACCTTCGTCCCGTCCACCTCGATGGACGAGTTCGTCGCCTCGCTGGAACGGCCCCGCGCGATCATCGTCATGGTCAAGGCCGGGCAGCCGACCGACGACGTCATCGAGGAACTGGTACCCCTGCTCGACGAGGACGACATCGTCATCGACTGCGGCAACGCGCACTATGTTGACACCCGACGGCGCGAGGCGTATTTGCGCGACAAGGGCATCCATTTCGTCGGCTGCGGTGTATCGGGCGGCGAGGAGGGCGCCCTGAACGGGCCGTCGATCATGCCCGGCGGGTCGAAGCAGTCCTACGAGAAGCTCGGGCCGATCTTCGAATCCATCGCCGCCGAGGTCGAGGGCACTGCGTGTTGCGTCCACGTCGGGCCCGACGGCGCCGGCCACTTCGTCAAGATGGTGCACAACGGCATCGAGTACGCCGACATGCAGTTGATCGCCGAGGCCTACGACCTGCTGCGCGCCGGTCTCGGCGCCTCCCCCGCCGAGATGGCCGACATCTTTCGCGACTGGAACGAGGGCGACCTCGAGTCCTTCCTGATCGAGATCACCGCCGACGTCCTCGCCCAGACCGACGCCGCGACGGGCTCGGCGTTCGTCGACATCGTCCTCGACCAAGCCGAGCAGAAGGGGACGGGACGGTGGACGGTGCAGAGCGCGCTCGATCTCGGCATCCCGATCACCGGCATCGCCGAGGCCACGTTCGCGCGGGCCCTGTCGGGGCACGCCGAGCAGCGCGGGCCGGCCCGCGAGACGTTCGGGTCGGACACCGGCAATCTGGACATCCGCGACCGCGACTCGTTCATCACCGACGTGCGGCGCGCGCTGTACGCGTCGAAGGTCGTCGCCTACGCGCAGGGCTTCGACCAGATCATCGCCGGCTCGAAGGAATACGACTGGTCGATCGATTCGGGCGCGATGGCCACGATCTGGCGCGGCGGGTGCATCATCCGGGCCCGGTTCCTCAACCGGATCCGGGAGGCCTACGAGGCCGATCCCGACCTGCCGTCGCTGCTCGTCGCGCCGTACTTCGCCGACGCGGTCAAGGACGGCGTCGAGTCGTGGCGGCGCGTCGTCGCCGCGGCAGCGCTGGCCGGCATCCCGACGCCCGCGTTCTCGTCCTCGCTCGCCTACTACGACGGGCTGCGCCGCGACCGACTGCCGGCCGCGCTGATCCAGGGGTTGCGCGACAACTTCGGCGCGCACACGTACAAGCGGGTCGACAAGGACGGCTCGTTCCACACCGAGTGGGCCGGCGACAAGCTCGAGCACGACGCTTGATCTTTCCGCCGCAAGTCGGATCTTGTCTGACCCGCTCACTTCGTTCGGGGCCATCCTGCGATCCGAATCGCAAGCTCGCTGGGCTCGCGCGGTCGGCGGGGCGGACCGAAGCCTCCTCGCCCTGCAGGGCTCGTCGGCTTGATCCGCCCTCGCGTGGTCGCCTCGTCGGTCGGCTTCCAGCGCTCGTTCCCCCTGGGCCCGAATCGCTGAGTGGCGCTACACAGCGTCGAGTGGCGCGAAATATCGCGCCACTCATCGCCGAAACGCGCCACTCACGCGAGGCGCGGGCACGGCCTCGGGGACTCAGCGACACGCCGACACGGACCCTGCTACGGGACCAAGCCCTACTCGCCGGTCGGGAGCTCGACGTGGCCGCCGAAAGCCTGGCGCATCGCTGACAGGAGCTTGTCGGCGTAGACGGCCTCGCCGCGGCTGCTGAACCGGGCGAACAGCGCCGCCGACAACACAGGTACCGGCACGCCCTCGTCGATCGCGGCCTTGACCGTCCACCGGCCCTCGCCCGAGTCCGACACGCGGCCGGCCAGCTTGTCCAGGTCCGGGTTGGAGTTCAGCGCACCGGCGGTCAGGTCCAGCAGCCAGGACGAGACGACGGAACCGCGGCGCCACACCTCGGTGACCTTCGCGATGTCGAGGTCATATTGGTAGTACTGCGGCTGGTCCATCGGCGTCGTCTCCGCGGAGTGGTCCTCGGCGTGCTTGCCGGCGTTGGCGTTGTGCAGCACGTTGAGGCCCTCGGCGTAGGCGGCCATCATGCCGTACTCGATGCCGTTGTGGACCATCTTCACGAAGTGGCCGGCGCCGCTAGGGCCGCAATGCAGGTAGCCCTGCTCCTCGGGCGCGTAGTCGCCCTTCCGTCCGATCGTGCGGTCGATGTCGCCGGGACCTGGCGCGATGCTCCGGAACAGCGGATCGCAGTGCCTGATCGGCTCCTCCTCGCCGCCGATCATCAGGCAGTACCCGCGATCGAGCCCCCACACCCCGCCGCTGGTGCCGACGTCGATGTAGTGCATCCCCCTCGAACTGAGCGCCGCCGCGCGTTCGATGTCCTCGCGGTAGTTCGAGTTGCCGCCGTTGATGACGATGTCGCCCTCGTCCATCTGCTCGGCAAGTTGCTCGACGACCTTGTCCGTGATGCCCGCGGGGATCATCACCCACGCCACGCGCGGGGTCTCGAGCTTCTGCACGAACTCCTCCAGCGTGTTCGCGCCGTTCGCGCCCTCCTTCCCGAGCTGAGCCACGGCGTCCGGGTTGGTGTCGAAGGCGACGGACGTGTGGCCGTCACGCATGATGCGCCGGACGATGTTCGCGCCCATCCGGCCGAGGCCGACCATTCCCAGCTGCATGTCAGTGCTCCTTCCGAGCGCCGCGGTACCGACGGATCAGGTTGTTCGTCGAGCTGTCGTGCTGCAGGTCGGGTTCGCTGTCGGCCTGGAGTTCGCTCGCGACCCGCTTCGCCAGGACCTTGCCCAGTTCGACGCCCCATTGGTCGAACGAGTTGACGCTCCACACCGTGCCCTGAACGAAGACGCTGTGCTCGTAAAGGGCGACCAGCGCACCGAGCGCACGCGGCGTGAGCTCGCCGAGCAGCAACGTGTTGGACGGACGGTTGCCTTCGAACACGCGATGCGGCACCAGCCAGTCCGCGGTGCCTTCCGCCTTGACCTGCTCTGCGGTCTTGCCGAACGCGAGCGCCTCAGTCTGAGCGAACACGTTCGCGGTGAGCAGATCGTGGTGATCACCCAACGGGTTGAGCGTCTGCGTGAAGCCGATGAAGTCACACGGGATCAACTCGGTGCCCTGATGAATCAGCTGGTAGAAGCTGTGCTGCCCGTTCGTGCCAGGCTCGCCCCAATAGACCGGACCGGTCGAGTAGTCGACGTGCTCGCCGTCGAGCGTGACGTGCTTGCCGTTCGACTCCATGGTCAGCTGCTGCAGGTAGGCGGGGAAGCGCTTGAGGTACTGGTCGTACGGCAGCACCGCCTGGGTCTGGCTGCCGAAGAAGTCGGTGTACCAGACAGTGAGCAGCCCCAGCAGCACCGGCAGGTTCTGCTCGAACGGCGCGGTGCGGAAGTGTTCGTCCATCTCGTGGAAACCGGCCAGCATTTCGCGGAACTGCTTCGGCCCGACGGCGAGCATCGTCGACAACCCGATCGCGGAGTCCATCGAGTACCGGCCGCCGACCCAGTCCCAGAAGCCGAACATGTTCATGACGTCGATGCCGAAGTTCTCGACCTCTTCGGCGTTTGTCGACACCGCGACGAAATGCCGCGCGATCGCCGATTTGTCACCGAGCGCATCGAGCACCCACTGCCGGGCCGTGTTCGCGTTGGTCATCGTCTCGAGAGTGGTGAACGTCTTGGACGACACGATGAACAGCGTCTCGGCCGGGTCGAGGTCACGCGTGGCCTCGGCAAAGTCCGTCCCGTCGACATTGGACACGAAGCGGAACGTCAGGTTGCGGTCGCTGTAGTGCTTGAGCGCCTCGTAGGCCATCACCGGACCGAGGTCCGATCCGCCGATGCCGATGTTGACGACGTTGCGGATCGGCTTCTTGGTATGCCCGAGCCAACGGCCGGAGCGCACGTTGTCGGCGAACTCCGACATCCGCCCGAGCACCTCGTGCACGGCGGGAACGACGTCGATGCCGTCGACCTTGATCCGCTCACCGGACGGCGCCCGCAGCGCCACGTGCAATACCGCGCGGTCCTCGGTGACGTTGATCTTCTCACCGCTGAACATCGCTTCGATGCGTCCGCGCAGGTCGGACTGCTCGGCAAATTCGATCAGCAGCCGCAGCGTCTCGTCCGTGACCCGGTTCTTCGAGTAGTCGAGGAAGATCCCCACGGCCTCCAGCGACAGCCGCTCGCCGCGATCCGGGTCGAGGTCGAACAGCTCGCGCAGGTGCTGTCCGCGGATCTGCTCGTAATGCTCGGTCAGAGCCGCCCACGCGGGACGGTCACGTAGTGGCGTGGCCATAAGCCATGACTACCAGAACCACCCCGTATGCATAACGCCGGACGGACCGACATCGACAAACTGGGACGGGTGGGGCACATCACCCAGGATCGGTGATCGTGATCTTGACGGCCAGGAACTGCTCAGGGGTCGCGGCGAGCACGCGCAGCTTCGGGTCCTTCACGTTCAGCCAGGGCGACATGACCAGCGGCTCCAGATGGGCGAGCCTGCGGTCGGCGAGCACGCTGCGCACGGCGGCGCGGTCTCCGCCTGCCACCACGGCGTCGAGCCGCTCGGACCCGAGGATCCGCATGGCGACCTGGGCTGCCTCGGCGAACGCGGCACCGGCCTGGTTCGCACGGCGGCGCGCGTAGCGCTGCTGCGACCAGCCGCCCGCCTTGGTGGTGCCCTGCACGTAGGTCGAGTCGACCTTGGAGGTCTCGAGCCGCGCACCCACGAACACGCCGACGGCGTAGCCGCTACGACGCACGAGCAGCACCCCGATGCGCCGCGGGCGGTTGACGTGTGCGAGCAGGTCGGCGACCCGAGCCCCGGACAGCGGCGGGAACGGCACCTCGAGCTCGGCCACCGCCCCGTCCGTCGCCTCCAGCGTGACGAGCGACGGCGTGACGCGCGGGGTGAACGATCCGTGCCGGTCGGCGAATCCCTCGATCCACCGCAACAGCCGGTCGGGTGCGACCCGGACATCCCTGGACATCAGATCGGGCTCAGCTTGTGATGTCCTTACGGTCGAAGCGCAGCCACGCGACGGCGAGGAACACCGCCGCGTAGACGAGCGCACAGCCCGTCCCCCGCAGCATGTCGTCCCAGTTCACCGGGGCGGACAGCGCGTCCGTCCAGGAGTACTGCCAGTGCGTGGGTAGGTAGTGCCGGTACGGGTCGAGCGCGGTGATCTGGTCCAGGATGTTCGACACCACGACGAGCATCACCGCTCCGCCGACCGCGCCGAGCGGGTTGTCGACGCTGACACTGAGCAGGAACGCGAGCGAGGCCACCACGAGCATCTGGCCGCACACGTAGGCGACGATGACGAGCAGCCGCCACAACGAGTCGGCAGTGTCGAACGTCCCGCCCAGCGGTGACTTGGCCGGCGCGAACCCGAAGAAGACTCCGCCCACGACATAGGCCCACACGGGCAACAACAGGTTGGCTGCCACGCTCATCGTGCCGGCCACGATCAGTTTCTGTTTCAGCAATCGGGCCCGCGGTACCGGCTGAGCCAGCAGGTACCGCAACGACGCCCAGCTCGCCTCGCTGGCGACCGTGTCACCGCAGAACAGCGCCACGACCACGACGAGCAGGAAACCCACTGAGGCGAACTCGGTGAACAACGCGAAGTTGGCCGACCCGGTCGTAGCCGACGACACGAGCGCGCCGGCGTTGTCGCGGGCATCCGGGCCGCCGCCGAGCTTGAACGCCAACGCGATGATGATCGGCAGGACGAGCAGCAGAACCAGCACCACCTGGGTGCGCCGCCGTTTGATCTGGCGCGCGAACTCGACACCGAGCCGCAGCGTGCGGCGCGGCCGGAACGTCGGCGGGCGGCCGGGCTCGAGCGCCATCAGCCGGTCGTGCACCCCCCGACGGGTGGCGGCGACCCGCGACAGTTCACGTTCGGTCAATTCAGGTCCTCCCCGATCAGGCCGAGGAACACGTCCTCCAGCGCCCGCGTGGCCGGCACGAGGGTCGCGGTGATTCCGGCGCCCGCGAGCACGTCGGCGGCCCGCTGCGGGTCGGACACCGACAGCTGCAGGCCACCAGCGCCCGCGATCTCCGCGGTGGCGCCGGCGGCGATCACCTTGCCCTTGTGCATGACCACGACATGGGTGCAGGTCTGCTCGACCTCGGCGAGCAGGTGGCTCGAGACCACCACCGTCCGCCCGGTCTGGGCGTAGCGCTTCATCACCTCCCGCATCTCGGCGATCTGCGGCGGGTCGAGGCCGTTGGTCGGCTCGTCCAGCACCAGCAACTCGGGCAGGCCGAGCATGGCCTGGGCGATGCCGAGGCGTTGCTTCATGCCGTGGCTGTAGGACTTCACCCGGCGGTCGATCGAGGCGCCGAGACCGGCGATCTCGAGCGCTGTGTCGAAGTTGGCTTCGGAATCGGGACGTCCGGTGGCGGCCCAGTAGAGGCGCAGGTTCTCGCGGCCCGACAGATGCGGCAGGAACCCCGGGCCCTCGATGAACGCGCCGAGCCGGGCGAGCACCGGGGCGCCGGGCACCACCGGCTCGTCGAAGACGTGCAGCTGCCCGCTGGTGGGCGTGATAAGCCCGACGAGCACACGCAACGTGGTCGTCTTGCCGGCGCCGTTCGGGCCGAGCAGGCCGACCACCTGACCGCGTTCGACAGTGAAGCTCACGTCGTCGACCGCGCGGTAGCCGCCGGCGTACTCCTTGATCAGCGACTCGATGCTGACCGGGACGTCGGACAGATCGGCCCGTGGCTTCAGCACGCTGCGGCGTCGACGGATCACGAACGCCACGCCGAGGCCGACGAGCAGCACGACAACAACTCCAACGACCAGCCACGCGACCGGATGCCCGCCGGTCGTCTGCACCGAGCCGTTCGAGGTTGCGACGGTGAGCGCGCCGGTGAAGCCAGTGAGGCCGATCGTGTACGTGCGCGGGTCCTGCGGCAGTTGGTAGGCGAAGTCGGTCGTGGCCACGGTGAGCACGAGCCGATGCCCGGACGGCACGGTGTGCACGACCCACGGCAGGTGCACCGTCACGGTCTTGGGGCGTCCCGGCGTAAGCCCGGTGAGGTGTACGGGTGCGACCAACTGCGAGGGCAGCGTGTCCGTGCCGTCGCTGGACACGTCGCGCAGGCCGAGAAACAGCGTCGCGTCGCTCGTCGACTTCGCGCTCACCGTCAGTTGCACCGTGGACGAACCCGCGATCAACAGCGACGAGGACAGCGCCGGCGAAGCGAAGCCCGCGGTCTGCGACGGCACCGCGCTGAGCGCGTCGGTGGCCTGGTCGATCGCGCCGAAGGTACTGAGTATGCCGCTCAATCCCGGCACGGCCGTGATCGCTGCCGGGGTTCCGCCGGCAGGCGCGCCCACCTGTTGCGGTGGGCCCGACAGCGTTATCGCGCGGGTCTGCGCAGGTGTGCCACCGATGCCGGGGTAGCCGGGGGCCTGGCGCACCTGCTGCCGCAACCGGCCACTGTCGGACGAGAGCTGCGCGCCCTGCTCGGAGAACTCGAACGGCTGCGTGCCGCTGACGCCGTCACCGAACACCGAGCCGAACCAGCCCAGCATCGCCGAGGTGGCGACGTAGCCGCCCTCGGACGAGTCGTCGTGCCCGCCCGGGCGCCAGACGACCTTGACCGGCGTGCCGGTGGCCCCGATGCCACGGGCGTTGGCGTCGGCCTCGCTGAGCGGGAACAGCGAGTCCTCCTCGCCCTGCGTGAGCAGCGTCGGTGCCTTGATCTTGTCGAGGATCGACGCCGGGCTGGCCTGGCGCATGAGCGCGCGCATCGCCGCATTCGGCGTGCCCGTACTCGCCGCGTTCTGATACGCGGCGCACACGTCCGGGGCGAACCGACCGCACGACACCGTCCCCCTGGGAGTTCCCGGCGGCGGCGCGTCCGAACCGACTGCATCGAGGGCGGCGCCGAGCTGGGAACTGAACGCGTTGCCGAACAACGTGCCCGCCCACAGCTTCTTGAACACGCCCGGGTCCTCGCCGACGGCGTTCGGGAACAGCGCGTGGGAAAGATCGTTCCAGGTGATGTCGGCGGCGACTGCCTTGATCCGCGAGTCGTAGCCCGCGAGCAGCAGCGCCAGCCCGCCGCCGTACGAACTGCCGGCGACAGCGATCTTGCTCTTGTCCACCTGCGGCAGTGTCGACAGGTAGTCGACGAGCAACTTCGCGTCGTGCACCTCGTAGTCCGGCGCGTCGAAGTGGATCAGCCCGCCGGAGTCACCGAAGCCGCGCGCGGTGTAGGCGAGCGCGACGTAGCCGTGCTCGGCCAGCGTCCGCGCGGTGCCTGCCAGTCCGCTCTTGTCGCCGCCGAAGCCCTGTGCCAGCAGCACCGCCGGGGCCGGCGTGGTGTCGGGCAGGTACAGCGTCGTGTCGATCCGGACGGCCGTCCCGTCCGGCTCCGGCGTGCCGGTGATCATCTTCGACACCGTGCGATAGCCGTTGGACGAGCTGGTGACGGCCACGACGACGCCGATCGCGATCAACGCGACGACGAGGACGAGCGGGATCAAGACCTTGCGGGTACGCAGGCGACTCAACAGCTCGGCCCGCCTCATTTCGCCAGCGTACGGATCACCGGTGAGGACGGACCTCGGGGTCGTCCCGGAGATCTGCCCGGATCAGAGCTCCTGCTGTAGCGCCTCGTCCTTCGACATCGCCAGGTCGCGCAGGTCGCGCTGGTAGGCGGCGAGCCGCTCGGCAACCGCCGGGTCGGACGCGCCGAGGACGCGCGCTGCGAGCAGGCCGGCGTTGCGCGCGTTGCCGATCCCGACCGTCGCCACCGGGATCCCGCCGGGCATCTGGACGATCGACAGCAGGGAGTCCATGCCGTCGAGGTACTTGAGCGGGACGGGCACGCCGATCACGGGCAGCGTGGTCATCGAGGCGACCATGCCGGGCAGGTGGGCCGCTCCCCCGGCTCCGGCGATGATCACCTTCAGCCCGCGCCCGGCCGCGTCGGTCGCGTACTTGGCCATCTCCACCGGCATGCGGTGCGCCGAGACGACGTGCACCTCGCACTCGACGCCGAGCCCGCGCAGTTCGTCCGCAGCAGGTTTCATCGTCGGCCAGTCGGAGTCGCTGCCCATGATGATCCCGACCTCAGGCATGTGCGTCTCCGTTCGCGAGATAGTCGGCGGCGGCAGCGGCGCGGGCGCGCACCTCGGCCAGGTCGGTGCCCAGCGCGGTCACGTGGCCCACCTTGCGGCCGGGACGGAAACCCTTGCCGTACAGATGGATCTTGACGTCGGGCCAGCGCGCCATGCAGTGGTGCATCCGCTCGTCGATGGCCTTCGGCTCCACGTCGTCCGGGCCGCCGAGCAGGTTGGCCATGACCACGACCGGGGCGGTGAGCGTCGTCGCCCCGAGCGGGTAGTCGAGCACTGCGCGCAGGTGCTGCTCGAACTGGGACGTGCGGGCGCCCTCGATCGTCCAGTGCGCCGAGTTGTGCGGGCGCATCGCGAGTTCGTTGACCAGCAGCCGTCCGTCCGTGGTCTCGAACAGCTCGACGGCGAGCATCCCGGTGACGCCGAGCTCGGCGGCGATGCGCAGTGCCAGCCGTTGCGCCTCGTCGGCACGTTCGTCGCTCAGATCCGGCGCCGGGGCGATGACCTGCACGCAGATGCCGTCCTGCTGCACCGTCTCGACGACCGGCCAGACGGCGCCCTGGCCCCACGGTGAGCGGGCCACATCGGCCGCGAGCTCGCGCGCGATGGGAACCTTCTCCTCGGCGATCAGCGGCGTGTCCGACGCGAGCACCTCAGCGGCCTCCAGCGCGTTGCCGACGACCCAGACGCCCTTGCCGTCGTAGCCACCGCGGGCGGCCTTGAGCACGAGCGGCCAGCCCACCAGCCCGGCGAACTCGTCGAGGTCCTGCGTCGAGTCGATGCGCCGCCAACGCGGACACGCGATGCCCAGCTCGGTCAGCCGGGCGCGCATCTGCGCCTTGTCCTGGGCGTAGCGCAGCGCGTCGGCGCCGGGATGCACCTTCACACCGTCGGCCGCCAGCGCGGCGATGTGCTCGTTCGGCACGTGCTCGTGGTCCCAGGTCACGACGTCACAGCCGGCGGCGAACCGCCGCAAATCGTCCAGGCTCCGGTAGTTGCCGACCACCACGTCGTTGGCCACCCGCGCGGCCCCGTCATCAGCGGAATCGGCCAGAATCCGCAGCGACTGGCCGAGCGCGATCGCCGCCTGGTGGGTCATGCGCGCCAGCTGCCCGGCGCCGACCATGCCGACCACGGGCAATCCGGTACGAGCGTCCACGGGCAAACAGCTTAGAGATCAGCGGGGTTTGTGTTTGACCCCAGTAACATCCGGTGGGATGACCGCCACCGAGAGCAGCCAGTCGATGACTGAACGGCTGCGCGAATATCTGCGCAACTCGTGGCGGATCCTGCTGAAAGAGATCAGCGCGTTCGGCGTGATCGGGATCGTGGCGCTCGCGATCGACCTCGGCGTGTTCACCTGGCTGGCCCCGCACGGCGCGGTCAAGGCGAAAATCATCTCGACGACACTGTCGACCACGTTCGCCTACATCGGCAACCGCTACCTGTCGTTCTCGCACCGGGCCCGCACGAGCATCGCCCGGGAGACGGCGTTCTTCTTCGGCATCAACCTGATCACGCTGGCGTTCTCGACCGCCTGCATTGCAGTGTTCGTGTACCCGCTGCACTATGCGCACGACAGCGTGACGGTATTCATGGTCAACGTGGCCACGATCGGGATCGGCACGCTGTTCCGGTTCTGGGCCTACAAGCGGTTCGTGTTCCTGCACCCGGACCGGGTTCACCAGCATCACATCGACCTCAACGAGGAACTCGCCGAATAACCCGGCCCGGTTGGCCCCCCAGCAGGGCCGCCGTCGGCGTGTCGCCCTGCTGGCGGGCCAAGCCTGGCGAGGCGTGCTGGGTCAGTCGCCGCCGCCGATGTCGGTCGAGAACGCCTCGTAGATCAGGTCCGCGCCGCGCTGGCGGTGCCGCACGACCTGTCCCAACAACTTGGTGCCCTGCTCGCGCAC
>DASXJR010000096.1:0-119070 GCA_036497285.1 Jatrophihabitans sp.
GCCGTGGTCGAGCACGATCCCGACCTCGTCGTCCTCGACGTCATGATGCCGGGTCTGGACGGGTTCGGCCTGCTGGCCAAGCTGCGCGCGGCCGGTTCGCAGGTTCCGGTGATCTTCCTGACCGCGCGCGACGCCGCGAGCGACCGGATCGTCGGCCTGCGCGCCGGCGCCGACGACTACGTCGTCAAGCCGTTCAGCATCGAGGAGCTGCTCGCCCGCGTGCATGCCGTACTGCGGCGTTCCGTGCCGGACGACAACCGCGAGGGCGTGCTGCGTGTGGCCGACCTGGAGCTGGACGAGAACAGCCACGAGGTCACCCGCGCCGGCGTCGAGGTCCACCTCACCGCCACCGAGTTCGAGCTGCTGCGCTACCTCATGCGCAACGAGCGGGTGGTGCTGTCCAAGACCCAGATCCTCGACCGGGTGTGGAAGTACGACTTCCAGGGCCAGTCCAACATCGTCGAGCTCTACATCGGCTACCTGCGCAAGAAGGTCGATTCGGCCGAGCCGAAGCTCATTCACACGATTCGCGGTGCGGGCTACGTCATCAAGGCGCCGCGCGGGTGAACCCACCGTGACCGCGGCCGGTCTGGTACCGGCCGGGACGAACCGTCGGCGCTGGGGGCGGCAGAGGCTCGGGCCGCGGAGTCTGACCGCACGGCTGGTGACGGGTGTGGTCGCGCTTGTCATCGTGCTCGTCTGTCTGATCGGTGGAGGCACCTACTTCGCGCTTCGCTACTTCCTGGAGCAACGCCTCGACCAGCAGCTGCTGGCCACGACGAACAGCGCGCAGGTCAACAACCTCTTCTTCGCTTCCCACATGCACGATCCCGGGCTTCACGTGCCACAAGACGTATGGGCGGTCGCACTCACGCCCGGCGGAGGGTTGCTCACATACCCCGACACCCCGGTAGCTGAGCGCATGAGGCTCACTCCCGCTGACCGGCAGGCCCTTGCCGATAGCAGTACACCTGATCTGGCCACGATCACGACGACGGACGGCATCCAGCTGCGCGTCACCACGCTGCACGGCACGCTCACCTCCGGAAGCATCGAGCAGCCGGCGGTCGCGGTGATCGGCCTGTCCACGGCCGAGGAGAAGCGCACCCTCGGCCAGCTGGTGACGCTGGAGCTGGTCATCGGCGGGGCGGCGGTGCTGGTGGCGCTGCTCGCCACCTCCCTGGGCGTCCGGTTCAGCCTGCGCCGGCTGCGCCAGGTGACAACTACGGCGAACGAGGTCGCCGCGGAGCTGTCACCGACCGGCGCCGGCCTCGACCGGCGGGTCGAGGTCGAGGACGACACCACAGAGGTCGGCCAACTCGCCGAGTCGATGAACACGCTGCTCGCGACCGTCGAAACCCAGTTCGCGGCGCGCCTGGAGAGTGAAGCCCGGCTGCGCCAGTTCCTCGCCGACGCCTCGCACGAGTTGCGGACCCCGCTGACCTCCATTCGCGGGTACGCCGAACTGGCCCGCATGCAGCGCGCCGCGGGGGAGAGCGCGGAGGACAACCTGGCCCGCATCGAATCCGAAGGCACCCGCATGTCGCGCCTCGTCGAGGACCTGCTCACCCTCGCCCGCGGCGACCAGGGCGGCGCGCCGATCCGCGAGCTGATCGACGTCGGCGAGCTGATCGACGACGTCGTCAGCGACACCCGCGTCGCGTTCCCCGAGCGGCACGTCGACGCGGAGACCGTGCCAGGCGTTCACGTCGTCGGTGACCGCGACCAACTGCTGCGGGCGGTGCGCAATCTCGTCACGAACGCTGCCGTCCACACCGCGGCGGAGCGTCCGATCCTGCTCCGCGGCGCCGAGCACGGGACCGACGTCGTCATCCAGGTCATCGACGGCGGCCCGGGCCTGCCACCAGAGGAAGCAGCACACGTCTTCGAGCGATTCTGGCGCGCGGACAAGGCCCGTTCGCGTGCCCGCGGCGGATCCGGACTGGGCCTGGCCATCGTCGCGTCGATCGTGGCCGCCAACGGCGGCACCGTCCGCTTCGAGAGCTCGGTGGAGCACGGGTCCACGGTTACGATCACGCTCCCCGCGGTCTCCGGTTGAGCTGGTTCGGCACAATCGAGGGGTGCCGCTCGACCCAGCCATCGCCGCGCGCCTCAAGCGCGACCCCGCCGGACTCGTCGCCGCCGTCGTACAGCAGTACGACACCGGCGAGGTCCTCATGGTCGGCTGGATGGACGACGAAGCGCTGCACCGCACGTTGACCACGGGGCGGGCGACCTACTGGTCACGGTCGCGGCGGGAGTACTGGGTCAAGGGCGAGACGTCCGGGCACGCCCAGCACGTCAAGTCGGTCGCGCTCGACTGCGACGCCGACGCGGTGCTCGTCAAGGTCGACCAGATCGGCGCTGCCTGCCACACCGGCGACCGCACCTGCTTCGACGCGGACGTGATCTTGTGATCAGCCGCGCCGACCTCGACGAGCTCAAGAAGACGCACCGGCTCGTCCCGATCACGCGCACCCTGTTCGCCGACGCCGAGACGCCGGTCGGCGTGTACCGCAAGCTCGCCGCCGGACGTCCTGGCACGTTCCTGCTCGAATCGGCCGAGGTCGGCGCGTCGTTCTCCCGATGGTCGTTCGTCGGCGTCGACGCGATCGCCTCGCTGTCGGTCGCGGACGGCCAGGCGGTGTGGACGGGCGAGGTGCCCGCCGGCGTGCCCTCCGACGGCGACCCGCTCGAGGTGCTCGGCGCGGCCTGGCGGGCACTCAAGGGTCCGCGCCTGCCCGGGCTGCCGCCGCTGACCGGCGGGTTCGTCGGTTACCTGGCCTACGACGTGGTGCGGCGCATCGAGCGGCTGCCCGACAAGGCGGTCGACGATCTCGGCCTGCCCGAGCTCACCATGCTGTTGGTCACCGACCTCGCCGCGGTCGATCACTTCGAGTGCACCGTGTTGCTGATCGCCAACGCGATCCTGCATCCGTCGATGAGCGCCGCCGAACTCGACGCCGCCTACGCCGACGCGCAGCAGCGGCTCGACGCGATGCAGGCCGCGCTCGACACGCCCGCGGAATCCACCGTCGCGACGGTCGGCATCGCGCCGCCCAAGGACGCGGTGTCGCGCACCCCCGAGGGGCAGTACCAGCCTGTGGTCGAGTTGGCGCTCGAGGCGATCCGCGCCGGTGAGGTGTTCCAGATCCAGGTCGGGCAGCGCTTCGGCGTCGAGACCAGCGCCGACCCGCTCGACGTGTACCGCGTACTGCGCACGCTCAATCCGTCGCCGTACATGTACTTCCTGCGCACTTCCGAGGTCGACGTGGTCGGCTGCAGCCCCGAAGCACTGGTGACCGTGTCGGCCGGCAAGGCGGTGCTGCATCCGATCGCCGGTACCCGCAAACGCGGCGCGACCGCCGAGCGCGACGCGGCGCTGGCCGCGGAACTGGTCAACGACCCGAAGGAGCAGGCCGAGCACGTCATGCTCGTCGACCTGGCCCGCAACGACCTCGGCCGGGTGTCCGCGCCGGGCAGCGTTCGGGTGGTCGAGTTCGGCGCGGTCGAGCGCTACAGCCATGTCTGGCACATCGTGTCGACGGTCGAATCCGTCGTGGCCGACGGCATGGATGCCTTCGACGTGCTCAAGGCGAGCTTCCCCGCGGGCACGTTGACCGGCGCGCCGAAGGTGCGGGCGATGGAGCTGATCGACGAGTTCGAGCCGGTGCGCCGGGGCGTGTACGGGGGAGCGGTCGGCTACCTCGACGCCGCCGGTGACCTGGACGTCGCGATCGCGATTCGTACCGCGGTGATGCGGGACGGTATTGCGTACGTACAGGCCTCGGCGGGCATCGTCGCCGACAGCGTTCCCCGTCTGGAAGAGCTCGAGACCCGCAACAAGGCGCGTGCCGTGCTGCAGGCGATTGCGACCGCGGAAACTCTGCGGCCGGTGCGGCGATGAAGGCATTCGGGGCAGCGCTCGGCGCGCAGATCATCGGTGCCGCCGCGCTGTTGTTGATCGCGACGCGCGATTGGCAGACGGTCACCACCGTGCGTCCTCGCCCGTTCGGGACGGACGTGCTCGAGCTGACCGGACGCACCGTCGACGGCGCGATCACCGCGCTCGCCCTGGTCGCGCTGGCCGGCGTGGTGGCGGTGATCGCGACGAAGTCGACGGTGCGCCGCGTGGTCGGCGCGCTGGTCGCACTGGCCGGGGCCGCGCTCGTCTGGCGCACGAGCATGGCGTTCGCGGCCGTGAGCGACGCGCGGGCGCGCGCGCTGGTGAGCGCGAAGCATCCGCAGGTGGTCGGTCCGCCGCAGATCACCACCCATCCGGTCTGGCCCGCGCTCTCGCTGGTCGCTGCGGTGCTCGTCGTCGCCGCGGGTGCGGCAATCGCGCTGCGCGGCGGCCACTGGGCCGGGATGTCGTCGCGCTACGAGCGCCAATCCGTCGATCCGGAGCAGGCCAAGGCCCGCGCGGACGCGTCCTTGTGGGCGGCGCTGGAAAGCGGCGACGACCCCACGGCGCGCGACCCGCGGGACGCGCACTGAACTACGCCAGTTACGCTCATCCGAACGAATGCACCAGATGCCGCGGGGGGTTGGAATCGTGGGCGACGTTCCGGGCGACGACGTTCTCAGTGACATCGTCGCCGGCGTCCGGGAGGACGTCGCAGCACGTGAGGCGCTGATCCCGCTCGACGAGGTCAAGGCCCGCGCCGCGGCAGCACCTCCTGCCCTGGACGGCCTGGCTGCGCTCCGCGCGCCGGGTGTCGGCGTCATCGCCGAGGTCAAGCGCCGCAGCCCGTCCGCCGGGCCGTTGGCCACCATCAACGATCCCGCCGCCCTCGCGGTCGAGTACGAGGCGGGCGGCGCCCGCATGATCAGCGTGCTGACCGAGCAGCGCCGGTTCGGCGGTTCGCTCGACGACCTGGAAGCGGTGCGCGCCCGGGTGCAGGTGCCCGTGCTGCGCAAGGACTTCGTCGTGGGGTCCTACCAGGTGCACGAGGCACGCGCGCACGGCGCGGACGTCATCCTGCTCATCGTCGCGGCGCTGCCGCAGAACGTGCTCATCGGGCTGCGCGAGCGTGTCGAATCGCTCGGCATGACCGCGCTGGTCGAGGTCCACACCGAAGAGGAAGCGTCACGCGCCATCGACGCCGGCGCCATGGTGATCGGCGTGAACGCGCGCAACCTGAAGACCCTGGAGGTCGACCGTTCGACCTTCGAACGCATCGCGCCCGGTTTGCCCAGCGACGTAGTGAAGATCGCCGAGTCCGGGGTGCGCGGACCGCTCGACCTCATCGAGTACGCAGCAGCCGGTGCGGATGCTGTGCTGGTGGGCGAGAACCTGGTGACCACCACAGACCCGCGGCATGCGGTCGCGGAACTCGTGACCGCCGGAGCACATCCGGCGACACCGCGCCGCGCCATCTGACGCCGTGACCATGAAGGAACCGGGGGACCAACTACGGCGAGACCGCGACCCGGACACCCAACCGATCCCGACCGTCCGGACCGGTGAGCGGCAACGCGCGGCCATCGCGCTCGGCGTGCTCGCGATCGCTGCCCTGGTCGTCGTCGGCATCATGGTTGCCGTCCTCGGGTCGAGCGGCGGCGGCACCCCGGCCTCGACCCCGATCGCGCACGGCACCGGCCCGAACGTCGTGGCGACCGGAGGCAACCCGCCCAGCCACCAGCCGAGCCACCGCTCGTCCGGCAAGCCCACCAAGGCGCACAGCAGCCACCCGACGAAGCAGCCGTCGAGCAGCCCGCGGTCGGGTCCGGTGTCATGCCCGACGAGCGCGCCGTGCGACCTGCCCGACGACGTCGGCAACGTCGTGCAGGCGCTCAACAGCTACCGGTCCGCGCATGGGATGCCGGCCGTCCGGGGCACCGTCACCCAGGCAGCGCGCACCTGCGCGGTCAGTAGCGGGGACACCTGTCCCAGCGGCTTCTTCTGGGAACCGGTGCCGCGCAATGGCGAACAAGTCATCAGCAAGATCGCCAATTCGGGCGACGGCAGCGCATTCCTGCTCGACAGCAACCTCAAGGCGGTGCAGGTCGGCTGGGCCTACATCCCGTCGTCGAAGAGCTTCGAGTGCGCGATCGTCACCGGCTAGTGTTCCGCCTGCGCCCGGAAGTCGCGGGTCACGTCGCCGGTCTGTTCGAGTGACGGACGCACGACGGGGTCGAACAGCAGCACCACGCCGAGAGTGTCGCCGTCTGCCCATACGCCGACGGTGGCGCTGAGTCCGTTGACCTGCACGCTGCTGCACCGCAGCGATCCGCCCAGCGGCCCTGCGTCGACAGTCAGCGGTGTCAGCGCCGCACCCGCACCGGCGAGCACCTCCGCCGTCACCTGACCCGAGCTCTCGCTGCGCAGCTGCTGCCCGATGGTCGGGCTCTCACTGCCGCTGAACCCGACGAACAAGGCGCTCGGGGCGCTCTGCGAGCCGCGGGCATAGACACCGACCCTCGCCCTGGTCAGATCAGTGGTCGGGATAGAGCCGAAGGTGCCGTTGCTGCCGAAGATGGTGGTGATGTGGCTGCCGCTGACCGTCGACAGCTTCACGTAGTCGCCCGCGGTCTCGGGCAGGCTGAGCGTGTGCCGTGACGGGCCCGCTGCACTGATCACCAACGTCGTGACGATCGCGAGCAGGGCGACGGCAACCGCGCTCACGACCGCGATGGTGCGGCGTCGCGCGGTCGGCTGTGGACCGGCCGGGTACGGCGCCCACCCCGAACCGGGCTGCCACACCATCGGCGGTGGCGGGTACTGAACCGGCGGCGCCATCGGCGGAACCGGGTAGGTGGACCGGCCGGTCGCGAGCACCTCGTTCAGCGGCGGGGTTCGCTGCGCGGGCGGCGCGAACGGTGCCGGCGGCTCGTAGGGCTGATCCACGTAGACAACGGTAACGCCGCGGCAGCTCGGTTAGACTGCCTCGCATGCGTGGGATGCAGCGCGGGCGATGGCGGGCGTGACGCTCCGTCGCCCGTTCGTCCCGTCCCATCCGCTCGGAGTTCCCTCATGACGCACACCGTCGTCCCTGACGCCACGGGCCATTTCGGTCGCTACGGCGGCCGTTTCGTGCCCGAGGCCCTCATCGCCGCGATCGACGAGCTGACCGCCGCGTTCCACGAGACGCAGACCGATCCCGCCTTCCGCGCCGAACTGCAGGCGCTGCAGCGTGACTACACCGGACGCCCCTCGCCGATCACCGACGTTCCCAAGTTCTCGGAGCGGGCCGGCGGAGCGCGGGTCATCCTCAAACGCGAGGACCTCAACCACACCGGCTCGCACAAGATCAACAATGTGCTGGGCCAGGCTCTGCTGACCCGGCACATCGGCAAGAAGCGGGTCATCGCCGAGACGGGCGCCGGCCAGCACGGCGTCGCGACCGCCACCGCGGCTGCGCTGCTCGGTCTCGAGTGCGTCGTCTACATGGGCGAGGAGGACACTCGGCGCCAGGCGCTCAACGTCGCCCGGATGCGGCTGCTCGGCGCCGAGGTCGTGCCGGTCACCACCGGTTCGCGCACGCTCAAGGACGCGATCAACGAAGCGATGCGCGACTGGGTCACGAACGTCGAGACGACCAACTACGTGTTCGGCACGGTCGCCGGTCCGCACCCGTTCCCGCTGATGGTGCGCGAGTACCAGCGCGTCATCGGCGACGAGGCGCGTGGCCAGGTGCTCGAGCGCTGCGGCCGACTGCCCGACGCCGTGGTGGCGTGCGTCGGCGGCGGCTCGAACGCGATCGGGATCTTCACCGCGTTCGTGCCGGACGAGTCGGTACGCCTGGTCGGTTTCGAAGCCGGCGGGGACGGCCTGGCCACCGGGCGGCACGCCGCATCGATCACCGGCGGTACGCCGGGTGTGCTGCACGGCGCGCGTTCCTACCTGCTGCAGGACGAGAACGGGCAGACGATCGAATCGCATTCGATCTCGGCGGGCCTGGACTACCCGGGCGTCGGCCCGGAGCACTCGTACCTGCACGACGTCGGACGCGCGGAATACCGGCCGATCACCGACGAGCAGGCCATGGACGCGTTCGCCCTGCTGTCGCGGACCGAAGGGATCATCCCGGCCATCGAGTCGGCCCACGCGCTCGCGGGCGCGATCGGTCTGGGACACGAACTGGGTCCCGACGCGATCATCCTGGTGAACCTGTCCGGCCGCGGCGACAAGGACGTCGAGACGGCGACGCGCTATTTCGGCATGAATCTGCAGAACGAACTCGACGAACCCGCCGCCGAGCACAACCCGGAGACAGTCGCATGACGGCAACCCTCTCCGATGTATTGGCGAAGTGCCGGGCAGACAATCGGGCGGCACTGATCGGATACCTACCGGTCGGTTATCCGTCCGTTGACGTGTCGATCGACGCCATGCGCGCACTGGTCGACGGTGGATGCGACATCGTCGAGGTCGGCATCCCGTACAGCGACCCGGTGATGGACGGACCGACGATCCAGCGCGCGACCGAACCCGCCGTGCAGGCGGGCGTCGGCGTTCGCGACGCGCTGGCCGCGGTGCGTGCGGTTGCCCATGCGGGCGCGGCCGCAGTGACGATGGGCTACTGGAACCAGGTCGAACGCTTCGGCGTGTCTGCATTCGCGACGGAGTTGGCTGCGGCCGGCGGCTCGGGCGCGATCACACCCGATCTGATTCCGGACGAAGCCGCCGAGTGGATCGAGGCGACCGACGCGACCGGCCTCGACCGGATCTTCCTCGTGGCCCCGTCGTCGACCGACGCGCGGATCGTGTCGACCACGGCTGCCTCACGTGGCTTCGTATACGCCGCTGCCGTGATGGGCGTTACCGGCGCCCGCACCTCGGTCGGCAACGCTGCGGCGACGCTCGTGTCACGGGTGCGCGCGTTGGCACCCGACATTCCGGTCTGCGTCGGACTCGGGGTGTCGACCGGCGCCCAGGCCGCGCAACTCGGGGCGTTCGCGGACGGCGTGATCGTCGGTTCGGCGCTGGTGCGGTGCCTGCTCGACTCGCCCGACGCGGCCGGCGTGACGGCCGTTCGCGCCCTGACCGAGGAGCTCGCGCAAGGCGTCCGCCGGCGTTGACGATCGCTGCTTTCAGTCGAAGTAGAAGCCGCTTTCGAGATCCGAAATAGGGCCGGGACGCGCCGTAGCTACTGCCACCACTTCAGCACGCGGGATGCGCGCAGGGTGTTCCACCGGCTGGGTCGTCCGTCGCCGTCCTCGAGCTGGAACACCACCTCGCCGGGGTGGGTGTTCTCGAGCAGCCACGTGGCGTCGTCCTGCTGCTTCGAGCGGACGAGCTCGATCGATTCGCCGAGGCGGGGATCGCGGACGTCGGCCGTGCGGAAGTACTCCAGCGCACGAAGCACGTCGTAGTGCCAGCGGGTGGGGAAGGAGAACTGCAACCAGGCGTCGTCCACCACCTCGCCGGTGCTCCTGCGGCGGAACAGCGAGCGTTCGAGCAGGTACTCCTCGCCACGCCTCCGGGCCGTGCGCACCTGGTCGGACCCGCCTGTCGCCCGCTCGTACTCGAGCAGGCCTTCGAGCACGCAGATGGTCGAGGCGAACGAGGACACGGTCGCGCCGTCCTCGGTCCAGCAGTTCCAGCCGCCGTCGTCGAGTTGATCGTCTTCGACCAATCGCCTGACGATGCCCTCCACATCGGCACCGAAGTACGCACCGAGGGTCACCGTGCGACCGTTGATGCACGCCTCGACCTCGCCGTCGAAGAACGGTTCGTTGTTGTACTCCCACCGGCAGTTCTTCGCGACCAGAGCGGTCATGGCGCGGGCGGTCTCGGTGGACGGGTCGAGCCCGAAGTCGTAGAGCTCCATCATCGCGGGCAGCGTCGACGTCCAGGGCTGGCTGCCGTCGGTCGGTGGTACGCCGCGGCCCGGGAAGCACGCGCCGCCCATCCACTGCCCGTCCGGATCGCGGACGGCGAGTAGTCGGGCGCCGAAGCCGTCGGTGGTGACGCGGGCACGCTCGGCGGCCACCGCGTCGGGCGGCGCATCGGTGAGGTCGCGCATGACCTACCAGCGGATCGCCGGATCGGAGTCGAGCAACCACTCCATGGGAACAGGTGCCGTCATGCGGTCACGGTAGCGGCACTCTTGGCGGTCAGCGCGATCTCTCTTCCGGTCAGCCCGTGAGCGTCGGCTGCGTCCATGACGCGGCGGGAAGTGCGGCGAGTCCCGACGCCAACTGCACGACGAGCGCGGCGGCGTCCGATGGCGCGAGGTGGCAGGTCGCGACGCAGCGGTCCGCGCGCCACATGCTGAGCACGACCAGCCGGTCGCCCGGGTGCCAGCTCACCCGTAGTGCACGACCGTCGTCCCTCGTGTCGAAGAGGACCCCGCCCCGGGCGGGAAATGCGCTCACCTCTGCCATGACTCATGATTGCGCGCCGAAAGCTTCCGCGAAAGCCTTCGGTTTTCGGAAGACCGCGTTGGAACGCGGTTCAGCGGTATCAGCCCGACGCGCAGAAAATGCCAGAGGTCGTGCATACGTTCGAACGATGAGCGCATCGACACTGATACTTGCACCAGCACCCGACCCGCGGCCGGGTCCTCACCCGAACGCCGCGCCGACCGCGAACTCGACGCCACCGTCGAGCGTGCGCTGCTCGGGCCCTGGCGCCCCGACGAGCAGCCCGCCTAACCCGCACCCGCGTTCCGCGGAACGCGCATCAAGGTATTGACACGGGCAACGGTAAGTGGCAACTTACGGTTCGTGGTGACTAACCATTCGGCGGAGGCGGCGTGGGAGCTGCTCGGCGACCGATCGCGGCGCGAGATCGTGTCGCTGCTGGCCGACGGGCCGCGGGCGGTCGTCGACCTTGCCGATGAGCTACCGATCAGCCGACCCGCCGTATCGCAGCACCTGCGGGTGCTCAAGGACGCCGGCCTGGTGCACGACGAGGTCGTCGGCACGCGTCGCATGTACCGGCTCGATCCGATCGCCGTGGCGGCCTTCAAGGACCAGTTGGACACATTTTGGCGGCGCGCGCTGGCCGGCTATGAGGACGTCGTCCGCGGCGAGACGTCCCACAAACCCAAGAAAGAGGGGACGACATGAGCAATGCGGCCGAAACCGCTGTTCGTCGATCGATCAGCGTGCCCGTAGCTGTCGACAATGCTTTCGCGGCCTTCACCGAACGACTCGGCGACTTCAAGCCGCCCGAGCACAACCTTCTCGCGGCTCCGATCGCCGAGACAGTGCTCGAGCCGCGAGTGGGCGGCTGGATCATCGACCGCGGGACCGACGGCAGTGAGTGCCGGTGGGCTCGCATCCTCGCCTTCGATCCGCCGCACCGGCTGGTGTTCAGCTGGAACATCGGTCCTACCTGGCAACTCGAGACCGATCCCGATCGCGTCAGCGAGGTGGAAGTGCAGTTCGCCGCCGAGGCGCCGCAGCAGACCCGCGTGACGCTCGAGCATCGCAATCTCGAACGGCACGGCCCTGGCTGGGAGGGCGTGCGCGACGGCGTCGACGGCGACCAGGGCTGGCCGCTGTACCTCGAGCGCTATTCCGCCCTCGTGACTGCCTAGCTAGTTCGAGAGATCGACCGCACCGGCCAGCGACTCCAAAGCGGCTACGTGCTCGTCGATCGAGCCGAAGCCCGCCTTCATCGTGTTGATCGAGACGTGCGATGCCCCGGTCGCCCGCCACTGCTCGACCCGCACCGCGACCTCGTCGACGCCGCCCTTCCAGTTCGCGCGTCCCTCCATCCCCAATGCGGACGGATCGCGGCCTGCGTCGCGGGCAGCCTGCTCGACAATCGTTCGCGCCTCGTCGAGCTTCGGACCGGGCTGCACCTGCGGGAGCCATCCGTCACCAAGTCGTCCGGCGCGGCGGTACGCCGGCGGCGACGACGCGCCGAACCACACCGGGATCGGTCGCTGCACAGGCAGTGGGGCAAGGCCAGCGCCGGTGATCCGCTCGCCGTCGACGGCCGCGGTGACCGTCTGCTCGGTCCACAGCCGCCGCATGAGTTCCACCTGCTCGCCGCTGCGCCGGCCGCGGGTGGTGAAGTCCTGACCCAGTCCGTCGTACTCGACGCGGTTCCACCCGACCCCGATGCCCAGCCGGAACCGGCCACCGGTGAGCAGATCGACCTCGGCCGCCTGCTTGGCGACCAGCGCGGTCTGGCGCTGCGGCAGGATGATCACGCCCGTCACCAGTTCCAGCGACGTGATCCCGGCGAGGAATCCGAACAGCACCAATGGTTCGTGGAACGTCGTGTGCATGTCGTACGGTCCGGTCCACGGCGCGTGGACGGACGGGTCCGCGCCGAGCACATGGTCATAGGCCAGGACGTGCTGGTAGCCCAGCTGTTCGACGGCCTGGGCGTAATGCCGCACCGCCGCGACATCGCCACCGATCTCGGTCTGCGGGAAGACGACGCCGATCTGCATCCGAACGACGCTAGTCCTGAGAGGTATTTCCGCTCCATGATCGGCGTGCGGCTGACCCTGCTGGCGCGCTGTACCGCGCCCCACCTGACCGGTATGGAACGCACCGTGCTGCAGCTGATCGAGGCCGGCGCGAGCGTGCACGAGGTGGGTCAAAAACTCTTTCTCACGCCGACCTCGGTCGAACGGCACCTGGAAGCCGCCCGCCGGCGCCGTGGATGAGGCCCGATGCGCGATGCTGGCATCGTGACGCAGCGCAACGTCCTCGGCGGCGAACTCGAACCGTGCGGCACCGATCCCCTCACCGGCTTCTATCGGGACGGGTGTTGCACAGCCGGTCCGGAGGACGTCGGCAATCACACGATCTGCGCGGTGGTGACCGCCGAGTTCCTCGACCACCAGCGCGGCATCGGCAACGACCTGTCGAGCCCGGCGCCGCAGTTCGGTTTCCCAGGCCTCGTCCCGGGTGATCGCTGGTGCGTCACCGCGATGAACTGGGCCCGTGCCTACAACGACGGCGTCGCCGCACCGGTCGTCCTCGCATCGACCAATGCGGACGTGCTCGAGGTCATCCCGATCGCGGCGCTTCGCGAGCACGCCGTCGACGTCCCGTCCGATCCCAGCTCGCTCGAGTGACTCGCCTGAGCGTGCGGCTCAGCCGTTGGCGATCCGTCGCAACTGGCTGTACGCACCGTTGAAACGGTCCTGGTCGCCGGGGAACCTGCCGGAATCGGCGGTCTGCCAGAACGTGTAGTAGCTCCATGCGTGCGGCAGCGTGCCCGCGGACGTGCTGTAGCGGGCCACCCACAACGGGCTGGTCGAGGTGAAGTTTCCGGCGCTGCCCACACACCGCGACCACCAGTTGTTCGCGGTGTAGATGACCGGGTACCGCGAGGTGCGTGCGTGGTACGCGGTGCTGAACGCGTGGATCCATGCCGCCATGCCGGATCTCGACCGTCCGTAGCACGTCCCGCCGCGGTAGGGGTTCCACTCGATGTCGAGCGCACCCGGCAGGGTCTTGCCATCGCGCGACCAGCCGCCGCCGTGGCGAGCGAAGTAGTTCGCCTGGGTAGTGCCGGAGCTGATGTTCGGACGGGCGAAGTGGTAGGCGCCCCGGATCATGCCGGCGTAGTAGGAGCCCTCGTATTGCTGGGTGAAGTACGGATTCGTGTACCCCGTCCCTTCGGTGGCCTTGACGTAGGCGAAGCGCGCGCCATTGGCGTACGCGCGTGACCAGTTGACGTTGCGCTGCCAGCCCGAGACGTCCATGCCGTAGACCACGCCGGTCGCCGTCGCCGGCGCGGCGGTGACGAGCGCGGCGCCGGCGAGGACGAGGACCAGGACAATCAAGGGCGCGACGATGCGGCGGGGGATGATCATGCGCGCCAGCATGGACCATTCTCGACAAAGCAGGCATGGACTAAAGTCCCGCGCTCGGAGTTGCCTGCCCGCAAGCTCGCATTCGCTACTCCATAGACTCGGGCACCATGACGCAGACGACCGGTCGCTGGACGGGACGAGGTCGCGACGCGACGCTGCTCGTCGCCCTCGCCGCAGCACTGTGGGGGTTGGACGGGCTGCTGAGGAAGCCGCTGGCCACTGAACTCGACGCAGCGACCGTCGTGTTCTGGGAGCACTTCATAGCGGTACTCATACTTTCTCCCTTCGTCCCTGGCGCACTGCGGGCCATGCGGCGGTGTTCGGTGCGGGATCAGGCAGCCGTCGTCGTGATCGGCGTGGGATCCTCGGCGACCGCCACAGTCATGTTCACCAAGGCGTTCGCGCTTGCTGCCGAGCACTACGACTACGTGACACCGCTGGTACTGCAGCAATTGCAACCGATCATCGCGGTAGCGCTGGCAGTGGTCATTCTGGGAGAGCGGCTACGCCCGACGTACGCGTTGTACGCGGTGCCGGCCCTGATCGGCGCGTGGCTGCTCGCCTTCGCCGAGCCGTTCGACGTGCAGGTGTCCGAGTTGACGCCCGCGCTGCTCGCGCTGGGCGCGGCCGCGTTGTGGGCGGCCGGAACGGTGTTGGGCCGGCTCGTCGGCTTCTCACTGACCCCGCGGGAGGTGACGACGCTGCGCTACGTCTTCGGGCTGCTGGGTGCTGCGGTCGCCGTGTGGATCACCGGGGCACCATATGCGGCCGGCTGGCACAACGCCGTCGGTCTCCTGCTGTTGGCGCTGATCCCCGGACTGCTCGCATTGTGGATCTACTACCGCGGACTGGCCAACACCGCCGCGTCGCGGGCGACCCTGGCCGAACTCGCCTTTCCGGCCACCGCCGCGTTGGTCGGGGTGCTCTACCTGAACTCCCACCTCGATGGCTCGCAGTGGCTCGGACTCGCGATCGTCGCTGCTTCGGTCGCCGCGCTCGGCCTGCACGAGCAGCGTCGGCGCCCTGCCGTCACCGTCCCGGAGCAGCCCGAGACGATCGCCGTCGCCGGCTAGGGAATGAGCAGCAGCTTGCCCGTGGTCTGCCGGGCTTCCAGGGCCCGGTAGGCCTCGGCTGCCCGGTCGAGCGGGTAGGTGCCGCCGATCTCGACCTTCAGCTCGCCGTCGGCCACCGCGGACAAAATCTCCTCAGCGCGCCAGCGCAGCTCGTCCGGCGTGGCCGCGTAGTGCTTGAGGGTGGGACGGGTGAGGAACAGCGAGCCGCCCGAGTTGAGCCGTTGCGGGTCGACCGGCGGCACCTGACCCGACGCGGCGCCGTAGAGCGCCATCATGCCGCGCCGCCGCAGCGAGGCGAGGGACGCGTCGAAAGTGGCCTTGCCGACGCCGTCGTAGGCGACGTGGACGCCGCCGTCCGAGGCCGCGCGCACGGCCGCGGCCAGGTCGTCCACCTCGTCGTAGCGCAGGACCTCGTCCGCGCCGAGTGAGCGGGCTATCTCCTCCTTGGCCTGCGTTCCCACGATGGCTACGACGTGGGCGCCGCGGGCCTTGCACAGCTGCACGAGCAGCTGGCCGACCCCGCCGGCCGCGGCATGCACCAGCACCTCGATCCCGGGCGTCACGTCGTACAGCGAGGTGACGAGGTAGTGCGCCGTCATGCCCTGCAGCATCACCGCCCCGGCCTGCTCAGCGCTCACTTCGCGGGGCACCGCGACGACGCCCTCGGCCGCCACCGTCACCTGGCCCGCCATTGCCCCGCTGGCATCGGCGGTCGCGACCAGGTCACCCACGGCGAAGTCCGACACGTGCGACCCGACGGCCGCCACCGTCCCCGCGCACTCGCCACCGAGCACGAACGGCGTCGGGATCGGGTAGACACCGGTGCGCTGGTACACGTCGATGAAGTTGACGCCGGCCGCTGCGACCTCGATCAGGACCTCGTCCGGCCCGGGGCTGGGGACCGGCCGGTGCTGGACCTCCAACACCTCCGGTCCGCCGTTCGACGTGACGACCAACGCGGGCACCTGATCTGCGGCCATGGTGCGAACCTACGACGGCTACCGTGGGCTGGTGCACCCGGTCGCTTATCTGCCGAGCCCGTCGCAGAGCGTGTGGCACCTGGGACCGATCCCGGTCCGGGCCTACGCGCTGTGCATCGTGGCCGGCATCTTCGTCGCGCTGTGGCTCACGGCCCGGCGGATGCGGGAACGCGGCGGCAAACCCGAGGACGTGTGGGACGTCGCCGGCTGGGCCATCGTGTTCGGCATCATCGGCGGTCGGCTCTACCACGTCGTCACCGATCCCGAGCTGTACTTCGAGCACGGCAAGCACCCGATCGACGCGCTGAAGGTCTGGGACGGCGGGCTCGGCATCTGGGGAGCCATCGCGCTCGGCACGCTCGGTGCCTGGATCGGGTGCCGGCGCAAGAACATCTCGCTGCGCGTGTTCGCCGATGCCGCCGCCCCCGGCGTGCTGTTCGCCCAGGCGATCGGGCGGTGGGGCAATTGGTTCAACAACGAGCTGTACGGCGCGTCGACGAGCGTGCCGTGGAAGCTGCAGATCCACTGCCTGGACGTCTCGGTCGGCCACGCGCAGGTCTGCGATCCGGCCGCACTACATCCGTCCACTGTGCTGGGGTACTTCCAGCCCACGTTCCTGTACGAGTCGCTGTGGGACGTCGCGATCGCCTTCCTGCTGCTCTACCTCGACCGCCGCTTCCGGCTCGGCCGCGGCAACGTCATGGCCCTGTACGTGATGGGCTACACGTTGGGACGGGGGTGGATCGAGGCGCTGCGCACCGACCACGCCAACCACATCCTGGGGCTGCGGCTGAACATCTGGACGAGCATCATCGTCTTCCTGTTGGCCCTGGCATGGTTCCTCAAGCACGGCGGCTTCCACGCCCGGCGCGAGAAGACTCCGTACACCGGCGACCGCGCTGCGTCCGCCGACGACGACCGAAAGGAGGATCCGGTTGATGTCGGATCGGACGAGGGATCTGACTGACGAGCTGCCGGATCTGCCGAACCCGGAGATCCACCACGACCACCGTGACGTGTCGGGCGGCTGGTTGCGGCCCACGGTGTTCGGAATGATGGACGGGTTGGTTTCCAACTTCGCGATCATCGCCGGCGTGGCCGGGGCGAGCGCGTCCACGACGCAGATCTCGCTGGCAGGCCTGGCCGGGCTCGTGGGCGGTGCGTTCTCGATGGCGACCGGCGAGTACATCTCCGTCCAGAGCCAGAACGAGTCGACGCACGCGGAACTGGCCGTCGAGCGGCACGAGATCGTGCACAACTCCGCCGCCGAGCAGGCTGAGCTCGCGCAGAGCTATGTTGCGCGTGGGGTCGATCCGGACACCGCACGGAAGGTCGCCGAGCAGCTGTCCCGCGATCCCGAGCAGGCGCTGCTCATCCACGCGCAGGAAGAACTCGGCGTCGATCCCACCCAGCTGCCCAGCCCATGGACCGCGGCCGGATCGTCGCTGGCCTCGTTCAGCGTGGGCGCGTTGTTGCCGCTGCTTCCGTACCTGGCCGGAGCGTCGACGCTGCTCATCTCGGCGATCGTCGCCGTCGTCGCGTTGTTCTCCTCCGGTGCGCTCTCGGCCCGGTTCACGAGCCGCAGCTGGCTCTTCGCGGGCACCCGCCAGTTGGTACTCGGTGTGCTCGCCGCAGCCGTGACCTTCGGGATCGGCTCGTTGTTCAACGTCTCGACGGGCTGACACCTCACGCCGGTTGTATCGATCTAACAGCCGACTGTGGCCGGGCTGGCAGCGCCGTTGACTCGTCCGCCCGGCAGTGCCTTAGGTAACGGCAACCAGCACAGGGAGAGGGGCCTGTCATGACCAAGCGCCGCAACATGATCATCGCAAGCGTGGGGGCCGCCGTGGCTGCCGGAATCGTGACGGTCTCGGCCGTCGCCGGCGCCGCGTCCGCCCCGACCAACCACACCATCCGGCTCATTGCGACACAAACCGCGAGCCACAACTTCTCGCGCTCGAGCGGCGTGGAAGCCGACACCGACCGCCACAACGGCAAGGTGATCGGTTACGACGTCCTGTCGTTCATCGGCACGGGCGGCGGGAAGCTTCTCGGCTCGTTCGCGACCCGGGGCGGCGTGATCAACTTCCGGATTCCGCTCACCAAGACCAAGACTCTGCACGGCAAGGTCACCGGTGGCTCGGGCCGGTTCTCGGGCGTCTCGGGAACGATCGCGGCGACGCCGCTGAACAAGGCCAACACGCGGACCGCGGTGAAGATCGTCTGGCACCACTGACCGCCATGTGATCCAGCGCGCTTGCCCTACCGACCGGTCGGTCGGTAGTGTCGCGCGCTATGGCGGAGCTGCCCGGGGTCGACATCGAAGCGCTGACCCGTTGGCTCGACCGCGAACGTCCCGGGATCCGGACCGGCGAACTGAGCGGTCAGGTCATCGCCGGCGGTAAGTCGAATCTGACCTACCGCATCAGCGACGGCAGTTCAACGTGGGCGTTGCGTCGTCCGCCGCTTGCACACGTGCTCCCCACCGCGCATGACATGGCGCGTGAGTACACCGTCATGAGCGCGCTCGGCGGCACTGCCGTGCCGGTGCCGCAGACCATCGCGCTGTGCACCGACCGGGACGTGCTCGGCGCGACGTTCTACCTGATGTCGTTCGTCGACGGGGTCGTGCTCGACCGGCCGGAGGCCATCGCGAAGCTGACCCAGGAACTGGCGGGCTCGACCTGCGACCAGCTCGTGGACACGCTCGTCGTACTGCACGATGTGGACCCGACGAGCGTGGGTTTGAGCGAGTTCGGCCGGCCGGCGGGATTCCTCGCCCGGCAGGTCAAACGCTGGACCCAACAGTGGCAGGCCAACGAGACCGAGCAGCGCGAGACGTTGCCGGCGCTGCTGGACAAGCTGGCCGGGACAATGCCGGAGCAGTCCCGCGCGGGCATCGTGCACGGCGACTACCGGCTCACCAACGTCATGTACCAGCCAGACCTCTCGGGCATCGCTGCGGTCGTGGACTGGGAGATGGCCACCCTCGGCGACCCGCTCACCGATGTCGGGTTGCTCGTCGTCTACCAGACCCTGTCCGCCGACGACGACGGCGTGATGCCCCGGATGAGCCCGGCCGACGGTTTCCCCACCGCGGACGAGATGGTCGCTCGCTACGCCCGCAGCTCCGATCGCGACCTGAGCGACCTCGACTGGTACGTCGCGTTCGGCTACTTCAAGCTGGCGGTGATCTCCGAAGGCATCCACAACCGCTACCTGCAGGGCAAGACGGTCGGTGACGGGTTCAGCCACTTCGGCAACTCCGTCCCGCGCCTGCTCGACACCGCGCTGCTCACCCTCTCGGCCCGATAGGAGACGTCATGGACTTCCGGCACAGCGAACGCTCGCAGGCGCTGCAGGCGCAGGTGCAGCAGTTCCTCGACGAGCACGTCTATCCGGCCGAGCACGACTTCGAACGTGAAGCGGCCGAGAACCGTGCCAAGGGTGAACCGTTCCGCACTCCGTCCGTCCTGGCCGGGTTGAAGGACAAGGCGCGGCAGCGAGGGCTGTGGAACCTCTTTCTTCCTGACGAGAAGTACGGCGCAGGGTTGTCGGTGCTCGAATACGCCCCGATCGCCGAACTGTCCGGACGGTCCGTGGCGATCGCGCCCGAGGCGATGAACTGCGCGGCGCCGGACACCGGCAACATGGAACTGCTCGCGATGTTCGCCACCGACGAGCAGGTGACCCAGTGGCTGCGTCCGCTGCTCGACGGCGAGATCCGTTCGTGCTTCTCGATGACCGAGCCTGCGGTCGCATCGTCGGACGCCACGAACATCGCCACGACGATCACTCGCGACGGCGACGAGTACGTCGTCGACGGTCGCAAGTGGTGGTCGACGGGCGCGTTGCGTCCCGAGTGCAAGGTCGCGATCGTGATGGGCGTCAGCGATCCGGACGGGCCGCGGCACGCCCGGCACTCGATGATCCTGGTGCCGCTGGACTCGCCGGGCGTGACGATCGAGCGGTCGACGACCGTGTACGGCTACGACGACGGACCGCACGGCGGCCACGGTGTCATCCACTACGACCACGTGCGCGTGCCGGCAACGTATCTGCTCGGCCCGCAGGGCGGCGGGTTCATGATGGCGCAGGCCCGGCTCGGTCCGGGCCGCATCCACCACTGCATGCGCAGCATCGGCATGGCCGAGCGCGCCCTCGAGCTGATGTGCGCGCGGGTCGTCTCGCGCACCGCGTTCGGCAAACCGATCGCCGAGCAGGGTGTGGTGCGTGAGTGGATCGCCGAGTCGCGGCTCGCGATCGACCAGGCGCGGTTGCTGGTGCTCAACGCGGCCTACCTGATCGACACCGTCGGCGCGGCCAAGGCACGCACCGAGATCGCCGCGATCAAGGTCGCCGCACCGCGGGCCGCGCTCTACGTCGTGGACAAGGCGGTGCAGGCCTACGGCGCGGCGGGGGTGTCGGGCGACGCGCCGCTCGCCGAGATGTGGGCGGCACTGCGCACCCTGCGGCTCGCGGACGGACCGGACGAGGTGCACCTGCGTTCCCTCGCCCGCGAAGAGCTCCGCAAGATCTCGTGACAGCGACCAGGGATCGCGTACTCGACGTTGCTGCCGAGCTGTTCGCAGACCAGGGGTACGACGCGACCTCGGTCGCCCAGGTGATCGAGCGGGCCGGGTTGACCAAGGGCGGCTTCTACCATCACTTCGCCAGCAAGGACGCGCTGCTCTACGAGGTGTACGGCGACCTGATCACGCGCCAGCTCGAGCACATGGACGCGATCCTGGCGCAGCGCTTGCCGCCGGCCGCCGCGCTGCGCGCGCTCGTCACCGATCTCGTCGTGTCGACGGCAGAGTCGTCGCGCCGGGCGATGGTGTTCTGGCGGGAACTGCATCGCCTGGGCGACGAGCACACGTCCGCCTACCGCGCCGCGCGCCGGCGCTACCACGACGCGATGCGCAAGCTGATCCGGTCAGGCCAGGCATCCGGTGACTTCGCACGCGTCGCGTCCGCCGACACAATCACCTTCACGATCTTCGGAGTGATCAACGAGCTGCCGCTCTGGTACCGCCCGTCCGGGCGCAAGAAGCCCGTCCAGCTCGCGACCGAGATCGCCGACTTCGTCCTTGCCGGATTGGAGATCCGTTAGATGCGCTGGGGAATCACGATCCCGAACATCGGCACACCGTTGCTCGACCACGAGCAGGTGGTGCGCAAACTGCCGGAGTGGGGATACACCGACGCGTGGTCGGCCGAGACGAACGGTAGCGACGCGTTCGTCCCGCTTGCGCTCGCGTCGACCTGGGAGCCGCTGCTGCGCCTCGGTACCGCGATCGTGCCGGCGTTCACCCGTGGCCCGGCGCTGATCGCGATGTCCGCGGCGACGATGGCCGCGGCCGCGCCGGGACGGTTCGTGCTCGGCCTGGGCACGTCCAGCCCGGTCATCGTCGGCAACTGGAACGGGATGAGCTTCGACGAGCCGTACCGGAAGGCCCGCGACGTACTGCGCATCGTCAAGCAGGCGCTGGCGGGGGAGCGGGTCGACGGCGAGTTCGACACCGTCACGATCAAGCGGTTCAAGCTCGAACAACCGCCGCCGCGGCCCCCAGCGGTGATGCTCGCGGCGCTGCGCCCGCAGATGCTGCGCCTGGCCGGACGGGAGGCCGACGGCGCGATCCTCAACTGGTTGGCGAGCTACGACGTAGCGCAGTGCCTGGACGCGATCGGCACCGAGACCGAGACGGTCGCGCGGATCTTCGTCTGCCCGACCGAGGACGCGAGCTACGCACGCGGCATCGGACGCATGCTCATCTCGACCTACCTCACCGTGCCCGCGTACGCGGCGTTCCACGAGTGGCTCGGCCGCGGCGACAAGCTTCGCGGGATGAGTGAGAAGTGGGCGGCCGGTGACCGCAAGGGCGCGGCCGCCGCGATCCCGGACGATGTCGTCGACGACCTCGTCCTGCACGGTTCACCGGAGTCCGTCCGCGACCAGGTGCAGGCCTACCAGGATGCCGGGCTCACCACCCCGGTGATCGCGATGCTGCCGACACCGGACGCCGACGTGCCCGACCTGGTGCGACGACTTGGTAAGGAACCCTGATGGATCTGGACGGAAAGGTCGCCGTTGTCACCGGCGCCGCGAGCGGGATCGGCGCCGCGATGTGCGCGCGGTTCGGGACCGAGGGTGCAACCGTCGTCGGCGCGGATCGTGTTGCAGCGCAAGCGATTCGCAGCTGCGACGTGTCCGAACCGACCGCAGTGCAGAGCTTGGTCGACGAGGTGATCGCCGAGCACGAGCGGATCGATCTGTTCTGCTCGAACGCGGGGATCACCACCGGAGTCGCCTTGGACGATCCTGGCGACCTGTGGCACGCCGCCTACGAGGTCAACGTGATGGCGCACGTTTATGCCGCACGGGCCGTCGTGCCGCACATGCTCGAGCGCGGGTCGGGCTACCTGCTGAACACCGCGTCCGCGGCCGGGCTCCTCACCTCGCCGGGCGACGCGCCGTACGCGGTGACCAAGCATGGCGCGGTCGCGTTCGCGGAGTGGCTGGCGGTGACCTACGGCGAGCGCGGGATCGGGGTGAGCGTGCTGTGCCCGATGGGTGTGGCGACGCCGCTGCTCATGGGCCCGCTGGAAGCCGGCGACCCGGGTGCGAAGGCAGTGGCGGCGTCCGGCGACATCGTGAGCGTGGAGCACGTCGCCGACACGGTCGTGGCCGGGCTGCGCGACGAGCGGTTCCTGATCCTGCCGCACCCCGAGGTCGGCCGGTTCTACGCGCAGAAGGCCTCCGACCCGGACCGCTGGCTGGCCGGCATGCGCCGCCTCACCGGCGGGTGAGCGCCCGCCGCGACGACCCCGAGGTCGCCGAGGCGCTCGCGCTGCTCGGCGCCGTCGACGCGTCCGAGGAGTCGATCTACCCGTATTCGCCGGTGTTCCGCGCGACGCTGGACGGGCGACCGGTCGTCGTCAAGCGCACCCGGCGTTCGACGCCCGCCGCGATCGCGACGTGGGTGCGCACGCTGGCCGCGAACGGGTTTCCTGTCGTGACGCCGGTCAGTGAACCGGTCCGCGACTCGTCCGGCGCTGCGTGGGTCGCCTACCCGTGGATCGACGGACGTCCGTACCAGCCGTCATCGCACGACATCGCCGCCGCCGGCGACTTGCTGGGACGCCTGCACGCGTGGGACGGCGCGCCGTCCGGAATTCCGACGTTTCGCTGGCCGAGCTACGAGCCGGGCGAGATCGCGGCCGATCTCGCACGCTACGAGCCTCTCGCGGAGGAACCGGTGCTGACGCGGCTGCGCGATCTCGCCCCGCGGTTCGAGAGTGAGCTGTTGCCGGCGATGCGGGCCGGTGACCTGCCGTACGTCGACGCGACGAGCGACTACAAGGCGACCAACCTGATCTACACACCGGACGGGCCGGTGGTGGTCGATCCGGACAACGGCGAGCACCTGCCGCGGGTGCTCGACCTTGCGCTGGCCGTCATCCTGTTCCACACCGACACCGAGTCACACCGGTCGTTCACCAGCGATGAGTGGATCACCTTCCGCACGGCCTACCTCGCCCACGTCCGGCTGACGGTCGACGAACGCGCGCTGTGGGCGGTTGCGCTGGACTACCAGATCTGGGAGGAGGGCGGCTGGGCGCTCGAGGACTCGGACTGGAGCGACCCCGCCCGTCCAGCCTTTCTCGCCGAGGCTCTGTGCGCCGACGCGAGCCGATTTCCGCTCTGAGAAGGTAGTTGTAGTCGACAAACGAAGGGGCGTCACATGCCAGGAGTGCAGGACCGCGTCGCGCTCGTCACCGGGGCCGCGCAGGGGATCGGAGCGGCCATCGCCATGCGCCTTGCCGCCGACGGCGCGAAGGTCGGTGTGCTCGACCTGCAACAGGACGCCGCGCAGTCGATCGCCGATGAGATCAAGTCGGCCGGTGGATCGGCGATCGGCCTGGGCGCCGACGTCTCGAAGCGCGAGCAGGTGCAGGCCGCGGTCGACCAGCTGGTCGGTGAGTTCGGCGGGCTGCACATCCTGGTGAACAACGCGGGCGTACTGCGCGACAACCTGCTGTTCAAAATGACCGACGACGACTGGACGATGGTCATGGAGGTGCATCTGCGCGGCGCATTCCTGTGCAGCCAGATCGCGCAGAAGCACATGGTCGAGGCCAAGTACGGCCGCATCGTGTGCATGTCGTCCACGTCTGCACTCGGCAACCGCGGACAGTCGAACTACTCGACCGCGAAGGCGGGCCTGCAGGGCCTGACCAAGACGCTCGCGATCGAACTCGGGCCGTTCGGAGTGACCTGCAACGCGATCGCGCCCGGGTTCATCGAGACCGCGATGACCAAGGCCACCGCCGAGCGGATCGGCACCACGATCGAGCAGATGCGCGAGCAGACGGCCGCGATGATCCCGGTGCGCCGGGGCGGTGTGCCCGACGACATCGCGAACACTGTGGCGTTCCTGGTCGGCGAGGAGGCCGGCTACGTGACCGGGCAGGTGATCTACGTCGACGGCGGCCGCGGTCTGCTGTGACCGACCGGGCCGCGAGCCTCCCGACGGTCGGCCGCGGATCGCGCGGGCCCTCGTGACGAAGTGGTTATGCGATCATCGCCTGGCCGCCCGAGGGTCATACTGGCCCGATGGCCGCCGGATTTCCGGACGGACCGTCCGAGGGTGTCAGCGACAGCCTTCTCGGCAGGGAGGGCGACAGCGCCACGCTCGCAGAATCGGCAACCGAACTGCTGGTCTTTCTCATCGCCGACATCCGCGGCTACACGAACTTCACCCAACGTCACGGGGATGAGGCCGCTGCCGCGCTGACCACGACGTTCGCGACGACAACCAGACAACTCGCCGAGACCTTCGACGGCACCGTGCTCGAACTGCGCGGCGACGAGGCTCTCTGCGTCTTCAGCTCACCGCGGCAGTCCTTGCGATGCGCCGTGGAGTTGCAGCAGCGTTTCGTCGACCTGACCGTCGCAGACACGGATCACCCGATGACGGTGGGCATCGGACTGGACATCGGGGAAGCGGTACGTGGCCCGGACGGCTACCGCGGCGGAGCGTTGAATCTTGCCGCCCGGCTGTGCGCACACGCGAAGGCCGGCGAGGTCCTCACGACCGTCGAACTCACCCATCTCGCGGGGACGATCGACGGTGTGCGCTACGAGCCGCTCGCGCACGTCGCGCTCAAGGGCTTGAACGAACGTGTGCAGCCGGTGCGCGTCTTGCCGAACAACGCCGACCCGGTGCACCAGCTCGCCGCCGCGGTGACGCCGGTGCCGCCACACCGATCGCCGCTCGGCCGACTTCCCGGCCACCCGCGTGCACTGGTGGCGGCCGCGGCAGCGACGCTACTCGTGCTGGGCACGGGCGCGGTCGTCCTCGCCACCCGTGACGACAGCACCGCTGCGCCGTCGATGCATGAGAACTCGCTCGAGCTGGTCGATGTGCACACCGGAAGACTGCTCGACTGGGTGGGTCTGCGCGACACGCCCGGTGCGTCTGCCGTGGCCGGGAACACGATCTGGACCGCGAGCCCGACCGCGAACCTGGTGTCGCGCGTCGACATCCGCGACCGCACGGTGAGCAGGATCAGCGTGGGAACCGAACCGGTGGCGCTCGCGATCGGCGGGGGCTCGGTCTGGGTGGCGAACAACGGATCGGGCACCGTGACCCGCATCGACACGAGGACCGACGACCCGACGGAAATCCCTGGCGTCGGCGTGGGCCCGAGCGGGATTGCCTATGGCGACGGCTCCGTATGGGTCACCGATGCCGGCGACGGCGTCGTGGCCCGGATCGATCCGGCGCGGAACAAGGTGGTCCAGCGGATCCGCGTCGGCGACGGCCCGACCGGCATCGTGGTCGACCGTGATGTCTGGATCGTGGACACGAACTCGCACACGTTGGAGCGCATCAACGGCGCCTCCCCGCATCGCGTAGTGCGCACCTATCAGGTCGGCAACGGCCCGGTCGGGGTCGCCGTCGTCGGCAGCGACGCCTGGGTCACGAACAGCCTCGACGACACCGTCTCGCGCGTACCGATCGACGGGACGGCGGTGACGGACTACCCGCTCGGGGCTGAACCCCGGCACATCGCGGTCGTCGACAAGCACCTCTGGATCACCTCCCACGTCACCGGCACGGTGTACGAGTTCGATCCGAAGTCGCGCGCCGTGATTCATCGAAGGTCGGTCGGAGCGGTGCCCGACGGCCTCGCCGAGTCCGGCTCGGGGGTGTGGGTGGCCACGACGATCGATCCCGCGCTACACCGCGGCGGGACGCTGAAGCTCATCGGTCTGGACCCGCAGTCGGTCGATCCCGTGTTCCCGACCGAGACCGGGAACTGGCTGCTCAACAGCACCTGGGACGGCCTCGTCGGATTCCAGCACGAAACCGGCGCCGCGGGCGGGCTCGTCGTGCCCGATCTCGCGGTCGCCCTGCCCTCCGTGTCGAGTGACGGACGGACCTATACGTTCCAGCTACGCCGCGGCATCCACTGGTCGACCGGCGCCCCGGTGACGGTCCAAGACGTGCAACGCGGTATTGAGCGCGCCGTGCTGGAGCTCGGTACGACCTTGAACACGGTCATCGCGGGTGCGGATCGTTGCACCGTGCGGCGGTGCGACATTTCCGGGCTCTCGGTGGACGCCGCGGCGAACTCCGTGACGATCACTCTCGTGCGTGCCAATGTCGGCTTCCTGAATCTGCTAACTGCCGCGCCTGCCGCGCCGCCGTCCACGCCGTTGGGTCACGACAGCACCCGCGTCATCGCCGCCACCGGGCCCTATCGCATCGCCCGCTACGTGCCCCGGAAAGAACTTGATCTTGTGCGTAACCCCTATTTCCACGAGTGGTCGCACGCGGCGCAACCAGCGGGCCTGCCGGACCGGCTCGAGTACCGCATCGTGAAAGGGGACGCGAGGTCGGCTCTTCGCGCCGCGCGCATGGTCCGCGACGGACGCGCTGACTGGGCCGACGTCAGAGAAGTCCCCGACGTCGGTGCCACGCTCGGGGGACGGCTGCACATCACGCCGGCAGAATCGCTGTGGGGGCTGAGCCTGAACACCGCCACAGAGCCGTTCGTCCACCGGAACGCGCGGAGGGCCCTCGCCTACGCACTCGACCGCAGATCGGTGGCGAACACATGGTTCACGTCCGGCATCCCAGCCTGTCAGTTCCTGCCGCCGAGCTCCCCAGGCTATCGCCCGTACTGCCCCTACACCGGGGCGCGTGACGGCACCGGCAAGTGGTACCAGAATGATCTGACCAAGGGACTCGAACTCGTCCGCGGACTCGATCTGTCCGTGCGCATCGGGGTGTGGGCGACGCCCTACACCGCCCGGTCGTTCCGCCAGGTCGTCACCGCGTTGCGCGAACTCGGCTACTCCGACGTCCGACTGCACATCGTGCGCGACGACGCGAAGTACTTCCACTACGTCGAAGACTCGCGTAATGAGGCACAGGCCGCGTTCTTCGGATGGATCGGCGGCGATAACAGCCCGAGCGAATTGCTCAGCCTGTGGTCCTGTGCAGCGATCGTGAAGGACAGCCCCGACAACGTGAACACGGCGCAATTCTGCGACAGATCGATCGACGCGTTGATGCGCAAGGCCCGCGTCGCCCAGCAAACGTCCCTCTCGGCCGCGAGCGCAGTTTGGCATCACGTCGATCGCGCCCTCGTCGATGCCGCGCCCTGGATTCCGCTCGTCACAACGACCTACATCGACGCGGTGTCCGAGCGTGTGCAGGGCTACCGGCGTCACCTCTGGCTCGGTCCGCTGTTCGATCAGATCCGGTTGCGATGAAGTGATGTGGCCCCTGCTGGAGTCCCTTCCCGATTCTGACCGGGCGCGGGTTCTCGCGACGGCTCGAGGTAGGCACTTCGTTCGAGGGGAGATCGTGTTCCACGAAGGCGATCCGGGTGACAGCCTCCATCTCGTCGACTCCGGGATGTTCGCGGTACAGGTGTCGGGACCGTCCGGCGACTCGGCAACGATCAATGTTCTCGCTCCGGGCGATTTCTTCGGAGAGCTCGCGCTGATCGCCGGGGCACACAGCCATCAACGCACTGCAACAGTGATGTCACTGGTGCCCTCGAGCACGCTCGTCCTCGCCGGATCGGCGTTCGCTGCGATGCGAAGGTCGCACCCGTCGGTCGATCAACTGGTGGTCGGCGCGCTCGTCCAGCGGGTCGAGCAGCTGAGCGCCCGGCTGCTCGAAGCGCTGCACACGGGCGTCGACCGGCGCGTGTACCGCCGCCTGCTCGAGCTGGCCGAGGTGTGCAGCCGGGCATCGACGGACCTGGTCATCCCGGTGTCCCAGGACGATCTTGCGGGCATGGCCGGCGCGTCGCGTCCCACGGTGAACCAGGTCCTTCAGAAGTTGGCGACGCGCGGCATCATCTCGTTGCAGCGACGGCAGATCACCATCGAGGACCTTGCGGCCTTGCGCGCTGCATCGCCGGGCTACGACGGTTGACAGGCGGGACCGGCCAACTGTCATCGATCCAACGCCCGGTCTGTCAGCGCGCGAACAGTCGGATCGAAGCGTCAGGTCGACGCTCGCGGTATGAGCATCGAATTCATTGGAGCCGATCCGATTGGGCCCGGCCGCGCCGAAGGAACTCTCATGACCGCAACGACCGCCACACGAAGTCGGGCGGACGTCCGGCGCAATCAGGTGACGATCCTGACCTGGGTCGTTGCCGTCGCGATGGTGATCGCCGTCGCCGCGATGGTCATCGCCCTCGTCGCGCTGACCAACCGCAGGGCGGAACCGACCCACGGCCCTGGAGCAAGCGTCCAGAGCACGCAGACCGGAGGCGAACTGTGCTTCCCGACCCATATCGTGCACCCCTGCTGAATCCCGGCAATCGATCTCACGGTGGGTCGCCCACCAGTTGGTCGGGTGCATGGCGCAGCACCGCGACGTGCACCGCGTCCCACAGCTTCGGGTTGAGCCCGAGCGGCACCTCGAACGTCGGCTGCAGGATCCCGTCGACCGGACGGTCGGCCAACGCCGGGGCGATCTCCGGGTGCCCGGCCACTGCGGCGAGCGGGACCAGCCACAGCGCGTCGCGGTGCGGTTGCTGACCCTCCGGAACGTCGTCCTGCCAATGCGTGGAGCCGAACCGCACCGCGGCCATGTGCTGCCAGCGCAGTCGCCAGAGATTGCGCGGGCCGACGTTGCGGGCCACCGCGTCGGCGTCGAACACGAGCCGGTCGGCGGCAACGCGGGAGCCCCAGGCGAGCGCGGCGCCCAGGACGAGCAGGACTCCACCCAGCACGCCGAGCAGTACTCGGCCGTGGCCCAGCGCGGCCCAGATGATCCCGAACCCGCCGAGCAGCATCGAGGCGACGGCCGCGAGCAGGTGATTGATCCCGCCGGAGCGGCTGAGCGTCACAACGGTGGACGAGGCGGTCGGCACGGGGGTCGAGCCTACGTTGGCGACTACCCTGGACCGGACGCCGCAACACCTGCCCGTCCATCTGCTAAGGACCACGCTTTGTTCGACACGCTCTCCGACCGTCTGTCAACGGTCTTCAGCAACCTGCGCGGCAAAGGCCGCCTTTCCGACGCCGACATCGACGCGACCGCCCGCGAGATCCGGATCGCGCTGCTCGAGGCCGACGTCGCGCTGCCGGTCGTCCGCTCGTTCATCGCCGCGATCAAGGAGCGCGCCCGGGGCGAGGAGGTCAGCAAGGCGCTGAACCCGGCGCAGCAGGTCATCAAGATCGTCAACGAAGAGCTCATCCGGATCCTCGGCGGCGAGACCCGTCGGATGCAGTACGCCAAGAACCCGCCGACGGTGATCATGCTGGCCGGTCTGCAGGGCTCCGGTAAGACCACCCTCGCCGGCAAGCTCGCGCATTGGCTGCGTGAGCAGGGACACGCGCCGATGCTCGTGGCGGCCGACCTGCAGCGTCCGAACGCGGTCAACCAGTTGCAGGTCGTGGGGCAGCGGGCCGGTGTCGCGGTGTACGCGCCGGAGCCGGGGAACGGCGTGGGTGACCCGGTTGCCGTGGCCCGCGACTCTGTCGAGGTGGCCCGCCGCGCCCAGCACGACATGCTCATCGTCGACACTGCCGGTCGGCTCGGTATCGACACCGAGATGATGCAGCAGGCTGCGGACATCCGCGCCGCGGTCGACCCGCAGGAAGTGCTGTTCGTGGTCGATGCGATGGTCGGCCAGGACGCGGTCAACACCGCGGAAGCGTTCCGTGACGGGGTCGGATTCACCGGCGTCGTTCTCACCAAGCTCGACGGTGACGCGCGTGGTGGCGCGGCGTTGTCGGTGCGCGAGGTGACCGGGCAGCCGATCATGTTCGCGTCCAACGGCGAGAAGCTCGAGGACTTCGACGTCTTCCACCCCGACCGGATGGCCTCGCGCATCCTCGGCATGGGCGACATGCTGACGCTGATCGAGCAGGCGCAGAAGAGCTTCGACGAGGACGAGGCCGAGAAGATGGCCGCCAAGCTCGCGGCCGGCAACCAGTTCACGCTGGAAGACTTTCTCGAGCAGCTGATGGCGATCCGCAAGATGGGGCCGATCGGCAACATTCTCGGCATGCTGCCCGGAATGGGGCAGATGAAGGACGCCATGGCCCAGGTCGACGACAAGGATCTCGACCGGACGGCCGCCATCATCCGCGGGATGACCCCGGCCGAGCGCGACAACCCGAAGATCATCAACGGGTCGCGGCGGTTGCGCATCGCCAACGGGTCGGGCGTGCGCGTCAACGACGTCAACCAGCTCGTGGACCGGTTCTTCGAGGCCCGCAAGATGATGGGCCAGATGAGCGGGATGATCCCGGGGATGCGCAAGCGCTCGGCGACCAAGTCGTCGAAGAACAAGCGCAAGGGCGGCAAGGGCAAGAAGGGCGGACGGGGTCCGACCCAGCCGCGCATGCCGGCCGGTTTCCCGGGTGGGTTGCCGGGCGGTCAGCTGCCGCCCGGCGGCTTCCCGGGCCAGTTGCCGCCGGGGATGGACGACCTGCCGGACATCAGCAAGCTCAAGTTCCCCAAGCAGTAGCGCGGCGGGCGCGTTCTGCGGAACTCACCTCCAAGCGCTGCTTTGCATCCGGCAATGTCGTTTGTTGATCTTCAAACGGTCCCATTGGCGACATTGCCGAATGCAAAGCCGATCAGGGGTTCTGGACGAGGACGCCGCGGGCCTGGACGATGTCGAGGTCGTGCGTCGCTGCCGGACCGGTGAGCGGCGCCGGGTCGACGTCGGTCCAGGTGGCACCGCCGTCGAGGCTGAATTGGGCGCGCCAGGCGACGGTGAGGCTGATCGTGACCGCGCCGGTGTCGCGGTAGGTGTGGCCGTAGTACTCGGCGCACTGGGCGGTGCCACACGGATCGGCCTTGCTGTACGGCTTGCCGGGGTCGCTGGTGGTGTCGGTCGTGCCGTCGCCGAATGACCAATCGGCGTGATCGAAGCCGATGCGCAGCGCGACTGCCTGCCCGACGACGGTGACGGTGCCGAGGTTGCGATCGGGACTGGTCTCGGCCCACAGCACGGCCTCGGCGTTGATCAGCGCGCGCGTCGCCCAGGCGGACCCGATCCGGACGGTCGGCAACAGTCGAAGCACCTGCTCGCGCAGCGCCGCCGTCGTCAGAACCGGCTGTTGTGGCGCCGCCGGATCGCCGGCGCACCACGAGTCGAGCAGCACCCACTTGCCGTTCTGCTCGATCAACGTGGCGAACGCCGGGCCCTTCGGACAGTCGCGCGGCGCACCGCACTGCGGATTCCAAAATCCGTTGTCCGCCGACGACGGAAACCCACACAAGATCGTCTTGGTGACTGGTTGCGGCGCCGCAGGAGTAGAAGATCCAGCACCTGTCTCAATCACGTGGCATGTACCGTAGATCAACACCCCAGAGCGACCGTCGCCACCATCAACCGTGCACGCAGGGTCAGCCTCAGCGTGCTGTATCCCAATCACGACCGTCGAGGCCGCTAACGCAACAACAGTCAAGAACCGCCTCATACGACAACACCCAGGTCTACGACTTGCCACTGCGCATGCATCCAGCGCGTCGTAACACCGAATTTGAGACCAGGGTGGGCTGGATCGGCACTCACGAAATCCCCGTGTTGCGTCACGACTTCGCGGGCAGTTCCGTCGACGGTCACGACAACTCGGGCATTCCTCGGGACCGGCACCAACGTCGCTGACTGCTCCACCAGGCGACCGCCGATATAGCGATGGTGGAGGCGCGCATCTTTGTTGATGGTCCGCACTACAGCGTCGCAATCTGAACATCGTGTGAAGTAGTGGCGCATGTAGGTACTGCTCGTCGTGGCGTAGCCCCAGTCGATCGTCTTGATGAAGAATTCGGCAAAGGCCTTCGCCCCCTCGGGCGTGTGCTGGGTGGCCTCGAGCGGCATCACCGGCGGTTTCTCGCCGGGCTTCGTATTCGGACCGGTGCGCGGGACGTCGGCCGGCACGCTCGGCCGGGTCGGCTGCGGTGGCGCGACCGACATCGATGACGTGACAGGCGCTGGCACCGAGGCGGTCGTGTGCGGCGCCGTCAGCGTGGGCGACGGCGGGTCACCGGACGACGACGTGCACGCCGCGCAGGCGAGTGCGAGGAATGCAACAAATGTCGCGATCCACCGCACGAACTCATCCTGCCTTAACCCTTCGCAACCAGCCAGACAAACTCGAACGCCTGTGGACAACGCTGCCCTGCCCCGCTGGCGCACACAAAATCGGCGAACTCACGTGCATACGCGGGGCAGAGTCGCAAAGTCGCAAAGTCGCAAAGTCGCAAAGTCGCAAGGGCGGCCAAGAACCGGCAGCAGCTACTCCGCTGCGGGCTCCCGCAACGAATCGGCGACGTGCGACGGCACGAGATCCAGCCGCGCGAACGTCCGGGTGAATCGCCCCGTCCCAGCCGTCAGCGACCGCAGCGTGATCGCATACCGAACCAGTTCAGCGTCCGGAACCTCCGCGTGCACGACGGTGCGCTCCATGCCCACCGGCGCCGTCTCGTCCGGAACCGTGCCGGTCACCCGGCCCCGCCGCCCGGACAGGTCCGACATGACCGCACCCACGTGCGCGTCGGGCACCGTGATGTCGACCGACGCGATCGGCTCGAGCAGCGCAGGACCGGCCGCCGCGGCGGCATCTTTCACCGCGAGCGCGCCGGCGTGCTGGAACGCGGCATCGGAGGAGTCGACGCTGTGCGCCTTGCCGTCGGTGAGCGTGACCCGCACGTCGACGACCGGGACGTGCTGCTGGTCGAGGCCGTGCTCCAGCTGCGCCCGCACGCCCTTCTCGACCGAGCTGATGAACTGCGACGGCACGGCGCCGCCAACCACCTTGTCCGTGAACTCGATGCCCGCGCCGCGCTGCAGCGGTTCCACCTCGATGTCGCACACCGCGTACTGCCCGTGCCCGCCCGACTGCTTCACGAGCCGTCCGTGCCCCTTCGCCGGGGTGGTGAAGGTCTCCCGGAGGGCGATCCGCAGCGGGACGCTGTCGACGTGGGCCCCGGTCGCGCGCAACCGCTCGAGCACGACGTCGGCGTGCGCCTCGCCGAGGCACCACAGCACCAGCTGCCCGGTGTCCTGGTGCCGCTGCACGCGCAGCGTCGGGTCACCCGCGGTCAGGCGTCCGAGCGCCTTGGCCAGGGCGTCCTCGTCGGCCCGGGTCGCTGCCTCCACCGCGATCGGCAGCAGCGGTTCGGGCATGTCCCAGGGCTCGATCAGCACCGGCGCGGACTTGGCCGACACCGTGTCGCCGGTCTCGGCCGTCCCGAGCCGCCCGATTGCGCAGATGTCGCCGGCCACCGAGCGCTCGATCGGCCGCAGCGTGGCGCCGAGCGGGGAGAAGATCTGCCCGACCTTCTCGTCCGCGTCGTGGTCGGGATGCCCGCGGTCGCCGCCGCCATGCCCTGACACGTGGATCTGGGTCTCCGGGGTGAGCGTGCCGGAGAAGATACGCAGGATCGACAACCGTCCGAGGTACGGGTCGACCGAGGTGCGCACCACCTCGGCCACCAGCTCGCCGTTCGGGTCGCAGGTCAACCTCGGGGTGGTACCGCCGTAGAGCGCCATCACCGCCGGCGGGTCGAGTTCTACCGGAGACGGGAACGCGCCGGAGAGCACCTCGAGCAGCTCGGCCAGCCCCAGTCCGGTCGCCGCGCACACCGGCAGGACGGGGTAGAACGTGCCGCGTGCGACGGCCGTCTCGAGGTCGTCGACCAGCACCTCGAGCGAGATCGTCTCGCCACCGAGGTACCGGTCGAGCAGCGACTCGTCCTCGCTGTTGTTGATGATCGCCTCGATCAGCGCGCCGCGTTGGGCCTCGACGTCGACCTCGCTGGTGAGATCACTCGACTCCTTCGGCGGGTAGCCCGCCGCGTAGTCGTAGCCCGTCCCGGACAACAGTCCCACCAGCCCGTGGGGCGCGGTCGCCTCCCCGCCACCGACCGGAACGTAGAGCGGTAGCACGTCCTGCCCGTCCGGGCCGCCGAACAGCCGCTGGCATTCGGCGAGAGTGCCCTCGTAGTTGGCGCGCGGGGCGTCCAGACGGCTGATGACGACCGCTCGTGGCGTGCCGACCGCGGCGCATTCTTCCCACAGCGACACCGTGATCGGGTCGATGTCGTCGGCCGCGGACACGACGAACAGCGCAGCGTCGGCGGCACGCAGGCCGGCGCGTAGCTCACCGGTGAAATCGGGGTAGCCCGGGGTGTCGAGCAGGTTCACGACGACGTCGCCCGCACTGCCTGCCGTGTCGTCACCGCACCGGATCGGACACACCGACAACGCGACCGAGCGCTGCTGGGCGACTTCGACCGGATCGTGGTCGCTGACCGTCGTCCCCTCCGTGACGCTGCCCGGTCGGCTCAGCTCGCCTGTCGCTACGAGCAACGCTTCGGCGAGGGTCGTCTTGCCCGCGCCGGAATGGCCCACGAGCGCGACGTTCCGGATCTTCTCGGGTCGATCGGCAGTGTCGAACGTTGGAGCTCCGGTGCGTGGTCCGGCCTTCTTGTTCGACATCCGGCTACTCCCTGGAGGATCTTTGGCGGACAGAGTCGATTCCGGCATTCGACACCCGTTCGGCGTCGCTCGACAAGTGCGGGTCGATATCGTGTAGCCGCCCGAGTCCTTCTCCGACTCCGAACGGATCGAACTCACAGCGTGTTGAACATCCATGCCCGCGCGGCGGTGTCCAAGGCTGTCGACCCGGTAGGACGGTGGCTGGCGGGCGTCGGTGTCTCGCCGAACGTGATCACGTCGATCGGTACGGCCGGCGTCGTGGCCGCTGCGCTCGTGTTCTATCCGCGGGGTTGGTTCTTCGGCGGAACGCTGATCATCACCGCGTTCGTGTTGCTCGACATCCTCGACGGTGCGGTGGCACGCGCGGGCGGTACGGCGAGCCCGTTCGGTGGTGTGCTCGACTCGACCGGCGACCGTGCCGCGGACGCGGCGATCTTCGGCGCGCTGGTCTGGTACTTCGCCGAGCACGGGCAGCGCTGGCTGTTGCTCGCCGCGTTGCTGTGTCTGGTGCTCGGCTCGATCACGTCCTACATCCGCGCTCGTGCCGAGGCCGCGGGTTTCAACGCGACGGTGGGCATCGCCGAGCGGGCCGAACGGCTGATCGCCGTGCTCGTCGGGACGGGCCTGACCGGCGACCCGTTCAACGTGCCGTACCTCCAGGCGGTCGTGTTATGGCTGCTCGTCGCAGCTTCGGCGATCACGGTCGCGCAGCGGCTGACCACGGTGCGGCACCAGTCCGTCGAACGACAGCACGAGTCGGCGGCCTCTTGATGTTCACGCAGGCACGGGGACGCGTGCTCGGACGCGCCGTCGATCTCAGCTACGCGGCCGGCTGGGGGGTCGTCAAGTCCGTCCCGCACGGCGTTTCCCGGCGGTGGTTCAACGCGGTCGCCGACGCCGCGACGGTCCGCAACGGCGGCGGCACCCAGCAGCTGCGCAAGAACCTGCGCCGGGTCGTTGGTCCGGACTATTCCGAGCTGCAGATGGACGCGCTGGTCGGCGCGGCGCTGCGCTCGTACTCACGCTATTGGTTGGAGACGTTCCGCCTGCCGAAGATGGACAAGCGGGTGGTCGCCGAGCGGACGGACGCGAACACCCGCGGTGCCGAGAACATCGACGCGGCGCTTTCCAAGGGCAAGGGCGCGATCCTCGCGCTGCCGCACATGGGTAACTGGGACGTCGCGGGGATCTGGCTCGTGCACCGCACCGGACCGTTCGCCACCGTCGCGGAGCGGCTCAAGCCCGATTCTCTGTTCGACCGGTTCGTCGAGTACCGCGAGGGGCTCGGCTTCGAGATCCTGCCGCTCACCGGCGGCGCCCGTCCGCCGTTCGACGTGCTGCGCGAGCGGCTGCGCGAGAACAAGGTGGTGTGCCTGCTCGCCGACCGCGACCTGTCCCGCAACGGCATCGAGGTCGATTTCTTCGGTGAGGCAACGCGGATGCCCGGCGGCCCGGCGGTCCTCGCCGCGACGACCGGCGCGGCGCTGCTGCCGGTCGCGACGTGGTTCACCGAGGACGGGTGGGCCCAGACGATCAGCCCGCCCATCGAGGTGCCGCAGGGTCGACTGCGCGAACAGGTGCCCCTCATGACCCAAGCGCTGGCCCACGAGTTCGAGGTCGGCGTCGCCACACACCCAGCCGACTGGCATATGCTTCAGCGACTCTGGCTCGCCGATCTGCCTCCGCGCGGACCGAAGGCAGGCTGACGAATGCGTATCGGGATCGTCTGTCCCTACTCGTGGGACATCCCGGGTGGGGTCCAGGCGCACGTGCGCGACCTGGCCGAGCAGTTGATCGCGCTCGGTCACCAGGTTTCGGTCCTCGCACCCGGCGACGACGACACGCCCGGCCTCGCCCCGTACGTCGTGATGGCCGGCAAGGCGGTGCCGATCCCGTACAACGGTTCGGTCGCGCGGCTGCAGTTCGGCGTGGTCAGCGCGGCCCGGGTCCGCCGCTGGCTGCGCGAAGGTGCCTTCGACGTGGTGCACGTGCACGAACCCGCCCCGCCGAGCCTGTCGCTGCTGACGTGCATGATCCACGACGGCCCGATGGTGGCGACCTTCCACGCGGCGACGGCCCGGTCGCGGTTCCTCGCCATGTTCGACACCGTGTTGCAGCCGTTCCTGGAAAAGCTCGCCGGCCGCATCGCGGTCTCCGCTGCCGCCCGCCAGGTGATCGTCGAGCACCTCGGCGCCGACGCGGTGGTCATCCCGAACGGGGTCGAGGTGTCGCACTTCGCCACCGCCCGTCCGCTGCTCGGGTATCCCCGCGCCGGCGGCACGGTCGGGTTCATCGGCCGCTACGACGAACCCCGCAAGGGCATGGACGTGCTGGTGGGAGCGGTCCAGCAGCTGGTCGGTCGGCGTCCCGAGCTGCAGGTGCTCGTCGCCGGCCGCGGTGACCGCGACGACTTCCTGCAGAACCTGCCCGCCGGGTTGGCCCCACGGTTCCGGCTGCTCGGGCAGGTCAGCGAGGCGGACAAAGCCAGCATGCTGCGCAGCGTGGACGTCTACTGCGCGCCGAACACCGGCCAGGAGAGCTTCGGGGTGATCCTGCTCGAGGCGATGGCCGCCCGGACCCCGATCGTGGCCAGCGACCTCGACGCGTTCCGCCGGGTGCTCGACAGCGGACGGTCCGGGGAGCTGTTCGCCACGGGCGACTCGGGCGGGCTCGCGACCGCGCTGGCGGGGATGCTCGACCAGCCCGAACGGCGCACTGAACTGGTCGCGGCGGGGGAGCGGACGGTCGCCCCGTACGACTGGACGGTCGTCGTCCACGCTGTGCTGCGCGTCTACGAACTGGCCATCGCCGGGGCGGGAGTCTCCGCGGTCCGCTAGATGGTCGGGGGCCTCGCGGAATCGACACGCTTTCCGGTCGATTTCGTGGGGTGACTAGATTCCCGGCCATGCTTCCCGTCGGCTGGCTCGTCGTCGCAGTCGTGGTGGCGGTACTGCTCTCGATGTGGGTCACCTTCACGCTCACCCGCCTGGACCGCCTGCACGCCCGCGTCGATGCCGCCCGGGCTGCCCTGGATGCGCAGCTGGTGCGCCGCGCGGTGGCGCTGCTGCACGTCGTGGAGGCGCCGGAGACCCCGCTGCAATCCGGCCGTCGAGCCGAGCTTGAAGCAGTGGCGCGGGCCGCCACCAGCCCGGACGGTCCCGAGCGCCGGGAACCGGTCGAGAACGCGGTCGGACGGGCCGTGGCGCAGCTGGCGGGCGGCACCGCACTGGGTCCCGACGCGTCCGCGGAGCTGAGAGAGGCCGCAGCCCGGGTGCAGGTTGCCCGTCGTTTCTACAACGATGCGGTGCGAGACACCCGTACCCTGCGGGCACGACGGATGCCCCGGTTGCTGCACCTGGCCGGACGGGTAGAACTGCCGAGATTCTTCGACATCGACGACACCGAGCCGCCGCCCCCGCCGGACTCGACACCCCCGACATCGACGTGAGGAACGCATTGATGACCGTCTCGACCAAGCGCGGTGCGCGCGTAGGCGTGATCTCGGCGAGCGCGCTCGCCCTGCTGGTGAGCGCCTGCACGAGCAGCGGCTCGCCGGCGCCGACCACCTCCGCCCCGCCGCCGTCCACCTCGTCCAGCGCGAAGCCCACCCCCAAGCCGACGCCGAAGCCGAAACCCAAGCCGAAGCACCAGCACCACCAGGCGGCGATCAACCCGCTGACCGGGATCGGCAAGGTGCCCAAGGGGCCGGTCATCGCCGTCAAGATCGACGACACCGCCCCAGGGCGTCCCCAGGTCGGCATCGACCGCGCCGACGTCGTCTACATCGAGGCGGTCGAGGGCGGCCTGACCCGGCTGGCGGCCGTCTTCGGCACCTACAAGCCGACCGCGGTGGGCTACGTGCGCAGCACCCGGCCCAGCGATCCGGACCTGCTGCTGCAGTACGGCAAGATCACCGAGGCCTATTCGGGCGGGGCGCACGACTCGCTGCCGCGGGTGCACCGTTCGGGGATCCGGAGTTGGAGCAACGACGACGGGGCCCGCTTCTATCGCCGGGTTCCGCGGGCGGCCTCGAGCTACATCAACCTCGCGCTGAACCTGCGCAAGGTCAACAACACCACCAAGACCCCGCGCCCGCAGAAGATCGGCTGGACGTTCTCGAAGCAGGTCAGCGGCAAGCTCAAGCCGAAGAGCGGCTACCACGTGAGCACCGAGGTGACCGGCTCGTACGCGCACGGCACCGCGGTCAACTTCAAGTACAGCCAGAAGCTGCACAAGTACGTCCGCTACATCGGCGGCGTCAAGCAGCGCGCCGCCGACGGCAAGCCGATCGCGGCGACGAACGTGATCGTGCAGGCGTGCAAGGTCCGCTCCCACCCGCGTGACACCGACGTGCTCGGCAACCCGTCGCAGTTCACCACCACGGTCGGCAAGGGCCCGGTGGTCGTCTTCCGCGGCGGGCACCGGATCTACGGGTCGTGGGCGCGCGGCAAGCTCAAGGACGGCACGGTCCTGCGTGGTTCACACCACATGCGGATCCCGCTCGCCCCGGGCAACACCTGGGTCGTGCTGATCCGCAAGGGGGTGCGGGTCAACGGGCAGCGTGCCTGAGACCGGCGCAGGAGCAGGCCACCGGATGCCCAGCGGACGGGTCCGCGCGGCGCTGGGCAGCGCGGGGGGCTCGTAGACTCGACCACATGTCCGACCAGCAGTCCGAGCCCCGCACCGCGCACACCGTAGGGACCTCGCGCGTCAAGCGCGGCATGGCCGAGATGCTCAAGGGCGGCGTCATCATGGACGTCGTCACGCCCGAGCAGGCCAAAATCGCCGAGGACGCGGGCGCCGTCGCCGTGATGGCGCTCGAGCGCGTCCCCGCCGACATCCGGGCCGAGGGCGGGGTCTCGCGCATGAGCGACCCCGACATGGTCGAGGGCATCATCGGCGCCGTTTCGATCCCGGTCATGGCCAAGGCGCGGATCGGCCACTTCGTCGAGGCCCAGGTACTGCAGAGCCTCGGCGTCGACTACGTCGACGAGTCCGAGGTACTCACGCCGGCCGACTACGCCAACCACATCGACAAGTGGGCGTTCACCGTCCCGTTCGTGTGCGGTGCGACCAACCTTGGTGAGGCGCTGCGGCGCATCACCGAGGGCGCTGCGATGATCCGCTCCAAGGGCGAGGCCGGCACCGGCGACGTCTCGAACGCCACCATGCACATGCGCAAGATCCGGGGCGAGATCCGGCGGCTGCAGACCCTGCCCGAGGACGAGCTGTTCGTCGCGGCCAAGGAGCTGCAGGCCCCGTACGAGCTGGTCGCGGAGGTGGCGCAGGCAGGCAAGCTGCCGGTCGTCCTCTTCACCGCCGGCGGCATCGCCACCCCGGCCGACGCGGCCATGATGATGCAGCTGGGCGCCGAGGGCGTGTTCGTCGGCTCGGGCATCTTCAAGTCCGGCAACCCGGCCCAGCGGGCGTCCGCGATCGTCAAGGCGACGACCTTCCACGATGACCCGGACATGATCGCCAAGGTCTCGCGCGGTCTGGGCGAGGCGATGGTCGGCATCAACGTCGACGAGATCCCGCAGCCGCACCGCCTGGCCGAGCGCGGCTGGTAGGTGCCGCGTCGCGCTCTTCGGCGTCGATCCGGACCGCGGTGTTTTGCGATGAGTGGTGCGTTGCGGGCATGAGTGGCGCGAAATTTCGCGCCACTCACCGTGAGAACGCACCACTCACGAGAGAAGTCGAGCTGGGAGTCGTGTCGTGAACCGTATCGGCGTCTTCGCCCTGCAGGGGGACGTGCGCGAGCACGCCCGCGCCCTGGAAGCGGCCGGATGCGCGACCGTGCCGGTGCGCCGACCCTCGGAGCTGGAGAAGGTCGACGCGCTCGTGCTTCCCGGCGGCGAGTCGACGACGATGATCAAACTCGCCCGCACCTTCGACCTGCTCGAGCCGTTGCGCGAGCGGATCAAGCACGGCATGCCCGTGTACGGATCGTGCGCCGGCATGATCTTGTTGGCCGACCGGGTCGATTCCGGCGGGTCGCCGCTGGACGAGACGATCGGTGGCCTGGACGTCACTGTGCGGCGCAACGCCTTCGGCCGCCAGGTGGACTCCTTCGAGGAGGACGTCGCGATCGACGGCGTCGAGGGCGACCCGGTGCACGCGGTGTTCATCCGGGCGCCGTGGGTGCAACAGGTCGGCCCTGACGCCACAGCGCTCGGCCGGACCGCGGCCGGACACGTCATCGCGGTGCGGCAGGGTGGGCTGTTGGCGACCTCGTTCCACCCCGAGATGACCGGCGACCTGCGGGTGCACGAGTACTTCTGTCGCATCGTGTCCGGACGGGCGTAATCGCGCCGCGGGCCGGGTGCACACTGTCCAGATGATCTCGGCGGGTCCAGCGCGTGCGCGGCGACACCCTGGCCTCGGGGCGCTCGCCCTGGCGGCGGCCCTCGTCGCCGCGCTGGCCGCGGTCGTCGTCGGCGCGCATGTGCAGCCCGACGGTCACGGCAAGTTCGTTGTCACCGGGCACTACCACCTGGGCGACGGGGCCCCGCTGACCGCACCGCCGCGGAGCGCCCACCCGTTCAAGGTCCAACCGAACACCGGCCTGGGCATCGCCGGGGTGGTGCTCTTCACCGCCTACGTGCTCCTGGCCCTGGCGATTGTCATCGTCGTCATCCGTTTCCTGCTTCGGCTGTTGCGCCGCTGGAGACGGACGAGCCGGATGGCCCGCGTGGCTGCCGGCGAGCTCGCCGCGCCCGACCTGGTCGAGCAGATGACCGCGGCCGTCGACGAGGCGATCGCGGCGCTCGACAGCGACGGCCCGGCGGCCGATGCGATCATCGAGTGCTGGCAGCGGCTGATGGCCGCCGCCGAGCAAGCCGGCGTACCGCCGCTCGCCTCCGACACCCCGCAGGAGACCATCAACCGGGTGTTCGGGGTCGGGCAGGTGCACGCCGTCCCGCTGCGCGCGCTCGCCGAGCTCTATCGCGAAGCCCGGTTCTCGAAGCACCCGATGGGCGCTGCCGAGGTGTCCGCCGCCCGCGCCGCGCTCACGCTGATCCTCGACGATCTGAGGCAGGCTCGCAGTGCCGTCGGATGACGCGCGCAATCCCGGGCCGAGCGACCTGCTGCTCGTGGCCCGCTACGCCGCTGTCGGCATTGTGGTCGCGATCGTGGCCGGGGTCATCGCGGCGGAATCCGGCTCCGCGACCCCGCCGTGGTTGATCGCGGCCGTATGCGTCATCGCCGGCCTCATCGCCGGTATGGGCGCGACCGTAGTGGCTCGGTTCGCCACGCCGCCCGGGCGGCTGCCACCACCGACCCGCCGTTTGCGCACCGACCGCGAGTCCGGCGGACTGCAGCGGGTCGAGCGCACGATCGAGCGCGGCTACGCGGAGGTCGAACGATTCAACCTGCGAGTGCGGCCCTGGCTGATCGAGCTGGCCGAGCACCGCCTGCGGCACCACGCCGCCATCGACCCCCACCGTGAGCCCGACCGGGCCCGCGAAATTCTCGGAGGATCCTTGTGGCAGTTGACCCAGCAACCCCTGACGGCCTCACCCAGCCCGCAGCAGCTGGCGGACTGGGTGGCGCGGATCGAGGCGCTGTGAGCTCCGCCGGCGCCGTTACCGCGCTGTCCCGCGCGGTGCTCGATCAGGTCGAGCGCGCCATCGTCGGCAAGCGCGCGGCCCTGGAGTTGATGCTGTCCGCGGTCCTGGCCGGCGGGCACGTGCTGCTTCAGGACAGCCCCGGACTCGGCAAGACGCTCGCCGCCCGCACCCTCGCGCAGACGCTCGGCCTGCCGTTCCGGCGGCTGCAGTTCACCCCCGACCTGCTGCCGGCCGATGTCACCGGCTCGTTCGTCTGGGACCAGCGCGTCGGGGAGTTCCAGTTCCGCCGCGGACCGCTGTTCGCCGGGATGGTGCTCGCGGACGAGATCAACCGCACGCCGCCGAAGACGCAGTCGGCGCTGCTCGAGGCCATGCAGGAGCGGCAGGTGACCGTCGAAGGCACCACCTTCTCCCTCGAGCAGCCGTTCCACGTCATCGCCACGGCCAACCCGATCGAGTACGAAGGCACCTACCCGTTGCCCGAGGCGCAGCTCGACCGATTCCTGCTCCGGGTGTCGTTCGACTATCCCGGCCTGGCCGACGAGGTGACCGTGCTCGCCAACCGCATCGACCGGGCGCGCGAGGAGGTCGAGGTCGAGCAGGTGACCGACAGCGCCGGCCTACTCGCCGCCCAGCGCGCGGTCGAGTCGGTCGACGTGGATCCCGACATCCAGAAGTACTGCGTGGCACTGACCCGGGCCACCCGCGAGTCGTCGCAGGTGCTGCTCGGGGCTTCGCCGCGCGGCTCGCTTGCGCTCGTCCTGACCGCCCGCGCCCACGCCGTGATCGCCGGACGTGACTACGTCGTGCCGGAGGACGTCAAGGCGGTCGCGATAGCCGCGCTGGCCCACCGGATCACGCTGCGGCCTGAGGTGTGGATGCGCGACGTGTCGGGGATCGACATCGTCCGGACGGTGCTGGCCCAGGTGCCCACGCCCCGCGCGGCGAGTGCCGGCGTCCCGTCGTGAACGCCTGGCGGCCGTCGATCGCGCTGCTGACCGCGGTGGCGTCGGGGTTCGGCCTGCTGTTCGCCGGCGTCGCGCTGCACCGTCCCGACCTGGTTGCCCTGGCCGTGCCGCCGCTGGCCTGGGTGGCGCTGAACCTGTGGCGGCCCGGTCCGGGCGAACTGCAGGTCACGCTCCGTCCGGCGGCCGGCGCGCTGCTCGAGGACCAGGCGACCCACGCCGTCGCCCGGGTGACCCCACCGGCCGGCACCCAGCTGCTGACCACCTCGTTCGTCCCCGGCGCGTGGCTGGCGCCGGTCGACCGCGAGAGCGCCGTCGTGCTGCCCGAGCGCGACGCCGAGACCACAGCGGTGAAGTTCACGGTCGCCGCCCGCCGCTGGTCGCGCGGCTCGATCGGGACGGTTCGGGTGACCGCGTGGTGCGGGGACGGGCTGTTCCACGCCGACGCCGAGTCCGGGGGGCAGCCGGTCAAGATCGTGCCGTATCGCGAGCGGTTGTCGGTCGGCGACGCGCTGCCCGTCAGCAGCGGCGTGGTCGGCACGCACCGCTCGCGCCGGCCGGGGGAGGGCACCGACCTGGCCGGCATCCGGCCGTTCCAGAGCGGCGACCGGCTCAAACGGATCAACTGGCCGGTGTCCCTGCGCACCGGCACCCTGCACGTGACCGCCACCAACACCGACCTCGACGCGACCGTGATGATCGTGCTCGACAGCTCCACCGACCTCGCGCCGGGCGACGACTCGCAACGCCTCGGCGGCACGCTCGACACCGCGGTGCACGCCGCCGCGGCGATGGCCGAGCACTACCTGCGCGCCGGCGACCGGGTCGGCATCCTCGATGACGGCCAGACCATGCGCACGGTGCGGCCCGCCACCGGACGCCTCCACCTCGACCGCATCGTCGACGCCCTGCTCGACGTCGACACGACGGTGGGCCGCCGCCGTGAACCGGTGCAACTGACGCGCACGCTCGGCCGGGTCGCGCCGCGCGCGATGGTCATCCTGATCACCCCGCTGCTCGAGCGGGCGCGGCCCGAGGTCGCGGTGGAGATCGCCCGGGCCGGGCACCCTGTGCTGGTGATCGACAGCCTCGGCGAGTACGCCCCGGCGGTCCGATCGAACTCGGCCGCTGACCTCGCCTGGCGGCTGCAGCGGCTGCAGCACGACCGCGACATCGATCGGCTCGCCGACGCCGGCATCCCGACCGTCGCCTGGCACGGCGCGGCGAGCATGACGACCGTGCTGGCCCGGCTGAGCCGGGCGGCCGCAGCGCCGCGAGTGGCGCGATGAAGTCCATAAGTGGCGTGATGAAGGACGTGCCGACACCGGTGCCGCTCGCGATCCGCGCGGTGCTGCTGCTCGCCGGCGTGGCGCTCCTCGTGCTGCCCGGCCGCTTGCACCCGGCCCCGTTCGCGATCACGGCGGCCGGGGTAGCGGCCGCGGTTGTGGTGCCCCGCGTCGCGGGTGCGTCGGTCGCGACGGCCGGGTTCGTCATCGCCTGGGTCGCCGCGTCCGGCTGGGCGGTGAGCCTGCCGGTCGGACGGACGGTGCTGGCGGCGGCGGTGCTGTACGTGCTGCAGGTCAGCGCCGCATTCGCCGCCTGCGTCCCGCTGAACGCGGAGGTCGACCGCGCGGTGGTACGCCGCTGGCTGCTCCGCTGCGCCTGGCCGCTGCTGCTCGCGGCGCCCGTCGTCGCGTTCGACGAGGCGTTGCCCAGCCAGGTCGGGACACCCGCGGCAGAGCTGGCCGGGCTGATCGGGGTACTGCTGCTGGCCGCCGCCGGGGTCTACACGGTCCGGCAGCGCGTCCGCAGCCGGCGCGGCGCTAGCTAGAGTTACAGGTCGGGCACCACACAGATGACAGGACGGACCTTCCAGTGAGCGGCCATTCCAAGTGGGCGACGACCAAGCACAAGAAAGCGGTCATCGACGCCAAGCGCGGCAAGCTTTTCGCCAAGCTGATCAAGAACATCGAGGTGGCGGCACGCACCGGCGGCGGTGACCCCGACGGCAACCCGACGCTGTACGACGCCATCCAGAAGGCGCGCAAGAACTCCGTCCCCGTCGACAACATCGACCGCGCGGTCAAGCGCGGGTCCGGCGCCGAGGCCGGCGGTGCCGACTGGCAGACGATCATGTACGAGGGTTACGGGCCGAGCGGCGTCGCCGTGCTGATCGAATGCCTTACCGACAACCGCAACCGCGCGGCGTCCGAGGTGCGCACCGCCATGACCCGCAACGGCGGCTCGATGGCCGATCCCGGCTCGGTGTCCTACCTGTTCAGCCGCAAGGGCGTCGTGATCGTGCCGAAGAACGACCTGGGCGAGGACGACGTTCTGACGGCGGTTCTCGAGGCCGGCGCGGAGGAGGTCAATGACCTCGGCGAGTCCTTCGAAGTGGTCTCCGAGGCGACCGACCTCGTCGCGGTGCGCACCTCCCTGCAGGACGCCGGGATCGACTACGACTCGGCCGACTCGTCGTTCCTGCCGAGCGTGCAGATACCGCTCGACGAGGACGCCGCGCGCAAAGTGTTCCGGCTGGTCGAGGCACTGGAGGACTCCGACGACGTCCAGAACGTCTACGCGAACTTCGACGTCAGTGACGAGGTTCTCGAGGCCGTGGGCGCGGAGTAGTCGGGGCCCTCGCAAAATCGCCACGCTTTCCAGGCGATTTCGGGGGGTGACCAACCGCGCCCTGCCCCTGCTCGCCGCCCTGGCGGTCTTGACCCTCGGCATCTCCGCGTGCACCGGGTCCGGTCGGTCGGGCCCGTCCGCCACGGCGTCCAGCAGCGTGGACGCCGAGAGCAGCGGGCACAAGCTGCTCGTCATCGTGCTCGAGAACCACGGGCGCACGGCGGCGTTGCAGCAGATGCCGCACCTGCGCGCCTGGGCACACCGCTACGGCCAGGCCACCGACTACCACGCGATCACCCACCCGTCGCTGCCGAACTATCTGGCGATCTTCGGCGGCAGCACCTTCGGGGTCAGTTCGGACTGCTCGGTCGGTGCCGGCGACTGTGTCGCGGCGGCGCCGTCGGTGTTCGCGCAGACCATCGCGGCGGGCCGGACGGCCCGCGGCTACGAGGAGTCGATGACCCAGCCGTGCCAGACCGGGACGGCCGGCGCCTACGCCGCGCGACACGGACCATGGCCGTACTGGACCAACCGGCACGAGCGGCGGCTGTGCCGGGCACACGACCTGCCGGCCGGCACGCCGCGCGGCGGCCCGCTGCTCACCGACGTGCGTCGCGGCCGGCTGCCGGTGACCGGCGAGCTGACCCCGAACTTCTGCCACGACGGACACGACTGCCCGCTGCGCACCGCGGACACCTGGCTCGCTGCCTGGGTTCCGAAACTGATGTCCGGCCCCGACTACCGCAAGCACCGACTGACCATCGTGCTCACCTTCGACGAGGACGACGGTTCCGCGGCCAACCGGGTCGCGTTCGTGGTGATCGACCCGCGCCTGTCGCACGTCGTGGTCAGGCAGCGTTGCGATCACTATTGCCTGGCCCGCTGGCTGGCCGAGAACGCACACGTCCGGCCGCTGCGGCACGCCGAGCGGGCGCGCGACCTGCGACGCTTGTTCGGCCTGTGACTACTGCAGGTGGCGCCCGACGAAGCGCAGCTGCGCCGGAGCCTGGCGCCGCCAGTAGTCGCTGTCGTGCTCGCCCGGCTCGATCCCACCGGCCGGGGTGGGGTGGATCCGAGCGCGCAGGTCGCGGGTGATCGGGGCGAAGCCGTCCTGGGCACCGCAGTCGATGCGTAGCGCGATGCCGTCGAGGCGCTGCAGCCGGCGTCGTCCGAAGATCGTATGTGCGGCGAAGTCGGCGGGATCGTCGAAGGCGCCCTCGACCGTCTGCGCCGCCTCGTGCCAGATCGCCGGACTCTCCGCGACCGCGACGGCCACCCGTTGCCGTCCGAGCCGCTCGGCCAGGTAGAGGGTGCCGTAGCCGCCCATCGAGTTGCCCATCAGCCCGAACCGGCGCACGGAAAGGCCCTGGCGGCCGAGCAGCGGCAGGAACTCGTGGATCACCATGCCGGCCGGGTCGGTGCCGCGGCGCGGGTGCCAGTACTCGTGGTCGCCGCCGTCGACGGCCGCGATCGTGAAGGGCCGTACGCCGTGGCCGACAGCGCTCGCGAGGTAGTGGTCGAGGTGCAGGCTGTCACCGAACGGACCGTTGTGGTCACCGCTGCGCCCGTGCAGGAACACGAGCACCGGCAACCGTCCGGTGTGGCCCGGCGGATATGAGACGGCCCATCCGACGTCGGTGTGGCGATAGCGCGAGCGGAACGACCCGCTGACGAACCTGCCGGTGGCCACGTCCGGGACGCCGCCGGGGAGCCCGGACGAGCAGCCGGCCGCGGCGAGTCCGAGACCGGCCAGCAGAGCCGCTCTTCTGGTGATCATCGGGTTGCTCAGAAGGGGTTCTTCACCCAGAACTTGAAGAACTCCCGACCGAACTGCCAGTAGATGGTGCTTGCGCCGGTGCGCTCGTACAGCCAGTTGACGAGGTCGAAGAACGCGTTGTTGATCGGCTGGAACTGCAGCACGAGGATGACGCCGAGCATGCCCCAGGGCTTGACCTTCTCGCCGATCTGGCGCGACTGGCCGTCGAGGTAGGGCTCGATCATCGCGTAGCCGTCCAGGCCGGGCACGGGCAGCAGGTTCAGGACGGCCGCGGTGACCTGCAGGAAGCCGAGGAAGGCCATCGCGGTCCAGAACCGCGGGTGGCTGAGGTCCTGATGCGTGCGGACGAGCAACAGCAGCACGATCGCGAGCACGACGTTCGTGAGCGGGCCGACGGCCGCCGCCATGCTCTGCGCCCGCTTGCTGCGGAAGGTGTGCGGGTGCAGGTACACCGCGCCGCCCGGGAGGCCGATCCCGCCGAGCACGATGAACAGCAACGGGATCACGACCGACAACAGCGGATGGGCGTACTTGAACGGGTTGAGCGTCAGGTAACCGCGCGCTTCGACGCTGCGGTCGCCGGCTCGATAGGCGGCGTAGGCGTGCGCGAATTCGTGCAGGCACACGGTGACGACCCAGCCGGCCAGCACGAAGAGGAACACGCCGAGGTCGCCCACCCGCGACCCCCGCCCGCCGTGCGTCCAGGCGAGCACGCCGCCTACTGCGGTCACCGCGACGAAGGCGAGGAACAACGGGCTGGGACGGACCACCCCGCGCCGGCGCCTGCCCAGGTCGTAGACGGACATGGCACGACGGTACGGGTCGCGGCGTGTCTGCCGGAGCAAGGACGCGCGCCGACCTAGGCTTGCTCGAACGACCGTTCGACATGGAGGCGGTGTCGACAAGAGGGGGCCCAGGCGTGCGCGTGCTCGGTGTCGACCCCGGGATGACCCGCTGCGGTATCGGCGTCGTGGACGGCGCGCCGGGCCGCGCGCTCGCGGCGGTGCACGTCGAGGTCGTCCGTACCGACGCCGGCGCGGACATCGGCGAACGCCTGCTGGCGCAGGCGGATGCGGTGGCGGCGGCGATCGCCCGGTTCGACCCGGATGTCGTGGCCGTCGAGCGGGTGTTCAGCCAGCACAACGTCCGCACCGTGATGGGCACCGCGCAGGTCGCGGGGCTGGCCATCGTGGCGGCGACCCGGGCCGGCATCCCGGTCGCGCTGCACACCCCGAGTGAGGTGAAGGCCGCCGTCACCGGGTCCGGCACGGCCGACAAGGCGCAGGTCGGGGCCATGGTCACCCGGCTGCTGCGGCTGTCGGCCACGCCGCGTCCGGCCGATGCCGCCGACGCGCTGGCGCTGGCGATCTGCCACGTGTGGCGCGGACACGCCCAGTCCCGGCTCACCGCCGCGGTTGCGAAGATGAAGCGGTGAGTGCTCCTGACAACCTCGCGTACACCGTCGATCCGGAGACGCTGCACGAGGTCTACGCCGACCCCGAGGCGGTGCGGGGCCGCGTCCAGCAGTTGCGCGCCGAGATCCGGGACGCCCTCGATGCCATCGACGAACTGCGCGCCCGCGGCGAGGTCATCGAATACCTGCGCGGGTTGGGGGAGCTCGACGACGCGCTGGAGGAAGCCCGCCGAGCCGTCGATCGGGCCGACATCGCCGGGAATGCCCCGCAGCAGCACATGGCGCGGCTGCGGCTGGCGAACGTGCAGCAGTGGCGCGGCAACTTCGCCGAGTCCAACATGATCTTCACCGAGCTGCTGTCCGTGGCCGGGCAGTTCGGGCCGGTGATCGAGGCATTCACCCACCAGCACGCCGGCAAGAACGACTACGACCAGGCGCACTGGGCCGATGCCCGCACGCATTTCGAGCGGGCGCTCGCGATCCGCGACGAGCTCGAGGTCGAGGAAGCCGAATCGTCCCGGCACGCCCTGGCGGCGGCGCTCCGGCACTGCGAGGAGTCGACGTGATCGCAAGTGTGCGCGGCACAGTCGCCGCGCTCGGCCCGGACGGCGCGGTCGTCGAGGTGGGCGGGGTCGGCCTGTCCGTCTCCTGCTCGCCAGGCACGCTGGCCCGGCTGCGGGTCGGTGAGGACGCCCGGCTGGCCACCAGCCTGGTCGTGCGCGAGGACTCGTTGACGCTGTACGGGTTCGGCGACGACGACGAGCGGGCCCTGTTCGAGCTGCTGCAGACCGCCAACGGCGTCGGTCCCAAGCTGGCGCAGACGATGCTCGCGGTGCATCCGCCGCGCGAGCTGCGCCGGGCGATCGCGACCTCGGACTACGCCTCGCTCACCGCGGTGCCGGGCATCGGTCGCAAGGGCGCCGAGCGCATCGTCATCGAACTCCGCGACCGGATCGGTGCGATCGACGGCAGCGACACCGAGGCGGTGCCGTTCGGGATCACGCCGGTCGCCCCGTGGCGCGACCAGCTGGCCCACGCGCTGGCCGGGCTGGGCTTCTCCGGCAAGGAGGCGAGCGACGCCATCGACGTTCTCGCCGCTGACGCCGGCGACGCGCCGGACGTGTCCGTCCTGCTCCGCAAGTCCATCCAGCTCCTCGGCCGCGCGCGATGAATCACCCGATGACCGGCTTGGCCCTCCAGCAGGGTCCCGCGCGGCGTGTCGCCCTGCTCAGGGGCCAAGCCGATGGGTGAGCCGGTCGAGGACATCGTGAGCCCGCTGCCGGTGCTGGCCGAGCGGGACGTCGAGGCGAGTTTGCGGCCGAAGTCGCTCGCTGAGTTCGTGGGGCAGGCCAAGGTCCGCGAGCAGCTGCAGCTGGTGCTCGAATCGGCCCTCCGGCGCCAACGCCCGCCCGACCACGTGCTGCTGTCCGGACCGCCCGGCCTCGGCAAAACGAGCCTGGCGATGATCGTGGCCGCCGAGCTGGGCGCGCCGATCCGGGTCACCAGCGGCCCCGCGATCGAGCGCGCCGGCGACCTCGCCGCTCTGCTCACGAGCCTCACCGAGGGCGAGGTGCTGTTCATCGACGAGATCCACCGCATCGCCCGTCCCGCCGAAGAACTGCTCTACATGGCGATGGAGGACTTCCGGGTCGATGTGATCGTCGGGAAGGGTCCCGGCGCGACCGCGATCCCGCTCGACCTCGCCCCCTTCACCCTGGTCGGCGCCACCACGCGCGCCGGGCTGCTCACCGGCCCACTGCGCGACCGGTTCGGGTTCACCGCGCACATGGACTTCTACGAGCCCGACGAACTCGAGCACGTGCTCCGCCGCTCCGCGCAGCTGCTCAAGGTGAGCATCGACGACGGCGGCGCGGCGGAGATCGCGTCGCGCTCGCGCGGCACGCCACGCATCGCCAACCGGCTGCTGCGCCGGGTGCGTGACTACGCCGAGGTCCGGGCCGACGGCCGGGTGACCGCCGAGATCGCGCACGCCGCCCTGGCCGTCTACGACGTCGACGACCTCGGCCTCGACCGGCTCGACCGGGCGGTGCTCGACGCGCTCGTGACGCGCTTCGGCGGGGGACCGGTGGGCGTGGGCACGCTCGCCGTGGCCGTCGGGGAGGAGGTCGAGACGGTCGAGGAAGTCGCCGAGCCGTTCCTGGTCCGCGCCGGACTGCTCGCCCGAACGCCTCGCGGACGGGTCGCGACTCCGGCCGCGTGGACCCACCTCGGGCGCAGCGCACCCGGTCACAGCGGGCCTACTCTGTTCGACAGCTGACCGATAACGCGTAGGTTCGAAGGCGTGTTGTGGCCGTACATCGTGATATTCGTCCTGCTGGGCGCGTTGATGTTCGTCAGCGTGCGGAACCGCAGGCGCGCGATGACCGAGGAGGCAGCGCGCGTCGCCCGGATCGAGGTGGGCACGGAGGTGATGACGACCTCCGGGCTGTACGGGACGGTCGTCGCCAGGTACGCCGACGGCACGGTGCTGCTGTCCATCGCGCCGGGTGTGGAGGTGAAGTGGGCCGCGGCGGCGCTGCGCGATGCCCAGTCGCTGGCCCAGAACTATCGGCGCGGGCTGGACGGCGACGCCGGCAGCGCAGATCAAACGAACAGCGTCGACATCCGCAAGGACTCCGGTAACGCGCAGGACGGGTCCTAAGCAGTCGCCAACCACCGTCGGTCATACTGTTTCACCGTGTGCGCCGGGTCGGTGCACGCTGAGTAGGGCTGCCCATCGCGCGGCTGTCGATCCGATCTAGGAGTGCATCACCCGTGGCACCACCCGCCGGAACGCTGCGCGTCGGGCGTTACTTCCTCGCCCTGGCCGCGCTCATCGCGCTCCTGTACTCCATCGTCTTCTTCGGCAGTCGGCACACCCCCAAGCTCGCGACCGACCTCGCCGGCGGCACCGAAGTGATCTTCAAGGCCAAGACGGAAAACGGGGGACCGCCGCCGAGTTCCAGCATGGAACAGGCCAAGCAGATCCTGACCGAACGCGTGAACGGGACGGGTGTCACCAACGCGACCGTCGTCGTGGAGGGTTCCGACCGGATCGTCGTGACGATCCCGGGCCAGACCACCACCGACGTCAACAAGCTCGGTAAGGCAGCTGTCCTCAACTTCCGCGGTGTCGTCGCCCCGCCCGTTCCGGTGACCTGCACGTACAAGACGAGCGGCGCGGGTAGTGCCTCGCAGAGTCCGAGCGCCGGGCCGAGCACGGCCCCGGCCAGCTCAGGTCATGCCGGCTCGTCGCCGGCGAAGGCCTCGCCCGCCCCGTCCAATTCGGGTGCCGCCGCGAGCGTCCGTCCCCTGAGCAAGCCGTCCGGGTCGGCGGCCACGAGCGGAAAGCCGCACAAGTCGGCGACCACGTCGCCCAAGGCGAGCACCTCACCCACCACCTCCCCGCTGCCGTCGACGTCGCCGTCATCGGCCCCCCAGGCCCCGCACTGCCGCGCGGACTCGGTGAAGCTCGCGGCGCAGGCCGGCAAGTTCGAGGTGCCGCTCAAGGACACCGATTTCGACAAGCTCCCGCAGAGCAGCCAGCAGCTGTTGCAGGCCGGGCTCGCGGCCTTCGACTGCCGGTCGGCATCGACCGAGAAGGACCTGCCGGACAGCTATTTCATCGCGTGCGCGCCCGGCGCCGAGTACGGCGTCGCGGCGAAGAAGGTGGCCTTCCTGCTCGGCCCGGTGATCGTCGCCGGTAAGCAGATAGACACCGCCGACGCGCTCGCACCGAACGCTTCGCAGGGCCAGCTCGCCTGGTCGGTGCAGCTTTCGCTCAAGGGCTCGGGACAGTCCGCCTGGGCGGACTACACGAGTGCGCACAACGTCGCGGGCGACAAGAACGCGCCCGCGGTGACGCAGTGCTCGGCGTCGGGGACCGCGTGCGCCAACTATGTTGCCTTCACCCTCGACGGTTCGGTGATCTCGGCGCCGGTCAACATCGACGCGATCAACGGGCAGAACACCCAGATCACCGGTAACTTCACCGACAGCTCTGCCAACGCCCTGGCAAACCAACTCAAGTACGGTGCGCTCCCGCTCAGCTTCAAGGTCGAGAGCGACAACCCGACCTCGGCCACACTGGGCAGTGCCCAACTCAAGGCCGGTCTGCTCGCCGGTGGCATCGGCCTCGCTCTGGTCGTGATCTATTCGCTGATCTACTACCGCGCGCTGGGCCTGGTCACTATCGCGTCGTTGCTCGTCTCCGGTGCGCTCACCTACGCCAGCCTGGTCATGCTCGGTACGCAGATCGGGTTCACGCTGAGCCTGGCCGGCATCGCCGGTTTCATCGTGGCGGTCGGTATCACCGCCGACTCCTTCGTGGTGTTCTTCGAGCGCCTGAAGGACGAGGTCCACGAAGGCAGATCGGTGCGGGTGGCCGTCCCGCGCGCCTGGGCCAGGGCGCGCCGCACCATCTTGTCGGCGGACACGGTGTCCTTCCTCGCCGCTGCGATCCTGTACTACTTCGCGGCCGGTGACGTGAAGGGCTTCGCCTTCACATTGGGCCTTTCCACCATCCTCGACCTGGTTGTGGTGTTCCTGTTCACCCACCCGCTGATCTCGCTACTGTCGCGCTCGGCCGCGTTCGGCTCGGCCCGCTTCACCGGCCTCGACTCGCTGCGCGGGGCACCGGCGCCTGCGGACGAGCGACCGGCCACGCGATCCGCTCGTCGGTCCGGTGCGCAGGCCGCTGCCGACCCGCGGGAAACGGCCACTGCCGTGCTGACCGAGCCCGACCGCGAAGAAATCGACGAAGCCGGCGTGGCAGACGTCGTTGACGACGTCGATGCCGTCGACGAAGAGCCGACGGACGACCCGTCCGCCGAGCGGCGCCGCACCGCGCCCGAGTCGGGCTCTGCAGCCGAACGGGCTGCTGCCCGCCGGGCGCGACTGCGGCAACAGAAGTCCGGCGGGGAGGACGAGCGCTGATGTCAGGCATGATCCGCCGGCTCTATCGCGGCGAGACGAACATCCAGTTCATCAAGCACCGCAAGCGGTGGTACCTCGCGTCGCTGATCTTGATCGTGATCTGCACCTTCAGCTTCGTGTTCCGCGGCTTCAACGTCGGCGTCGAATTCGCCGGCGGCACGCAGTACCGGATCCAGGTGAGCGGCACTTCGGTCACCACGGGCGATGTCTCGACGGCCTTCGCGAAGGCCAACGCCACGCTTCAGGGCGCGCCGTACTACGCAGGCAGCGGAGCGAGCCGCCAGATCGTGGTGACCCTGGCCAAGGAGTCCTCCGGGGTCGAGCAGACGATCACCAAGTCGGTGGCACGCGATCTGCACCTCGCGCCCACCCTGCTCAACCCGCAGTTCGTGAGCTCCAGCTGGGGGCACGACATCACCGTCAAGGCCGTCGAGGGCCTGATCGTGTTCCTGATCGTCGTGTCGATCTACATCGCGATCCGGTTCCAATGGCGCATGGCGGTCGGCGGCATCGTCGCGTTGATCCACGACCTGCTCATCGCGGCGGGCATCTATTCGCTGGTCGGCTTCGAGGTCACCCCGTCGACGATCGTGGGTCTGCTGACGATCCTCGGTTTCTCGCTCTACGACACGGTCGTGGTCTACGACAAGGTGGCCGAGAATTCGCGTGACCTGCTCGCCGGGTCGCGGATGACGTTCTCCGACGCGGCGAACCTCGCGGTGAACCAGACCCTGATGCGCTCGATCAACACCTCGTTGATCGCGCTCCTGCCGGTGGCCGGCCTGTTGTTCGTCGGAGCGGGTGTGCTCGGCGTCGGCACGATCAAGGACCTCGCGCTGATCCTGTTCGTCGGTCTCGCGTCCGGCGCGTACTCCTCGCTGTTCCTCGCGACGCCGATCGTCGTCGACCTCACCGAACGCGCGCCCGAGTACAAGGCGCTGACCAAACGGGTCGTGGCCAAGCGCTCGTCCGAGGCTCGGCGAGCTGCCGAGAACGCCGAACTGGCTGCCGCCGGGGTCACGCCGACCCGTCCGCCGCGGCGCAGCGGCGGCCCGGCTCCGGCGCCCAAGCCGGGTGCCCGGCCGCAGCGGCGAAAGCGGTGAGCCCGGCCGCCTCGGCGGAGCTTGTAGCGGCCCGACTGCGTGACGTCCCGGACTTTCCCGAGCCCGGAATCCTGTTCAAGGACATCACGCCGCTGCTGGCCGACGCCGAGGCGTTCGCGGCGGTCGTCCGCGACCTTGCCGCGGTCACACCGGACGTCGACCTCGTGGCCGGTGTCGAGGCGCGCGGGTTCCTGATCGCGGGCGCGATCGCGGTCGAACTGGGCTGCGGACTCGTCCCGGTGCGCAAGGCCGGCAAGCTGCCGCCGCCCACGATGCGCGCCGCGTACGACCTCGAGTACGGCTCGGCAGAGATCGAGGTACCGGTCGGCGTGCTGGACGGCAAGCGGGTGCTGCTCGTCGACGACGTACTGGCCACCGGCGGCACCATGCGGGCCGCAGCCGACCTCATCTCGCACGCAGGAGCGAGCGTCACCGCACTGGCAGTCATCCTCGAACTCGGGTTCCTCGACGGACGGGCGGCGCTGCACGGACTGGCGCCGCTGACCGTGCTCTTGACCGTCTGAACGGTGGAATACCTCGCCGCCCTCTAGACTTTGAGGTGACAACCACCTTGTCGAGGAGGTCCCCGCTGAAGTCGGATCCAGCTACCCCTGATACCCGCGGGCGCACCGTCGTGGCAGACGAGTCGCCCGTCGAGTCGCAGGCGTCTGTCTCCGACCAGAAGCCGTCCGGTCCGGTATCGATCGAGAAGGACCCGGTTGTCGCAGAGACGGCCACCGCGGACCCGCGCCGACGCCGGGTGCGTGACCGGCTGGCTCGCCGCCTCGCCACCAACACCCGGCAGTCCGAGGTCGAGCCCGTCCTCGAACCACTGCTGGCCATTCACCGCGGCGCGCATGCCAAGGTCGACGCCAAGCAGTTGCAGCGCGGCTACGACGTCGCCGAGCAGTGCCATCGCGGGCAGCTGCGCAAGAGCGGCGACCCGTACATCACCCACCCGCTCGCGGTCGCCACGATCCTCGCCGAACTCGGCATGGACACCACGACTCTCGTCGCGGCCCTGCTGCACGACACCGTCGAGGACACCGGGCTGGGCCTCGCCGAGATCGAGGAGGAGTTCGGCGCCGAGGTCGCCCGCCTGGTCGACGGGGTCACCAAGCTCGACAAGGTGAAGTTCGGGGACGCGGCCGAAGCCGAGACGATCCGCAAGATGGTCGTCGCGATGGCCCGCGACCCGCGCGTGCTGGTGATCAAGCTGGCCGACCGGCTGCACAACATGCGCACGCTGCGCTTCCTGCCGCCCGCCAAGCAGGAGCGCAAGGCCCGCGAGACGCTCGAGGTGCTCGCCCCGCTGGCCCACCGACTCGGTATGAACACGGTCAAGTGGGAGCTGGAGGATCTCGCGTTCGCCACCCTCTACCCGAAGCGCTACGACGAGATCGTCCGTCTCGTCGCCGAGCGCGCGCCGAGCCGCGACACCTACCTCGGCGAGGTCATCGAGCGGATCAACCGTGACCTGCGCGCCGGTGGCATCCGCGCGACGGTGACCGGCCGTCCGAAGCACTACTACTCGATTTACCAGAAGATGATCGTGCGGGGCCGCGAGTTCGCCGACATCTACGACCTGGTCGGCATCCGCGTGCTCGTCGAGGACGAGCGCGAGTGCTACGCGACGCTCGGTGTGATCCACGCGAACTGGCAGCCCGTGCCGGGCCGGTTCAAGGACTACATCGCGATGCCCAAGTTCAACATGTACCAGTCGCTGCACACGACGGTGATCGGTCCGGGCGGCAAGCCGGTCGAGCTCCAGATCCGTACCCACGCGATGCACCGCACGGCGGAGTACGGCATCGCCGCGCACTGGAAGTACAAGGAGCAGAAGAAGGTCGAGGTCGCCGACCCCGGCAACGTCGTGTCCGACGAGATGGGTTGGCTGCGGCAACTGCTCGACTGGCAGCGCGAAGCCCAGGAGCCCGAGGAGTTCCTCGACTCGCTGCGCTACGACCTCGGTGCCGGCGAGGTCTACGTGTTCACGCCGAAGGGCGACGTGCTGGCGCTGCCGCACGGCTCGACCCCGGTCGACTTCGCCTACGCCGTGCACACCGAGGTGGGGCACCGCTGCATCGGCGCGCGGGTCAACGGCAAGCTCGTCGCGCTCGAGTCCACGCTGGACAACGGTGAGACGGTCGAGGTCTTCACGTCCAAGGCCGAGAACGCCGGGCCGTCCCGCGACTGGCTCAACTTCGTCAAGTCACCCCGGGCCCGCAACAAGATCCGGCAGTGGTTCGCCAAGGAGCGGCGCGAGGACGCCATCGAGGCGGGCAAGACTGCGCTCGGCAAGGCCATGCGCAAGGCGGCGCTGCCGCTCCAGCGCGTGCTCGGCGGCGACCAGCTGCTGACCATGGCGCACGACATGCACCTTGCCGATGTGTCCGCGCTGTACGCGGCGATCGGCGAGAACCACGTGTCCGCGCAGCACGTGGTGCAGAAGCTGGTCGCGATGCTCGGCGGCGCCGAAGGGGCGGTCGAGGACATCGCCGAGGCGACGATCCCGTCCACCGAGTCGCCCGCGATCACCCGCCGGGCCAGCGGCGACAGCGGTGTCGTGGTCAAGGGCGTGTCGGACGTGTGGGTCAAGCTCGCGCGGTGCTGCACGCCCGTCCCCGCTGACGACATTCTCGGCTTCGTGACCCGCGGCGGGGGAGTGTCGGTGCACCGGCGCGCGTGCACCAACGCGGCCGGCCTGCTGCAGCAGCCGGAGCGGCTCGTCGAGGTCGAGTGGGCGCCCTCGTCCGACTCGACGTTCGTCGTCTCGATCCAGGTGGAGGCGCTCGACCGGCACGGACTGCTCTCGGACATCACCCGGGTGCTCTCCGACGAGCGGGTGAGCATCTTGTCGGCCAACGTGTCGACCAACCGCGACCGGGTGGCGGTCAGCAAGTTCACCTTCGAGATGGCCGAGGCCAAGCATCTGGCCAACCTGCTGCGCACCATCCGCAACGTCGAGGGTGTCTACGACGCGTACCGGGTGCACGCGCAACACTGATCCTCCGAACGCGGATCTTGTCTGACCCACTCAATTCGTTCGGGGCCATCCTGCGGGCTGTGCGGTGAGTGGCGCGTTCTGCGGATGAGTGGCGCGAAATATCGCGCCACTCATGGGGCAAACGCGCCACTCACGTGATCGGGACCAGCCGCGCCGGCCGCGCCGGGTCGACCGCTCCCGGGCGAGGCGCGGCGCATCAGCCGGAGACCTTCTTCAGGTCGACGATGAAGACGAGCGGTGAGTTGGCCGGGATGGTCGGCTGGGCCTGCGAGCCGTAGCCGTACTTGGACGGGACGATGATGATGCGCCGTCCGCCGACCTTCATGGGCGCGATCTTGCCGGCCTTGTCGCCGCCGATGCCGAACGTGAAGCCCTTGACGACCTGGGTGAGCGGGAAGTCGGCAGGCATGCCGCGCTTCCACGACGAGTCGAAGTAGTGCCCGTTCTTGTACAGCACGCCGTAGTACTGCACGCTCACCGTCGAGGTCGGGGTGGCCGCTTTGCCCTTGCCCACGACGAGGTCCTTGACCTCGACGTTCTTGGGGTCCCCGCTGCCCTTGGACGTCACAACCGGGTACCCCTTGAGGTCGGTCGCGCCCTTCACGGTCACGCCCTTGAACGTCACGGACTTGCCCTTGGCAGGCGGGTAGGACGTCGACGGTGTCGGACTCGGGCTCGGCGCCGACGAAGTCTGCGTGCCGGACGACTTGCCACCCGCAATGTTCTTCGGCTTCTTGCCCGAATCGCCCCCGAAGGCGACGACGGAGACGATGATGATGACGGCGATCAGCACCAAGGTCGCCGCGATGGAGGAGATCAAGGTCACCCGCCGACGCCGCGCCTCGCGCTCCTCGCGGCGTTGGAGCTGGCGCTCGAGATGACGGCGGGCTGTTTCGCGGCGCTGCTTGTTCGTGGGCACGAGCCGGAAGTCTACGAAAGGTCACCTAGCCGCGCGCTGTGTGACCCCGAAACCGTCCCGAACGCCCTCGGTAGGCTGGTGGGCGAAGGTGGCGGACGAGTCGATGGTGGGGTGTGCTTTCGCGTGGTCATCACGGGCTTCCCGTCGGACATGACCGCCACAAACTGCTGGGTCGTCGCGCCTGCTGCCGGTGAGCAGTGCATCGTCATCGACCCCGGCATCGGCGTCGGACCCCGACTCGACGAGGTCATCGCCGTAAACCGCCTGCACCCGGTCGCCGTGCTGCTCAGCCACGGCCACCTCGACCACACTTTCTCGGTCGTCCCGGTCTGCCAGGCCCGCGACGTACCCGCGTACGTCCATCCCGACGACCGTAAGCAGCTCACCGATCCGTGGTCGGCGCTGTCCGCGCCGCCCGGCACGCCGCTGTTCGGCTCGCTCACCTTCGCCGAACCCGACGACGTCCGCGAGCTGGGCGACGGCGAGACGATCAGTTTGGCCGGCCTGGATTTCACCGTCCAGCACGCTCCCGGACACACCCGCGGCTCGGTCGTCTTCCGGCTGCCGACGCCCGACGAGCCCGTCTTGTTCAGCGGGGACGTGCTGTTCGCAGGCTCGATCGGACGGGTGGACCTGCCGGGCGGCTCCATGGCCGAGATGCAGCAGTCGCTGCGCCAGGTCATCCTGCCTTTGGACGACGCCACGATCGTCCACGCCGGCCACGGCCCGTCCACCACCATCGCGCGCGAACGCGCCACGAACCCTTTCCTTCTCGACCTATGACCACATCGCTGTCCGGCTTCCCGGAACTCCTGCCGTCCCAACGATTCGTCGAACTGGCCGTGCTCGACCGGCTGCGGTCGATCTTCGAGGTGCACGGCTTCGCCTCCGTCGAGACCCGCGCTGCCGAACCGCTCGACTCGCTGCTGCGCAAGGGCGAGATCGACAAAGAGGTGTACGTGCTGCGTCGCCTGCACGCCGAGGACGGCGACGCCGGGTTGGGCCTGCACTACGACCTGACCGTGCCGTTCGCGCGCTACGTGCTCGACAACGCCGGCCACCTCGAGTTCCCCTTCCGCCGCTACCAGATCCAGAAGGTGTGGCGCGGCGAGCGTCCGCAGACCGGTCGGTACCGCGAGTTCACCCAGGCCGACATCGACGTCGTCGGTCGTGACGTTCTCGACCCGTACCACGACGTCGAGGTCGCGCGGGTGATGGCCGAGGCGCTGGGCGAGGTCGACTTCCTGCCGCCGCTGCGGCTGCAGGTCAACAACCGCAAGCTCATCGAGGGCTTCTACCTCGGCGTCGGCGCCACCGATGTGCCCGCCGTCATGCGGATCATCGACAAACTCGACAAGGAACCTGCCGATTCCATCGCCAAGCAGCTCGTGCAGGACGCCGGGCTGACCGAACACCAGGCTGGGCAGTGCCTCGCACTGGCGGAGATCCGTTCCGCCGACACGTCCTTCGTGTCCAAGGTCTGGTCGCTCGGCGTGGCGCACCAGTTGCTGGATGAGGGCCTGGACGAGCTGTCCGCGGTGATAGAGGGCTGCGCACCGATCACCGCGTCCGGACGTGGCGTCACCGTCGAGGCCGATCTACGCATCGCGCGCGGGCTCGACTACTACACCGGCACCGTGTTCGAGACCCGGATGGCGGGCTTCGAGTCGCTCGGGTCGATCTGCTCGGGCGGTCGCTACGACTCGCTGGCCTCGGACGGCAAGGCGACCTTCCCTGGCGTCGGCATCTCGCTCGGCGTCACCCGGTTGCTGATGCCCTTGTTCCAGCAGGGCCTGCTCAACGCCGACCGGTCGGTGCCGTCGGTGGTGCTCGTCGCGCTGCCCACCGATGCCGACCGGGAGCGGTGCACCGCGATCGCGCAGGTGCTGCGCTCGCGCGCCATCGCCACCGAGATCGCACCGGCGGCCCAGAAGTACGGCAAGCAGATCCGGTATGCCGAACGCCGCGGGATCCCGTTCGTCTGGTTCCCCAGCGATACCGAGGACGCCGACGAAGTGAAGGACATCCGCAGCGGCGAGCAGGTGGCGGCCGACGCCGCGTCCTGGATGCCGCCGTTCGAAGACCTGCGGCCGCAGGTGATCTCAACCATCAATAAGGACGAGCAGTGATACGCACTCACGACGCCGGATCGCTCCGCGCGTCCGACGCAGGCCAGACCGTCACCCTCGCCGGCTGGGTCGCGACCCGCCGCGACCACGGCGGCGTGACCTTCATCGACCTCCGCGACGCGAGCGGCTCGGCCCAGGTGGTGTTCCGCGAAGCCGATGCTCATGCGTTGCGCAACGAGTGGGTGATCGCGGTGACGGGCGAGGTACGCCTGCGCCCCGCGGGCAACGTGAACTCGGCGATCCCGACGGGCGAGATCGAGATCGTCGCCTCGTCGCTCGACGTGCTCAACGAGGCCGCTGCGCTGCCGTTCCAGGTCGACGAACACACCGAGGTCGGCGAGGAGGCCCGGCTCAAGTACCGGTACCTCGACCTGCGCCGGCCCGGCCCGGCCGCGGCGATCCGACTGCGGTCGAAGGTGAACCGCGCGGCGCGCGAGGCGCTGCTGGACCAGGGCTTCGTCGAGATCGAGACCCCGACGATGACCCGCTCGACCCCGGAAGGCGCGCGGGACTTCCTGGTGCCCGCCCGGTTGCGCCCGGGTAACTGGTACGCGCTGCCGCAGTCGCCGCAGCTGTTCAAGCAGCTGCTGATGGTCGCCGGCATGGAGAAGTACTTCCAGATCGCGCGCTGCTACCGCGACGAGGACTTCCGCGCCGACCGCCAGCCCGAGTTCACCCAGCTCGACATCGAGATGAGCTTCGTCGACCAGGACGACGTGATTGCGCTCGCCGAGTCGGTCATGCGCGACGTGTGGCGTCTCATCGATGTCGAGCTGGAGCTGCCCATCCCACGGATGAACTACGCCGACGCGATGGCCCGCTTCGGCACCGACAAACCCGACCTGCGCTTCGGTCTCGAGCTCACCGACTGCACGGCCTACTTCAAGAACACCCCGTTCCGCGTGTTCCAGGCCGATTACGTCGGGGCGGTCGTCATGACCGGCGGCGCATCACAGCCGCGGCGCACGCTCGACGGCTGGCAGGACTTCGCCCGCCAGCGCGGCCACCGTGGCCTGGCCTACGTGCTCGTCGGCGACGACGGCGAGCTCGCCGGACCGGTCGCGAAGAACCTGTCGGACGAGGAGCGGGCCGGGCTGGTCGACCAGGTCGGCGCGCAGAAGGGCGACTGCATCTTCTTCGCCGCCGGGTCGGCCCCATCCGCGCGCGCATTGCTCGGCGCGACACGACTGGAGATCGGCCGCCGCAACGGGCTCATCGACGAGTCGCAGTGGTCGTTCGTATGGGTCGTCGACGCGCCGCTGTTCGAGCCGAGCTCGGAGGCCGTCGCCGCCGGTGACGTCGCCGTCGGGTCTGGGGCATGGACGGCCGTGCACCACGCATTCACCTCGCCCAAGCCGGAGTTCCTCGACACGTTCGACACCGATCCGGGCGCGGCGCTCGCGTACGCGTACGACATCGTCTGCAACGGCAACGAGATCGGCGGCGGGTCGATCCGTATCCACCGCCGCGACGTCCAGGAGCGGGTGTTCTCGATCATGGGCCTGTCGGCCGAGGAGGCGCAGACCAAGTTCGGCTTTCTGCTCGACGCGTTCAAGTACGGCGCGCCGCCGCACGGCGGGATCGCGTTCGGCTGGGACCGCGTCTGCGCGCTGCTGTCCGGCGCGGAATCGATGCGGGAGGTCGTCGCGTTCCCGAAGACCGGCGGCGGCTACGACCCGCTCACCGGAGCGCCCGCGCCGATCACTGCCGAGCAGCGCAAGGAAGCCGGCATCGATTTCGTGCCGGAGGAGTCCGGCTGACCCGACGAAATCGGATCTGGTCTGACCCGCTCGTCACTTCGCTCCTCGGGGCCGTACTGCGATCCGAATCGCAAGTCCCTGGCGCGCTCGCGCGATCGGCGGGCTCCTCGCGCAAGCGCTCATCGCGGCGGCGTCTCACTCGCCGGTGATCAGGTGGAGCAGCGCGTGCCCGTAGGCCTCGGCCGGGTCGTCGGCGCGGAATGCGACGTATCCGTGGGGCAGTGCGATCTCGACGAGCCAGTCCTCCTCGGTACGGGTGAGCCGGCGGAAGGTGCCGGCGAGGCGCTCACGCAGCTGCGCCTCGCTCGGCAGCCACACCGAATTGCGCGCCTCGACCGAGTCGAGCGCCCACTCGACCGTGCCGTTGAACCCGATCACCCGTCCGGACGGGAACTCGTGCACCTCGGCAAGGACGTCAGCCAGGGTGAAAACCTCGTTGTCCATGTCGCGGTCGGCGACGACGAACCGGTCACCGGGTGCCGGGTCCCAGCGCAGCCCGGCGTCGCGCAGTTTGCGTGCGAGCGCTACGGAGATCACGGCTCTACGGTAGGGCGCTCGCCGCGCGGACTTAGGGTGGGGACGTGACCCTGTTCGAGCCGGACGAGCCGCGGACGGACCCGGCACCGTTCGACCCGGGCGCCCCGCTCGCAGCACGCATGCGGCCGCGCACGCTCGACGACGTCGTCGGGCAGGACCACCTGCTCGCCCCCGGCTCGCCGCTGCGCCGCCTGGTCGAGGGCGACGCACCGATGTCGCTGATCCTGTTCGGCCCGCCGGGCACCGGCAAGACCACGCTCGCGCTGATCGTCTCGAGCGCCACCAACCGACGCTTCGAGCAGCTGTCCGCGCTCAACGCCGGCGTGAAGGACGTCCGCGAAGTGATCGCCCGGGCCAAGACCGAGCTCACCCGCACCGGCCGCCAGACCGTGCTGTTCATCGACGAGATCCACCGGTTCAGCAAGACCCAGCAGGACTCCCTGCTCGGCGCGGTCGAGGCCCGCCACGTCACCCTCGTCGCGGCGACCACGGAGAACCCGTTCTTCTCGATCGTGTCGCCGCTGCTGTCCCGCAGCCTGCTGCTCACGCTGCAACCGCTGGACGAGCCGGCCGTGGACACCCTGATCGACCGCGCCCTGACGGACGAGCGTGGGCTGGCCGGCGCGGTCACCCTCGACGCCGACGCCCGGGCGCATCTGCTCCGGATGTCCGGCGGCGACGCGCGCCGCGCCCTCACCGCGCTCGAAGCCGCCGCCGGCACCACCCAGGCCGAGGGACGGACGGCGATCGACCTGGCCACCCTGGAGAAGGCGGTCGACACGGCGGCGGTGCGCTACGACCGCGACGGCGACCAGCACTACGACGTGATCAGCGCCTTCATCAAGTCCATCCGCGGCTCCGACGCCGACGCCGCGTTGCACTACCTGGCCCGCATGATCGAAGCCGGCGAGGATCCGCGGTTCATCGCGCGGCGGCTGGTCGTGCACGCCTCCGAGGACATCGGGCTGGCCGATCCCACCGCCCTGCTGGCGGCCACCGCCGCGGCCCAGGCGGTGCAACTGATCGGCATGCCCGAGGCGCGCATCAACCTGGCCCAGGCAACCGTCCACCTGGCACTGGCACCCAAGTCGAACGCGATCGTCACCGCGATCGACGCTGCGCTCGCCGACGTCCGGGCGGGCAAAGCCGGCACGGTGCCGCCGGCGCTGCGCGACGGGCACTACCCTGGCGCGGCGAAACTCGGTCACGCGCGCGCCTACGTGTATCCGCACGGTCTGCCCGAGGGCGTCGCCGAGCAGCAGTACCCGCCCGACGAACTGGTCGGCACCGATTACTACGAGCCGGTCAACCGCGGCGCCGAGCGGCATCTGGTCGAACGGCTGGCGAAACTGCGCGCTGTCATCCGCGCAACGGGGACGAGATAGGGTCAGGCGACCCGCTCACCGACCCATCGAGGAGGCCCCGGGTGTCCGGAGGGGCTATCGCCGCTCTCATCGCGGCTGGCGCATTCGTGCTGCTGGTCCTGCTGCTCGCGATCCCGCTGCTGAAGCTGGGACGCACGCTTGACGAAGCCACACTCGCGATCAGGGCCACGCACGAGGGTTTCGGTCCGCTGCTCGTCGAGTCCAAGGGCACGCTCGTCCAGGTGAACGCGCAGCTCGGTGAGGTCGAGGGCATCGCGAAGAACGTCAACTCGATGACGACCAACGTCGCCGCGCTGACCTCGGTCGTGTCCAGCACCCTGGGCAGCCCGCTGATCAAGGTCGCCGCGTTCACCTACGGCGTGCGCAAGTCCGTGGCCAACCGTCGCGACGCCGAGGTCGTCCGCGATGCCCGCCGCAAGCATCGAGCCGGACGGCGTGCCAAGTGAAGCGCCTCTTCTGGCTGGTCATGGGTGTCACGATCGGTGCTCTCATCGTGCGCAAGCTGTCCGCGGTCGCGCAGCGGCTCACGCCGGGCGGCCTGGCCGACACTGTGAGCGCCGCGCTGCGCGATCTTGCCGAGTCGCTGCGGGACTTCAATCACGACGTCCGCGAGGCGATGCAGGAGCGTGAAGCCGAGCTGCGGACCGGTACCGGGCTGGACGGGGAACTCGGCAACAAACCCGCCTAACCCGATTGCGACAATGGACTTATGAAGTCCGCAGAGATCCGTCGACGTTTCCTCGGTCACTTCGAGGACAACGGCCACACGGTGGTGCCGAGTCTGCCCCTGCCGTACAGCGACCCGAACCTGCTGTTCGTGGTCGCCGGCATGGTGCAGTTCGTGCCCTACTTCGTCGGCCAGGAGCAGCCGCCCTACCCGCGGGCCACGAGCATCCAGAAGTGCATCCGCACGCAGGACATCGAGGAAGTCGGCAAGACCACCCGGCACGGCACGTTCTTCCAGATGAACGGCAACTTCAGCTTCGGTGACTATTTCAAGTCCGGCGCGATCCAGCTCGCCTGGGACCTGTCCACGAAATCGGTCGCGGACGGCGGCTTCGGTCTCGACGGCGACCGCGTCTGGGCCACGGTCTACCTCGACGACGACGAGGCCATCGACATCTGGCACAACCAGATCGGCCTGCCGCTCGAGCGCATCGTCCGCCGCGACATGGACGACAACTTCTGGTCCATGGGGATCCCCGGCCCGTGCGGCCCGTGCAGCGAGCTCTACTACGACCGCGGACCGGACTACGGCCGCGAGGGCGGTCCCGAGGTCGACGAGGACCGCTATATGGAGTTCTGGAACCTCGTCTTCATGCAGAACGAGCGCGGCCCGCAGCGTGGACCGGGCAAGTCCGACTTCGACGTGCTCGGCGAGCTGCCGAAGAAGAACATCGACACCGGCATGGGCATGGAGCGCGTTGCAGCGCTGCTGCAGGGCGTCGACAACCTGTACGAGATCGACGAGACCAAGCCGATCCTCGATCGTGCGGCGGAGCTGGCCGGCAAGACCTACGGGGCGCACTCGGGCCACGCGGCATACGAGTCGCATCCCGACGACGTCCGGCTGCGGGTGATCGCCGATCACGTGCGCTCGGCGCTGATGCTCATCGGCGACGGTGTGGTGCCCGGCAACGAGGGCCGCGGTTACGTGCTGCGTCGCCTACTACGCCGGGCGATCCGCGCGATCCGGCTACTGGGGTACGAGGACCGCGCGTTCCCCGAGCTGTTCCCGATCGCGCGCGACTGCATGGCGCCGTCCTACCCCGAACTGGCCAAGGACTTCGATCGCATCTCCGGCTATGCCTACGCGGAGGAGGACGCGTTCCGGCAGACGCTGCGCGCGGGAACGACGATCCTCGACGTTGCGGTGGCGGAGGCGAGGAATTCGGGTAGCGCGTCGCTGTCCGGCGACAAGGCGTTCCAACTGCACGACACCTACGGCTTCCCGATCGATCTCACGCTCGAGATGGCGGCCGAGCAGGGCATCGAGGTCGACGAGGCGGGTTTCCGTCGGCTCATGGCCGAGCAGCGGGCCCGCGCGAAGGCGGACGCGCAGGCGAAGAAGACCGGCCACCTCGACCTGTCGCTGTACCGCAGCGCGCTCGACAACGGGCAGACGCAGTTCACCGGCTACACCGAGGTCGCGCGCGAGGCGACGATCACCGCGCTCATCGGACCGGACGGGCTGTTGCCGGCGGCCCACGACGGCGACGAGGTCGAGGTCATTCTCGATTCGACGCCGTTCTATGCCGAGGGCGGCGGTCAGCTCGCCGACTGGGGCCGGCTCAGTGTCAACGTCGGCGGCCGCGAGGCGGAGCTGACGGTCACCGACGTGCAGACGCCGATCCCGGGGCTGATCGCACACCGGGCGACGGTGCTGTCCGGCGAGGTGCGTCCCGGTGATGTTGTGCTGGCCGGCGTCGACCTGCAGCGTCGGGTGTCGGTGTCGCGGTCGCATTCGGCGACGCACCTGCTGCACGCGGGCTTGCGGCGCGCGCTCGGCGACTCCGCGGCGCAGGCGGGCTCGCTCAACGCGCCCGGTCGGCTGCGGTTCGACTTCACCACGCCGTCCGCAGTCCCGCACACCGTGCTCGGCGACGTCGAGGACGAGATCAACGAGGTGCTGCTGCGCGATCTCGAGGTGCGCTGGTTCGTGACCGATCAAGACGAAGCGCGCCGGCTCGGGGCGATCGCCATGTTCGGCGAGAAGTACGGCGATCGGGTGCGCATCGTCGAGATCGGCGACTACTCGCGCGAGCTCTGCGGCGGCACGCACGTGCCCCGCAGTTCGGTGATCGGCATGGTCAAGTTGCTCGGCGAGGCGTCGATCGGCTCGGGTGTGCGCCGGGTCGAGGCGCTGGTCGGCCTCGACGCGTTCCAGTACCTGGCGCGCGAACACACCCTTGTCCAGTCCCTCGCCACGGAGTTCAAGGCACCGCCGGAAGAGCTGCCCGAGCGGATCAACGGCGTCCTCGACCGGTTGAAGTCGGCCGAACGCGAGTTGGCCAAGCTGCGGGTGGGGCAGGTGTTGGCCTCAGCGGGCACGCTGGCGGCGGCGGCCGAGGACGTGAACGGTGTCCAGCTCGTCGCGGCGCAGGCGCCGGAGGGCGTTGGCGGCAACGACCTGCGTTCGCTCGCGCTCGATGTGCGCGGGCGGCTGCGGCACGGCGAGCCCGCGGTCGTGCTGCTCGCGTCGCCGGCCGACGGCGGGGGAGCGGCGTTCGTCGCGGCGGTCAACGACGCCGGCCAGGCGCGCGGGCTCGCTGCGGGCGAGCTGGTGCGGGTGTTCGCGCCCGCCATCGGAGCGCGCGGCGGCGGCAAGGCCGATCTCGCCCAGGGCGCCGGTGGCGACGCCACCAAGCTCACCCACGCATTCGCGGCCCTCAGACAAGCAATCAGCGAAAGGTGAGTTCACGATGACCACCGACGCGATGACCGCTTGCGCGAGGAGCCCGGCCTCGCGCGGGCGAGGCGAGCGTGCGTGCGGGCTTGACGATTCCCCCGAGCGAAGCGAGCGGGGGAGAGGAGACCCGCGTTGGCCGGGATATGGATAGGTGTTGATGTCGGGACGGTGCGGGTTGGGGTGGCGCGCAGCGACCCCGGCGGGATCCTTGCCTCGCCGCTGGCCACGCTGGCGCGCGATCCGGCCCACGACCGCGATATCGACGAGCTCGCGCAGCTGGTCCGCGATCTCGATGCGGTGGGCGTGGTGGTCGGGCTGCCCAAGACTCTGCGGGGAACGGAAGGGGCGTCTGCGGACATGGCGCGCAGCTATGCGCAGCGCCTTGCCGAGCGGATCACACCCGTCCCTGTCCGGCACCTGGACGAGCGACTGACGACGGTAAGTGCGCAGCGTAAGCTGCACCAGAACGGCGTCCGTGGAAGCAGGAAGGTCCGGGCGATCATCGACCAGGCCGCCGCCGTCGAGCTGTTGCAACACTGGCTTGACACCCCGCGTCGGTGATGACGGCGGGAGTATGAGGACAGCTGGTCCGTAGAAAGAACGGAGTCCGCGAGAAGTGACGCAACGCGAGCGCGAATCGGTGCAGCCTGCGCTGGGCGACGATCCGCACTCCCTGCTCTTCGGTGACGCGGACGGCGACGGCGGTGACTCCGCGTACGACGCGCCGCGGTTGACCCGCGCAGAACGGCGGCGCAACGAGCAGGGGCGGCGCAAGCGCGTCAGGCGCCGCGGCCGGCTGTTCGTGGTGCTGGCTCTGGTGATCGTCGCGGCGGTTGCCTATTTCGTCGTCCCCAGAGTCATCGACTACTTCCGCGTGCAGGACTACTCGGGCAACGGCACCGGATCCGTGCTGGTCGCCGTCCACTCCGGCGACAGCACCCAGGACATCGGCGACAGCATGCAGAAGGCCGGCGTGGTCAAGAGCGCAAAGGCGTTCACCGACGCCTGCGGCGACACCAGGTGCGCGAGTATCCAGCCGGGCGAGTATCGGATGCGGCAGCACATGTCCGGCGCTTCCGCGGTTGCGCTGATCCTCAACCCCTCGACGAAGAGCAACGCGAACGTGCTGGTGATCCCGGAGGGCGCGACCGGCCTCGATGTCGAGGCGCGACTGGTGAAGATCCTCGGTTCCGGCGCGCAGGCCGGCCTGACCGCTGCCTTGAAGAAGGCCGGCGACCTCGGCCTGCCGCTGAACTACACCGGCAAGGGCGACGGCGTGCCCAGCTCCGCCGAGGGGTTCCTCTATCCGGCGACCTACCAGGTCGACCCGACCAGTTCGCCGACCAAGGTGCTGCAGGACATTGTCGCGCGGTACCTGCAGCAGGACCGGAACACCGGCTTCGCCGACGCGGCAAAGCGTCAAAACCTCACCCCGTACGAAGCGCTGACCATCGCCTCGATCGCGCAGTCGGAGGCCAAGTATCCGCAGGACATGCCGAAGGTCGCGCGCACGATCCTCAACCGGATCAAGATCGGCCGTGCGCTGCAGTTCGACTCGACGAGTTCATATGCCTGCAAGCTCGCGCAGACGCCCGCGAGCAAGTGCATCTACAACCAGGTGATCAGCCCGTACAACACGTACACGCACGAGGGCTTGCCGCCGACGCCGATCGACAACCCGGGCGCACCCGCGATGGCCGCCGCGGTAGCCCCGGCGAAGGGTGACTGGATCTACTTCGTCAACGTCGACGCCGCCGGACATCTGGGCTTCTTCGACAACGAGAAGGCCTTCACCGCCGCAGTGGAGAAGTGCAAGAAGAACCATTGGGGCTGTGGCTGACCCTCAGCGGCGGGCAGCGGTCCTCGGCCGTCCGATCGGCCACTCGCGCTCGCCTGCCCTCCACCAGGCTGCGTATGCCGCGCTCGGCCTGAACTGGTCCTACGAGGCGATCGAGTGCGGCACCGAGGACCTCGCCGGCGTCCTCGAAACCAGGGCTGACTGGGCCGGATTTTCGTGCACGATGCCGCTCAAGCGCGCCGTGCTCGAGATCGCGGACGAAGTCCGTCCGCTCGCCGCCGCGGTCGGCGCCGGGAACACCCTGCTACCTCGCCCGGGCGGCGGCTGGATCGCCGAGAACACCGACGTCGCCGGCATCGTCGCGACGGTGCGCGGTGCCGGACGGCTGCCGCAGTCGGTCACGGTGCTCGGCGCGGGTGGCACCGCGCAGGCGGTGGTCGGCGCGCTCGCGGCGCTCCAGCTCGCGCACTGCACGGCGCTCGTCCGGGATCCCGCCCGCACCGCCGAGCTCAAGGCCGCCGGGTCGGCGCTAGGTGTGGCCGTCACGGTCGACACACTCGCCTGCGACGCGCCCGCCCTGCGCGCCGACCTGGTCGTGTCCACGTTGCCCGGCGCCGGTGCGAACCCGCTGGCCGGACATCCCTGGACGACCGGACAGATCGTGCTCGATGTGGTCTACGACCCGTGGCCCACCCCGCTCGCGGCGGCAGCACGCGCGGCCGGCGCCACGGTGCTCAGCGGCGCGCAGATGCTGCTGTACCAGGCCGCCGCGCAGGTCGAGTTGATGACCGGCCGTCCGGCCCCGGTCGGGTCCATGGAAGGCGCGCTGCGCCGTACGCTCGACCTATGAGCGAGGCCCCACGAAACTGCTCCGCAAAGAGCACTAGGCACTTTCGCGTGGACCCCGAATGAGCGTGACGACCACCCGTCGGGCGGTCGTGCGCATGCCCGCCGGTGCCGAGCCGGCGTCCGCGCCGGACGATCTCGCAGTCGAGTCCCCGCTGGTACTGGGCCTGGCCGGTGAGGCCATCGCCACCCTCATGCGCACCCCAGGTCATGATCTCGAGCTGGCCGCCGGCTGGCTGGTCGTCGAGTCCGGCGTGCGCGCGGGCGACGACATCGTCACGCTGCGCGCCTGTCGCGAGGACGACACCGACCGGGTGCACATCACGCTGCGCGAGGGGGTACGTCCGCCGCGTCCGCGGGCCTTCGTGACCTCGGCCGCCTGCGGGGTGTGCAGCGCCGACGTGCTCGACCTGACGCTGCTGCGCACGTCCGCGCCGCACCGGGACGGGTGGACTGTGCCGCGCGAAGTCCTGGTCGAACTGCCGGACGCCATGCGCACCCAGCAGCGCGCCTTCGACCGCACCGGCGCGGTGCACGCGGCCGCCCTCGCCGACGCCGACGGCGCCGTCGACGTCGTGCGCGAGGACGTCGGGCGGCACAACGCGGTCGACAAGGTCGTCGGCAAGGCCCTCCTCGACGGACGGCTGCCCGGCACCGATCGGCTGCTCGTGGTGAGTGGACGGGTGTCGTTCGAGATCGTGCAGAAGGCCGTAGCTGCCGGGGTCGCGGGAATCGTCGCCGTATCCGCGCCGTCGAGCCTGGCCGTCGACCTGGCGCGCGAGCACGGCCTGATGCTCGCCGGCATGGTGCGCAACGGCCGGATGAACGTCTATTCGGGCGAGGAATGGATCACCTGACCACGGCTTCGAAATGCGAGAACGTGTTCTACTGGGCAGACTTTCTCGCATGCCGACCCCAATTGCCAGCCGTCGCCATTTCCTAGCCGTGGGTGCCGGTGGCGCCGCTGCAGCCGCAGCCGGGCTCGCCCTTCCCGCACCCGCCACGGCGGCAAGTCCGGCGACGCTGCGCACCGATGTGGTGATCGTCGGCGGCGGGCTCGCCGGACTTACAGCGGCGCGGCGGCTGACCCGTCACGGCGTGGACGTCGTCGTGCTCGAAGCCCGCGGCCGGGTCGGCGGTCGTACCCTCAACCACTCGTTGGGCCACGGGCACGTCGCCGAGGCGGGCGGCGAGTTCGTCGGTCCGACGCAGGACCGCGTGCTGGCACTGGCCAAGGAGTTGGGCATCGGCACGTTCAACGCCTACGACACGGGCAACAACGTCTACCTCTACCCGCCATACCCGCGCACCCTGTACAGCGACACGACGCCGCTGCTCGGCACCGCCCCGCCCGATGCGACGATCGCTGCCGACATCGCCCGACTGGTGACCGACATCGACAACAAGGCGAGCCAGATCAACGTCGAACACCCATGGACGTCACCCAACGCGAAGGACTACGACGCGCAGACCCTCGAGTCGTACGTGAAATCGCAGACGCCGAACCCGCGCGTGCTCGGCCTGCTCGCCCCGTTCCTGCAGGCGCTGGTCGGTGCCGAGGCGCGCGACCTGTCGTTGCTGTTCGTGCTCGCCTACGTCGCCTCGGCCGGCGACAAGAACAACGTCGGCACGATCGAGCGGCTCTTCAATGTGCGCAACGGCGCGCAGCAGTCACGCATCCGCGGCGGCTCGCAGCTGCTCTCGGTGCGCATGGCGCACGTGCTCGGCCACCGGGTGCATCTGAACCGGCCGGTGCGGCGCATCTCCCAGCACGACCACGGTGTGCTGGTCGAGGCGGACGGGTTGCACGTGCACGCCAAGCGGGTGGTGGTGGCCGTCCCGCCGGCGCTGGCGCAGCGGATCGACTACCACCCGCTGCTGCCGACTGCTCGGGATCAGCTGCTGCAGCGCATGCCGATGGGCGCGCTGATGAAGGTCGAAGCCGTGTACGACAAGCCGTTCTGGCGCGGCAAGGGTCTGACCGGTCAGTTCCTCACCGTCGGCGGCCCGGTCGGCTACTCGTTCGACAACTCGCCGCCGGACGGGTCGATCGGCGTGCTGGCCGGCTTCGTCGGCGGGGTACAGAACCTGAAGTGGGGCGCGCGCACCCGCGCGGAGCGTCGTAAGGCGGTGCTGGCGCAGTTCGTCCGGCTGTTCGAGGATCAGCGCTTCGCCCGTCCGGTCGAGTACTTCGACGAGAACTGGCCGCAGGACGAGTGGAGCCACGGCGGCCCGACGGCGATCATGGGTCCGGGCACGCTCGGACGCTTCGGCCACGCGTTGCGGACCCCGTGCGGACGGATCCACTGGGCCGGCACCGAGACCTCGGACTACTGGCAGGGATACATGGACGGCGCGGTCCGGTCCGGCGAGCGTGTCGCCACCGAGGTCGCTCGTCACTTCTGACCGGCGAGGAACTCCTGCAGTTCGGGAGCCAGGTCGTCGCCGGCAGCGCGGATCAACGGGACGAGCTGCCGTTCGTTCATCAGCGCGCGGTAGGTCAGCGAGATGGTCACGTCGTGTTCGGGGCGGCGGACGATCTCGATCGGGTCGCCGGTGCGGATCGTCCCCGGCACCAGGATGCGCAGGTAGGCGCCTGGACGAGCAACCTCGGTGAACGTCTTCAGCCAACCGGCTTCGCCGATCCACCCGCGGAAGGTCGAGCACGGGATCCGCGGCTCGGTGACCTGCACGATGACGTCCGCACCGATACGCCACTGCTCACCGAGCCGGGCGCCGGCGACATCGAGCCCGCGCGTGGTCAGGTTCTCGCCGAAGAAGCCGTTCGTCAGCTCGCGGCCGAGCCGGCGCTCCCAGTCGTCGAGGTCTTCGCGGGCGAACGAGTACAGCGCTTGGTCGGTGCCGCCGTGGTTCTCGCGGTCGCCGATGAAGTCGCCGACCACGCCGCTGCCGAGTGCGGAAGGCTTCGGTCCGGGGTCGCGGACCTCGACCGGCCCATCGGTCGGCCGCTTGTCGATGCCGGTGCTTTCGACCTCCTTGTCGGGGTTGGCGCGCGGTCGGCCCAGGTTCACGGAGTCAAGGAGTGGCACGCCTGCCATTGTCCCAATCGCCGGCGAGCCGTTATCCGGTCGGGCGGATCGGGGTCAGGCGCGGCGGGCCCGCTCGATCGCTTCCCAGGTGTCGAGGTCGATGCCCCATTCGTCGCGGTCGCTGACGTCGATGATGCTCGGTCGCTCGTACAACTCGCGCGCCGCGGCGCCGACGGCTGTGTCGAGCCGATCGAGCGCAGCGCGCAGTGCCGCGGTATGCCACACCGCCGCCAGGTAGTTGCGTTGGCCCGCGGTGCACAACACCGCCACATCGGCGTCGGCCGCCGCGGTGAGAAGCACCGGTACCGCCCCCCGGATCTTCGGCAGGTCACTGGCGAGCAGCAGGCACCACTGCTCGTGCACTTCACGCAGCCCCGCCGCAATCGCGGCCACCGGACCGCCCCCCGGCGGCTCCTCGCTGGTCCAGATGACCGGCACGGCAGTTTCGCGGCGGGGGCCGACGACGATCACCCGCTGTGCCCCGGACGTCGCGGCGATGGCCCGGTCGAGCAGGGTGCGACCGCGGATTTCGAGCGCCGGCTTGTCGGCACCGTCCAGGCGCCGTGAACCGGCGCCGGCGAGCACTATCGCGTCGTACACGGCACTGACGCTACGACGGGGTGAGCTTGCATGGTCATCCTTTCGTCACCGGAGGCTCACACGGAACGAACCGGAAAGGTCTAGGTTGCTCGTAGGTTTCCCCGAAAAAAGGGGAAATGCGCAACCAGGAGGGGTTTGTGCCGATGAAGTCACGCAAGACGAGCAGAGTCCAAAAGATCCTCGGCGGCACGGCGGCGACGGTGCTGGTCGCCGGCGTGTTCGCGGTGCCGAGCGCCATCGCGTCCACCAGTCATGCCGGCGCCGCGCGGTCCACGTGTCAGTTGGGCAACGGCGTCAAGCACGTCATCAATCTGGTGTTCGACAACGTCCACTTCGCCCGGGACAACCCGAACGTGCCGTCGGATCTCGAGCAGATGCCGCATCTGCTCAACTTCCTGAAGAGCAACGGCACGGTGCTCTCGAACCTGCACACGCCGATGATCGCGCACACCGCCGACGACAGCCTCTCGATCTACACCGGGCTGTACGGCGACCGGCACGGCCAGCCGCTCTCCAACTCGTACAAGACCTACAACCCGGACGGCAGCACCGACCCGGCGACGTCGTTCGCGTACTGGACGAGTCCGGTCGTGGACACCGCGTCGACCCCGGCCGCCGGGCACGACACGCTGCCGACGATGGCGTACTCGGCCACCGTCCCGGCCCGGCAGACGAACACCGGCCAACAGACGCCGGCACCGTGGGTGCCGTTCACCCGAGCCGGCTGCAATGTTGGTGACTTCTCGACCGCCAATATGGTGCTCGAGAACACCCGGCAGGACATCAACACCGTCTTCGGGGCGAACTCGCCGGAGGCGGACCAACTCAACAGCGACCCCGATTCGTTCAAGGACCCCGAGGTTGCCGACTACATCGGTGTGGCGCTGCACTGCACGAAGGGTGCCGCCATCTGCGCGGACGCCAGCGCGGTCAAGAACGGCCAGTCGAGCCCGTCGCCGACCGCCAGTCCCGACCTGCTGCCGACCGAGCCCGGCGGCTACCACGGCTACCAGGCGTTGTTCGGCGCACGCTATGTCGCGCCGCAACTCGGTGCCGGCACGACAAACAAGACGCACAACGGCTACCAAGTCACCAACTCGTCAGGAAACCTGGTCGATCTGAACGGCAATGAGATCGACGGCGCGTTCACCACGCCGCCGCGCCCGGGTTTTCCGGGCTTCAGCCCGACGCCCGCGCAGTCGCTGGCGTATCTCGCCGACATGCAGGAGAGCGGGATCCCGGTCACGTACGGCTACATCTCGGACATGCACGAGCGCAAGGCCAACACAACCGGCGCGTGCACCACGGTCACGGCAACGAAGCCCGGTAACCCGGTCGGACCCGGTGACAACTGCTACGTGAACAACGCGAAGGCCTACGACGATGCGTTCGCCAAGTTCTTCGACCGGCTGAAGAAGGACGGCATCACCGCGGCGAACACCCTGTTCGTGATCAGCGCGGAAGAGAACGACCAGTTCGCCGGTGCGAACGTCGGACGGGCGAGCCAGCCCACCCCGGCCGGGTGCGACGGCGTGACCGTGCCGTGCAACTACGCAGCGGGGCAGATCGGTGAGTTGCAGACCAACATCAACGCCGAACTCGCCAACACCGCCAGCAAGACCACCCAGTTCGACATCGAGCCCCAGGGCGCCTCGATCTACGTGCACGGGCAGCCGTCCGCCGACAACCCGTCCGTGCGGCAGCTCGAGCGTGACACGGCGGCGATGACCGCGAACAACCCCTACAGCGGGGCGGTCGGCGAGCACATAGTGAACTACCAGGCCGGTTCGGCCGAGCAACGGATCCTGCACATGCAGTCGTCCGACCCGTTGCGCACGCCGACCTACACGCTGTTCCCCGTCCCGGACTACTTCTTCGCGACGGGCAAGCCGACCGACCCAGGGGTCACGATCAACCCGGGCTTCGCGTGGGACCACGGGTACTACTCGCCGAACATCGACATCACCTGGGCCGGGATCGTCGGACCGGGCGTGGCGTCCGACGGCGTCGACGGGCCACAACCCGCCGACGGCAATGAGGCGCACGACCCGAACTCGACCCGTACAGTGCCGCAGGCAAGCCGCACCGGCACCTATGTCGACGAGGTCGACCTGCGCCCGACGCTGCTGCACCTCGCCGGTCTGCGCGACGACTATCAGAGTGACGGGGCCGTGATCAGCCAAGTACTCGCCCGTCCCTCGGAGGGGCTGCAAAAGGCGCGAGCACTGGCCGAGGTGTACCGCCAGCTCAACTCGAGCGTCGGCGAGTTCGGGACGGACACGCTGATCGCATCGACCGCTGCGCTGCGCAGCGGCAGCGCGTCCGACGACTCGACGTTCACGCGGATCGAGAGCGCGCTCACCGATCTGGCGAACCGGCGCGACGCGCTGGCCGCGCAGATCAAGGACGTGCTGGCGAACGCCGACGCGGGACACGGGGTGTCGACCGCGCAGGTGCGGCGGCTGCGCGCGCAGGCTCAGCAGCTGCTGGACGCGGCGCGTCAGCTCGCGGCGTCGTCCTGACGGATCTGCTGACACGGGGGCAATAGGCTGCCCCCGTGTCAGCAGTCGCCGGTGCGGTGGTCGCAGCCGCGGTGTGTGTTGCGGCTTCGCCGTACCTGGCGCGGCTCACCCTGACCGTCCCGGACCGGGAGAACTCGCATTGGCTCGCCGGTGCTCCGGCCGGCGGCCGGCGAGTTGCCGTGACCGCGCTGGTCGGTGTGGTGATCGGCGCGCTGGCCGGTGCCGCGGCAGGATGGTCCGCGCTGTTGCCCGCCTACCTGAGCATCGCACTCACCGGGACACCCCTGACCGTCATCGACTACGAGCACCATCGCCTGCCGAACCGGCTCGTGTACCCCGCAGCGGTCGGCGCATTCGCGCTGCTTGCACTCGCCGCGGCGATCGACGACGACTGGCCGGACTACCTGCGTGCGGTCGAAGGCGCGGCTGTCGCCTACATCGCGCTGTTCATCCTGAAGTTCATCTCCCCCCGCTCGTTCGGCTGGGGCGACGTCCGCCTCGGCGGCGTGCTTGGCGCCTATTTGGGCTACCTCGACTGGATCGCCGTGTATTACGGGTTGTTCGGCGGGTTCCTGCTCGGATCGATCGTCGCGATCGCGTTGATGGCCTCTCGGCGCGCGACGATGAAGAGCGCGTTGGCGTTCGGTCCGATGCTGCTGCTCGGCGCGTTGATCGTGCTGGCCTTCGACATCACGCCCTCGCTCGTGCAGTAACTCGTAGGGTGAAGGCCATGGCGCAAGCGAAGCCCACGGCCTTCATCCTGTTCGGCGCTACCGGTGACCTGGCCAAGCGACTGGTGCTCCCTGCGTTCTACCAGCTGTGGCAGGAAGGTCTACTACCCGCGAAGTGGAAGCTGATCGGCAACGGGCGCGGCAGCGTCGACCATCTCGACTTCCGGTCCTACGTCAAGTCGATGCTGGCCAAGTTCGGCTCCGAACCTGATCCGAAGACGTGGTCGCAGTTCGCGGACCACGTCTACTTCGCGGGCGGGGGATTCGACCAGTCCGACCCCGGCAGCCTGCTCGACGTGGTCAAGCACGCCAAGCAGGACCTGGGCCGCAACGCGCAGCTGATCCACTACTTCGCCGTCCCGCCCGTCGCGTTCGAAGGGTTGACCCGGGCGCTCGGTCAACACGGGCTGGCCAAGGGCTCCCGGGTCGTCTACGAGAAGCCGTTCGGCACGTCCGGCGCGGAATTCCGCAACCTCGACCGGGTGGTGCACTCGGTCCTGGACGAGCAGCAGGTCTATCGCATCGACCACTTCCTCGGGAAGGAGGCCACCCAGGACCTGCACGTGCTGAGATTCGCGAACGGGCTGTTCGACGCGATGTGGTCGCGCGAGCACGTGCGCGCCGTCCAGATCGACGTCCCCGAGACGCTCGGCGTCGCCGACCGCGCCACCTTCTACGACAGCACCGGCGCGATGCTCGACATGCTCGTCACGCACCTGTTCCAGGTTGCCGCCGAGGTCGCGATGGAACCGCCCGCGTCGCTGCGCGCCACTGACCTCCAGGCGGCCCGCGAGAAGGTGATCGGCAAGTTCCGCAAGCTCGACCCGAGCGAGGTCGTGTTCGGCCAGTTCGACGGCTACCGCGACATCGACGGCATCGCCAAACGCTCGACCACGGACACCTTCGTCGCGGCCCGACTCTGGATCGACAACCCACGGTGGAAGGGCGTGCCGTTCCTGCTGCGCACCGGCAAGCGGCTCGCCCAGAGTTATCAGCGGGTCAGCCTGATCCTTCGCGAGCCGTCCGGTGCGCTGTCGGACGTACCCAAGGCGGGCAACGTGCTGTCCTTCGAGCTCAAGGGTGACGGCGAGATCGGACTGCGGCTGGTCGCCAAGCGTCCCGGCGCCGACCTCGCCCTGGATGTCACGGAGGCGACGATCCCGCTGAGCAAGCTCCCCGACGCCGAACCGCTAACGGCGTACGGGCGGCTGCTTCACGACGTGTTGGCCGGCGACCGGTCGCTGTTCACCCGACCGGACGGCCTGGCGGCGGTGTGGAAGGTGGCCACGCCGGTGCTCGACGCCAGGCCGCGGGTCAAGCCCTACGCGCCCGGTTCGTGGGGTCCGGCGGCTGCCGTCAAGCTCGCCGATCCGGACGGCTGGATCCACGCCGGCTGATCGTTGCGACCCGCACGGCTGCGTCTGGGACAATCGCCGTCGTGTTGCGTTGGATCACGGCCGGAGAGTCGCACGGGCCCGCCCTCGTCGCCATCGCCGATGGCCTGCCGTCCGGCATCGAGGTGACCACCTCGGTGGTCGCCCGCGATCTCGCCCGCCGGCGCCTGGGCTACGGCCGCGGGGCGCGGATGAAGTTCGAGCAGGACGACATCGAACTCACCGGCGGAGTGCGGCACGGGGTGTCCATGGGCGGCCCGGTCGCCATCCGGATCGGCAACAGCGAATGGCCGAAGTGGACGACGGTCATGTCCGCCGACCCGGTCGATCCGGACGAACTGGCCGCGCAGGCGCGCAACGCGCCGCTCACCCGCCCCCGTCCGGGTCACGCCGACCTGGTCGGGATGCAGAAGTACGACGTGTCCGACGCCCGTCCGATCTTGGAACGGGCCAGCGCCCGCGAGACCGCCGCCCGGGTCGCGCTCGGCGCGGTCGCGAAAGCGTTCCTGCGCCAGACGCTCGGTGCGGACGTGCTCAGTCACGTGGTCGGGATCGGTACGGTCTCGACGCCCGCCGGTGTCGTGCCCAAGCCGGGGGATCTCGACACGATCGACGAGTCCGAGGTGCGCTGCTTCGACCCGCAGACGGCCGCGGCCATGATCGCCGAGATCGAAGCGGCGAAGCGGGCGGGCGACACGCTCGGCGGGGTGGTCGAGGTCGTCGTGTGGGGGTTGCCGCCCGGCCTGGGCAGCCATGTCCAGGGCGACCGACGGCTCGACTCCCGGCTGGCGGGTGCCTTGATGGGCATCCAGGCGATCAAGGGCGTCGAGGTTGGCGACGGGTTCGAGTTGGCCCGGCTGCGCGGCTCGCAGGCACACGACGAGATCGTCAGCCGTGACGGCGCGATCCGCCGGGTCACGGGACGTTCCGGCGGCACCGAGGGCGGCATGACCACCGGCGAGGTGCTGCGCGTACGGGCGGCGATGAAGCCGATCTCGACCGTCCCGCGCGCGCTGCAGACCGTCGACGTCGCGACCGGCGAGGCCGCGGTTGCGATCAACCAGCGCTCGGACGTGTGCGCCGTCCCGGCGGCGGGAGTGGTCGCCGAGGCGATGGTCGCGATGGTGCTCGCCGAGGCGACGCTGGAGAAGTTCGGCGGCGATTCCGCGGCCGAGACCCGCCGCAACGTGCAGTCCTACCTCGCCCGCCTGGCCGAGCGGGGACTGACCAGTTGAGCCCTCGGATCGTTCTGGTGGGCCTGCCCGGCGCCGGCAAGTCCACATCCGGACGTCGGCTCGCCAAGATCATGTGCGTGCCGTTCGCCGACACCGACGACCTCGTCGAGGCGGCCGAGGGTCGCACCGTGAGCGAGATCTTCGCGACCGACGGCGAAACCGGATTCCGGGCCGCGGAGTGCGCGGCGATCACAACCTGCCTGGCCGGCGACTTCGACGGAGTGCTGTCGCTGGGCGGGGGAGCACTCACCCATGCCGCGACCCGCCAGGCGGTGACGGCTTCGGGCGTGCCGGTCGCCGTGCTGCACGCACCGCTCGAGACGCTGCTGATGCGCGTCGGAGATGCCCGTGCCCGTCCGTTGCTCGCCGACGACCCGCCCGGCCGGTTGCGGAAACTCGCCGACGAGCGGCAGCCGATCTACGACGCCGTCGCGACGATGAGCGTCGACACCGACCAGCGCACACCGGGTCAGGTCGCTGCGCACATCGCCTCCCGCCTGCACGACATGGGAATTCTCGCGTGATCACCCCACGAAATCGCTCCGCAAAAAGCACTCCACGATTTCGCGGAGACCCCGAATGAACGTCAACAGGATTCCTGTCGAAGGTGCGAAGCCGTACGACGTGCTCGTCGGACACGGCCTCGACGCCGAACTGCCCGCGCTCGTGGCCGGGGCCACGCGCGTCGCCGTCCTGCATCCGGCAGTGATGCGCGACCGCGCCGAACAGCTGCGCCGGCAGCTCGATCTCGACGTACATCTGATCCAACTTCCGGACGGCGAGCAGGCGAAGACGCTCGCGGTGGCCGGCTCGTGCTGGGATTCGCTCGGCGATGCCGGGTTCACCCGCTCCGACGTGATCGTCGGCCTCGGCGGGGGCGCGACGACCGACCTGGCCGGCTGGGTCGCCGCGGCGTGGCTGCGCGGGGTGCGCGTCGTCCAGATCCCGACCACCCTCGCCGGCATGGTCGACGCCGCGGTCGGTGGCAAGACCGGCATCAACACGGCGCGGGGCAAGAACCTGGTCGGCGCCTTCCACCCGCCCGCCGGCGTGCTGTGCGATCTCGACGCGCTCGCCACCCTGCCGCGCGCGGACTACCTCGCCGGTCTCGCCGAGACGGTCAAGTGCGGCTTCATCGCCGATCCGGCCATCCTCGACCTGATCGAGGCCGACCCGGTCGCCGCGGCGATGCCCGGCTCGGGTCTCGAGCGCGAACTGGTCGAACGTTCGGTGCGGGTCAAGGCCCGCGTGGTCGGTGCGGACCTCACCGAGCAGGGTCTGCGCGAGATCCTCAACTACGGCCACACGCTGGGCCACGCCATCGAGCGCGCCGAGGGTTACCGCCGGCGCCACGGCGAGGCGGTGTCGATCGGACTGGTCTACGCGGCAACGCTGGGTCACCTGCTCGGCCGCCTGGACGAGCCCACCGCCAAGCGACACCGGGCGATCCTGGACGCGCTGGGCCTGCCGACCGGGTACCGCGCCGATGCGTTCCCGGAGTTGCTGTCCACCATGCGGGTCGACAAGAAGGCGCGGGGAAACCGGATACGGTTCATCGTGCTCGAGGGCCTCGCCCGTCCCGTCCCGGTCGACGACCCGGACCCGGGCCTGCTGGCCGCCGCCTACCAGGAGGTCGCGTCATGAAGGACGTCGTGGTGCTGAACGGTCCCAACCTGGGCCGGCTCGGCACCCGTGAACCGGCCGTGTACGGCTCGACCTCCCACGCCGAGTTAGAGGCCCTGTGCGTGCGCGGCGGCGAGGAACTCGGTCTGGACGTGACGGTGCACCAGACCGAGTACGAAGGCCGGCTCATCGAATGGCTGCACAACGCCGCCGACCTGCAGACCCCGGTGGTGCTCAACGCCGGCGCCCTGACGCACAGCTCGGTCGCGCTCGGCGACGCGTGCGCGATGCTTGCGGCCCCGCTCGTCGAGGTGCACCTGAGCAACGTGTTCGCGCGCGAGACGTTCCGGCACCACAGCTACATCTCGCCCCACGCCACCGGCGTCATTGTGGGCCTGGGCCCGCAGGGGTACGTCCTCGCGCTGTCGTACCTGGCGGCGAGTCTGGACGGCGGCTGAGCCCGCTTTCCCTTGTTTGCCTGCTAGATGGGTAGCCTTCGCTGATGGACTGGACACTTGCGCTCGGTGCCCTCGTCGTCGGCATCGTCGTAGGCCTCACCGGCATGGGCGGCGGCGCACTGATGACCCCCATGCTCGTGCTGTTCTTCAACGTCTCGCCGTTGTCGGCCGTGTCCAGCGACCTGGTCGCCGCCGCGGTGATGAAGCCGGTCGGCTCGTATGTCCACTTCCGCCACGGAACCGTGCGTATGGACCTGGTGAAGTGGCTGTGCATCGGATCGATACCGGCAGCGTTCTGCGGCGTGTTGATCGAGCGATCGCTCGGCAGCGGCCAGACCGTCGAGGACTTCGTGCAGTACGCGCTCGGCGTGGCGCTGGTTCTCGCTGCACTGGGGCTGTTCTTCCGTTCCTACCAGCGTCTGGCCGAGCGTGCCGCGACGCGCGACGGGCACCGCGAGGAGGACCCCAAGGGCCCGCCGGTGCTCAACATCAAGCCGATCCCGACGATCGCCATCGGTGCCGTCGGCGGCGTCGTCGTCGGCATGACCTCGGTCGGGTCCGGCTCGCTGATCATCATCGCGCTGATGTACCTCTACCCGAAGCTGCGCGCCCGCGAGCTCGTCGGCACCGACCTCGTCCAGGCGGTCCCGCTGGTGGCGGCCGCCGCGATCGGCCACCTCATCTTCGGCGATTTCTCGATGTCGGTCACCGGGGCGCTGCTGGTCGGGTCGATCCCGGGCGCGTTCATCGGCGCACAGCTGTCGTCGCGGCTGCCGGGTGCGATCATCCGTCGCGCGCTCGGGTTCGTGCTGCTCGCCTCCGCGCTCAAGCTGCTCAACGTCGACTCGTTCGTCACCGGCGTCGTCCTGGTGATTCTCGCTGCGCTCGCCGGTCCGGCCTGGATGTTGCTGCGGCGCCGGCACGGCTTCCCCGCGCTGCCCAGCCACGAGACCGAGGCCCAGGCGGCCATCCCGTCCTGACCGGCTTGGCCCGGTAGCAGGGTCGCCGACGGCGTGTCGCCCGGCTACGGGGCCAAGCCGGACGTGACCCGGCCGGCGTCGACCGTCCAGCTCGCGGTGAGGCCGAGCTCGGCGAGGAACGGCTCGTCGTGCGAGACGACCACCAACGCCCCGCGGTAGGCACGCAGCGCGGCGACCAGTTGCGCCACGCTGTCCAGATCCAGGTTGTTGGTCGGCTCGTCCACCGTCAGCAGTTGCGGTGCCGGGTCGGCGAGCAGCAGGCACGCCAGCGTGGCGCGGAAGCGTTCACCGCCGGACAGCGTGCCGGCACGCTGCTCGACCCGATCCCCGCGCAGCAGGAATCGTGCCAACTGCGCGCGCACCTCGTTCGGTGTGGCGGCGGGCGCCACCGCGCGCACGTTCTCGAGCACGGACGTGTGCGGGTCGAGCAGATCGAGGCGTTGGGGCAGGTACCCGACCGGCACCGCGGCCGCCCGCACCAGCCGACGGAGCAGCGTGGTCTTGCCCGACCCGTTGCGCCCGCGCACCGCGATCCGCTCCGGACCGCGCACGATCAGCCCGTCCAGCTCGACCACGGTGCGGCCGTTCGGGACGGCCGTGCCGGGCAGGTCGATGCGGATCACGTCGTCGTCGCGCACCTTGGCCTCGGCGTCGTCCAGTGCGGTGCGGGCGGAATCGACGCGGTCGGCGAGCACGCCGCGCTGCCTGCCCGCCGTCACCTGTGCGCGACGCTGCATGTACTGCGCGGTCGCCTTGTCGAATGCCTTGCTCGCTGCCGCCTTGCGCCCGGCGCGCGCGCGACGGTCGATCATGGTCTGGGCCTCGATCTGCTGCCGGCGTTCGCGGCGCAGCGTGCCCTCGGCGGCGCGCGCCTGCCGCATCGCGGCGTCCTGCTCCACGGCGAGCGCGGTCTCGAACGCCGAGAAGGTTCCGCCGAAGGTACGGGCCGTGCCGTCACGCAACTCCACGATCCGGTCGACGCACTCGAGCAGATCGCGGTCGTGGCTGACCACGACGAGCACCCCGGGCCAGCCGCGTACCGCTTCGTACAACAGTTCGCGAGCGGGCCGGTCGAGGTTGTTCGTCGGCTCGTCCAGCAGCGTGATCGGCATCCGCCCCACGAGCAGCCCGGCCACGCCCGTGAGCACCGCCTCGCCGCCGGAGATCGTCCCGACGGTGCGGTCGAGATCGTCGGGCAGCCCGAACCGGTGCAGTACCTCGAGGGCGCGTTCCTCGACGTCCCAGTCGTCGCCGACGGCATGGAAGTTCGCCTCCGACACGTCGCCGGCCGTGATCGCCCGTAGCGCCTGCACGGCGGGCGCGATCCCGAGCAGCTCGGCGATCGTGCGTCCGGTGTCGAGGGGAAGCGCCTGTGGCAGGAACCCGACGGCGCCGGACGTGTGGACCGTGCCCGCCGCAGGTGTGAGCACTCCGGTGATCAGCCGCAGCAGGGTCGTCTTGCCCGAGCCGTTGCGGCCGACCAGGCCCGTCCGTCCCGTGTCGAAGGCGACGTCGAGACGGTCGAGAGCGGTCGTGCCGTCAGGCCAGGCGAACGAGAGCCCGGAACAGACGACGGCGTGGGACGAAGCGTGAGACATGACGGATCCCGAAAGGTCGAGGGACGAGGGTCAACGTGTCTCAGGACTGCACGACCGCCAGGGTAGTCGGTTATCGCTCACCATTTAGACTGATACCTCGTGGCTACGACCAATGACTTGAAGAACGGCCTCGTGCTCAACATCGACGGCCAGCTGTGGACGGTCGTCGAGTTCCAGCACGTGAAGCCCGGCAAGGGCGGCGCCTTCGTGCGCACGACGTTGAAGAACGTCCTCTCCGGCAAGGTGGTCGACCGCACCTTCAACGCCGGAACGAAGGTTGAGACGTCGACCGTCGACAAGCGCGCGATGACCTACCTGTACAAGGAGGGCACCGACTTCGTGTTCATGGACGGCGAGACCTACGACCAGGTGCACGTCCCGTCCGAGACGGTCGGCGACGGCGCGAACTACCTGCTCGACAACGCCGAGGTCGCGATCGCCGTGCACGACGGCACGCCGCTCTACATCGAGCTGCCGACGTCGGTCGAGCTCGTGATCAGCCACACCGACCCGGGTCTGCAGGGTGACCGCTCGACCGGCGGCACCAAGCCCGCCACGCTCGAGACCGGCGCCGAGATCCAGGTGCCGCTGTTCGTCAGCACCGGGGAGAAGGTCAAAGTCGACACCCGCGACGGCCGGTACCTCGGTCGCGTGAACTCCTGATTCGATGGCCGCGCGATCCAAGGCTCGCAAGCGGGCCGTCGACGTTTTGTACGAGGCCGACCTGCGCGGCGTCGAAGCCGTGTCGACCCTGCGTGACCGGGTCGCGCTCGCCGACCCGCCGATCAATGAGTACACGGTCGAGCTGGTCGAGGGGGCCGGTGAGCACCGCGTCCGCGTCGACGAGATCCTCGGCTCCTACGCCGAGGGGTGGACGATCGACCGGATGCCCGGCGTCGACCGCGCCATTCTTCGGCTCGGCGTGTACGAGCTGCTGTGGCGTGACGACGTCCCCGACGCCGTCGTGATCGACGAGGCCGTCGAGCTCGCGAAGTCGCTCTCGACCGACGAGTCGCCGCGCTTCGTCAACGGCGTGTTGGCGCGGGTTCTGCGCGATCGCGCGCTGTTGGTTCCCGTCGCGTCCTAGCCGCCTGCCGCGGCACGACTTGCACATGCCGCGTCGGAGGCGTTGTTCGCCGCCGACCTGATGGGCAACCATCGGCGCATGTTCATCCAGGTAATCCAAGGCAAGGTGAAGGACGAGGCGGGGCTGCAGCGCTGCATGGAGCGCTGGGAGCGTGAGCTCGAGCCGGGGGCTGTCGGTTACCTCGGCACGACCGCCGGAATGTGCGATGACGGGACGTTCATCGCATTGGCGAGGTTCGAGTCGGCCAAAGCCGCCAGGCGCAACAGCGAACGTCCCGAACAGTCGGCGTGGTGGGCCGAGACGGCAGCCTGCTTCGACGGTGAGGTGTCGTTCATGGACTGCTCGGATGCCCGGCCCTGGATGGGCGGCGGGTCCGACGAAGCCGGCTTCGTTCAGATCATGGAAGGCCGCAGTCCGGACGTGCGCCGCATGCACGAGATCATGGATCAGGCCGGTGACCAGATCCAGCGGATGCGGCCGGAGATCATCGGCGCGATGATCGCCGACACCGCGGACGGACGCTACGTCGACGCGGTCTACTTCACCTCCGAAGCCGAGGCGCGTCAGCACGAGGCGATGGACATGCCGGACAACATGCGCGCGCTGTTCGACGAGCAGACCCGACTGATGGGCGAGGTCGCCTACTTCGACCTGCACCGCCCGATGCTCGTATCGCCGAGCGCCTGACCTCAGTCGTCCTTCGTCGGCGACGGACGGGCTCGGCCGGTCAGCGCCGCCCCGACCGTCGCCGCCGCGACGGTGACCAGGGCGCCGAGGATCAGCGCGGCCGGCTCACCCGGCGCGAGCAGGTGCAGTTGGGTGCCCAAGGTGGCCGCCGCCACCGGCACGCCGAGTTGTGCTGCGGCCAGTGCGCCGAGCCGCGCCGGCTGACCGGTGAATCGCATGGCCACGTGGGCGGCCACGGCCGCAGCGCCCAGCACGACGCCGAGGAACACGAACGACGGGTGGGTGCCGAGCGCGCGCACGTCCAGTGACGCACCGAGCCACACGAAGAACAGCGGGGCGAGGAATCCGTCGGTGATCCCGAACAGTTGCCGGGCCACCCGGCGCGGTTGTCCAACCGCACCCACCGCGACGCCGAGCGAGAATCCGGCCAGCAGGATCGAGGTGTGGGTGCTGGTGGCGAGGGCGGCGACGGCGAAGAGCACGAGCAGCGAGATCCGCAGCTCCAGCGCGAGCGAGCGCTCCTCCGACAGCCTATGCAGGCGCCTGCGCCGACCCGTGCGCTCGACATAGCCGAGGAGGACGCCGACGACCGTGGCCGCCGCGATCACCGCGAGCGCGCCGAGCGCGCTGCGCCCGGCCCGGCTCGGATCGATCGCGAGCGGCAGAGCAACGATGGAAACCGCGTCGGCGATCGCGACCTGGGGAAGCAGCGCCAAAGTCTGACCGCCGCCGAAGCCCAACTCGTCCAGTACGGGAAGGATGATCGCGGCCGACGACGACGCGATCAGTACCGCGTAGAGCGCGGTGTGGCCGGTTCCGAAACCGTGTGCGATCAACCAGGCGAGCGGTACCGAGACCGCACCGACCGCGACGGCGCGGCCGGCCCCGACGAGCGACGACGCTCGCAACTCGGGATCGCGCAGCGGTACGTGCGAGCCCGCGACGAACATGACGAGAGCGAATCCGACGTCGGCCAGGAAGGTGAGCGTCGCGTTCTCCGGGTGCAGCACATGGAAACCGGTACGGCCGAGCACGATGCCGCCGAGCAACTCGCCGAGCACCACCGGCAGCCGCCATCCTCGTGGCAGGGCCAGCAGCGGTCCGAGGATGCCGATGAGCGCGATCAGCGCCAGGGTCTGGAAATCCACCCCGACTCACACCGGGCGGGTGCCGGTGGCCGCGATCAACGTCGGCGTGATCACGCGGACCTCGCCGTCGCGCAGCCGCTCGCCGACGAGCGTGGCATCCGGCTCCTGCATGAAACCGGCTTGCACTGCTTGCGGGGCGATCTGCTCGAAGGAAAGCCGGAAGAACGCATATCCCGGATGACTCGCGTCTATGACGTATGACCGGCCTGATCCGGTGACGTTTTCGAGGCCCTGCGTTATGAACGCGCCGACAAGCTTGCGGCCGTAGGTCTGGTCGAAGCCGGCCGCACCCATGAATCGCAAGATTCCTTCGGCGCCGCGCTGCTCGGCGCCATCGGCCGATTCGATCCCGAAGGCCGTCCAGTCGTAGTCCTCGATCACCAGGGTCCCGCCGGGGCGCAGAGCTTTCACCAGCTTGGCGAGCACCGCGTCCCGGTCGGCCAGATGTTCCAGGACCAGTCGACTGTGCACCACATCGAACTCTGCCTGCGGCACGACGTCGGCCACCAGGTCGAGGTGTGCGACCTCGACCACCTCCGACCGCATCGGCTCGACGAAACGGACGTCGAGATCGGCAGCGACGACGCGGCCTTGATCGCCGACTTGCATCGCGAGCCACTCGACCACCGACCCTCCGCCGGCGCCCGCCTCCAGCACGCGGGCGCCCTCGAGCGCGCGCGCCTGGGTCAGCACCGCGCGGGTGCCCGGGTCCCACAAACTCTCCAGACCCGCCAGCCGGGCGCGTTCTTCTGCCCAAGCCTGGTCATAGACGTATCGCGACGACATGCGCAGAACGTATTCAGAGAAGCGGCCGGCCTCAAGCCCACTCGCCGAGGCTCAGAGCGATGTGTTGCCGCGGCGCCCGGGCCAAGCCAGGCGGCGCCGCCGGGCCGTCCGGGGCTCGAGATGTTCGTCGAGATCCTCCTCGATCGACCGCGTGCTCTCGCTGTCCAGCCACCAGAAGACGATCTCGAGACTCTCGTCGCCGCCCGTACCGCTCGCCATGCCCCATAGACGCGCGGACCATGACCTGAGGTTGCACGCGCCGCGCGATTCATGGCGATGACCTACCTTGTCGCGCTGCTAGTGTGGCTACGACCGACGACCTTTAACGTCCGTCCCGTGAGGCGGACAAGGACGAGGTGATCTGTGACTGGCGCGCGTGTGCCCTCTGGAAATCCCGCCGGCGGGGACATCCCGCAGTCGATCCTTCTTTCTTCAGCCGATCTCGGCCGGGTCGTCGACCGGATGGCCCATCAGATCATCGAGGCCGTCGCCAAGTCCGACTTCCAGGCCGTCCTGCTCGGAATCCCGACCCGCGGCGTCCCGCTCGCCAAGCGGCTCGCCGCGCGGATCAAGGCGTTCGCGGACGTCGACCTCCCGGTCGGCTCGCTGGACATCACGCTCTACCGCGACGACCTGCGGCTGCGCGGCGTCCGTCCGCTCGGCGAGACCGTCGAGCCCGGCGGCGGCATCGCCGACCGCACGGTCATCCTCGTCGATGACGTCCTCTTCTCCGGACGGACGGTGCGGGCCGCGCTGGACGCCCTCACCGAACTCGGCCGCCCACGTGCGGTGCAGCTCGCCGTGCTCGTCGACCGCGGCCACCGGCAGCTGCCCATCCGCGCCGACTACGTCGGCAAGAACGTGCCCACGGCGGCGAGCCAGACCGTTCGGGTTGCGCTGACCGAAACCGACGGGACGGATGGAGTGACTGTGTCGTGAAGCACCTCCTGAGCGCAGCCGACCTCGACCGTGACGAGGCGATCGCGATCCTCGACACCGCCGGTCGCATGCACGCGATCCAGACCCGCGAGGTCAAGAAGCTGCCGCCGCTGCGCGGCCGGACCGTGGTGAACCTCTTCTTCGAGGACTCCACCCGCACCCGCAGCTCGTTCGAGATCGCGGGGAAGTGGCTGTCCGCGGACGTGATCAACGTCAGCGCCAAGGGGTCCAGCGTCAGCAAGGGCGAATCGCTGCGTGACACCGCTCTGACCGTCGCCGCGATGGGCGTCGACGCAATGGTGGTTCGCCATCACGCGTCCGGTGCGGTGCATCGGCTCGCCTCGTGGGTCGACTGCCACGTCGTCAACGCCGGCGACGGCACCCACGAGCACCCGACCCAGGCGCTCCTCGACGCATACACCCTGCGCAACCGCATCGGTGACCTCGCCGACCGGCACATCGTCATCGTCGGCGACATCACCCACAGCCGGGTCGCGCGCAGCAACGTGCTGTTGCTGAACACCCTCGGCGCACGCGTCACGATGGTTGCCCCACCGACGCTGATGCCGAGCGGGGTGGGCACGTGGCCGTGCGCCACGAACTGGGATCTCGACGAGACACTGTCGGGCAAGTCGTACGGTGATGTCGACGCGGTGATGATGTTGCGGGTGCAGCGCGAGCGGATGTCCGGGGGATATTTTCCGACCGAGCGCGAGTACGCGATCGGCTACGGCCTGTCGCCAGCGCGGCTCGACCTGCTCGGCGACGATGTGCCGGTGCTGCACCCGGGGCCGATGAACCGCGGCCTCGAGATCAGCTCGGCCGCCGCGGACAGCGCGCGATCGTTGATCCTCGACCAAGTACAGGCAGGTGTTTCGGTGCGGATGGCCGTGCTTTATCGACTGCTCGCGGGAGCGGACGAGGTGACTGTGTGAGAACCGGAAGCAAGCTGTCCATTGCACCGCAGGGCCAACACGGTGATGCGGTGATGACGGCGTGACCTGGCTGCTCAAAGGCGTTCATCCGCTGGGCGGCGACGCGACGGACGTACTGATCGACGACGGCGTGATCGCCGCGCTCGGCGGGAAGTTGTCCGCCGACCGCGAGATCGACGCGGACGGCCTGGTGCTGCTGCCCGGCTTCGTCGACCTGCACACCCACCTGCGCGAGCCCGGCCGTGAGGACACCGAGACCATCGCGACGGGTTCTGCCGCGGCCGCGCTCGGCGGCTTCACCGCGATCCATGCGATGGCCAACACCGACCCGGTGGCCGACAACGCGGAGATCGTCGAGCAGGTGGCCCGGCTCGGTCGCGAGGCCGGGCTCGTCGACGTCCGTCCGGTGGGCGCGGTGTCCAAAGGACTGGCCGGCGAACAACTGGCCGAGATCGGCAACATGGCGCGATCCCGTGCAGCAGTAAGGCTCTTCTCCGACGACGGCAAGTGCGTGCACGACGCAAGGTTGATGCGTCGCGCGCTCGAGTACGTCAAGCCGTTCGGCGCCGCCGTCGCCCAGCACGCCCAGGACCCTCGATTGGCCGACCACAACGCCTGCGCGCACGAGGGTGACGTGTCAGGACGGCTCGGCCTGCCAGGCTGGCCCGCGGTTGCCGAGGAGTCGATCATCGCCCGCGACGTGATGCTCGCCGAGCACACCGGCTCGCGGCTGCATGTCTGCCACGTGTCGACCGGGGGATCGGTCGAGGTGATCCGCTGGGCGAAGCAGCGCGGCATAGACGTCACCGCCGAGGTCACGCCGCACCACCTGTTGCTCAGCTGCGACCTGCTCGACAGCTATGACCCGATCTTCAAGGTGAATCCACCGCTGCGCCCGTCCGCTGACGTCGAGGCACTGCGCGCCGGCCTCGCCGACGGCACGATCGACGCGGTCGCCACCGACCACGCCCCGCACGCAAGCCATGACAAGGACCACGCGTTCGCCGAGGCCGCGTTCGGCATGCTCGGCCTCGAGACGGCGCTCGGCGTGGTTGCCCAGACGATGGTTGCGACCGGGCTGCTCGGCTGGGCAGGTGTCGCCGACCGGATGTCCGTCCGTCCGGCGCGCATCGGTCGGGTCGCGGACCAGGGCCGTTCGCTTGCAACCGGCGAGCCGGCGCACCTGGCGCTCGTCGACCCGTCGGGGCAGTGGACGGTCGACCCGAGCCGGCTCGCTTCGCTGTCGCGCAACACGCCGTTCGCGGGACGAACTCTGCCGGCCCGCGTCGTCGCCACCTTCTACAACGGACAACCGACTGTTCTCGACGGTTCACTCGCGGAGGTCTCGGTATGACTTGGCCCCTGAGCAGGGTCTTTCCCGGCGTGTCGCCCTGCTGGGAGGCCAAGCGATGACCGCCTTGCTGGTGCTCGAGGACGGTCGCACGTTCGCCGGCGACGCGTACGGTGCGACGGGCGAAACCGTCGGCGAAGCGGTGTTCGCGACCGGCATGACCGGCTACCAAGAGACGCTCACCGACCCGAGCTACCACCGCCAGGTCGTCGTGCAGACCGCGCCGCACATCGGCAACACCGGCGTCAACGACGAGGATCCCGAGTCGCGCCGCATCTGGGTGGCCGGTTACGTCGTGCGCGACCCGGCCCGGCGTCCGTCCAGCTGGCGTTCGCTGCGCAGCCTGGACGAGGACCTCGCCGCACAGGGCATCGTCGGGATCAGCGGCATCGACACCCGCGCCCTGACCCGGCATCTGCGGGAACGTGGCGCGATGCGCTGCGGCATCTCGACGACATCTGATCGCGATGCGCTGCTCACGAAGGTGCTCGACTCGCCGCCCATGGCCGGCGCCGACCTGTCCGCCGAGGTCACCACGCCCGAGCCGTACGTCGTCGACGCGATCGGTGCGAAGCGGTTCACGGTGGCGAGCCTGGACTACGGCATCAAGACCATGACGCCGCACCGGATGGCCGAGCGCGGCATCACCAGCCACGTGTTGCCGTCGACGGCGAGCGCCGACCAGGTCATCGCCACCGGTGCCGACGCGGTGTTCCTGGCCAACGGTCCCGGCGACCCCGCCACGGCCGATGACGCGGTTGCCACCGTGCGTGACCTGCTGCGCCGCGAGATGCCGATCTTCGGCATCTGCTTCGGCAACCAGGTGCTCGGACGGGCGTTCGGTTTCGGCACGTACAAGCTGGGCTACGGCCACCGCGGCATCAACCAGCCCGTGCAAGACCGCGCCACCGGCAAGGTCGAGATCACTGCACACAATCACGGCTTCGCCGTCGACGCACCGCTCGACCGCACGTCCGACACCGAGTTCGGCGCGGTCGAGGTCAGCCACGTCTGCCTCAACGACAACGTCGTCGAAGGGCTGATCGCCAGGGATACCAAGGCATTCAGCGTGCAGTACCACCCCGAGGCGGCAGCCGGTCCACACGACGCCGCCTACCTCTTCGACCGCTTCGTGGAGTTGTTGGATGCCTAAGCGCGAGGACATCGAACACATCCTGGTGATCGGGTCCGGACCGATCGTGATCGGCCAGGCTTGTGAGTTCGACTATTCCGGCACCCAGGCGTGCCGCGTGCTGCGCAGCGAGGGCTACCGCGTCAGCCTGGTCAACTCGAACCCGGCGACGATAATGACCGATCCGGAGTTCGCCGACGCCACCTACATCGAGCCGCTCACGCCCGAGTTCGTCGAGAAGGTGATCGAGGTCGAGCGCCCCGACGCGCTGCTGGCCACACTCGGTGGGCAGACCGCGCTCAACCTCGCGGTCGCGCTGCACGACCGCGGTGTGCTCGAGCGCTACGGCGTCGAACTCATCGGTGCGGACATCGAGGCGATCCAGCGCGGGGAGGATCGCCAGCGGTTCAAGGAGATCGTGCGTCGAGTTGGGGGACAGGTGCCCGACTCGCTCGTCTGCAAGTCCATGGACGAGGCCGTCGGGTTCGCCGCCACCGTGGACAACCGCGTCGTGATCCGCCCGTCCTTCACGATGGGCGGGCTGGGGTCGGGACTCGCCAACGGTGCGGACGAGGTGCGGACGATGGTGGCGCGCGGCCTCGTGGCCAGCCCCGTGCACGAAGTGCTTGTCGAGGAGTCGGTGTTCGGCTGGAAGGAGTTCGAGCTCGAGTTGATGCGCGACCGGCACGACAACGTCGTCGTGGTCTGCTCGATCGAGAATCTCGATCCGATGGGCGTGCACACCGGTGACTCGATCACCGTCGCGCCCGCGATGACGCTCACCGACCGCGAGTACCAGCACATGCGCGACATCGGCATCGCGGTGCTGCGCGAGGTCGGCGTCGACACCGGCGGCTGCAACATCCAGTTCGCGATCAACCCGGCCGACGGCCGCATGATCGTGATCGAGATGAACCCGCGGGTGTCCCGGTCCTCGGCGCTCGCGTCCAAGGCAACCGGCTTCCCGATTGCGAAAATCGCAGCGCGGCTGGCGGTCGGGTACACGCTCGACGAGATCCCGAACGACATCACCCGTAAGACGCCGGCTGCGTTCGAGCCCACCCTCGATTACGTCGTGGTGAAGGTGCCGCGGTTCGCGTTCGAGAAGTTCCCCGGCGCCGATCCGGTGCTCACCACGCACATGAAGAGCGTGGGCGAGGCGATGGCCATCGGCCGCAACTTCACCGAGGCGCTCGGCAAGGCGCTGCGGTCGATGGAAACGAAGGCCGCCGGGTTCTGGACGACGACCCGGCCTGCCATCGACAAGGCCGAGGCGCTTGCCGTCGCGGCGGCACCGACCGACGGGCGGCTCTACGCCGTCGAGCGTGCCATGCATGCCGGCGCCGGCGTCGCCGAACTGGCGGACGCAACCGGGATCGATCCTTGGTTCCTCGACCAGCTCGCGATGATCCTCGAGGTCGGCGAGGCGGTTCAGGACGCCCCGACGTTGACGGAAAGCCTGCTGCGCAAGGCGAAACGGCACGGATTGTCCGACCGGCAGATCGCCGCGCTGCGCCCCGAGCTGGCCGGCGAGGCGGGGGTGCGCGCATTGCGGCACCGGCTGTCCATCCGTCCCGTCTACAAGACCGTCGACACCTGCGCCGCCGAGTTCGCCGCCACTACGCCCTACCACTACTCGTCCTACGACGAAGAGACCGAAGTGGCGCCGCAGCCCGACCGGCCCAAGGTGATCATTCTGGGCAGCGGTCCGAACCGCATCGGTCAGGGCATCGAGTTCGACTACTCGTGCGTGCACGCCGTGATGGCGCTGCGCGACGCCGGCTACGAGACCGTGATGGTCAACTGCAACCCCGAGACCGTGTCCACCGACTACGACACCGCCGACCGGCTGTACTTCGAGCCGCTGACCTTCGAGGACGTCCTCGAGGTCGTGCACGCCGAGCAGCAGTCCGGCACCGTCGCGGGCGTGATCTGCACGCTGGGCGGGCAGACGCCGCTAGGTCTCGCTCAACGGCTCAAGGACGCGGGCGTGTCGGTGCTCGGCACCCAGCCTGAGGCGATCGACCTCGCCGAGCACCGCGGCGCATTCGGACGGGTGCTGGCCGAGGCCGACCTGCCTGCGCCGACGCACGGCACCGCCATCTCGTTCGAGCAGGCGAAGGCGGTCGCCGACGGCATCGGTTACCCGGTGCTCGTCCGGCCGTCGTACGTGCTCGGCGGACGCGGCATGGAGATCGTCTACGACGAGCAGCACCTGCTCGACTACATCAACCGCGCCACCGAGATCACCGCAGATCACCCTGTGCTCGTGGACAGATTCCTCGACGACGCGGTCGAGATCGACGTCGACGCGCTCTACGACGGCACCGATCTGTACCTCGGTGGCGTGATGGAGCACATCGAGGAAGCCGGCATCCACTCCGGCGACTCGGCGTGCGCGCTGCCGCCGATCACGCTCGGCGCCGCCGACATCGATGCGGTGCGTCGCTCGACGCTGGCCATCGCGCAGGGAGTCGGCGTGCGCGGACTGCTCAATGTGCAGTACGCACTCGCCGGCGACGTGCTGTACGTGCTCGAGGCCAACCCGCGTGCGTCCCGCACCGTGCCGTTCGTGTCGAAGGCGACCGCGGTGCAACTGGCGAAGGCCGCGGCCCGCATCGCGCTCGGCACGACGATCCGGGAACTGCGCAGCGAGGGCATCCTGCCCACGTCCGGCGACGGTGGCGACCTTCCCGATGATGCACCGATCGCGGTCAAGGAGGCGGTGCTGCCGTTCACCCGGTTCCGCACCCCGGGCGGCGACCACGTCGACTCCATCCTCGGGCCGGAGATGAAGTCGACCGGCGAGGTGATGGGCTTCGACGCCACGTTCGGCACCGCGTTCGCGAAGTCGCAGGCGGCCGCGTACGGCTCGCTGCCCGTCAAGGGCACCGTGTTCGTCAGCATCGCCAACCGCGACAAGCGCGCGGCGATCTTCCCGGTGAAACGCCTGTCCGACCTGGGGTTCCGGGTTCTCGCCACGGCCGGCACCGCGCAGGTGCTGCGGCGCAACGGCGTCGACGCCCAGGTCGTCGGCAAGTTCAGCGACGGCCCGGGCAATGTGGTCGAGAAGATCATGGCGGGCGAGGTGGACCTCGTGCTGAACACGCCGTGGGGTTCGGGCGGTCCGCGTCTGGACGGGTACGAGATCCGCACCGCGGCGGTCGCCGCGGGCATCCCCTGCCTGACCACCGTCCAGGCCGCCGCAGCGGCGGTGCAGGGCATCGAGGAGCTGTCGCGCGGCGAGGTCGGCGTGCGCTCCCTGCAGGACCTCCACAAGCAACTCAGTGATTGGCGCGGTACGCGATGACAGCGGTCCAGGAGACGTGCGAGATCTTCTCGGTGCAGAAGGTCGGCGACTACTTCCAGTTCACCGTGGTCGCGCCCGGCATCGCGAAGTCCGCCCGTCCCGGCCAGTTCGTCGCGGTGGGCGTCGGCGGCGAGAACACATCGATGCTGCTGCGACGCTCGTTCGCGCTCTACAACGCGACACCCGGCGGACAGTTCGCCGGCACGATCCAGTTCGTCGTGGCCGAGCACGGTCCGGGCACCCGCTGGCTCACCCAGCGCCGCACCGGCGACGTGATCGACATCGTCGGGCCGGTCGGCACATCGTTCCCGACCCCGGCCGGACCCTCGCCGGCGGTGCTCGTCGGCGGCGGCTACGGCACCGCCCCGTTGATCCCGCTGGCGCAGGCGCTGCTCGCCAACGGGTCACCCGTCGAGATCATCCTGGGCGCCTCGACCGCCGGGCGGCTCTTCGGCGAGATCGTCGCGAAGCGGCTGGTCGGCGCGGTCACCGTGACCACCGACGACGGCAGTGCCGGCGAGCGCGGTCTCGTGACCGACGTGCTGGCGGCGGCCATCGCGCGGATCAACGCCGAGATCATCTACGCCTGCGGACCGATGCCGATGCTCCGCGCGGTGGGCGACGTCGCGCGCGAGCACTCGATCCGGGCGCAGGTCGCAGTCGAGGAAGCCATGGCCTGCGGGATCGGCGTGTGCATGACCTGCGTGCTGCCGGTGCGTGACGACGACGGGCAGTCGCGGTTCGTGCGCTCGTGTGTCGACGGTCCGGTGTTCGACGCGGACCGGGTGCGCTGGGCCGACGTCGGCACGCTGCCCCCTGACCTCGTCGGCGCCGATGCGATGGGAGGCCATTGATGGCTGACATGTCCACCCGGCTCGGCACGGTCGAGCTGCCCAATCCGGTCCTGACCGCGTCCGGCTGCGCGGCGGCAGGACGTGAGCTGCAGCAGTTCTTCGACGTCGCAACCCTCGGCGCCGTCGTCACCAAGTCGATCATGACCAAGGCGCGGTCCGGTCGACCGACGCCGCGGATGGCCGAGACGCCGAGCGGCATGCTCAACTCGATCGGCCTGCAGGGACCGGGTATCGAGTCGTTCGTCGCGAACGACCTCGCCTGGCTGCAGGAACATGGTGCGCGCACCGTGGTGTCGATCGCGGGCTCGCACACCGACGAGTACGTCGAGCTCGCCCGCCGCCTCGCCGGCCACCCGGCGGTGTCGATGATCGAGGTCAACATCTCGTGCCCGAACGTGGAGAGCCGCGGCCAGGTCTTCGCCTGCGACGCGCTCGCGTCGTCGCGGGTGGTCGGGGCGGTGCGGCGCGCGGCCGACCCGAGCCAGCCAGTGTTCGCCAAGCTCTCGCCGGACGTCACCGACATCACGCTGATCGCTCGGGCCTGCGCGGACGCCGGCGTCGACGGCTTCTCGCTCATCAACACACTGCTCGGCATGGTGATCGACCCGGTCACGATGCGGCCGGCACTCGGCGGCGTGACCGGTGGGCTGAGCGGTCCGGCGATCCGTCCGGTGGCCGTGCGGTGCGTGTGGCAGGTGCGCAATGCCCTACCGCATCTGCCGATTCTCGGGATGGGCGGCATCCGCACCGGCCTCGACGCGCTCGAGTTCGTCCTTGCCGGCGCGTCGGCGGTGTCGGTGGGCACCGCGGTGTTCGGCGACCCGTCCGCGCCCGTCCGGGTGCTGGCCGAACTGGAACAGGCGTTGAACGAGCGCGGCTTCGACTCGTTGACCGACGCGATCGGCTACGCCCACCGCGCGGCCGATCACGAGCTGATCCGGGTATGACGTTCGGGAAGCGGCTCGACGCGGCCCTGGACGAGCGCGGCCCGCTGTGCGTCGGCATCGACCCGCATCCCGCACTGCTCGAAGCATGGGAACTCGACGACGACGCGGACGGCCTGGCCCGCTTCGCCGACACGTGCGTCGAGGCGTTCGCCGGTACCGCCGCTGTGATCAAACCGCAATCCGGGCTGTTCGAGCCGTACGGGTCGCGCGGTATCGCGGTGCTGGAACGCACGGTCGCCGCCTGCCGCGACGCCGGCGCGTTGGTCGTGCTCGACGTGAAGCGCGGTGACATCGGCACAACCATGGCCGGGTACGCGCGCGCCTACCTCGATCCGTCCGCACCGCTGGCCGCGGACGCGATCACGGTCAGCCCGTACCTCGGCGTCGGCTCGCTCGAACCGGCCTTCGAACTGGCCGCGCGGCACGGCACCGGCGTATTCGTGCTCGCCCTGACGTCCAACCCCGAGGGTCCGCAGGTCCAGCGTGCCCGGACCGCCGACGGACGCACGGTGGCGCAAGCCGTGCTCGACGACCTGGCCCGGCGCAATGCCGGCGCCGACCCGATGGGCTCGCTCGGCGTCGTTGTCGGCGCGACGATCGGTGCCGCCGATGTCGGTCTGGAGACGCTCAACGGTCCGTACCTCGTGCCCGGCATCGGCGCCCAAGGAGGCACCGCGGACGACGTCCGGCGCATCTTCGGCGCCGCCGTCCGAAACGTCGTCCCGAGCGTGTCCCGCGAGGTGCTCCGCCACGGCCCGGACGGCGGCGCGCTCCGCTCCGCACTGGTGAGCCAGGTCACACAATTCGGATTTTTGCGCAACTAACCCGCAAGTCGGTCATCGCAGAACGCTGCTGAGACTACGGACAGTCTTCAGGCGCGATTGAGTCGCACTCTGTATCGTCCTCCCGGGCTGTGGCCCTGGAAGTGCCCCCGTACCGCTCCACTCTCTCTCCCCACAGGGAAGGAATCTCCGTGACCGCAACCGTCACCCCCCTGCACCAGGCCGCCATCGCGAAGGCTGCCAACGACATCCTCGATCAGGGCTACGCAGTCGTGAAGCTCGCCGACGTCGACGCCGCCAATCTGCGAAACGCCATCGCCACGGCGAACCGGTTCTTCCGGCGCCCGCTCGAGGAGAAGGTCGTCCACGGCAGCACCGACCACAACTACGGCTACCGCCCGTTCGGCATCGAGTACTCGGTCAGCCCGGACCGTCCGGACATGAACGAGTGCTTCACCGTCTGGTCGAGCCGGCTGGACCTGATCCCGGACGCCGAGGCCATCGACGACGTCACCGACTCGTTCCTCGCCTGGCGCGACTCGCTGGCGCCGCTGGTGGACGCCATCCTCGACGAGATCGCGAAGGCCTTCCACTCCGGCACGGCCCCGGAGTTCGAGAAGGCCTCGTACCTGCAGATGAACTACTGCCTGCCCACCCCGGCCGAGCGCGACCTGCTGCAGGACAAGCACGAGGACGGTCATATGGTCACCGTTCTGCACGCCACCGCGCCGGGTCTCGAAATTTATGTCGGCGACGAGGTCAAGCCGATGCTGCCCGACACGGACGAGATCGTGATGATGCCGGGTTCGGTGCTCACGGCGCTGTCCGGCGGCAAGATCCCGCCGCTGTACCACCAGGTGCGCAACCACGGCCTCGACGACCGTCAGTCGATCATGTACTTCGTGAACCCCGAGGTCGACGCCCCGCTGTACTCCTGGATCGACGCGCCGGGCGGCGAGAGCACCGACATCCGCGAGCACGTCCAGAACGCCCCGACGATGTTCGGCCTGCCGCCGGTCGAGGCGCTGTAACTCCTCAGTTTTCGCTTGATCAAGTGTCGATCCGGTCAACTTTCGACCGGATCGACACTGTGATCTTGGCTTTCGAGCGCCTCAGCGGGTGATCTCGTCCAGCGCCGCGACGTCGGAGGCGCTCGGCGACCAGTTGCCGGCGGCGACGTTGTTCGCCACCTGCTTCGCGGACGTGGCGCCCGCGATCACGCTCGACACGGCCGGCTGTGCCGCGAGTCCGCCGATCGCGACGTCCAGCAACGTGACACCCCGCTCGGCCGCGAACGCCTCCACCTTCTCGAGGATGTCGAAGGTCTCGTCCGTCAGGACGGACTCGCGGCCCCACGACTGGATCCGGCTGCCCTGCGGCGGCTGCTCCCCGCGGCGGTACTTGCCCGTCAACAGCCCGCTCGCCAGCGGGAAGAACGGCAGCAGGCCGATACCGTAGTGCTCCAGCGCCGGCACGAGGTCCGCCTCGATGTCGCGCTCGAGCCAGTTGTACTCATTCTGTGCCGAGACGAACCGCTCGAAGCCGCGGGTACGGGCCGTCCACTCCGCCTCGGCCACCTGCCACCCGGTGAAGTTGGACGAGCCGAGGTAGCGCACCTTGCCGGCGTGCACGAGATCGTCGAGCGCGGAGAGCGTCTCGTCGATCGGCGTGGCCTCGTCCGGCCGGTGCAGCTGGTACAGGTCGATCCAGTCGGTGCGCAGCCGCCGCAGCGACGACTCGACCGCGCGGGTGATGTACCGGCGGGAACCGCGCGCACCCCAGTCCTCGCCGTTGTCGTTGCCGCGCTTGCGCGAGTCGCCGCCGAACTTGGTGGCGAGCACGATGTCGTCGCGCCGGCCCTGCAGGATCTCGCCGAGCCGCTCCTCGCTCTTGCCGTAGGAGTCAGCCGTGTCGAACAGGGTGATGCCCTCGTCCAGCGCCGCGTGGACGACCGTACGGGTCTGCTCGAGGTCGAGCTTCATGCCGAAGTTGTTGGTGCCGAGCCCGACCACGGACACGACCAGGCCGGAGTTGCCGAGGCGTCGAAATTCCATATCTCGACCGTACCCAGCGCGTCCGTTTCGATGAGTGGCGCGATATGGCGTCGAGTGGCGCGAAATTTCGCGCCACTCACCGGCGAAACGCGCCACTCACCGCAGGACGCCGCCGCCTCATAACGTTTTGATGATGTCCTCCACCCGCTCCTTGGCGTCGCCGAAGAGCATCGCGCTGTTGTCGCGGAAGAACAGCGGGTTCTGCACGCCCGCGTACCCCGCCGCCATCGACCGCTTGAAGACGATTACGTTCTTCGCCTCCCACACGCGCAGCACCGGCATGCCCGCGATCGGCGAGCCCGGGTCCTCGGCAGCGGCCGGGTTGACCGTGTCGTTCGCCCCGATCACGAGCACGACGTCAGTGGTGCCGAAGTCGTCGTTGATCTCGTCCATCTCGAGCACGATGTCGTAGGGCACCTTGGCCTCGGCGAGCAGCACGTTCATGTGGCCGGGCAGGCGTCCGGCGACGGGGTGGATGCCGAAGCGCACCTCGGCGCCGCGCTCGCGCAGCTTGCGGGTCAGGTCGGCCACCGGATATTGGGCCTGCGCCACGGCCATGCCGTAACCCGGGGTGATGATCACCGACGAGGCGTCGCGCAGCAGTTCCGCGGCGTCGTCCGCGGTGATCTCGCGGTGCTCGCCGTAGTCGGTGTCGTCTGTCTTGGCCTCGATCCCGAAGCCGCCCGCGATCACCGAGATGAACGAGCGGTTCATCGCCTTGCACATGATGTAGGACAGGTACGCACCGGACGAGCCGACCAGCGCACCGGTGACGATGAGCAGGTTGTTGTTCAGAAGGAACCCGGACGCGGCCGCCGCCCAGCCCGAGTAGCTGTTCAGCATCGACACGACTACGGGCATGTCGCCGCCGCCGATGGAGGCGACCAGATGCCAGCCGAGGGCGAGAGCGACCGCGGTCACCGCGACCAGCAGCCCGAGCTCGGGCTGCACGACGAATCCCACAGTCAGACCGACGAATGCGGCGAGCGCGCCGAGGTTGAGCACGTTCTTGCCCGGCAGCATCAACGGCCTGGAGCTGATCCGGGCGGACAACTTCAGGAACGCGACGATCGAACCGGTGAAGGTCACAGCCCCGATGAACACCCCGATGAACACCTCGGCGTGATGGATGCGCAACAGCGAGCCGGCGACGTCGGCACCGCCGTTCGCTTCGACCTCGTAGTAGCCGTTCCAGCCGACCAGCACCGCCGCCAGACCGACGAAGCTGTGCAGCATCGCGATCAGCTCGGGCATGCCCGTCATCTCGACGACGCGCGCTCGCCAGAGACCGATGACGGCGCCGATGACCATCGCGACCGCGATCAGCGCGATGCCGCCGGCTGCGATCGACCGCGACGCGAGCCCGATCGTGGCGGCGACCGCGATGGCCATGCCGGCGATCCCGAACACCACGCCCTGCCGCGACGTCTCGTGCTTGGACAGTCCGGCGAGGGACAGGATGAACAACAGCGCCGCAACGATGTACGCGGCCTGAGTTACGGTTTCGGCGCTCATCGAACCTCCCTTGGGCCGCTCACTGCGTTCGTGCCCGGTGTCGGCTCGATCCGCTCCTTCGTCGCGGACTGTGCTACCTGGTTCTTCGCGCGAGCGCTCATCACTTACTGAACATCCCGAGCATGCGACGGGTTACGGCGAACCCGCCGAAGATGTTGATCGACACGAGCAGGATCGCGACGAACGCGAGCACCGTGATCGTCGTGTCGTGATGGCCGATCTGCAGCAGCGCGCCGGTGATGATGATTCCGGAGATCGCGTTGGTCACCGACATCAGCGGCGTGTGCAGCGCGTGGTGCACGTTGCCGATCACGTAGTAGCCGATCACGATCGCCAGCACGAACACGGTGAAGTTGCCGATCAGCTGGTTCGGGGCGAATGCAGTGAGCAGGAACAGCAGCGCCGCGCCGATGCCGACGATCGCGTACCTGCGCGCCGGTGTCAGCGGCGCCTTCTCCTTCTTGGCCGGTTGTGGCGCGGCCGCCGGTTTGGCCTGCGGCGCCGCCGAACTCACAGCAACGGGTGGCGGTGGCCACGTCTTCTCGCCGTTGCGGACCACGGTGATGCCGCGCTGCACGACGTCGTCGAAGTCGAGCACGAGCTGCCCGTCCTTGTCCGGCGTGAGCAGCTTCATCAGGTTGACGAGATTCTGGCCGTACAGCTGCGACGCCTGCGCAGGCAGGCGGCCGACCAGGTCGGTGTAGCCGATGATCGTGACCCCGCGGTCGGTGGTGACCGCCTCGCCCGCGACCGATCCCTCCACGTTGCCGCCGTTCGCCGCGGCCATGTCGACGATCACTGAGCCGGGCCGCATCGACGCGACCATGTCGGCGGTGATCAGCCGCGGCGCGGGCTTCCCCGGGATGAGTGCCGTGGTGATGATGATGTCGACGTCCTCGGTCTGCGACGAGTACAACTGCACCTCGCGCGCCTTGTAGTCCTCGCCCATCTCCTTCGCGTATCCCGTGGTGCTCACCTCGGCGGTCTCGTCCTCGATCGACAGGTACTCGCCGCCCAGCGACTTGACCTGGTCGGCGACCTCCGGCCGCGGGTCGGTGGCCCGTACGACGGCGCCCATGCTCGAGGCGGCACCGATCGCGGCCAGGCCGGCGACACCCGCGCCCGCGACCAGGATCTTCGCCGGGTTCACCTTGCCGGCCGCCGTGACCTGGCCGGTGAAGAAGCGGCCGAACGTGTGCGCCGCCTCGACCACGGCGCGGTACCCGGCGATGTTGGCCATCGAGCTGAGCACGTCCAGCGACTGGGCGCGCGAAATGCGCGGGACGGCGTCCATCGCCAGCGCGGTGATCGGACGGGCGGACAGCGTCTCGACCAGATCCGGGTCGAGCGCGGGGGAGAGCAGCCCGACGAGCGTCACACCGTCATGCAGCTTCTCGACCTCCTCGGCCGACGGCGCGTTGACCTTGAACACGATGTCGGCCGACCACGGGTCACCGATCGTGGCACCCGCCTCGGCGTAGGCACCGTCGGCGAAACTGGACAACTCGCCCGCGCCCGATTCGATCGTGACCTCGTAGCCGAGTCCGATCAGCAGTTTGACGGTGGGCGGCGTGGCGGCGACACGCGTTTCACCACGGTTGGTCTCACGGGGGACTCCGATGCGCAAGCTGCGCTCCATTCCTCGCCGATGGTCTGCCGCCACGCTGCGGATGAGCCGCAATCCTGCCGTAGCGGTTTCAACCTAGCTGCGGCGCCGGTCACGTTCCTGTCGAAGCGCCGCATCACACGCGGGTCAGGTCGTGCCCCGCGGTAGGTTGCCCGGGTGCCCCGACTGACCGTGCTCACCGGCCCGTCCGGAGTCGGCAAGGGGACGGTCGTACGCAAGGTCCGCGAGCTGTTCCCGCACGTCTGGGTGTCCGTGTCGGTCACCACCCGGCTGCCCCGCCCGGGCGAGCGCAACGGCGTCCACTACTGGTTCGTGACCCGCGAGCGGTTCGCCGAGCTCGTCGCCGCGGACGAGCTGCTCGAGCACGCCGAGTTCGCCGGCAACCTCTACGGCACGCCCCGCGAACCGGTTGTCGAGCGACTTGCCGCGGGGGAGCCGACCCTGCTCGAGATCGACCTGCAGGGTGCGCGCCAGATCCGCGAGGCGATGCCGGAAACATTACTGGTGTTCCTCGCGCCGCCGACCTGGGAAGAGCTGCAGCGCCGGCTGTCCGGGCGCGGCACCGAGCCCAGCACCGTCATCGCCGCCCGGCTCGAGCAGGCGCGGATCGAACTCGCGGCAGCAGCCGAGTTCGACCGGACCGTCGTCAACGACGATGTGACCCGCGCCGCAGCGGAGGTCGTCGGTCTCATCGGGGACGGCGGCAGCCAGGGATTGGTAGACTGAGAGTTTGGAGCTTGCCGCTCCGTCCCAAGATTGTCTGCAGAGAGCTGAGTCGTGTCCGCACCAGAAGGCATCACCAACCCGCCGATCGACGAGCTGCTCGACCGCACCGCGTCGAAGTACGCACTGGTCATCATCGCTGCCAAGCGTGCCCGCCAGATCAACGCGTACTACAGCCAGCTCGGCGAGGGCCTGCTCGAGTACGTCGGACCCCTGGTCGAGACGGCTCCGCAGGAGAAGCCGCTCTCGATCGCCCTCCGTGAGATCAACTCCGACCTCATCGAGTTCAAGCCCAGCGAGAACCCCGCCCCGGGCCAGTAGGCCCGCGCCACCCATCTGGCGTCGAACCGACAGTGGTCAGTTGGAGCGCACAGTGGTCAGTTGCCACTGACCACTGTGGCCGGAACTGACCACTGTCGCGCGCCGCGTAACGAAGTGACCGCTCGCGTCACAAGTGACCACGCGCGCGGTTTCTGTCTGGCAGGCTGACCACATGAGCCGGGTGGTTCTCGGGGTAGCGGGTGGCATCGCCGCGTACAAGGCGGCCGACCTCTTGCGCAAACTGACCGAAGCCGGTCACGACGTCACGGTCGTGCCCACCGCCGCCGCGCTCGAATTCGTCGGCGCCCCGACCTGGGCCGCACTGTCGCACCACCCGGTCGCCTCCGATGTGTGGACGGACGCCGCCGAGGTGCCGCACGTGCGGCTCGGCCGCGAGGCCGAACTCGTGGTCGTCGCCCCGGCCACTGCCGATCTGCTGGCCAGGGCGGCACACGGCCTGGCCGACGATCTGCTCACCAACACCCTGCTCACCGCCCGGTGCCCTGCGCTGTTTGCGCCCGCCATGCACACCGAGATGTGGGAGCACCCGGCGACCGTCGACAACGTCGCCACCCTGCGTCGGCGCGGCGCGGTCGTGCTCGACCCGGCGTCGGGACGGCTCACCGGCGCCGACACCGGCAAGGGACGGCTGCCGGAACCGGCCGAACTCGCCACCCACGCGGAACTCCTGCTCCGCCGCAGCGACGCGCTGCCCTATGACCTGGCCGGACGCCACCTCGTGGTCAGCGCCGGCGGCACGCGCGAGGCGCTCGACCCCGTCCGATTCCTCGGCAACGCGTCATCGGGCAGGCAGGGGTACGCGCTGGCCGCGGTCGCCGCCGCCCGCGGCGCCCAGGTCACGCTGGTCAGCGCCAATGTGGACCTGCCCGATCCGGCCGCGGTCGACGTCGTCCGCGTGGTGAGCGCGGTCGAGCTGGGTGACGCAGTGCACAAGGTGAGCGCCGACGCCGACGCGGTGGTCATGGCCGCAGCGGTCGCCGACTTCCGTCCGATCACCGCCGCCGGCCACAAGATCAAGAAGGACGGGTTCGGGATCGCGCCCGTCGAACTGGTCGAGAACCCCGACGTCCTCGCGCGGCTCGTGACCGAACGACGGCCCGGCCAGGTGATCGTCGGGTTCGCCGCCGAGACGGGCGATCACACCGCGACGGTGCTCGAGCACGGACGGGCGAAACTCGCGCGCAAGGGCTGTGACCTGCTGGTCGTCAACGCGGTCGGGCCGGGCAAGGCGTTCGGGCAGGCCGACAACGCCGCGATGATCCTGGGTGCGGACGGAACCGAGATCGAGGTCGACTTCGGACCCAAGGCGGTGCTCGCCGCGGCGGTCTGTGACGCGATCGCGTCGCGCCTGGAACGGTGAGCCAGACCGACCTCGATAGACTTTGTCCGAAGCCGCCTAGTAATCGGAGCATGCGTGAGCCGCCGCCTTTTCACGTCCGAGTCCGTCACCGAAGGACACCCGGACAAGATCGCCGACCAGATCAGCGACTCGATCCTCGACGCGCTGCTCGCCCAGGACTCCGGCAGCCGGGTGGCCGTCGAGACGTTGATCACCACCGGCCAGGTGCACGTCGCCGGTGAGGTCACCACCGAGGCGTATGCAGACATCCCGACGATCGTGCGCGAGAAGATCCTCGAGATCGGCTACGACTCGTCGCGCAAGGGCTTCGACGGCGCCTCGTGCGGCGTCAGCGTGTCGATCGGCTCGCAGTCGGCCGACATCGCGCAGGGCGTCGACACCGCGTACGAGGCACGCACCGGCGAGAGCGTCGAAGACCCCCTCGACCGCCAGGGCGCCGGCGACCAGGGCCTGATGTTCGGCTTCGCCTGCGACGAGACCGACGAGCTGATGCCGCTGCCGATCGCACTCGCGCACCGACTCGCCAAGCAGCTCAGCGACGTCCGCAAGGACGGCACCGTCCCGTACCTTCGCCCGGACGGCAAGACCCAGGTGACCGTCGAGTACGTCGACGGGAAGCCGGTGCGGCTGGACACGGTCGTCGTGTCGAGCCAACACGCGTCCGACATCGACCTGGACACCCTGCTCAAGCCGGACATCGAGGAGCACGTGATCCGGCCCCTGATCGCCGAGTTCGGCCTCGACTTCGGCAACTACCGGCTGCTGGTGAACCCGACGGGCCGGTTCGAGATCGGCGGGCCGATGGGCGACGCCGGGCTGACCGGCCGGAAGATCATCGTCGACACGTACGGCGGCTACGCGCGGCACGGCGGCGGTGCGTTCTCGGGCAAGGACCCGTCCAAGGTCGACCGGTCGGCGGCGTACGCGATGCGCTGGGTCGCCAAGAACGTCGTGGCCGCGGGCCTGGCCACCACGTGCGAGGTACAGGTGGCCTACGCGATCGGCAAGGCCGAGCCGGTGGGGTTGTTCCTCGAGATGTTCGGCACCGAGACGGCCGATCCCGCGAAGATCAGCGACGCGGTGCTGCAGACCTTCGACCTGCGCCCCGCCGCGATCATCCGCGATCTCGACCTGAAACGCCCGATCTACGCGCAGACCGCGGCGTACGGACACTTCGGCCGTGAGCTACCCGACTTCACCTGGGAGCGCACCGACCGCGCCGACCAGCTCGCCAAGCTCGTCAACGGGTGAGCCCGGCTTGGCCCCGTAGCAGGGTCGTGCCCGGCGTGTCGCCCTGCTGGAGGGCCAAGCCGGACACCGTCGGGACGGGCTGGTAAGCAATCCAGCGTGGCGCCGAAGGTTCGTACCCCGGCCGCGGTCGATCCAGTGGCGCGGCTCTATGTCGACGTCCCCCTCGCGCATCTCGACCACCCCTACGACTACGCGGTCCCGGACACCCTCGACGCGCAGATCACGGTCGGCTCCCGCGTACGCGTGCGCTTCGCCGGGCGGCTCGTCGACGGGTACGTCCTCGAACGCCGCGCCGATTCCGACCACCCGGGCAAACTCGCATTCGCCGAGCGGGTGGTCGGCGACGAGCCGGTGCTCACGCCCGAGACCACCACGCTGTTCCGCGCTGTGGCCGACCGCTGGGCCGGCAACTTCGTCGACGTCGTGCGGCTCGGCGTCCCGTCGCGGCACGCCCGCGCCGAGACCGGCAGGGGCGGCGCCGCCCGCGAACCCGCGGCCGTGAACACCCCGGACGGCCCGGGCGGGTTCGCGCGCTACCGCTCCGGCGCGGCGTTCCTGCGCGCCGTCGCGGACGGGCGGGGAGCCCGCGCGGTGTGGTCGGCCTGCCCCGGGGAGGCTTGGCCCGATCGCATCGCCGAGGCGCTGGCCACGGCCGCCGCGGCCGGGCGGGGCGCGCTCGCGGTCGTTCCCGACAACCGCGACCTCGACCGGCTCGATGCCGCCGTCTCGCAACGCCTCGGCCCGGGGGCGTACGTGGCGCTGTCCGCCGACCTCGGCCCCGAGGCACGCTACCGCCGCTGGCTCGCGACCCGGCGCGGCGCCGTGCAGGTTGTCATCGGCACCCGCGCCGCTGCGTACGCCCCGGTCGCCGACCTGGGCCTGCTCGCCATCTGGGACGACGGCGACGACTCTTACGACGAGCCGCGCGCCCCCTACGCGCACACCCGCGACGTGCTGGTGCTGCGCTCATCGCTGTCCGGCTCGGCGCTGCTCGTCGGCGGGTTCGCCCGCACCGCCGAGGCGCAACTGCTCGTCGAGTCCGGGTGGGCCCACGAGATCGCGCCCGAGCGCGACGTTCTGCGCAGGGCGGCGCCGCGCGTCCTGCCGACCGGTGACGACTTCGAGCAGGCGCGCGATCCGGCAGCGGCCGCCGCCCGGCTGCCCAGCCTGGCCTGGCGCACCACCCGCGACGCGCTCGAGTCCGGCGCGCCGGTGCTCGTCCAGGTGCCACGCCGCGGGTACGTGCCCGCGTTGGCGTGCGTGCGCGATCGCACCCGCGCGATCTGCGCGAACTGCTCGGGGCCGCTGATGACCTCGGCTCAGGGCGCCGTCGCGCGGTGCCGATGGTGCGGGCGTCCGGCCGGCGACTGGCACTGCCCGACGTGCGGCGGGCGCGCGCTGCGGGCAGTGGTGATCGGCGCGCGCCGCACCGCCGAGGAACTCGGCCGGGCGTTCCCCGGCGCTGCGGTCCGCACCAGCGGCGGCGAGCGGGTACTCGACCGGGTCGAAGACCGACCGGACCTCGTCGTCGCCACCCCCGGCGCCGAACCCGTGGCGCCCGGCGGCTACGGCGCGGCGCTGCTGCTCGACGGCTGGGCGCTGCTCTCCCGCGCGGACCTACGGGCCGGCGAAGAGACCGTGCGTCGGTGGATGGCCGCGGCCGCACTCGTCCGTCCCGGCGCGCCGGTGGTGATCGGTGCCGATGCCGCTGTCCCGGCGGTCCAGGCGCTGGTGCGCTGGGATCCCGGCGGGTTCGCCGCACGGGAACTCGCCGATCGGGCCGAGCTCGGCTTCCCGCCCGCGAGCCGCATGGCGGCGGTTTCGGGCAGTCCGGCAGCGGTCGCCGACCTGCTGTCGGCCGCCCGGCTGCCGGATGCCGCGACCACCGTCGGCCCCGTCCCCGCACCCGACGGCACCGAGCGGATGCTCGTCCGGGTGCCCCGCCGCGCGTCCGCCGCCCTGGCCACCGCGCTGAAGGAGGCGGCCGCCGTCCGGTCGGCAAGAAAAGCCCCGGACCCCGTCAAGATCGTGCTCGACCCACTCGAACTGCTGTAAAACTGTCACGGTGACCGCACCCGACGGTACCGAGCCGACTCGGCTCGAACGCTGGCAGGATTCGACCGAGTGGCCGATGGCTGCCCTCGCCGTGCTGTTCCTCGCCGTGTACGCCACCGAGGTGCTCGCCGTCGGGCTGAACCAGACCTGGCACACCACCCTGCGGGTGGCCGACTACACGATCTGGGCGCTGTTCGTCATCGAGTTCGGGATCCGGTTGTCGCTGACGACACGGCGCGGGCGCTACCTCGTACGGCACCTGACCGACGTGGCCATGCTCGCCCTGCCGTTCCTGCGGACGTTGCGGGTGCTCCGGCTCGTTCCGCTGCTACGCGCGCTGAACCGCTGGGTGGCCGACTCGCTGCGCGGCAAGGTCGTCGTCTACGGCTCGATCACCGCCGTGTTGCTCGTCTTCACCGGAGCGCTGGCCGAACTCGACGCCGAGCGCAACCAACCGGGCGCGTCGATCACCACCTTCGGCACGGCGCTGTGGTGGACGTCGGTCACGATCTGCACCGTCGGCTACGGCGACTACACCCCGATCACCGCGCAGGGCCGGCTGGTTGCCGTCGGCGTGATGATCGGCGGGGTCATGCTGGTCGGCGCGGTCACCGCCTCGTTCGCGACCTGGCTGATCGACCGGCTGCGGATCGAAGAGGAAGTCGAGCAAGCCGCGACCCAGGCCGACCTGCGCGACGTCCACACGCAACTCCAAGGCGTGCAGCACGAGCTCGCCGAGCTCAAGACGCTGCTGCGTGAACGTCAGGGGGCCGACCGACCCGCCGCGATCGCGTCGGAGTAGGCGACGTCCTCGCCGGGGATCGCCGGGACCGCCACCGCGTCACCCTCGCGGGCGACGGCGTCGGCCACCGGGTGATCGGCCTCGGCATGGACGAACTTCGCGCCGCGCATCAGTGATGCACCCGCGGCCAGCAGCAGCATCACGATCGACGCGCTGAACGCGATCAGCAGGCCGTGCCGGAACGGATCCGAGATCAGGCTCGGGAAGAACTGCTGACCGTAGATCGTCGAGGCGTCCGCGCCGTTGCCCGGATGCGGCACCAGTGCGCGGATCGGGTTGTCGCCGAGGAACGCGGCGAAGAGCAGGCCGACCGGCGAGGCGTGCGATGCCGCACCGGCGGCGGCGGGGGAGACCCCGGCCTGGGTCAGCCCGTTCGACATCGCCGCCGGCAGCGTGCCGGCCAGCCCGACCGCCATGAGCGTGAAGAACGCGCCCATCGACAGCACCATGCCGGCGTTCATGCCGGTCGCACGGATGCCCGAGGCGGCGCCACGCTGCGCGGCGGGGACGGCGTTCATGATGGCGGCCGAGTTCGGCGCCGCCATCAGCCCCATCCCGATGCCGTTGAGCGCCAGCAGCGCCGCGAACAGGACGTAGTTGAAGTTGGCCGGCAGCGCGATCAGCCCGACGAAGGTGGCCGCGGTCAGCAGCAGGCCGCCGGTGGCGAACGCGCGCGCACCGAACCGGTCCGAGATTGCACCCGACGCCGGTCCGGCGACCAGGAAGCCGAGCGTCATCGGCAGCATGTAGATGCCCGCCCACAGCGGGGTGTCGGCGAACCGGTAGCCGTGCAGCGGCAGCCAGATGCCCTGCAGCCAGATGATCAGCATGAACTGCAGTCCGCCGCGGGACATCGCCGCCAGCAGGTTCACCGCCTGGCCCGCCGCGAACGCCCGGATCTTGAAGAGACTCATATTGATCATCGGGTCCGCGACCCGGTTCTCGACCAGCACGAACGCCACCAGCAGCACGACGCCGGCGATGAGACCGGCCAGTACCTTCGGTGACGTCCAGCCCATCGTGTGCCCGCCGTAGGGCTGCAACCCGTACGTGATCGCGACCAACAGCGCGACCAGACCGACGCCGAAGGTGAGGTTGCCCCACCAGTCGACGACGACGCGGCGGGTGCGGTCGCGCGGCTTGTCGTGCAGCGTGCGGTAGCCCATCCACGTGCCCCACACGCCGACGGGCACGCTCACCCAGAACACCGCGCGCCAGTGCCATTCGGACAGCACGCCACCGACGATCAGGCCGAGGAAGGAGCCCGCAAGCGCCGAGACCTGGTTGACACCGAGCGCGAAGCCGCGCCGGTCGGGCGGGAACGCATCTGTGATGATCGCAGTCGAATTGGCCATCACCATCGCACCGCCCACGCCCTGGACGATGCGCAGCACAATGATCTCGAGCGCACCGGCGCCGCCACTGTTGGGCACGAATGCGCACCCGAGCGAGCCGATCGTGAAGATCAGGAAGCCGAGGTTGAACAGCTTCGCGCGTCCGTACTGGTCGCCCAGGCGACCGAATGTGACGACGAGGACGGCCGTGACGAGCAGGAACCCCATCAGCATCCACAGCAGGTACGAGATGTTCTCCGGGGCGAGCGGGTTCAGGCCGAGGCCCTCGAAAATCGCAGGCAGCGAGATCAGCAGGATGGACGAGTTCAGCGTCGCAGCGAGGATGCCGACAGTCGTCACCGAGAGGGCGACACGGCGGTCGTGCGCTTCGGAATGGAGCACGGACGTCCTTTCATTCGTTAGCCATGCTAACTAATGACACGTCAGCCGGTCCATTCGTTTCCGTAGACTTCACTTGTGACCGTTGTCCCCATTCGCCTCTTCGGTGACCCGGTGTTGCGCACCGCGGCCGATCCCGTGACCGTCTTCGACAGGGAGCTGCGCCAGCTCGTCACCGACCTCGAGCAGACGATGTTGGACGCCCCCGGCGCAGGCCTCGCGGCGCCGCAGATCGGCGTCTCGCTGCGGGTGTTCACCTACCACGTCGACGACGAGCAGTCAGGGCATCTGGTCAACCCGGTCCTGCACTTCCCGAACGAGGAGCTGCAGGACGGCCCCGAGGGCTGCCTGTCCATCCCCGGGCTCACCTTCGACTGCATGCGCCGCGAGAACGTCGTCGCGCACGGCCAGAACATGTACGGCGACCCGGTGACGATCGAAGGCACCGCCCGCCTTTCACGCTGCATCCAGCACGAGACCGACCATCTCGACGGGGTCCTGTTCGTGTCGCGGCTCGACCCGGGGACCCGCAGGGAAGCGATGCGGGCGATCCGGGAAGCCGAGTGGTCCGGGCTGTCGGCGGCCAAGGTCAAGGTCAGCCCGCACTGACATGAGACTTGCCTTCGCGGGGACGCCGGCCGCGGCCGTCCCGTCCCTTCGCGCGTTGCTCGACGCTCCGGGGCACGAGGTGGTCGCGGTGATCACCCGACCACCGGCCCGAGCCGGACGGGGCCGTCGCGAGACGGCCTCGCCGGTCGCCGAGCTCGCAGCGCAGGCCGGTGTGCCGGTGTTCACCCCGGCCAAGCCCGGCGACGCGGAGTTCCTGGACGAGTTGCGCGCCCTCGACGTCGACGCCTGCCCGGTCGTCGCCTACGGGGCCCTGCTGCCGCAGCGAGCGCTGGATGTCCCGGGGCACGGGTGGATCAACCTGCACTTCTCGGTGCTGCCCGCGTGGCGTGGCGCGGCACCCGTCCAGCACGCGATCCTGCACGGCGACGACGTCACCGGAGCGTCCACGTTCCTGATCGAGGCCGGCCTGGACACCGGACCGGTCTACGGCGTGGTCACCGAAACAGTCCGCCCGACCGACACCAGCGGTGACCTGCTGGAGCGGCTGTCGGTGTCCGGCGCCGGGTTGCTGGTGGCCACGATGGACGGGATCGCCGACGGCTCGCTCGTGCCGCGTCCGCAGCCGGCCGACGGCGTCTCGATCGCCGGCAAGATCACCACCGCCGACGCGGAGGTGCCGTGGGACGCCCCCGCCCGCCACATCGACCGCCTCGTGCGGGCCTGCACACCGACGCCGGGCGCGTGGACGACTTTCCGTGGCGAGCGCCTCAAACTCGGCCCGGTGCGGCTGCGCGGCGCGAACGAGCTGGGCCCCGGCATGGTGCGCGCCGACAAGTCCGGGATCGCGGTGGGCACGGCGACAGCCGAGGTGCAGCTGGGCACCGTGCAGCCGCCGGGCAAGCGCCCGATGCCTGCCGCCGATTGGGCCCGCGGTGCACGCCTCGAGGCCGGCGACACGCTTGGCTGACCCGTCCGGCTCACCACGGCTCGTCGCTTTCCGCCTGCTGCGTGCCGTGGATGCCGACGGTGCCTACGCCAACCTGGCGCTGCCCCCGCTGATCGCCGCCGCCGGCCTCACCGGCCGCGACGCCGCGCTCGCCACCGAACTCGGTTACGGCACGGTGCGCGCGGCCGGCACGCTCGACCTGGTCCTGCAGGCGTGTATCGACCGGCCGCTGAACGCGGTGCAACCCGAGGTCCGCGATCTGCTCCGGCTCGGTGCCTACCAGGCGCTGCGCACCCGGATCCCGCCGCACGCCGCGGTCGCCACGAGCGTCGAGCTGGCCCGGGCGACCCGCAACGGCCGCGCCTCCGGCTTCGTCAATGCGGTCTTGCGCAAAGTGACCCGCTCGACGTGGGACGAGTGGACCGAGCGCCTCGGCCGCGGCCGTACCGAGCTGGGGCGGCTGGCGCTGCGCACCGCCCACCCGGAGTGGATCGCGGCGGCGTTCGCCGCGGCACTGGACGGCGACATGGCCCAGACCGCCGCCGCGCTGGCCGCCGACGACGAGCGTCCGCAGACCCACCTCGTCGCCTGGCCCGGACGCGTGAGCCGGGACGACCTGGTCGCGCAATCCGGCGGCACGCCCGGGCCGTGGTCGCCGTACGCGGTGCATCTCGAGGGTGGCGATCCCGGCCGGCTGGCGAGCGTGCGTGCGCGCCGGGCGGCCGTGCAGGACGAGGGCAGTCAGTTGTGCGCGCTCGCCCTGGCCGCCACGCCTCTGGACGGACGCGACGAGCGGTGGCTCGACCTGTGCGCCGGGCCGGGCGGCAAGACCGCACTGCTCGCCGCACTCGCGGCCGAGCGGGGCGCCACCGTCCAGGCCAACGAACTGCGCCCCCACCGCGCGGACCTCGTACGGGCCGCGACCGCGCCGTGGCGCGTCGACGTCCGCGAGGGCGACGCCAGGTCGTACCCGGCTCGCGACGGCGGGTACGACCGGGTGCTGGTCGATGCGCCGTGCACCGGACTCGGGGCGCTACGCCGCCGGCCCGAAGCGCGCTGGCGCCGTGGCCCCGACGACGTCCCCGCCCTGGCCGAGTTGCAGCGCGAGCTGCTCGACGCCGCGGTGCGCCTCGTCCGCCCCGGCGGCGTGGTCGCCTACGTGACCTGCTCGCCGCATCTGGCCGAGACCCGCGAGGTCGTCGCCGACCGCGACCTGATCGACGCCCGCGCCGCGTTTGCGGGCGTGCCGGACCTCGGCGCCGGGCCGACCGTGCAGTTGTGGCCGCACCGCCACGGCACCGATGCGATGTTCTGCGCGCTGGTGCGGTGTTGACCGCTCAGCAGTAGGAGCCCTTGCAGTCGCCGGTGATCTGGAAGTTGTCGTAGAAGACGTTCGAGCCGGTGAGCCCGACCAGCAGGGCCACTCGGTCGCCCGTGCCCCAGTCGTAGTTCTTGGTGGTCTTGGCATAGGTCTCGATGAGCTGGTTGCCGTTGACCGAGATGCCGAGCACCGCGAGCGGTCCACCGTGATTGCTGCGCTGCAGGCAGAGCACCCGGACGGTGTTCGCCTGCGGTGCCGGCAGCAGGACGTCACTCCACGACTTCTTCTTCAGGATGTGCTCGGAGCCGTCGACGTTGTCCCACAGCGCGATCTGCACCCCGGTCTTGGTGATGTAGAAGAGGAACGCCGCCGAATCGCCGGAACCGGTCTTGTGGTTCCAGCACGACAGGCCGTAGATCGCATCGTCGGCTGAGCCGGAGCCGAGGTACATCTGGAAGTCGACCTGCACGCTGTAGTCGTGCGCCGCCTTGGTGATGTCGTAGGGCGAGGGCACGGTCAAGATCGAGTTGTGCCGCTCGCCCATCTGGAAGGTGCCGCCCTGGTACGACGCGTACCGCGAGAAGAAGTGGCGCTCGTTTCCGGTGGCCCAGCCGCTCGAGTTCGAGCTGAAGTCGTCGCAGTAGTCCGCCGAACATCCGGTGTTCGACGACGACGTGCCCGACGACGGCGGCTCGCTCGGACTCGACGACGGCGGTTCGGACGCGCTGGACGAGGGGAAACCGGTGGGGCCGCTCGGGGCCGCGACGCCGCTGCCGCTTCCGGACCCACTGACCGAGGTCGCGCAACCGGCCAGCACCAGCAGACCTGCGGTCAGCAGGGTCAGGGTGAACCGCAGCCGCCGAAAGATCGTCATGACGCGAGAATGTAGCCCGACGCGGGCGGTTCGGGGACACCCGGTGCGGTGACTCGCCGTCGATAGACTTCTCGGCGTGCGCCAGCCTGGATCGGCAGAGCCGATGATCGCACCGAGCATCCTTTCCGCCGACTTTGCCCGGCTCGGTGAGGAAGCCGAGGCCGTCGACGGCGCGGACTGGTTGCACGTGGACGTGATGGACAACCACTTCGTCCCGAACCTCACCCTCGGGCTCCCGGTGGTCAAGAGCCTCCATGCGGCGACCGCTCTCCCGCTCGACTGCCACCTGATGATCGACGACCCGGACCGGTGGGCTCCGGGCTATGCCGAGGCGGGCGCAGCGAACGTCACCTTCCACGTCGAGGCCGCGGCCGATCCCGTCCGGACGGCCCGGACGATCCGCGCCGCGGGCGCGCTCGCGGGCCTGAGCGTCAAGCCCGGTACGCCGCTCGAGCCGTACCTCGAGATCCTGACCGAGTTCGACACATTGCTCGTGATGACGGTCGAGCCGGGGTTCGGCGGGCAGGAATTCATGGCCGAGGTGTTGCCGAAGGTGCGCCGGGCGCGGGACGAGATCCGTGCCGGGCACCTGCGGCTGTTCGTCGAGGTCGACGGCGGAATCGCCGAGGACACCATCGTCGAGGCAGCCGAAGCCGGCGCCGACGTGTTCGTCGCCGGCTCCGCGGTCTACGGCGCCCCCGACCCCGGCAAAGCCATCGAGGCACTGCGCGCCCTGGCCCGCGACGCAATGAGCCGCTGACCCGTCGTGCAGAACAACGAGGCCGAGCAGGCGGCCATGCACCGCGCTCTGGCCCTCGGTGAAACGGTGCGCGGACGCACCAGCCCCAACCCGCCGGTAGGCGCGGTGGTGCTGCGCCCGGACGGCACGCTGGCAGGGGAGGGGGCGACGGCGCCCGCGGGCGGTCCGCACGCCGAGGTGCTCGCGCTCGAGGCAGCCGGGGCGGACGCGCGCGGAGCCACGGTCGTCGTCACCCTCGAACCCTGCGCCCACACCGGCCGCACCCCGCCGTGCGCCGACGCGCTGATCGCCGCCGGCGTCGCCAGGGTGGTCTACGCCGCCGCCGACCCGAACCCCGAGGCGTCCGGCGGCGCGGACGTACTCGAGCAGGCCGGCATCGAGGTCGTCGGCGGCATGGACGACGCGACTGCCGCCGCCGGGGCGCTGCGGCCATGGCTGCACGCGATGCGCACGGCCCGTCCGTTCGTCACCTGGAAGTACGCAGCCACCCTGGACGGACGGTCGGCGGCCGCGGACCGCAGCTCCCGCTGGATCACCGGACCGGTCGCGCGCGCCGATGTGCACACACTGCGCGCGATCGTCGACGCGATCGTGGTCGGCAGCGGCACTGTGCTCGCCGACGACCCGCAGCTGACCGTGCGCGACGATGAGGGCGCGCCGGAGCCGCACCAGCCGCTGCGGGTCGTGCTCGACCGCCGGCACCGCACGCCGCAGTCGGCGCGGGTGCTCGACCAGAGCGCAGAGACGCTCGTCCTGGACACCGCAGTCCCGCGGTTCGCGCTCAAGGCGTTGTTCGACCGCGGCGTGCGACACGTCTTGCTCGAAGGCGGTCCGACCCTGGCCGGCGCGTTCATCGAGGCGCGTTGCGTCGACGAGGTCGTGGCCTACCTCGCGCCGAAGCTGCTGGGTGACGGTCCCCACGCCCTGGGCCATTCAGGCATCGAATCCATAGCCGAGGCGGTAACACTTGAGGTGGAGCTGATCGAGCGCCTCGGCGACGACCTGAAAATCGTCGGTCGGCCCGTCTGGCCGGAAGGGGACTGAACGGTGTTCACCGGGATCGTCGAAACGCTGGGCGAAGTCGTCGGGATCGACCGGCGCGCCGAGTCAGCGGTCCTGCGAATAGCGGCCCCCGCGATCACCGACGATCTCGTCCGTGGCGCGTCCATCGCGGTCAACGGCGTCTGTCTGACCGTCGTCGATTGGTCGGGCACAGATCAAGTCACGATCGACTTCGACGTGATGGGGGAGACCCTGGCCCGTTCCGTGCTCGGCGGGCTGCAGGTCGGCGACCCGGTCAATCTCGAACGCGCCACCCGAGCCGACGCGCGCCTGGACGGCCACATCGTGCAGGGACACGTCGACGGCACCGCGCGGATCGTGACGCGGACGCCCGGCGATGCGTGGGAGACAGTGCGGTTCGACCTGCCGACGCGACTGGCCCGGTACGTGGCGGAGAAGGGCTCGATAGCCGTCGACGGCGTGTCGTTGACCGTCGCCGGCGTCGGCGACGACTGGTTCGAGGTCGGGCTCATCCCGCAGACGCTGCGCACGACGACGCTCGGCGCGAGGCGACCCGGCGATTCGGTGAACCTCGAGGTGGACGTGCTGGCCAAGTACGTCGAACGACTCATGAAGGACCGAAACGTTGGCTGAGCTCACCCTCGATTCGATCGAACGCGCGATCGCCGAGATCAAGGCCGGCCGCCCGGTCGTGGTCATCGACGACGAGGACCGCGAGAACGAGGGCGACCTGATCTTCGCCTCCGAGCTCGCCACCCCCGAGCTCGTGGCGTTCATGGTCCGCTACACCTCGGGCTACATCTGCGTCGCGGTGACCGAGGCCGACGCCGACCGGCTCGACCTGCCGCCGATGTACCGGGTCAACCAGGACCGCCGCGGAACCGCGTACACGGTCACCGTCGACGCCCGGGAGGGCGTGAGCACCGGCATCTCGGCGGCCGACCGGGCGCACACGATCCGGCTGCTCGCCGACGCCGCGACCACCTCGGCC
>DASXJR010000097.1:0-54841 GCA_036497285.1 Jatrophihabitans sp.
GAGCACCGGTTCGGCGCCGCGCAGGGGCATTCGGTCGTGGTGTGCGTGACACTCGGCACCGGCATCGGCGGCGGCCTCGTGATCGGCGGCGAGGTCTACCGCGGTGCGTACGGCATCGCCTGCGAGTACGGGCACATGACCCTGGTGCCGGACGGGCGGCGCTGCGCATGCGGGAACCGCGGCTGCTGGGAGATGTACGCGTCCGGACGGGCGCTGGCCCGCGACGCGCGCGCCCTGGCCGCCGACTCACCGGTCGCCGCTGCGCGCATGCTCGAGCTCGTCGGCGGCGATGTCGGTGCGCTCGACGGTCCGGCGGTCAGCGCCGCCGCGGCCGAGGGCGATCCGGCCGCGCTGTCCATCTGCACCGAGATGGGGCGTTGGCTCGGCCGCGGCCTGGCCAACCTCGCCGCGGTGCTCGATCCGTCCATCTTCGTGATCGGCGGCGGGGTGTCGGCGGCCGGTGAGTTGTTGCTCGCGCCTGCCCGCGAGGAGTTCCGCAACAGCCTGACCGGGCGCGGATTCCGGCCGGTCGCGGCGATCGAGCAGGTCGCGCTGGGCCCGGACGCCGGACTGATCGGTGCCGCGGATCTTGCCCGGTTGCGCAGCTTCGAACACTGAACTTTTCGCGCGCCCTGCCGATCATGGACGCATGGCAATCATCGCGCGTCTGCAGCCACGCGACGCCGATCTGGCGGCGCGGGTGATGTCGACGCTTGCGCTCGTCGCAGGCGTGGTCACCGTGTTTTTCGCGGCGGTGCAGCCGGGCACGCAGGCCGCGTCGGTGGTCAGCGTGCTGCTCACCTCGGCCGCTGCGGCGGCCGTGGTTGCGGTGGCGTTGCTGCTGCGCCGGATGCGCAACAGTTCGCCGTGGGGTTGGGCGCTGTTCCCGTTCGCCGCGATCGGTGTGATCGTCTTTCTGGATCTGTTCACGGGCGACGCCTCGGTGAGCGCACAGATCTTCTTCCTGTTCCCGGCGCTCTACGGCGGGTTCGCGCTGCGCCGTAGCGGCGCGATCCTCGTCGGCGGCGCAGCCATTGCCGGCGATCTCGTCGATGTGCTGACCTTGCTGCCCGCGCGGCTGGCGATCGTCGAGGCCGGCTATCTGATCGCCGCGATCGCGACGACGGTGGCGCTGCTGGTGGTGTCCGGCGAGCGGCAGGATGCGCTGGTCGCCGAACTGCGCACACAGGCCGCGATCGACCCGCTCACCGGCCTGGTCACCCGCCGGGTGCTCGACGAGGCGGCGTCCTCGACACTGTCCGGCGCCGCCAGCGAGCAGGGCACCGGACTGATCCTGCTCGACATCGATCACTTCAAGCGCATCAACGACGAGCACGGTCACCTGGCCGGGGACGAGGTGCTCGTGCAGGTCAGCCGGCTGCTCTTGACCGGCAGCCGCGCGTCGGACACGGTCAGCCGGATGGGCGGCGACGAGATCGCGGTGCTGCTCGCGGGCTGTTCGGTGAACGGTCTTCGTTCGCGCGCCGAGCAGATCCTTAACAACGTCCGGGCGTGCGAGTTCACCTCGGACACCGGTGTCCGCCTGGCGATCACGATCAGCATGGGCATCGCCCACCTGCCGACGCACGGTGCGAACCTTCGGGCGCTCTACGGCGCGGCGGACACCTCGCTTTATGTCGCCAAGCGGTGCGGACGCGACCAGGTCGGCCCGATGCCGGACGCGGTGCTGCCGATGCGTCCGGCCGCCGCCTGATTCGGCGCCGACTGACCGGGTTTGGCCGCCGCCCACCAAATGCGGACGCGGGCGAGCGGCGGCTGGCACGATGGCCGGGTGCCGAGTCTGCGTGTGATGACCTACAACGTCCGCTCGATGCGCGACGACCGGGACGCGCTCGGCCGGGTGATCCGCTCCGCCGAACCGGACGTGGTGCTGATCCAGGAGTCGCCGCGCTTCCTGCGCTGGCGCTCGCTGTGCGCCGAGCTCGCGCGCCGCGGCAATCTCGTGGTGGTCAGCGGGGGGCGTCCGGCGGGATCGAACCTGATCCTCTCCACGTTGAGCGTCGAGGTCGTCGATCACGCCGAGGTGCTGTTCACCCGTGACCCGCGCCTGCACCGCCGCGGCACCGCGATCGCCACGTTGAGCAACGGCGGCTCGCGATTCGCCGTCGCCGGCACCCACCTCGACCTTGTGGAGCAACCGCGGCTGCGCCATGTCGGCGAGCTCGAGCAGGCCCTGGAGAAACACGTCGCCGCGGACGTTCCGGTCATCGTCGGCGGCGACATCAACGACGTCCCGGGCTCACCGGCCTGGAAGGCCCTCTCGAGCACCCGTCAGGACGCGTTCGCGGTCGCGGGTCAGGGCGACGGGTGGACCTCGTCGGCGATCGAGCCGCGGCGCCGGATCGACGCGTTGTTCGTCGATCCGCGGTTGACGATCGCGAAAACATGGGTGATCGAGGGAGCAGACGTCGAGCGCGCCACCGACCACCGTCCGGTCGTCGTCGAGTTGGAGCTGTAGCGCACTCAAGCGCCGATCGGACGCACGGTGTGCACCGCGTTGAGCCACCGCTCCAGTGGCAGGATGCCGTGTCGAGCCGCGTCGATGCCCGCATCGAGCAGCACCTCGTACGGTGTCGAGGCGAGCTCGCCGACCTGCGGCCGGGACAGGAAAGCGTCGTGCTCCTCGGCGCTGAAGTCCTCCGGAGGAGTTCCGGTCAGCCGGCACCAGAGCTTGAACACCGTGGCGGCGTCGGTCTGCATCGGTGATCACCTCCTGCGTCGAGGGTCCACGCGGCAGGCTTCTGGGAGAGCGCGGCGCGTCGACGTGTTGGTGACCAGTGGGTTAACACTCGACCTCAACGCGACCCTTACCCCATGACAGATCCGCCGCTAGAGAACGGCTCCGTCGTCGTCGTCATCGCGGTACTCGCGCAGCCGCATCACGAACAGCACCAGTGCGGTGATGATGCCGCAGACACCAAGGAACAGGCTGAGAGTGAACGGGATGCCGAGCGGGTCGCCGAACGCGAACAACAGGATCGACACGACCACGAGCACCATGCCGAGCACGATCGGTGCGGTCGGCCGGGGGAGTGGCGGCGGCGTGGGCGGAACGTAGTGCCCCTCGTCGAGCCAGGTGAGCTCGTCGTCGACCGGGTCGTCCTGGTTCAGGCGCGCCCGCCAGTCCTCGTCCTCGCGGGAGAGCTCGCGCTCGGCGTCACGGATCGCATGGTGCGTATCCACATGCCAGTCCGCGATCAGGGCTGCGAACTCGGCTTCCGCGTCGATGCCCGCGAGCGGGTCGCCGCTCCCGGCGGCGTCCAGCGGCGGTTCGCCGCCGTTCGCGCGCACGACTCTCGCGACGATCGTCCGCGCGTCGGAGCGCTCGCTGGACGCGACGTAAAGGCGCAGCGCGCCGTGCGATCCGGGCGCCTCGGCGAGATACGCCGCGATCCGCGCACGCGACAGTGCACTGAGCAGCTGTGGTGCAACCGTCGCGGCGACGTCGGTCAGCGGCACGTACGACGACGCGAGCAGGCCGTTGTTCCAGGCGTCCGGCGGTTCGGTCATGTCGCATCCGCCGTCAGCCGGGCAAAGAAGTCGACACTGCCGGCGAAGATCTGCTCGGCGTCGTAGTCGAGGGTCGCCACGTGGTAGCTGTTCTCGAGCAGGATCTCTTCGACGGACGTGGACGTCGCGCCGGTCTTCAGGAGGGTTGCCGACAGGTCGTCGACGACGTGGTCCTCGATGCTGCGGTACATGCGGATCGGCGCGGTCACCTTGTCGAGGTCGTCCGTGACGACTTTCCACATCCGCACGACCGAGCCCCCTGCGACGACCGGCGTGCGGTCGTTGGCGGGCTCCTCGACACCGGGCTTCTTGATGTCACCGCCGATGGACGGGCGGGAGCGCACCAGCCTGCTCACGTACGGCGCCAGCTTCTCGCTGAACCGCCGTGATCCGAGAGACGGGTTGACGAGGACCAGCCCCGAGATCGCGTTGCCCTTCTGCTCCGCGAGTCGGGTCACCAGCGCGCCGCCCATCGACAGCCCGGCCGCGAAGACGATCTCGCAGCGCTCGGCGACCTCTTCGTAGGCCTGCTCGACGGCGGCGTACCAGTGCGGCCAGCGGGTTCGGTTCGTCTCCTGCCACGTGCCGCCGTGTCCCGGAAGCAGCGGGAGCCGCACCGTGTATCCGGCCGCAGCGAGGTGATCGGCCCACGGCCGCAGGCTGGCCGGCGTCCCGGTGAAGCCGTGGCTCAGCACGACGCCGACCGGCCCACCGTCATGGGCGAACGGCTGCTCGTCCGGTGTACCGGACGGGGGTTCGATGCTGTGCCCGGAGTGCTCGCTCACGCGCACCATCATGCCTGCGGGAATCGGTCGATGCGAGGGCCGGTTGGCGTGCCGGGTCGAGGTTGCCTGGCTGTGAATTCGGCTACCGGGCGTCCCAGGCACTAGCCTGAACGAGTGTTTTACTGGGTGGCCAAGTTCATCTTCATCGGGCCGTTCCTGCGTGGTCTGTGGCGGCCTTGGGTCGACGGCCTGGAGAACGTCCCGGACGACCGTCCGGCAATCCTGGCCAGTAGCCACCTCTCGTTCAGCGATTCGTTCTTCTTCCCGGTGATGGTCCCGCGCAAGGTGACCTTCCTGGCCAAGTCCGAGTACTTCACCACTCCCGGTATCAAGGGCTTCTTCTCGAAGATGTTCTTCTCCGGTGTCGGGCAGGTTCCGATCGACCGCTCGGACTCCGACTCGTCGCGGGCGGCGCTCAAGACCGGCCTGCGGGTGCTCGAGGACGGACACCTGCTGGGCATCTATCCAGAAGGCACCCGCTCACCCGACGGTCGCCTCTACCGCGGCAAGACCGGGGTGGCGCGGCTCGCCCTCGAATCCGGGGCCGTCGTGGTGCCCTGCGCGATGATCGACACCGACAAGATCCAGCCCCAGGGCCGGGTGCTTCCCCGCCTGCGGCCACGTCCCGGTGTGCGCATCGGCAAGCCGCTGGATTTCTCCCGCTACGAGGGCATGGCCGGCAACCACCTCGTCGAGCGGTCGATCACCGACGAGATCATGTACGCGCTGATGCAGCTGTCCGGGCAAGAGTACGTCGACCAGTACGCCGCGGACGTCAAGAAGGCGCAAGGCAAGAACCGCGCGTTCGGCGCCGGCGACAGCGAGGCGCTCCGCTCCCGCCTGCCCCGCGCTTCCTGAGCGATGCGCCGGTACTTCTACGACTGCGAGTTCATCGAGGACGGTTCGACGATCGACCTCGTCTCGATCGGGATGGTCGACGAGGCCGGACGCGAGTTCTATGCGGTGTCCACCGAGTTCGATCCGTCCCGAGCCATCGACTGGGTGCGCACGAACGTCCTCGACAAGCTGCCCTCACCGGGTGATCCCGCCTGGCGATCACGCGCGCAGATCCGAGACGGTCTGCTGGCGTTCCTCACCGAGACTGGGGAGGCGATCGAACTCTGGGCGTGGATGGCGGCCTACGACCACATCGCGCTGGTCCAGTTGTGGGGTGACATGCGCGCCCTGCCCCGGGCGATCCCACGCTTCACCCACGAGCTGCGGCAGAAGTGGGAGGACGCCGGCAATCCGCCGCTGCCGGTCGCGCCGCCGAACCAGCACGACGCCCTGGCCGATGCGCGACACAACCTCGCCCGCTGGAAGGTGCTGACCGCGCCGCGCCAGTGAACAGGTGGTCGGCACCACAAAGCCAGCCACTAGGGTTCCTCGTATGCGCATCGGAGTGCTGACCGGTGGTGGAGACTGCCCGGGCCTGAACGCCGTGATCCGCGCGGTGGTCCGCAAGGGCGTCGGGGTCTACGGGCACGAGTTCGTGGGGTTCCGCGACGGCTGGAAGGGACCGCTCGAGAACATCACGATGCCGCTCGGCGTCCCCGAGGTGCGCGGCATCCTCCCGCGCGGCGGCACGATCCTCGGCTCGTCGCGCACCAACCCGTTCAAGGTCGACAACGGGTTCGAGAAGGTCGTCGCGACGCTGCACGAGAAGGACGTCGACGCCCTGATCGCGATCGGCGGTGAGGACACCCTCGGTGTCGCGACACGGCTCGGTGCCATGGGCGTGAACGTCGTCGGTGTGCCCAAGACGATCGACAACGATCTCTACGCCACCGACTACACGTTCGGCTTCGACACCGCGGTCAATATCGCGATGGAAGCGATCGACCGCCTGCACACCACGGCCGAGTCGCACCACCGCGCACTGATCGTCGAGGTGATGGGACGCCACGCCGGCTGGATCGCCCTACACGCGGGGCTGGCCGGCGGCGCGAACGTCATCCTGATCCCCGAGCAGCCGTTCTCGATGGAGCGGGTCTGCGCCTACGTCGAGAGCCGGTTCCAGTCGCACTACGCCCCGATCATCGTCGTCGCCGAGGGCGCCGTGCCGGACGGCGGCGAGAACACCACGCTCGACAAGGGCCTGGACGCGTTCGGCCACGTCCGGCTCGGCGGGATCGGGGAATGGCTGGCCGGCGAGATCGAGAAGCGCACCGGCAAGGAGGCCCGCACCACGGTGCTCGGGCACATCCAGCGCGGCGGCACGCCGTCGGCGTTCGACCGGGTGCTCGCCACCAGGTTCGGGCTGCACGCGGTCGACGCGGTGCAGGGCCAGGCCTGGGGGCAGATGGTCGCGCTGCGCGGCACGGACATCGTGCGTGTGGCGCTCACCGAGGCAACGTCCGAACTGAAGGTCGTACGTCCGGAGCTCTACGCCGAGGCCGAGGTGTTCTTCGGCTGACCGCAGCCGCAAGGCCGGCTCGCCGTAACCTTGTCCCGTGAGAACCGGAGACCTCGACCTCGATGCCTGGCGGGAGCTTCCGGCTGCGCAGCAGCCGTCCTGGCCGGACACGGCCGAGCTCCGGGCGGCTGCCTCGACGCTGGCAGGCATGCCGCCGCTGGTGGTCGCCTCGGAGGTCGACCAGTTGCGTGAGCGACTGGCCGCTGTCGCCCGGGGTGAGGCGTTCCTCTTGCAGGGCGGGGATTGTGCGGAAACGTTCCAGACCTCCTCCCAGGCCGATGTCGCCGGCAAGGTGCGGGTGCTGCTGCAGATGGCGGTCGTGCTGACCTACGGCGCGTCCATGCCCGTGGTCAAGCTCGGGCGGATCGCCGGCCAGTACGCCAAGCCCCGTTCGTCCGACCTCGACGCGACCGGCCGGCCGTCGTACCGCGGGGACATGGTCAACGATCTCCACGGCGAGCGCACCCCTGATCCGCAGCGCATCCTGCGCGCGTACTCCACCGCGGCGTCGACGCTGAACCTGTTGCGGGCCTACGCCGCGGGTGGGCTGGCCTCGCTCGATCGCGTGCACGCCTGGAACACCACGTTCGCCCGCTCCACCGAGACCGGCGTGCGCTACGAGCGGCTTGCCTCCGAGATCGACCGCGCCGTGCGGTTCATGCGGGCCTGCGGCGTGAACGACTCCGCCCTCGAGAGTGTCGAGCTCTACGCGGGGCACGAAGCGCTGATCCTCGAGTACGAGCGGGCGCTGACACGCGTCGAGGACGGTCGCGCGTACGACTTGTCCGGACACTTCGTGTGGGTCGGTGAGCGCACCCGGCAACTGGACGGCGCGCACCTGGACTTCGTCTCGCGAATCGCCAATCCCATCGGCGTCAAGCTCGGGCCGTCCACCACGCCGGAGGTCGCTGCGGAACTGGTGGAGCGGCTCGACCCGGATGGTGTGCCGGGGCGGCTGACGCTGATCAGCCGGATGTCGAACGCGCTGGTGCGCGACCGGCTGCCCGCGATCGTCGAGAAGGTCGAGTCGACGGGGCATCGTGTTGTGTGGCAGTGCGATCCGATGCACGGCAACACCGAAGAGACGGCCGGCGGCGTGAAGACCCGTCACCTCGACCGGATCATCGACGAGGTCGACGGATTCTTCGACGTGCACGCGGCGCTGGGCACGTACCCCGGCGGCTTGCACGTCGAGCTGACCGGTGACGACGTCACCGAGTGCATCGGCGGCACCGCCGAACTCACGGCCGCCGATCTCGGCCGACGGTACGAGACCGCGTGTGATCCGCGGCTGAACATCGAACAATCGCTGGAGTTGGCGTTTCGTGTTGCGGAGCGTCTTGTGACGGAGCGCCGTCGGAAGGAAACCTTATGATCGTCGATCTTCGCTCGGACACCGTGTCACGTCCGACCAAGGCGATGCGCGCCGCGATGGCGGACGCCGAGGTGGGCGACGACGTCTACGGCGAGGACCCCACGGTCAACGCGCTCGAGGGGGAGGTGGCCGAGCTGCTCGGCCACGAGGCTGGGCTCTACGTACCATCAGGTTCCCTGGGTAATCAGCTCGGCTTGCGCTTGCTGGCCAAGCCGGGCGACGAGATCGTCTGCGACGTCACTGCGCACATCGCTCGTGCCGAACTCGGCGCAGCAGCGGCGTTCTCGGGGATCACGTTCCGCACGTGGCACAGCGACCACGGACTTGTCGACCTCGAGGCGGTACGGTCGATCATCGCGCCGGACGGCGGGCCGTATCTCGTCTCGACAAAGGCGATCGCCCTCGAGAACACGCACAACTTCGGTGGCGGAACGATCCAACCCGCCGACCAGGTCGCAGCCGTTGTCGACCTGGCCCGCGAGAACAATCTCGCACTGCACCTGGACGGCGCGCGGCTGTGGAACGCGCACGTGGCCACGGGTACTTCGTTACGTGACCTCGCCGCGCCGTTCGACACGGTCTCGGTCTGCCTGTCTAAGGGGCTCGGCGCGCCGGTCGGCTCCGTCCTCGTCTCGACCGCCGACAACATCGCCGAAGCGCGGGTGTGGCGCAAGCGGTACGGCGCCGGCATGCGCCAGGCCGGCATTCTCGCCGCGGGCGGACGCTACGCCCTGGCACACCACATCGAGCGTCTCGCCGACGACCACGCCCGCGCCGCGAAGTTGGCCGAGGCCCTGGGCGGCGCAGCGGCGCAGACGAACATCGTCGTCCTGCATGTCGAGAACGCCGCGGCGGTGGCTGCGAAGGCGCGCGACGAGGGCGTGCTCGTCTCCGCGCTCGGACCGCAGTTCCTGCGATTGGTGACCCACCTCGACGTGGACGACGCCGGGGTGCAGCGTGCGATCGAGGTGCTGGCACCCCTGGTTTCTGCCTGATTGGTCAGTACGCTCGCTGGATGACCCGTATCCGGGCGCTGGTGGCAGTGAGTGCGCTGGTGTCCGACCTCGCGGTGACGACGACCTCGATGTCGGCGTCAGCGGCAGCGTCCAGCCGCACCGTGTTGCACGCGGGCACAGTGCTTCGACCCGGCCAGGCACTGCACTCGCCGGACGGCGCATACACGGCATCGCTCGGCCCGCGTGGTCACCTCGTGCTGCGGCACGGTCGGCACATCGTGTGGGCGACCGGACCGAGCGCGCGCAATGCCCGGCTACGGCTGCTGCACTCGGGAAATCTCGTGATCACCACCGGGCGGCACACGCTCTGGTCGACCCGCACCCGTCACGCAGGCACGCTCGCTCTGCGCAACAGCGGTGTGCTGGTGCTGCGGTCGCCAAGTGGGACTGTGTGGACGGACCGGATCCGGAATCGCTGCTCCGGGCGCAACCCGGACAAGCGGGTGCTGATAGACATCAGTACGCAGTTCGCCCGGCTCTGCCGCGGTGACGTGCAGGTGCTGACGACGCCGATCACCAGCGGGGCCAGCGCGTACGGCAACGGCACGCCGACCGGCACATGGCGGGTGCAGGCCAAGCAGCGCGAGCGATACCTGTACCCGGCTGCGGGCGGCGCGTACTACGTGCACTACTGGATCCCGTACGACGGCGACTACGGCATGCACGACTCGTCGTGGCAGCACTTCCCGTACGGCAGCCGGCAGTACCGCACCCGCGGCTCGCACGGCTGCGTCCACTTCCCGCTCACGGCGATTCGCTGGATGTATGGCTGGCTGCGGGTCGGAACTCTGGTACGCATTCAGACATGACCGCACCGAGCCAGCCCAAGCAGCGCCTGCGCGGACACACCGGGATCCGCGTCGGGTCGATCCTTGCGATCGTCGGCGTCCTCGCGCTGATCGCGGGCATCATCGTCATCGCGACGCAGAGCCTCAGCAAGGTCAACGGCTTCCAGCGGATCTCGTTCACGCAGCAACGGGGCACGATCACGTTCAGCAAGCCGGGCGGCTACGTCGCGTACTACGAGGCGCCCAGGGTCAACAGCAGCATCACCCAGGTGCCGCAGATCGGTGTCGCGATGCGCAACCACAACACGCATCAAGCCGTGACGATGGTTCCGTACGGCAACAACCCGAGCGGCAAGCTGGACAAGCTGACCTACAACTACAGCGGGCACAACGGCGTCGCGTTCAGGCAGTTCCAGATTCACACCGCCGGCGCCTACGACGTCGTGGTCGGGGCCGGCGCCGGCGCGGACAAGCAGCGCGGCGACATCGCGTTCGGTCCTTCCATCGAGACGGGCACGCTGGTCGGCGCGGGTCTCGCCGTGATCGGGGCGCTGCTGCTGATCGCAGGGTTGATCGTGCTCATCGTCGGCCTGGTGCGTCGCAGCAAACACAAGAAGGAGCTCGCACACTACGGCCAGGGCTACCCGCCCCCGCCGGGTTATCCGCAACAGGGCTACCCGCAACAGGGCTACCCGCAGCAGGGTTACCCGCCGCCCGGCTATCCGCACCAGGGCTACGGGCAACAGGGCTACCCGCCGCAGGGTTACGGGCAGCCGGGGTCCGGCGCTCAGGGCTACCCGCCTCCGGGGCAGCCACAGCAACCGCCGCAGGGGTCGCCGCCGGAACCGCCGGCCGAACCACCGTCGTCCGGTCCGTCCAACCCGTGGCCGCCGAGCGACAAGTGACGCGCTAGTCACCCCACGAGTCGCCTGGAAAGCGTGGCGACTCGCGGGGACCCCGGCTAGTTTCCCCACGAGTCGCCTGGAAAGCGTGGCGACTCGCGGGGACCCTGCTAGCCGGCGAGGTGCGCGGCCGACGTCCGTCCCAAGAGCGGCGGGATCGTGGTCACGGCGTCGGCGAGTTCGGCGAGTGCATCGCCGAACAGGGCTTGCGCGCCGTCGCACAGCGCTGACTCCGGGTGCGGGTGCACGTCGACCATCACGCCGTCGGCGCCGGCCGCGATGCCGGCGCGAGCCAACGGGACGACGAGGTCGCGGCGCCCGGCGGCGTGCGACGGGTCGACGATCACCGGCAGGTGGCTCAGTCGCTGCACCATCGCGATGGCGGACACGTCCAGCATGTTGCGGATCGACGGCTCGAACCCGCGGATCCCGCGCTCGCACAAGACGATGTCGAGGTTGCCGCGCTGCGCGATGTACTCGGCGGCCATGAGCCATTCCTCGTAGGTCGCGGTCAGCCCGCGCTTGAGCATGACCGGCTTGCCGGTGGCGCCGACCGCCTGCAGCAGCGCGAAGTTCTGCATGTTCCGCGTGCCGATCTGCAGCATGTCGGCGTACTCGACGACGTCGTCCACATCGGCGACGTCGAGAACCTCCGTGACGATCGGCATCTGCACCTCGTCGCGAACCTCGGCGAGGATGCGCAGCCCGTCCACACCGAGACCTTGGAACGCGTACGGGGACGTGCGTGGCTTGAACGCGCCGCCGCGCAACAGCGTGGCGCCGGCCCGCTTGGCCATCCGCGCCGACTCGAGTGTCTGCGCCGGCGTCTCGACCGCGCACGGACCGGCGATGAAGGTGAAGGTGTCCGGACCGATCGGGACTCCGCCGACCCGGATCGTGGTGCGGTGCGGATGGTTCTGCGCCGACACGAGCTTGTACGGCGCTGTGATTCGCATCGTCTCCACGACACCGGGCAGCCCGTCCGCGTCGAGGGTCTCGAGCACCTCTTCGGTGCCGACCACGCCGACGATCGTGCGCATCACACCCCGGCTGACGAACGCCTGCCCGCCATGGGTCTCGATGTGCGCGACAACGCTCGTGACGTCCTCGTCGGTTGCTTCCGGCGCCATCACGATGACCATGTGGCGCAGCCTATCGGCCAAGCACATCGGCACGTCCACCTCGTCGCGTTACCAGCAGCCCAGCCCGAAGGCCTCGGCAGCGGTGAACGGTCAGACGATGCTGACGTCGATGGTTTCGCCGGGGTGCACCTGGGTGCCCGGGGACGGCGACACGTGGATGATGCGCTGCGTGGTACCGCCGAACTCGGACACCACGTTCACGTTGAGGCCGAGATCGTGCAGTTGCGACTCGTAGCCGGCCAGCGGCTGCAGCATGCTGAAGTCGGGAACGGTGACCAACTCGGGCCCGCTCGACACCCGCACCGGGATCGTCGATCCCCACTGGTCGTGCTGTCCGGCCTGGTCGATCGCAATGACGACGCCCGACGGCACGGTGTCACTGTGCTCGTCGACGCGGCTAGCCACGAGGTGGTGCTTCTTGAGCAGCGCCTCGGCGTCGTCGTAGGACGTGCCCTCGGGGACGTCGGGTACCTTCACGTTCGGCAGACCGGAGGACTCGAGAATGGTGATCTGCTGCGAGCGCTTGACCTGCGCACCGGCCTTGGGGTCGGTGGCGATCACCTTGCCCTCGGGCACGCTCAGGCTCGACCGCACCGACGTCAACCAATGGAGCCCTCGCAACGACAGCGTGTTCTCGGCGTCGTTGAGGGTCTGACCGGCGACCTCCGGCACCGGCACCCGGTTCTTGCCCAGCGACACGACCAGCGCGATCGGCTTGCCCTGTGCCACCCGCGTGCCGGTGCTCGGGTCGGTGCGCACGACCACGCCCTGAGGCACGTTCTCGCTGAAGACGTGGGTGACCGTCGGTGAGATCGCGTAACCCGTCTCGCGCAGCACGCTCTTTGCCTGGGACACGCTGAGGCCGGCCACCTTGGGCACGTGCGTGTTCCACTCGCGCCACAACCGGACGCCGACCAGGCCGGCGGTCAGCGACAGCGCGCCGAGCAACAGCACGGCCACGAACGCGATGAGGCGGCGACGCCGCCTGCGGGCTCGTGGTGAGATCGGCTTGCGGCGCGGCGGGATGACGACCGGCGGCGGCGGGGCCTGCCGCGAGTCGACGACTTCGGTGTCGTGCTGAACGGTGTTCGGGCGGGCACCGTTGGTGCGGGCCGTGCTCGTACGGTCGGTGCGGCCGGTCGCGGCGCCGACCGGCGCGGTGTTGCCCGCGCGCGTTCCGACCACCGGGTGACGTGGCGGAGTCGCTCCGTTGGTTCGCGGAGGGACCGAGCGCTCGCGCGGCGGCACGGGAACCACCGGCAGGGCCAGGTCGGCGCGGGCGTCGGCGAGTTCCGCGAGGAACGCCGAGGCGTCGCCGGGACGGCCGGTGGCGTCGCTGTCGGTGGCCGACACCACGATCTCGTCGATCGGCGTGGGAATGCCCTTGACCCGTGACGACGGTGCCGGCACCCGGTTGTGCACGTGCTGGTAGGCGACGTTCATCGCCGAGTCGCCGCGGAACGGCGCCTGCCCGGTGAGCAGTTCGAACAGCACGATGCCGGCCGAGTACACGTCCGAGCGCTCGTCGGACCGGCCGTGCACGATCGTCTCCGGCGCGCAGTACGCGACCGTGCCCATCATCAGGCCGGTACGGGTGGATGCCGCGTCCGCATCGACTGCGCGGGCCAGGCCGAAGTCGGCCACCTTCACCAGACCGTCGTCGGACAGCAGGATGTTCTCGGGCTTGATGTCGCGATGCACGATGCCGGCCCGGTGCGCGGCCGACAGGGCGCTCAGCACCGGCTCCATGATCGACACGGCTTCGGCGGGCGTGAACCCACGATCGGCCCGCCGGCGCTCGCGCATCAGGTCGCGCAAGGTACGCCCGGGCACGAGCTCCATGACGAGGAACACGTGATGGCCGGACGACTCGTCGACGCCCTGGTCGTACACGGCGACGGTGTTGACGTGTGTGAGCCGGGCCGCGGCGCGCGCCTCACGCGCGAAGCGGTCACTGAACTTCGGGTCGGCCGACAGCGAGGACGACATGACCTTGACGGCGACACGACGGTCCAGCCGCTCGTCGACGGCGGCGTAGACCACCGACATCCCCCCGCGCGCAATGCGGTCGAGGATCCGGTAGCGCCCCTCGAGCAAGCGGCCGACCAGAGGGTCAGCAGTCGCCGTTTGCACACCGGGAGTCTACGGGCGCTCGAGGGGACATCGGGCGCACGCAGCGCCGTCGCAGCCGTATTCTCAGGCGACGTGGAGATCACCCGCGGTTCCGACACGCCGGGGGCACAATTTCGCAGCGGCGCGGTCGAACTGCTTGCCGATGCCGACAGACCGGGCGGTTGGCTGTTGCTGACCGACCGCATCCGGCAGTCCTATGTCGACCTGGACGACCCGACCTACCTCGATTTCGAGTACGTCCAGGCCTTCGCAGATGTGATCGATCTGTTACCGGACGGTCCGCTCGCCGTCACCCACATCGGCGGCGCCGGATGCACCTTGGCCCGCTACGTCGCCGTCCGACGGCCACGTTCGTCGCAGATCGTGTTCGAGCCGGACGTCGCGCTGACCGAGACGGTGCGCGCCCGACTGCCGTTCCCGCGCGGTGCGCGCATCCGGGTACGGGCCCAGGACGGGCGGACCGGACTCGCCGCGCTCGGCGACGCCAGCGCCGACGTCGTAGTGCTCGACGCCTACCTCGGCGGCCGGGTACCGGGTGAGCTCACCACGGTCGAGTTCTTCACCGACGTCGCTCGCGTGCTGCGCCCGTCGGGCGTGCTGCTGGCCAACCTCGCCGACGGGCCACCGCTGCGCTACAGCCGCCGCACCGTGCGCACGGTGGCGCGCGTGCTCCCGACAGTCACAGTGCGTGCCGACCCGGCCGTTTTCCGTGGCCGGCGCTTCGGCAACGTCGTGCTGGCCGCCTCAGCGGGCGAGTTTCCGCTGGCGGAGCTCGCGCGGGTGGCCTCAGGCGCGATGTTCCCGCAGCGGGTGTTGTCGGGGCAGGCGCTGACCAACTTCGCGGGCAAGGCGCCGGTCCTGACCGACGACAACCAGATGCGTTCGCCCGCACCGCCTGACGACCTGTGGCGCGTCCAATAATCTTGGGCTGTGGCCGTGAACGAACAGATCTATCGCGACCGTGACCGCGCCGAGTCCTTCGGCTCGGTCGCCGCCGCTTACGACCGGTTCCGCCCGTCCTACCCGGACGCTCTGATCAGCGACCTGGTCGAGCTCGCGCCCGACCGCGTCCTCGACATCGGCTGCGGCACCGGCAAGCTGGCCGTGCCACTGGTGGCATGCGGACTGGCAGTGCTCGGCATCGAGGTCGATCCGGCGATGGCGCAGATCGCCCGCACCCACGGCTTGATCGTCGAGCAAGGCGCATTCGAGACCTGGGACGACGACGGCCGCACCTTCGACCTGCTCACCTGCGGCCAGGCCTGGCACTGGATCGATCCGGAGAAGGGGAGCGCGAAGGCGGGACGGCTGCTCAACCCGGGCGGCACTCTGGCGCTGGCGTGGAACCACGACAAGTACGACGACGACGTGGTTGCCGACCTCGACGCCGTCTACAACAAGTTGGCACCAGAGATCGCGAACGCGGATCGCTCGCACTCGGACGACCCGTTCGTCGCCCGACTCAAGGAGTCGGGAGCGTTCTCGTCGGTGCGCCAGCACACGTACCGCTGGTCGATGGAGACCGATACCGACGAATTCATCGGACGGGCCGGCACCTACAGCGACCACATCCGGCTGCCGGACGACCGCCGGGAAGCACTGTTCGTCGCGCTGCGCAAGGTCATCGACAACCACGGCGGCACTGTCACCAGCCACTACCGCACGTACACGATCTTCGCGCGTACCCCGGAGCGATGATGGAGCTGCTCCCGCTTCCCGACGTCGCCACCGCGCTCGGCGTCCCGGTCAATCGGGTGGCGCAATTCGTCCGCGACGGCCACCTCGTCGCCACGAGCACCGGCGGCGGCCCGCGCGGCGTGCCCGCTCTGTTCGTCCAGGACGGCGCGATCGTGAAGTCGTTGCCGTCGGTGATCACGATGCTGCGCGACGCGCAATTCTCCGACCACGAGATCATCGACTGGCTGCACCGCAACGACGAGTCGCTGCCGGGCACACCGATCGAGGCGCTGCGTGCCAACCGCGGCTCCGAGGTGAAGCGCCGCGCGCAGGTCGCAGGCTATTGAGCACCCCACGAAATTCCTCGCTTCGCTCCCAATTTCGCAGAAACCCCGAAGAACGTTGAGCCATCTCACCTACCTGGCGCTGCTCGCCGCGTGCCTGGTCGCGACCGCGCCGCTGGAGTTCGTGCTGCACGTCGGCGTCTACCGGCAGTGGCGCCGCTTGCTGCTGACGCTGCTGCCGGTCGTGGTCGTGTTCGTCGCCTGGGACGTGTACGCGATCGGGCAAGGACTGTGGAGCTACGACTCGACCTACCTCGTCGGCGTCACCCTGCCGGGACGGCTGCCGCTGGAGGAACTGCTGTTCTTTGTAGTGATCCCGACCTGCGCCGTGCTGACCTACGAGGCGGTTCTGGTGCGACGGCCGGAGTGGCGGCCGTGAGCTACACGCTGCTGGCACTGATCGGTGTGGCCGCGGCTGTCCTCGTCGACCTGGCGGTGCTGCGTACCCGACTGCTGACGTCCAAGGCGTTCTGGGTCGCGCACGCGATCGTGGTGTTCTTCCAGTTGCTGACCAACGGCGTGCTCACCGGCATCCCGATCGTGCGCTACGACCCGGACTCGATCGTGGGCTGGCATCTGGTGTTCGCCCCGGTCGAGGATCTGCTGTTCGGCTTCGCCCTGGTCGTCATCACACTCTCGACGTGGGTGCGGCTCGGCGTGCACGAATCGCGCCGCGCAACCCGCTGACGGCCACCACGCCGCGCCGCGCGAGGCCGACCGACACCCGTCCGGAGAACACGTCGTAATCGTTGCGCTCGATCTCGTCGAGGATTCCCTCGTACAGCGTCGCGGCGGTACGCAGGCAGTCGCGCGAAGTGGCGTGGACGAGCGCGATGCCGGGTTCGGCGCGCCGGTACATGGTGCGCGTCCGCTCGATCTCCCACGCAAGCAGGTTGCGGATCGGCTCGTCGACGCGGCCGCGGAGCAGCCGATCGCGGTCGACGCCGAACTGGTCGAGGCTCTCCTGCGGCAGGTACACCCGTCCGCGCCGCAGGTCCTCGCCCACGTCGCGCAGGAAGTTCGTCAACTGAAACGCGTAACCGAGATCGATGGCGTGCATCTCGAGCCGGTCCCAACCGATGCTCTCGTCCTCGCGGCCGAGCACCGGCAAGGTCTGCAGGCCGATGACGGCGGCCGAACCCCACATGTACCGGACGAGGTCGTCGTAGGTCGCGTAGCCGGTGACAGTGAGATCCAGCTTCATCGACTCGAGGAAGTCGGCGAAGTAGCTGTGCGGGATCTTCCACCGGGCCGCGGTGTCGAGCACCGCCCGCCACATCGGGTCGCTGGTTGCGCCCCAGTCGAGATCGGCGAGGAACTCGTCGCACCACTGCGCGAAATCCACGCCGGACCCACGGGCTTGTTCGTCGACGATGTCGTCGGCGTAACGGGCGAAGCCGTACAGCGCGTGGATTGCGGGACGCTTGGCGGCCGGCAGCAGCAGCGTGGCGAGGTAGTACGTGCGCCCGTGTTGCGCGTTCAGAGCCCGGCAGCGGCGGTAGCCGGCCCGCAGCGCCGGATCGGTGATCCCCGCTGCGTCCAACTCGCTCACGCATGCCAACCTAGCGAGGCGCTGCTCCGGTTCCGGTGATCCGCTGCGCGGCGAGCCGTCCTGACACCAGCACCATCGGCACGCCCACGCCCGGTTGGGTGTTCGACCCGGTGTAGACGAGATTTTCGATCCGGCGGTCGAGCGTGGCCGGACGGAACGGGCCGGTCTGGCCGAAGCGGTGCGACGCGGCGAACGGCGCGCCGGCAGCCAGGCCCTGCGCGCGCCAGTCGGCCGGCGTCACCAAATGCGAGCATTCGATGCCGTCGCGGAAGCCTTCGTAGCCGTGCTCCTCGATCGTGTCGATGATGCTCTCCTGGTAGCCGTCGCGTTCGTGCGTCCAGTCGACCTTGCGCCGGGTGAGATTGGGGGCGGGGAACAGCGCGTAGTAAGTCTGCCGGTTGGGCGGTGCGAGCGAGGAATCGGTCACCGTCGGTGTTGTCAGCAGGAAGGACGGGTCGGTCATCAACTCGCCCCGATCGATGATCTGCGCGAACGTCCGCTCCCATGCCACGCCGAACTCGATCGTGTGGTGCACCGTGTCGTCGTACTCGGCGGCCGAACCGGCATGCAGCACGACCGCGCTCGGCGAGTACCGCAACCGCTTGACCTTGCGCGGCGTGTAGCCCGGCGGCAGCAGTTCCCCCATCGCGACCGGCAGATCGGCGTTGACCACGACGACGTCGGCAGGGATCCGGTCGCCGTCCGCGGTGATCACGGCGCGCGCCCGTCCGCCGGAGACCTCGATCCGCGCGACGCTGGTGTTGTAGCGGAACCGGACTCCGTGCGCCACGGCGGCGCCGGCCAACGCACGCGGCACGGCGTGCATGCCTCCTTCGGGGAAGTACACCCCGGCGACGCAGTCCATGTAGGTGATCACGGCGTAGATGGCCAGCGCCTGCGCCGGGGCCAGACCCGCGTACATGGCCTGGAACGAGAACAGGCGGCGCAGCCGCTCGTCGCGGAAGAAGGAGCCGACCTTGCTGCTGAGCTTGCCGAACCCGCCGGCGAGCACCAGCCGGAGCAAGGGCATGCCGAGCAACTGCAGTGGCGAGTCCAGGTTGCGGTCGATGAAGTGCGGCAACTCGAGGGCGTAGAGCCGGCGCAGGTACGCGACGAACTCCCGGTAACCGGCCGCATCGCGCTTGCCGCAGGTACGTCCGATCTCGTCGCACATGTCCTCGACGTCGGCGCGCACGTCGATCGTGCTCCCGTCGGCGAAGCGCGCGCGGTAGGCCGGGTCGAGCCGGTGCAATGTGAGCCAGTCGGCCAGGTTCTCGCCGACCGCCGCGAGCGGCTGCTGCACGAGTTCGGGCATCGTCAGCACCGTCGGGCCGGTGTCGAAGAAGTAGCCGTGGTCGCGGATCATGCCGGCCCGGCCGCCCGGGATCGGTTCGCGCTCGAGAACAGTGACGCTGCGCCCGGTGCCCGCCAGATGCAAGGCAGCCGACAGCCCACCCAGGCCGGCACCGACTACGACGACCGACTCGGTCGAACCCGGCACCCTGCGCATCGACAGAGGACGTTACCGGGGTTACCGGGCGGCCCGGCGGAACCCGCCCTCGTCCGCGTCCTTCGGCTCGACATGCTGCCTGCCCCGCGGCGCCACGGGCACGCGGGCCGGATGGCGGCGATGGCTGAGCACGAACACGACCAGGAACACAAAAGCTCCGATGATCGCGCCGTCGAGCAGGCCGGTGAGAAGTCCGGCGAGCGGAGACGTGGGCGTCATGAACCCATGGTGCTCGCTTGACATGTCAAATTCCCAGTGTTCGGATGAGGTGGGCGCTGTGAGTTGGCTGACACTCGCCGGTGCCGTCAGCCGCGCTCGACGCGCAGCAACAGCACCGACCGGGCGCTGAGCCGGGTGGCCGCCTCGCCGAGCACGGTGCGGGCGCCGGGTGTTCCGCCGGGCCGCGAGGTGTCCAGGACCGGCACGTACTGCCGCGCCCACGGCTGCCCGGGCAGGGTCCAGCGCACGCCCTGGTCGCCGGCGTGCAGCAGCAGCAGGAACGACTCGTCCATGATCAGCTGCCCGCGCCGGTCGCGGTGGCGCAGCCCGCGGCCGTCCAGGTACATGCCGATCGACCGCAGGCCGGAGTCGAACCAGTCGTCAGGGGTGAACTCGCGGCCGCTGGGGTGGAACCAGGCGAGGTCCTTACATCCGTCCCCGCCGGTTACCTCGCGACCCTCGAAGAACGCGGGCTGGCGCAGCACGGGGTGCGCCTTGCGGAGCGCCAGCAGGTTGCGGGTGAGGTCGAGCAGGTCCTCGGCGGAGTCGCAGTGTGACCAGTCGAGCCACGACACCGGGTTGTCCTGGACATAGGCGTTGTTGTTGCCGCCCTGGGTACGCCACCGTTCGTCGCCGGCGACGAGCATCGGCGCTCCGGTCGACAACAGCAGCGTGCTGAGCAGGTTGCGGGCCTGCCGCAGCCGCAGCGTGTGCACCTCTTCGGGCGCCGGGTCGCCCTCGTGGCCGCAGTTGTAGGAACGGTTGTCGTCCGTGCCGTCCTTGTTGTCCTCGCCGTTGCCCTCGTTGTGCTTCACGTCGTACGAGACCATGTCGCGCACGGTGAACCCGTCGTGCGCGGTCACGAAGTTGATCGAGGCGATGGGCAACCTGCCGTCGTCGCCGTAGAGGTCGGACGAGCCGGACAGCCGGTAGGCCAGATCGCGCACCCCGCTGTCGCCGAAGGCCCAGAACGACCGGACCGTGTCGCGGTACTTGCCGTTCCACTCCGTCCACAACGGCGGGAACTCACCGACCTGGTAGCCGCCGTCGCCGACGTCCCAAGGCTCGGCGATCAGCTTCGCCTGCGAGATCACCGGGTCCTGATGGATCGTGTCGAAGAACGACGAGAGCTTGTCGACGTCGTGCAGCGACCTGGCGAGCGCCGAGGCCAGGTCGAACCGGAACCCGTCGACGTGCATATCGGTGATCCAGTACCGCAGCGAGTCGGTGATCAGTTGCAGCGGGAACGGACGGCGCGGATCGAAGGTGTTGCCGCAGCCGGTGTAGTCGACGTAGCGCGACCGGTCGTTCTCGGCCAGACGGTAGTAGGACGCGTTGTCGATCCCACGGAAGGAGAGCATCGGACCGTCCGGCCCGGCCTCGGCCGTGTGGTTGTAGACGACGTCGAGAATGACCTCGATGCCGGCGGCATGCAGCGCGCGCACCATCGACTTGAACTCGCGCACCTGATTGCCGCGGCGCGACGCGTACGCCTCGTGCGGCGCGAAGAAACCCAGCGAGTTGTAGCCCCAGTAGTTGGCGGCGCCGCGCCTTTGCAGCGTCGGTTCGGACACGAAGTGATGGATCGGCAGCAACTCGACCGCGGTCACGCCCAGCGAGGTCAGGTAGTCGATCGCGGCGGGGTGTGCCAGCCCGGCGTAGGTGCCGCGCAGTTCCGGCGGGATGTCGGGGTGCTGCTGGGTGAAACCCTTGACATGCAGTTCGTAGATCACGGTGTCGGCCCATGGCACCTTGGGATGCAGATCACCGCCCCACGGGAACGTGTCGTGCACGATCATCGAGCGGGGTACGTACCTTGCTGAGTCGTCGTTGTTGTCCGGGTACACCGAGGGGTGATCATGGAAATCGCCCTCGATGGCGCGGGCATAAGGGTCGACCAGCAGCTTGTTGGGGTTGTGGAACAGCCCGCGGGACGGCTCGTGCCGTCCGTCGACGCGAAAGCCGTAGCGTTGACCGGGGCCGACGCCGGGGAGGTAGCCGTGCCACACGTGGTAGGTGGACTCGTCGAGCGGTATGCGGGTCTCGCTGTCGTTGCCGTCGAACAGGCAGACGCTGACGCCGGTCGCGGACGTCGACCAAAGCGCGAAGTTCACCCCGTCGCCGTCCCAATGCGCACCCAGCGGGAACGGGTTGCCCGGCCAGGCGCGATCCAGGCGCGCGGCGAGCGCGGCCGTCAACTCCTCGGGCAACATGTGGGCGACTCTATTGGGCCGGGTAATTCTCAGCCGACACAGGGCAACGTCCCAGGCGCCGCCTGGTTGCGCCGCGTTTATTGGGTTGTGGCTGACGGGAGTTCCCCGCTGCCGCACGGAGGTGAATCAGCGTGAGCAACCCATACGGCCACGGTCGGCCGCCCGGGGACGGGTGGTACCACCCGGACCCGCAGCCGTGGGACCCGGCGTATCCCCATCCCACCGGGTCGTCCCCCTACTACGGCTATGGCCCGTACCAGCCCCCACCGCCGCCCCCTGCACCCGCACGCGCACGCCAGTCGCGCGGGCTGATCGGCGCAGTGGTCGTGCTTTCCGTCGCGCTGGTCACCTGCCTCGTCCTGCTCGCCACCGGGGTGACGCGCACGACCGACGGCACCGCAATCTCCGCCAACGGCACCGGTAACAGCACGTTGCCCGGGTCGTCCTCGGGTGGTTCGTCGGGCGGTTCGTCGGGTGGTTCGTCCGGTGGTTCGTCCGGCGGCGGTAGCGGGTCGCCCACTCCGGGCAACGGCAACTTCCCGTTCCCGAGCAACAACGGGTCGGGGACGTCGCAGAAGGCCACGGCCGCCGAGCAGGTCGGCGTCGTGGACATCTACACCGTGCAGAAGTACAACCAGGCCGAGGCGGCCGGAACCGGCATGGTGCTCACGTCCACCGGCGACATCCTGACCAACAACCACGTCGTCGAGGGCGCCACCTCGATCAGAGTGCGGATCGTCTCGACGGGCAAGGTCTACGTGGCCAAGGTCGTCGGCACCGCCCCGACCAAGGACATCGCGGTCATCCGATTGGTGAACGCCTCGGGACTGCAGACGGCGAACTTCGGTGACTCCGGCGGCGTCTCTCTCGGTGACGCGGTCGTCGGCGTCGGCAACGCGGGCGGCACCGGTGGCACACCGTCGGCCGCAAGCGGCAAGGTGACGGCACTGCACCGCACGATCACTGCGTCCGACGAGTCGGGCACGAACTCCGAGCGGCTGCACGACGTGATCGTCACCGACGCGCCGATCCAGTCCGGCGACTCGGGCGGTCCGCTGTACGACTCGAGCGGCCGAGTGATCGGCATCGACACGGCGGCCAGCACCAGTGGCCAGCACATCGGGTTCGCCATCCCGATCGACGACGCGCAGTCGATCGCGGCGCAGATCGAGAGGGGCATCGCGACCAGCTCGATCCACATCGGCTACCCGGGCTTCCTCGGCGTCTCGGTGGTGCCGAGCTCGTCCGGTGCGCTCGTCCAGGGTGCGCTGCAGGGCGGTCCGGCGGCGCAGGCCGGCATCGGCGGCGGCGACCTGATCACCAAGGTCGACAACACGGTGATCACGAACTCGAAGCAGCTGCGGACGACGGTGTCGGCCCACAAGCCCGGGTCCCACGTGAGCGTCAGCTTCAAGGATCCGAACACCGGCAAGCACACGGTCACGGTCACCTTGGCCACCGGACCGGCCGACTGACAACAGCTCCGAAGACTCGCGGCGCGCGCCCTTCCCTCCTGTGGGGCGCGCGCCGCGTCATGTCCACGCCGGACTGACCAGGTTGCCGGATGATCCCTTGCCGCGTACGCAAGGATGGGGCCCGTGGGTGAGCGCGAGGACGACATCGAGGTCAATCCCGATGCCGTGCTGCAGTTCGTCGACGTCACCGTCCAACGCGGTACCAAGACGCTGGTGGACAAGATCACCTTGACGGTCGAGGAGGACGAGCGCTGGGCGATCCTCGGCCCGAACGGCGCCGGCAAGTCCACGATCATGAACATCGCGGCGGCGACGATGCATCCGTCCTCGGGTGCTGCCTACGTGCTCGGCGAGCGACTCGGCCGTGTCGACGTGTTCGAACTGCGTCCGCGGATCGGGATCGCTGCCGCAGCGCTCGCCGAGCGCATCCCGGCGGGGGAGATCGTGACCGACGTGGTCGTCAGCGCGGGGTACTCGGTGCTCGGTCGGTGGCGCGAGGCCTACGGACGGCGAGATGTGCGGCGGGCGGTGAAACTGCTCGAGAGGTTCGGCGTAGGGGACCTCGCCGAGCGCCGGTTCGGCACGTTGAGCGAGGGCGAGCGCAAGCGGGTGCAGATCGCGCGCGCCCTCATGACCGACCCGGAACTGCTACTGCTGGACGAGCCGGCCGCCGGCATGGATCTCGGCGGCCGCGAGGACCTGTTGCGTCGGCTGACCCGATTCGCCGACGATCCGGACGCGCCGGCGTCGGTGCTCGTCACCCACCACGTCGAGGAACTGCCCACCGGCATCTCGCACGTCATGCTGCTTCGCGACGGCGCGGTCGTCGCTCAAGGCCTTGCTCGGCAGGTGCTCACCGACGAGAACTTGACGGCGACGTTCGGGTTGCCGATCCACGTGTGGCGCCGCTCCGGTCGCTGGTACGCGCGGGCCAACTTCTGAAGCGCCTGGTCGTCCGTCCGGGTAGGTGCGGCGACCCACCTGCCCCGGCGCAGGCAGGATGTCAGCATGATTCGCAACGTGGTACTCGGACGGCTCAAGGACGGCGTCGAGTTGAGCGCCGTCGAACCCGGACTCGCAGCGATCGCAGCGTTGGCATCCGACGGCATCCTCGACTGCAAGATCGGTACCGACCTGCGCCTGCGCGACGAGTCCTGGGATTTCGCGATCACCTCCGACTTCGCTGACGAAGCCTCCTATCGCGCGTACGACCTCGACGACGAGCACAATCGCGTCCGCCGTGAGCTCATCGGACCTTTCTGCGCGCAGATCGCTCGCGTTCAATTCAGCTGTTGATCCGGCTCAGCGCGAACGACCATCGACCCTTGACTAGGCTCAGGCGAGTTGTTCCGAGTCACTTCACCAGGGAGCCAGCGCCGATGGCTGAGTTCGTCCAGGTCGAGTCCGAACGGGCTGCAGTCGCCACCGTCCGGCTGTCCAGACCCCCGATGAACGCGCTCAACACTCAGGTGCAGACCGAACTGCGCGAGGCCGCCGAGCAGGTCGGCGCCGATCCGCAGGTGCGAGCGGTGGTCATCTACGGCGGCGAAAAGGTGTTCGCCGCCGGTGCCGACGTCAAGGAATTCGCCGGCCAGAGCCACGAGTACATGATGAGCGACGCCATGCGCCTGTCGAACGCACTGGACGCCCTCGCCCGGATTCCCAAGCCCGTCATCGCCGCCGTCACCGGCTATGCGCTGGGCGGCGGTTGCGAGCTCGCGCTGACCGCCGACTTCCGGGTCAGCGCGGACAACGCGAAGTGGGGCCAGCCCGAAATCCTGCTCGGCATCATTCCCGGCGCCGGCGGCACGCAACGGTTGCCTCGGCTGATCGGCCCGGCGAAGGCCAAGGATCTGATCTACACCGGCCGCTTCGTCGATGCCGACGAGGCGCTCGAGATCGGCCTTGTCGACGCAGTAGTCCCTGCCGACGAGGTGTACGAGACGGCGCTGACCATGGCCGCCAAGTTCGCCAAGGGACCGCTGCGCGCTCTCGGTGCGGCCAAGGCCGCGATCGATGGTGGCATGGACGGCGACCTGGCGACCGGACTGCGGCTCGAGTCGCACCTGTTCGCGAGTCTGTTCGCGACCCAGGACCGCGCCATCGGCATGAAGTCCTTCATCGAGGCAGGCCCGGGCAAGGCGACCTTCACCGGAGCCCCCTAGTGAGCTCACCCCACGAAACCGTTCCGCAAAGAACACTCCGCGCTTTCGCAGGGACTCCGAAGCCGGCAGCACCCAATCCGCACGCGAGTGCGGCGGAGGTCGAGGCGGCTTGGACGGATCCCAAGCTCGCCAACATCCTCTACCACGACTGGGAAGCCGGAACCTACGACGAGAAGTGGTCGATCTCGTTCGACCAACGCTGCATCGACTACGCCCGTGGGCGCTTCGAGCACGTCGCCGGACGAACGGGATGGCCGTACGGCAAGTCGCTCGAACTCGGCTGCGGCACCGGGTTCTTCACCCTCAACCTGAAGCTCGCAGGCGTCATCGACGAGGGCCACGTCACCGACCTCAGCCCGGGCATGGTCGAAGTCGCCCAGCGCAACGCCCGCGGACTCGGCTTCGAGGTCGAAGGTCGCGTGGCCGACGCCGAACGATTGCCCTATGACGACGACACGTTCGACATCGTCATCGGGCACGCAGTGCTGCACCACATCCCGGACATCGATCTCGCCTTCCGCGAGATCGTGCGCGTGCTCAAGCCGGGTGGTCGCTTCGTCTTCGCCGGTGAGCCGACGCGCTACGGCGACATCGTCGCCCGCCGACTGTCTCGGTTCACCTGGTGGGCAGCCACCAACGTCACCAAACTCGGCGCACTGTCCGCCTGGCGTCGCCCTCAGCAGGAGTTGGACGAATCCTCGCGCGCGGCTGCCCTCGAAGCCGTCGTCGACATTCACACCTTCGCACCGGCTGACCTGACGCAGATCGCACGCCGAGCCGGAGCCGAGGACATCCGGGTGACCACGTCCGAGTTGCTGGCGTCCTGGTTCGGCTGGCCGGTGCGCACCTTCGAGTGCGCCGTCCCCAAGCAGAAGCTCGGCATGCGCTGGGCGAACTTCGCGCTCAAGGGCTGGACCCGGTTGATGGCGGTCGACCTGATGCTCGAGCGCGTGGTCCCGAAGGGCTTGTTCTACAACGCCGAGGTCACCGGGTTGAAGCCGCGCACGTGAGCGCATCGGTCGTTCTGCTCGATCTCGACGGCACCGTGTCCGACTCGGCGCCCGGCATTCTCGCGGCGCTGCGACACGCTTTCGAGGTCAACGGGGTCGCACCGCTCGACCCGGCCACCGAGCAGCAACTGCTCGGTCCGCCGTTCTACGAATCGCTGCCGCCCATAGTCGGCGAGCAGAAGCTGTGGGCGGTCATCGACACCTACCGCCGGCGCTACGCGCAGACGATGTACCAGTCGAAGGCATTTCCCGGCATCGTCGCACTGCTCGCAGCGCTACGCCGCGACGCTCGTCAGCTCGCGATCGCGACGAGCAAACCGGAGCAGTACGCCATCCCCATCGTCGAACACCTCGGGCTCGCCGAGCAGTTCGACACCGTCGGCGGCGACGAACTGGACGGTTCGCTGTGCACCAAGGCGCTGGTGATCGGCAAGGTGTTGCAGCGGCTGGGCTGTCCGGACCCCGCCGACGTGATCATGGTTGGCGACCGGTCGCACGACGTCGTCGGCGCACGCGAGCACGGCATCGACTGCATCGGCGTCGGCTGGGGCTACGCGACGCCCGGAGAACTCGAGGACGCCCGTCCGACCCGCATCTGTCACACTCCGGTGGACCTCGCCGCCGCTTTGGGGGTGTCCTTCGGTGCGTTCTGCTGAGCCGCTACGAAGCGCGCGCTTCATCACCTGGCGCTCGCTGCGCTGGGTGCTGCGCAACCGGGCCTACAGCCGGTGGTACCTCGTGCGGTACTGGCGATTCCTCTTGTTGAAGATCCGCAACCCGCATGTGATCACGCGCGGCTTCGTGTTCCTCGACCGCGGCGCACACGTCTACACGCGCAAGGGCTACGGCCGGCTCGTTCTCGGCAAGTGGGTGCACCTCGGCGTGAACACCGCACTGCGCTGCCACGAAGGCACGCTGTCGATCGGCGACAAGAGCAACTTGGGCCGTGGCATCTCGATCAACTGCTACCTCGACGTCGAGATCGGTGACTGTGCCCTGTTCGCCGACGACGTGTACATCTCGGATTTCGACCACCGCTTCGACGATCTGACCAAGACCATCAAGGACCAGGGGATCGTCAAGTCACGCGTGCGCATCGAGCGCGACGTGTGGCTCGGGACCAAGGTGACTGTATGCCGCGGGGTAGTGATCGGCGAGGGCACCGTCGTGGGCGCGAACGCTGTGGTGACGAAAGATCTCCCGGCGTTCAGCGTCGCGGTCGGTGTTCCTGCGCGGGTGATCAAGGATCGCAAGCTGCTCGACTAGGCACAATGCTTCAATGAGCACCGACGACATCGACCGCAGCTCACGCGCCGCGCGGGATTGGGTCGACAATGCCGTCCGCCTGGTCGAGGCCGACGCGAACCGCTCGGCGGACACCCACCTCGTCCGTTTCCCCTTACCTGGCAGGCCGAACCTCGACCTGTACCTGAAAGACGAGTCCACCCACCCGACCGGGTCGCTCAAGCACCGGTTGGCGCGTTCGCTGTTCCTGTACGCGCTGTGCAACGGCCAGATAGGGGAGGGGACGACCGTCATCGAGGCCTCGTCCGGCTCGACGGCGATCAGCGAGGCGTACTTCGCGCGCATGCTCGGGCTGCCCTTCGTTGCGGTCATGCCTGACTCGACCAGCGCGGAGAAGGTCGCGCTGATCGAGCGTGAGGGCGGCAGGTGCTACCTGGTCGAGGACGCCACCACCGTCTACGCGGTCGCGGCTCGGCTCGCGGAGGAGTCCAAGGGCCACTACCTCGACCAGTTCACCTATGCCGAGCGCGCCACCGACTGGCGCGGGAACAACAACATCGCCGAGTCGATCTTCGAGCAGATGTCGTTCGAGCGGTTCCCTGAGCCGTCGTGGATCGTCGTCGGTGCCGGGACGGGCGGCACGAGCGCGACCATCGGCCGCTATCTGCGCTACCGGCGCCACCCCACCAGGCTCGCCGTCGTCGATCCGGAACATTCGGCGTTCTTCACGGGCTGGCGCGACGACGACTCGTCGGTACCCGGCCGTCCGTCACGGATCGAGGGCATCGGACGCCCGCGGGTCGAGCCGAGCTTCGTGGCGGGCGTGGTCGATCGGATGATCGCCGTCCCCGACGCCGCGTCGATCGCCGTGGCACGCGCGGTCAGTGAGGTGCTCGGCCGCAGCGTGGGGCCGTCCACCGGTACCAACCTCTGGGGCGCGTTGCGGATCGCGCGCGAGATGCACCTCGCGGACGAGTCGGGCAGCATCGTCACGCTGCTGTGCGACAGCGGTGACCGCTACGCGAACACCTACTACAACGACGTGTGGCTCACCGAGCAGGACATCGACCTGCGGCCCTACGACGTCGTGCTGCAGCGCTTGCTCACCTGAGGCGATCGTTCGCGCCGGTAATCATTTCTGATCGCTATGGTTGGCACATGTCGCCGCCGCAGGGACCGCCCGCCAGCGCCGCGTTCCTGCTGACGCAGGTCGGGACGCGCGCCGCCCAGCGCTTTGCTGAGCGGATCGGCGAGCACGGCCTGACCCCGCCGCAGGCAGGCATCCTCGGCCTGCTGCGGTCAAACCCCGGCATCAGCCAACAGCGACTGGCCGAGGTGCTCGGCATGCTGCCGAGCCGCGTGGTCGCCTTCATCGACGACCTCGAGGCTGCCGGCCTTGTCGAGCGCACCCGTGACGGTGCCGATCGGCGTCGCAACTCCCTCGACCTGACTGCGGCGGGCGCTGCGGCCCTGCGCACGATCGCCACGGCGGCAAGCGCGCACGACGACGAAACGTGTCGCGCGCTCGACACGTCGGAACGCGCGGTGTTGACCGAGTTGCTCACCCGTATCGCGGCCGATCAGGGGCTCACCCCGGGCGTGCACCCGGGCTATCGCACCCTGCGTCCGCCGGCAGCGCGGTAAACCTGGGCAGTACGGTCGGCGACCGCTGACCAGGTGTAATCGCGAGCCACCACCCGTCCGGCGCGGGCGGCATTGCGGTGGGCGCGATCCGGATCCGCCAACACGGTGTCGATCGCGTCGACGAGACCTGTTACGTCGCCCGGCGTGAAGCTGGCCGCCGCGATCCCGTCGGCGGCCAGGTCGGCGAGCCCCCCGGTTTCGGCGACGACCACGGGCGTACGCGCGGCGACCGCCTCGAGCGCGACGATGCCGAACGGCTCGTAATACGACGGCACCGCGACGACGTCAGCCGCGCCCAGCAGCGCCGCGACCTCGGCCTCCGGTACGAAGCCCAGCCAGTCCACCGTGCGTAGCAGGCGCAGCCGCCGGGCCTGCTCGTACAGTTCGTCCTCGTACGAGCCGGTACCCGCGACCGCGAGCCGGAGCCCGGGGTGTCGCCGGCGTAGCGGCGGAACGGCATCGAGCAGGGTCTGCACCCCCTTCTCGTGCATCAACCGCCCGGCGAACGCGAGCAACGGCCCGGTGCCCGCACGGCGCGCCCGTATCTGCTGCCGGGCACGTGCCGAGGCGCGCCAGCGCGGCACGTCCACGGCATTGGGCACAACCGCGATGTCCACCGGATCGAGGTCGAACAACCGCGCGCTCTCCTCGCGCGCGGTGCGCGAGCAGGTGATCACCGCATCTGCCGACCCGGCCAACCACCGCTCGACCGAGTGGATCGCGCGGTTGAGCGGCTGCGGCAGCCAGCCCTGGTGCCGGCCCGCCTCGGTCGCGTGGATCGTCGCGACGAGGGGCGCGTGCGTCTGCGCCGCCAGGGTCGTGCCGGCCTGGGCGACGAGCCAGTCGTGCGCGTGGACGACGTCGAAACGCCCGCGGCGGCGGAGCAGCGGCAGTGCGGCCCGTAGCAGCGAGTGCTCGTGCGCCTGGGACCACGACAGCAACGACTCCGTGGTGAAGTCGATCGCGAGCGGATCGACCGCCGCCCGGCGGACATGCACTCCGTCGACGATTTCGTCGACGATCTCGTCCTTCTCGCCGCGGGTGACTACCTGGACGTCGTGGCCGGCCCTCACCAACTCGCGGGACAAGGCCTCGACGTGCCGCCCGAGGCCGCCGACGACGAGCGGCGGGTACTCCCAGCACAACATCAACACCCGCACGGCCAGGAACGTTAGTCTCGCTCTCATGCCCACCGCGCGCCGAGGTGGCCCGATCCGGGTCGTCGTAGCGGTGGCGCTCATCGGCCTCGCCGCGCTCGGGCTGTGGCGCGTCACGAGCGGCAGCCAGAACCTGCCCTTCGATGACGGCGCGGTGCCGCCCTCGTCGGTGCAGGTGACCAAGAACGTCACCTATTCGCTGGCTGTGCCCGGCGGCGTGCAGGCGATGATGGCGCACGGCGTCCCGGCGCGCAGCACCGCAGGTCAGCAGGTGTTGGCGCTGCAGTGCACCTGGTCGTCGACCGATGCGAACGGCACGAGCGGGCTCACGCTCGATGTCACGGCGGAGTCGACCTCCACCAAGGCCGAGAACACGGTCGGTCACTTCGTCGCGCCGATCACCGGACGGATCCACGTCGACTGCGCCGGCTGGGGTGCGGTGTTCGTGCCGGACAGCGATGACCGTCCTTATGACTGGTCCGGGCTCGCGCTTCTCGTCGCAGTTGTCGCGCTGACGGTGGGCGCCGCGCTCGGGCTCAGCGAACTGCGCCTGGCGATGGGGCAGGTCCGGCATCGCCGCGGCGAGGATTACGACTACGACGCAACGAACGAGCCGATCGATCAGCTCTGACGGCGGGCCAGCAGGATCAGATCGAGGCTCGCGTCGACGTCGCGCTCGTGGATCGGGAAGTCCGCCGTGGTCACCGCCGAGACGTCGGCTCGCAATGAGTCCGGCCACTCGGCAGGTGCTGAGGCGAGCTGGGCGTCGACGAACGATCCGTACCGCGCGTCCAACGCGACGAGGCGCTCGCCGGCGTGCAGGCCGAGTACCGCCTCGACGCCGAAACCGTTCGAAGCAATGAGACCGGCGAGCTCCGTCGCGGTGAATTCCTTGGTGTGGAACGGGTTGATCGGCGCGTCGCGGCCCGGTGAGAACGTCAGCCGGTTCGGCGTGGTCACAAGCAGCAGTCCGCCGGGACGAAGCACCCGCAGGCACTCGCGTACGAATTCGCCGTGGTTCCACACATGCTCGATGACTTGCAGGGTCGCGACGACATCAACCGAAGCCGGCGCGACGGGCAGCGCCGCCAGATTCGCCCGGGCGAACCACGGCGCGGGATAGGTGGCGTGTGCGTGCGCCGCGGTCAGCGCGTCGTAGTCGATGCCGAGGACACGTTGCGCGGTGCGGGCGCACAGATCGGTGCCGTACCCCTCGCCGCACCCGACCTCCAAGACCGTGCGCCCGGCGACCAACGGTTCGGCGAACTCGTAGGCCGCCTCATGCCGGCGGAACCAGTAGTTCTCCTCGGATACGCGGGGCACGGTCCTCTCCCCGGTGAGCGGCAGCGCCCCTCGGGCCGATACGTCCTGCGAGTCAGACACGGACAACACTGTCGCACTTGCATGCCGCCCGCTCGTTCGCGGGCGGTCGTCACGGCTGGTCGATCAGCGTCCGGAATGCGGCAACCCCGGCGGCCCAGTACATCGCCGTCGTGAAGGTCCCGCTGATCCCGATGGGTGAAGTCGACGACAGTGCCTGGTACGCGGTGCGGACCGTAACCGCGGTGCCGGTCGTGGTCTGCTGCGGCGAGACGGTAAAGCCGGCCGTCGTGACGGTCATCTGCTGCGCGTTGCCGTGTCCGGCGAGGAACCCGACGAGCAGATCGTGTGGCGCTCCCGGCGTCAGGTTCCCCGACGCCGGTGTCGTTCCGGTGTTGGAGGCTCCGACGGACGTGTCGAGCGGGTTCGTCGTGACCACCCCTGAGTACTCCTGCGCCTGGAACACCATCGAGGCTGCGGTGGCGGTGTGCACGGTCACCGTCGTCGACGGCGCCGCGGCAACGGTGAACCACAACTCCGCGTCGGAGTTGTGGCCGGCTTGGAAGTACGTCCCCGCGCGTGTCCACGTGTCGCCTGCCGAGTCAGTCACGGACGTGACGTGGTTCGTCGCGCCGGTGTACACGCTCGCTGCGACCACCAGCAGGTGGCCGGTGCCGGTCGCCGAACCGAAGGTCGCGGTCAGCGCACTGGACGTCGCCGTCGCGGTGCCTGCGGCGGACTGCACCAGTTGCGGCCCGGCCGACGGCGCGTTGACTGTGAGTGCGACGGTCTTGGTGTGGACGGCGCTGGGTCCGGTGGCAGTGACGACGATGTTCGAGTTCCCGGGCGGTGTGCCGGCCGTGGTGGTGATGGTCATGGTCGAGTTGTGCCCGGCGGTGATGGTCGCCGGGGCGAAGGTGACGGTGGTTCCGGCGGGTTGACCGGTCTCGGTGAGGGTGAGGCTCTGGGCGTTGCCGCTGGTGACCGCGGTGCCGATCGTGGTCGTGGTGGTCTGACCCGCCGTGACGGTCACCGGGTTGGGTGCCGCCGTGATCGAGAAATCGTCACCGCCCGAGGACGGCGTCGTCACATTCGTACTCGAACGCGCCGACTGGTTGCCGACCGCATCCAACGCGGTCACCTGGTATGAGTAGCTCGTCGCCGGCTTGGCGGTGTTGTCCGAGTAGGTCGTGGCCGATCCCGGCAGAATCGCGAGAGCCGATGCGCTCTGGTTCCGGTAGACCTTGTAACCGGTCACGCCGACGTTGTCCGAACTCGTCGTCCACGACAGGTTCACCTGCGTGCTGCTCGTAGCCGTCGCTGTCAGATTCCCCGGCGGCGTCGGCGCAGTGCTGTCCCCGCCGCACACCACCTGCAGCTGAGGTACCTGCGCGGACGTACCCGACTCCTTGGAGAAGTAGCGCGCCCCGTCGGAGTTCGGGGACTTGATCATCAGCCCCACCGATCCGTCACCGGTCACGAGCGACGTGGCGTCGAAGAGGTAGGACGTATTCACGGCTACCGCGGTCGGCACGCTCGACACCTTTGCCCCGGACGCGGCCGGCGCGGTGTTCCACGTGACCGCCGATTGGTTCCAGGACGTGCCGGTGCCGTAGAGATCACCGCCGTACACAGAGTTGTCGTTCGTCGTCGACCCGACGGTCATGCGCAACTTGGCGCTGCTGATCGGGCAGCCCGCGGTACCGCTCACGTTGAACTTGAGCAGGATCGAATTGACCGGGCTGTTGTCCGCGGTCAGCCGAGTGGTTGTGCCGAAGTTGACTGTCGGCTGCGACGCGTCGATCGTCGCGTCATCGGTCGGGGCGAAGGTGAGGGTGGCGCCGGCACCGCCGGCGGTGACCACAGTGACCGCCGCCCGCGCCGATTCGTTCCCCGCGGCATCGACGGCAGTGACCTGATAGCTGTAGGAAGTTCCGGGCGAGGCGGTGTCGTCGGTATAGCTCGTCGCCGGCGTTCCGTCCGGCGTCACCGCGCTCGGCAGTTGGACACCGTTGCGGTAGACGTTGTAGCCGGTGACGGCCACGTTGTCGGTGCTCGCGGTCCACGACAGGTTGACCTGGCTGCTGCTCGCCGCATTACCGGTGAGGTTGCCCGGCGCCGACGGAGGCGTGCCGTCGGGCGCGCCGGTGGTGGTCACGGTTGCCGGCGCCGACGGTGGTGAGGCGTTGCCCGCGCCGTCAACTGCCTCGATCGTGTACTTGTACGTGCTCGCCGGAGCAACGGTCTGGTCGCTGTAGGACGTGCCCGTCTGCTCGACGAGCTGGGTGCCGTCGCGGAACACGCGATACCCCGTTACGCCGACGTTGTCAGTCGCCCCGCTCCAGCTCAGGTCTATCCGACCGGTGCTCACCGCGGTCGCGGAGACCGTCGTCGGCGCCGTGGGCGGCTGCGTGTCGACCGGGCCGTTCGCGAAGTTGTAGGTCTGAACGTCGAACGTGCGACCGAGTTCGTCGGTCGGCGTCACCGTGACCTGACGCCCGTTCACGGTCACCTTCGCGAAGCCGAAGACATGGTCCAACGACTGGCCCGCAGGTGCGGCGCCGCAATGCGATCCGCCGGAGCCGAGTGCGTAGGCGTCGAAGCTGCTGCACCCGCTCACCGAACCCATGGCCGCGCCGCCGTTGCCGAACACGTAGCTGACCATGCCGGCCGCGTCCGGCTTGTTGCGCTCGTACCCGTGCGCGTGCCCGTTGAAGACCACCGCGACCTTGTTCTGGTCGAGCAGACCCTGGAGGGTGCCGGCGCCACCCTGTAAGAAGGTGTCGGACGGTTGGCCGCCGGAGTCGGCGTAGAGCGGATAGTGCCAGAACGCGAACTTGAGCGCATTGGGGTGGGCGGCGAGGTCCGCCTTCAGCCAGGTGTACTCGGCACTGCTTGTCGTCCAGTGTTGGTCGCGATCGTTCTGATAAACGCTCGCGGAGCCGATGTTGCCGTCGGCCCAGGCGGCAGTGAGGACGTAGAACCGGGCGCCACCTGCGTCGAACGCGTACCACATGCTGGGGTAGCTCTTCGCGGTCGAGCCGTTCATCGACGGATAGTTCTCCATCGCGTACTTGCCGCTGGACGTCGCGGCTGCGTTGTTCTCGGGCCAGTTGACGACTTGGACACTGCCGTTGGTGAAACCGTGGTTCCCGGTGGCGTTGAACACGGGCAGTGAGCGTCCGGGCACGGCCCAGAACGAAGGGCCGAAGACCGTGCTTTGATCCACACCGGCCTGTTGGAGGTCGCCGTACTCCTTCTGCCCACCGCCGGGGTAGGCAGTGTCGCCGGTCATCACCGCGAAGCGCGCCCCGCTGCCGGCCATCCGCGCAAGGACGTTCGCCTGGTCGGGGTTGCCGTTCGCGTAAGCCTGCCCCCAGTCGCCGAACACGTCGAAGGAGAACGGGGCCGACGACCCGGCAGCTACCTGCGAGGTGAAGGTCGGCGACGGGTCGGTGCCGAGCAGATCGGTGCCGGCGAGGAGGACGCGATAGCAGTAGGAGGTGTCCGGGGTGACGGGAATCGTCGCCTTCCACTGGTACTCCGCCTTGGAAATCACTGTGATGCTCGTTCTCGTCGCCGCAGCAATGTTCGCGCCACACGACCCGGGCGGCCCCCAGGTCACGCTGCCTGTCGTGGCCGATGTGTCGGTTGCCCAGTTGACGGTGATCGACGACTGGATCGAGTCGGTGAGATAGGGGTATCTGGTCAATGCGGCGCTGGCGGCCGCAGCCGCGCGCTGCACGACCAGGGCCGGGAGTATCGCCGCGACCATTGCGACAACGATCAGCAGCCGCCGGCAGACGGTCGACGAGGCGGACGGTGAGACGAGCAGGCCCATTTCAACTCGATATCACAGGCATCCTGATCCGTCCTCATGCACTTGAGGGACAAAGGCATGCCGGTTATGCCGGGACCAGTGACTCTGTTCTCGGCTGCGGGGCGCATTTGACGATGCTGGGCATGAGCAGTCCCGCAATATTCCCTCCGGCCGTCCGTCATCACCTGTCACCCGATGCCTTCGCCGATGCCCGGCGCGTGGTGTTCGAGCAGGTCAGGGTGTTCTCGGTGGGTCCCGACTACGTCGTCCCGCGCCTGACCGGCGTGAGCCCTGAGGTCCGCGACGGGACTCCCGAACACAGCCGCCTCGACTGCGAGTACTACGACACGGAAGGTTCTGATCTGACCGCTGACGGCGTCGCTCTTCGGTGGGAGGCGCAACCGCAGGAGTGGACTGCGGTGCTGCCCGCGAAATCGGTAACCGGCGAGTCGATCCGTTGTGAGGCCAGTTATGCCGGTACAGCCGGTGTGGTGCCGGACCCGGTGTATCGGCTGCTGCACCTCTACCTGGACGGGCGCGGGCTCGGGTACGCGGCGCGCGTGGTGTCACGGCGGCTGACCAGGCCGTTGACCCGCCGCACGGGTATCCGTCTCGCCGAGGTCATCGACGAGAACGTCGAAGCCACGCGCAGCGACGGCGCGCAGCGGCAGTACCGGAACATCAGCGTCGAGGTTCGCGATCTGGACGGCCTCGGGCGCAAGTTGATCGCGGACGTCTGCGACCGGCTGTTGCGTTCCGGCTGCAACATCGAAGCGCCGCCGGCCCAACTCGCCCGAGGGATCGTCCAAGCGGGATGAGGCGACCCGACCGGCGGCACAGGCACGGTGGGAGGGACCAGACCGAGACAGGCAGCCGGGGGGATTCGCCATGCTCGAGACAGCCATCGCCGACCACGCCATCATCGGCGACCTGCAGACCGCTGCACTCATCACGACGGATGGGTCGATCGACTGGTACTGCTATCCGAGATTCGATTCGCCGAGCGTGTTCGGTGCGTTGCTCGACGACGAACGCGGCGGCAAGTTCCAGATCCGTCCGGCCGACCCGTCGTACACGACCAAGCAGGCGTACTTCCCGGACACTGCGATCGTGGTGACCCGGTTCTTCGCCGAGAGCGGGCTCGGCGAGGTGGTCGACTTCATGCCACCGACCGGATCGGTGGCGACCGACAACCACCGCCTGGTACGCATGGTGCGCTGCGTCCGGGGACGGATGCGGTTCCAGATCGATCTCCAGCCGCGGTTCGACTATGGGCGGCACGACCACCGGCTCGAGGCGACCGAGCACGGGGCGGTGCTGACGGCCAACGGATCCACGTTGACCGTGCACGTCGTGCGTGAGCCGGAGGATGACCGGCGCGCAGAATTGCACGCTCACGACAACGACGCGCAGATCTTCGTGGAGCTCACTGCGGGCGACATGCGTGGCGTCATGCTCGAGTCGGCGTGCGACGGCCCGCCGCGCGAGGTCCGCGTGAGCGAGATCGCCGGGTTGTTCCGTGAGACGGTCAGCTTCTGGCGCGACTGGCTGGCCGGATCGACCTACACCGGCCGCTGGCGGGAAGCGGTACAACGCTCGGCGATCACCCTGAAGCTGATGACATATGCCCCCAGCGGCGGGCTGGTTGCCGCGCCGACCACGGCGTTGCCCGAACAGGTCGGCGGGGAACGCAACTGGGACTACCGCTACACCTGGGTGCGTGACGCGTCGTTCTCGGTGCACGCGCTGCTCCAGCTCGGTCTGCGGGACGAGGCACGACACTTCGCCATGTGGCTCGGCAACCGGGTCCGCGAGCACGCCGGCGGCGACGGGAATCCGCTCAACATCATGTACCGCATCGACGGCAGTTCCGACCTGAAGGAGGACGTGCTCGAGCACTGGCGTGGGTACCGCGGCTCGGCACCCGTCCGCATCGGCAACGCGGCCGCCGAACAGCTGCAGCTGGACATCTACGGGGAGGCGATGGACAGCATCTACGCCAGCGCCGAGGCGGGAATGGCGCTGCCGCACCAGGGTTGGGTCGCCTTGACCCGGGTCCTGGACTGGTTGCTGGAGAACTGGGACCGTCCGGACGAAGGCATCTGGGAAACCCGCGGCGGCCGGCAGGACTTCACCTACGGCCGGGTGATGTCGTGGGTGGCGTTCGACCGGGCAGTTCGCCTGGCGGCCGAACACGGGCGCCCGGGCGCGATCGATCACTGGCTCGGTGCCAGAGACCGCATCTACCAGCAGGTCATGCAGCGCGGCTTCCACCCGAAGCGGCACGCCTTCGTGCAGCACTACGACACCGACGTGCTCGATTCGTCGTTGCTTCGCATGCCGACCGTCGGATTCATCGACGGACGCGATCCGTTGTGGTTGTCGACGTTGTCCGCGATGGACGAGGATCTCGTGACCGACAGCCTGGTCTACCGGTACAACCCGTCGGCGTCGCCGGACGGCCTACGCGGCAACGAGGGAACGTTCAGCCTTTGCAGTTTCAACTATGTCGAGGCGCTGACCCGCTCAGGCCGCTTGGAGGACGCCAGACTGGCGTTCGAGAAGATGCTCACCTACGGCAATCACGTCGGCCTCTACTCCGAGGAAATCGCCCTCACGGGCGAGCAGATCGGCAACTTCCCGCAGGCATTCACCCACCTGTCGCTCATCAACGCAGCGACGGCTCTCGACGCGGCACTCGGCTCGATCACGGCATAAGGGACGAGCCATGCAGATTCGCCGGGGTACCCCGTACCCGCTCGGTGCCACCTGGAACGGGCGCGGGGTTAACGTCGCGGTGTTCTCCGACCATGCGCAGAGCATCGACCTCTGCCTGTTCGACGATGCGCGGGACAAGACCGAGGCGGTCAGGGTGGCCCTGCCCGCCTGCACCGGGCGGATCTGGCACGGATATTTCCCGGACCTACGTCCCGGTCAGCTGTACGGGTTGCGCGCGCACGGGCCGTACGAACCCGGCCAGGGGCACCGGTTCAACTCCAACAAGTTGTTGTTCGACCCGTACGCCAAAGCGGTCGGGCGCGACATCGAATACGACGACAGCCTTTACGGCTTCCCGGTCGGCGGTGACGACCTCGGTTTCGACAGCCAGGACAGTGCCGCGTTCGCGCCGCTCGCCGCGGTCATCGACCCGGCGTTCACTTGGGGCACTGACGTGGCGCCGCGCCGCGCACTCGCCGACACGGTGATCTACGAACTGCATGTCAAGGGCTTCACCAAGCTTCATCCCGGCGTCCCGGAGCCGGTGCGCGGCACCTACGCCGGGCTGTGCTCACCGGCCGTGATCCAGCACCTGCTCGATCTCGGTGTCAACGCAGTCGAACTGTTGCCGGTGCAATACCGGGTGAGCGAACCATTCCTCGTCGCCGAAGGGCTGAGCAATTACTGGGGCTACAACACGCTCGGGTTCTTAGCGCCCGACCCGCGCCTGGCTGCGGCGAGTGATCCGCACGGCGTCGTGCGGGAGTTCAAGACGATGGTCGGCACGCTGCACGAAGCCGGTATCGCCGTGTTGCTCGACGTCGTCTACAACCACACCGCCGAGGGCAACCAGACCGGTCAGACCCTGGGATTCCGGGGCCTGGACAACGCGTCCTACTACCACCCGGCCGACGACCCGCGATACACCTACGACGTCACCGGCACGGGCAACTCGCTCAATCTCGGCCACCCCCGCACGCTTCAGTTGGTCACCGACAGCCTGCGGTACTGGGTCTCGGAGATGCACGTGGACGGTTTCCGGTTCGACCTCGCACCGGAGCTGGCCCGGCAATTCCGCGACTACGACAAGCTGTCGCCCTTCTTCGACCTGTTGCTGCAGGATCCGGTTCTCGAGGGCGTCCATCTCATCGCCGAACCCTGGGATGTCGGAGCCGGCGGTTATGACGTGGGCAACTTCCCGATCAACTGGTCCGAGTGGAACGGTCGCTACCGCGACACGGTGCGCCGGTTCTGGGCGGGCGCACCGCAACAACTCGGCGATCTGGCCACCCGGCTGTCCGGATCGGCGGACCTGTACGGCAACGACGGGCGGCGGCCGTCGGCAAGCATCAACTTCGTCACCGTTCACGACGGGTTCACCCTCGCCGACCTGGTGAGCTACAACCAGAAGCACAACGAGGCCAATCTGCAGAACAACTCGGACGGGAACAACCAGAACGACAGTTGGAACTGCGGCGTCGAAGGGCCGACAAATGACCCCGCGGTGACAGCGCTACGGCAGGCGCAGATCCGCAACCTGCTGCTGACACTGTTCCTCAGCGAGGGCGTTCCGATGCTGCAGGCCGGAGATGAGTTAGGCCGCAGCCAGAAGGGCAACAACAACGCCTACTGTCAGGACAACGAGCTGACCTGGGTGGACTGGAACCTCGATGACGCGCAGGCAGATCTGCTCGCATTCACGAAGCGGTTGACCGGTCTGCGCGCCGCCGAACCGGTGTTCCGCCGGCGGAACTTCTTCCAGGGCCGTCCCATCGTCGGTGACATCAAGGACATCTACTGGATCAGCCCGGCCGGCAACGAGATGCAGATGGGCGATTGGAACGCATCGCTCGAAGCGCTGGGCGTGCTGCTCATAGGTGAGGAAATCGACGAACGGGACGACCGCGGCAACCGCATCAGCGGCAACAGCTTCCTGCTGCTGCTCAATGGCGGCGCGAACTCGCTCACGTTGCCGGTGCCGAACCGCCTCGCCAAGCTGAACCTGCAGGTCGTGCTCGACACCGCGGCGCCGGAGCGTGAGGGCAATCCTGTCGCGGGCTCGTTCCAGCTCGCCGGCCATTCGGCCGCCGTGATCCTGCTGACGCGACCTGCGCCATAGGGAGGTAGTTATGGCTGCGCCCAACCGCCCACAGGCTGACTCATCCGTTCCGCAGCGCTCGGAGGAGGAAGCGCTCGACCAGGCGCGCGCCGAGCGCGATGCCGCCCTGGCCAAGGTGGCCAAACTCGAGCGCCGGCGGGTCACCGGCGGGATGATCCGCCGGATCGCGGTGGGCGTGCTCGTGTTCCTGGTCGCCCTGCTCGTGCCCGTCACCGCTGCGACCGCGTGGGTGCGCTACACCGTGTTGAACACGGACCACTACGTCAGCACGGTCGCGCCGATCGCGTCTGACCCCGCTGTCACCGAGGCAGTCGCACGCACGGCCACCGACGAGCTGTTCACTGCGCTCAACCCGCAACAGATCGTCGCCAATGCACTGCCACCGAAGGCAGCCTTCCTCGCCGCGCCGATCAGCAACGGCATAAAGGGATTCGTGCAGAGCCAAGTGACTTCGGTCCTCAGCAGCGCGGCCTTCCAGCAGATCTGGATAACGGCGAACCGGGTCGCGCACGAGGCGCTGCTCAGGGTGCTGAACGGGCAGGCGAACGCACTGCAGACCACGAACGGCGAGGTGGTACTCAATCTCGTCCCGCTGTTGAACAACGTGCTCGCCGCAGTTCAGAAGCAGGCATCGGAACTCGTCGGCAAGGACGTCACCCTGCCCACGCTTTCCGGCAACGAGTTACCCAGCGCGGCGTGTGCCAAGATCTCGGCGGCGTTGCACCGGCCGCTGCCGGCTACGTGTGGGCAGATTCCGCTGTTCCCCTCGAACAAGCTCGACAAGGCACAGCATGCGGTGCGCGTGTTCAAGCATCTGGTCGTCGCGCTGCTGATCGTCACCCCGCTGCTGGCGCTGCTCGCGCTGTGGCTCAGCCGTCGACGGCGCCGCACGCTGATGCAGATGACGGTCGGCGTCATTCTCGGCATGGTGCTGCTGCGGCGCACAATGTTCTGGCTCCAGGACACGTTGATCGCGACGGGCAAGCCGGAGAACAAGGCCGCGCGCAGTGCAATAGCGCATCAGGTGCTACACGGCTTCTTCAATCTGAGCTTGTGGGTGCTCTGGATAGCAGTCGCGGTGCTGCTCGTTGCGGCAGTGACCGGTCCGTACCGGTGGGCGGTCGCAACACGGCAGTGGGTCGCCGGGGCGTCGCGCAACGTCGTGCAGTGGACCCGGGTCGGGTTCGGTAACGCCACCAAGGCAGGCGTCGGCTCCGGCTGGATTCCCGCCCATCTGGACCTGCTGCGGATTGCCGGGGTCGTCGTCGCGGTCTTGGTGTTACTTGCCTTCAATCTGAACTTCATTGGTGTCCTGGTGGTGCTCGCGGTGACGGCAGCTTACGAGTTCTGGCTGTACCGGATCCGCGAGCGGCTCGGCACGCCCGGAGCAGGTGCTTCCGCCTGATCGTTCGGCACGCCGATCTCGCGCACGCAACCGATCTCGACGCCGGACTCGGCCAACCTGCGCACAACATCGACCAGATCGTCATCGGTGACTGACAGGACGATGACCGAACTGCGTTCGGTGCGCACGTCCCATGGGCACGAGTCCGACGTGACCTCGTTCGTCAGCGACGAGACCAACATCGGGCCGAGTACACCTTCGATGTGGATCACGTAGGTCGCAGGCTCGCTCATCGGTGGCCTCGACGCGTCGTGAAGGGAACCGGTCCAAGTGGTCGAGGCAGCCGACGCACCTCCCGCACGTCGAGACCGAGGTCGGCGATCCTGCCGACGATCGTGTGCAGCTCGTCCGGGCCGAGCCTGCTGGTGATGAGCACAGTCTCGGTGGGCGTGACCTCGTGCCGGCGAGCACCGAGTTCGGCGAGGAGCCCGGCGCTCACCGGTCCGTGCACGTTGATCTCGTAGACGTGCTTGGTCACGCCGCGAACACCTCGTGCAGCTTCTGCTCTTCCTCGTGGCTCAAGTTGCTCTGCAGCAGCACCGCCGGCTGCCCGGCGAACGCTTCGTGCACCCGATCGACGACAGCGTCGGACGAGAGCACGAAGAGTGCGGACGTACCCGGTTTGATCTGATCGCGAACGGATTTGATGAACTCATCGTCGATGCCGACGTCGGTGAGGCTTCCAGTGAGCGCGCCGATTCCTGCGCCGACCGCGGCACCGAGCAGCGGAACGAGGAAGATCAGCCCGAACAACATGCCCCAGAACGCCCCGCCGAGTGCGCCGGCGCCGGTCATGTTGCTGAGCTGCTTGGTCTTCGGCTTCTTCGTCCCTTCCGGGTAGGTGACTATCGCCGCGTCGTGCACCGTGATCAATCCCTGCTTGGCGAGGTTCCTGAGCGTGTTTTCGGCAACTTCCGCTCCGCCGGGCGACGGGAATTTCCACACAGTCATCGTGGCCATGAGTCCTCCTAGGTGCGTGCGCAACGCAGCCGGATCGGCAAGTATCAACGACGCTATGGACGACGCGCGCGCGGCGCCTCGTCCACGGGGGAGGAAACCGGTGGTGACGTGCCGCCCGCCCCGGCGACACCGACGGCGCCCGGGCGCACCGCCGGGATGAACATCGCGGCTACCAGTCCGACCAACGCGAAGCCTGCGAGGATCACGACTGCAATGGCGTATTCCTTGTTGCCCGGGGCAGCAGCGGCGACCAGGATCGATCCGGCCAGCGCCACGCCGATCGACGAACCAAGATTCGAAACGCTGCGCGAGACGCCGGAGATGTCGCCCTGATCGGACTCGGGGAAGCTGGACTGGACGACATTCACCGACGCCGTGAGCATGACTCCGATGCCGAGGCCCATCGACAGCAGTCCCGGTATGTAGGCGGCGAAGTTCGAATCCTTTCGCACGAGGACGAGCAGCAAGATCATCCCGAGCAGGGTGAGGACGAACCCACCGCGCACCAGCATCGCCTGCTTGCGGCGCCGAGCCATCCGTTCCGCCAGCGCGGAGGCAAGCAAGATGCCGATCGTCGCCGGTGTCAAAGTCAGGCCCGTCTCGATCGCGCTGTAGTGGCGGACCTGCTGAAGGAAGACCGAGATGACGAAGAACGAGCCCTGCAGCACGAGCCACTGCACGTTCTGGGTCACCAGACCGAGATTCGACACGCGGTTGCGGAACAACCTGAGCGCCACCAGCGGCGTGCCTCCGGATCGCTCGACCCGGTGCAGGTGCCACGCGCACCAAGCGAGGAACACGAGGCCGATGGCCATGGTCACCCAGACCGGCGAGATCGAGCCTTTCGAGATGATCACCTTGCCGCCGATGGTGAGGTCCTCGCGGGCCTTCACCCAGCCGAACGTGCCTGATTGCAGCACGCCGAACACGATGAAGAAGAGGCCGAGCGCCGACAGCACTGCGCCGCCGAGATCGAAATGCGGGGCCGGTCCGGTGCGCGGCGGATCGACGATTCCGCGGGCAAGGAAGATTATGACGACCACGACGAGGACCTGCAGGATGAACGAGGCCCGCCAACTGATTCCGCTCGTAAGGACGCCGCCGATCAACGGGCCGGCGGCTGCGCCCAGACCGGCCGCGCCGCCGACCACGCCGAAGTACTTCGCGCGCGTCGCGACCGGCTTGAAGGCGACGGTGATCAAGATGTAGATGGGCGGGATCATCAGTGCCGAGCCCACGCCCTCGAGCAGTGAGTACGACACGATGAGCAACGGCAGGCCCTGCGCGAATGATGCGAGAAGTGCGCCCGTGCCGTAGATGATCAGGCCCCAGACGAAGCACGTCTTGCGTCCCCAGATATCGGTCAATTTGCTCCCGGGGATCATCAGCGATGCCATCGTCAGAGTGAAGAACGTGATCGTGGCCTGGATGCCTGATACCGAGCAGTTCAGGTCGTCCGCGATCGTGCTGATGGCGACGTTCATGTTGGTGCCGGCATAGCTCGCGATGAACTGGGCGAGCGCAAGAGGCAGCACGAGCGTGCGCGCTGCCTGAGCCTGGGGACTGGTGGTGCTCATGTTCTTATCTTGTTGCGAGCGCGGCGTTGTGTGGTCGTCCCTGCCGGATGAGGTACAGCAGGCGGAGACGGCGAATCGTGCTGATATGGGACCGGACCGCCACGAGTTCCTTCGGTCTGTTGCGGCATCGGCCGTGCGCGTCACGGTGCTTCTGGTCGTGTTGGCACTGCTGTACGCGTTGGCACCGCTGGGTCGGCGACTGGACGGCAACGTGATCGCCGAACTGGCGCTGGCGTTGCTCGTGTTGTTGGTCGTGACGCTGTGGGAGTTCTGGAACGTACGCCGCACGAAATACCCCGAGGTACGCGCGTTGGAGGCGGTCGGCGTAACCCTGCCGCTGGTATTGATGCCGTTCGCAACGGCGTACTACGTGATGGCGCATGAGGTCCATGCGAGTTTCGAGACGCACCTCAGCCGTTTGGACGCGCTGTACTTCACCATCACGACGTTCACCACGGTCGGCTTCGGAGACATCGCCGCCAAGTCCGAGCCCGCGCGCGCGGTGGTGACGGCGCAGATGCTCGTCGACCTGATACTCATCGGCGTCATCGCCAAGGCGTTGTTCGGTGCGGCCCGGCGGCGTCGGAGCACGCTGGCCGAATCCACCGACGAGACATCGTCGAGGGCGACCGAATAGCAGGGGCCGTCAGTCGATTTCGGGCTGTGGATCATCCGCGGGGAGTCGGTGCAGCTCCGTGACGACCAAGCCGTGCGCGCGCAGTCGGCTGAGCACGCCCAGCAGTGCAGCCTGGTCGGCCGCGGCGCCGGTGAGAACGGTCGTCGCGGCCATGGTGGTCACCGACACCTCGCCGAGATCATCAAGCGACTCCTCGTCGACAATTCCCTCGACGCGGATCTCGAACGTGATCGCAGACATTCGGCTGGCTCCCAAATACATCGGCTTGCCGACTGCGGTCGAGACTCCCCATGTACGCGGGGCCGGGCATCATCCCGGCCGGATGAGGCCACTCCGGCGGCCGGAACGCACCGTGTGTGCATGAGGCGACTGCGCGCGGTTCTGGTCATCGCAATGGCCGTGCTCGGCAGCGCGATCACGGCGTGCACGTCGTCCTCGTCGTCGTCGTCGAGCAAGCCTCCGTTGTGCTCCGCGGTCGCGCAGTTGAAATCATCGGTGACGAACATGAAGCAGCTCGATCTCAACGCGAACACGCTCAACAAACTCCGCAGCGACCTGAACACGGTGCAAGCAAATGTGCAGACCGTCAGTCGGGAGGCGAAGGGTCACTATTCCTCGGACGTGTCGCAGGTTCGTGCGAGCAGCGCAGCCGCGCAGACCGCCGCAACCAACGCCAAGAACAATCCGAGCGCATCGACGCTTGCTGCCGTCGGGACAGCGGTCACAACGCTCGCGTCGGACGTCGCGGCGCTGGCAAATGCCGTAAAGGCGAGCTGTTGAGGTCGCAACCGGACGGACAGTGAGGGACGTAGGTCTCTAGGGAGTATTGCGACGCCGCGAGAGGGTGGGCGTCAGGCGGGCGCGAGCCGTGCGCTGTCCGCTGTGGGTGAAGCCGACACCATCCTCGGGGGTTTCCTGCGATGAGCACCAGCAGCCGCGGGCAGGCTGGACAAGGACGAAGGGTCCGACTGATGCTCCATGCAGCGCCCACCGCGGGGCGGCGCGCCGTGGTGCCATCGCTGCCGCGGCCAGAGGATCTTGTGGTGCGAACGCGCCTGCTCGACATGATCGATCGCGGCGTGCAAGGCCCGCTCACCCTCGTGAGCGCTCCCGCGGGGACAGGCAAGACCGTCGCGGTCGCCACATGGGCAGCGTCCGGGCGTGCGCCCGGACCGGTCGTGTGGCTGGAACTCGGCGACGTCGGCATACCCATGAGCGGGCTGTGGAGCGCGCTGGTCAAGGCGCTGCGCAAGAGCGGTGTCTGGGTGCGGCAAAAACCTGCGGACGCGATCGCGTCGATGACCCCGCAGGCAATCGGTGAGCTCGGTGCCGAGGTCGCCGAGTTCCACGATCCGGTGACGGTGATCCTGGATTGCGACGTCGACCTGCCGGCGGAGGCCGCGGGTGCGCTGCACCGGCTGCTGGCGGCGGCAGCAGGCGGATTGCGCCTGGTCGTGCTCTCGCGGGCGGATCCGTTGCTCCCGCTGCACCGCTACCGGCTCGCGCAATCGGTGCTCGAGGTACGTACGGCAGACCTCGCCTTCACGACGGCCGAGGCCCGTGAGCTGTTGCTGCGCCGGGGCGTCGACCTGCCCGGGACCGTGGTCGAGTCGGTGAACCAGCGAGCGCGCGGGTGGGCCGCCGGGCTGCTGCTCGCAGCGATGTCGATGGCCGGCAGCCGGGATCCCGTGCGGTCGGCCCATGAGCTGACCGGCGCCACGGGTGCCGTGGCCGAATACCTGCTCGCCGAGGTGCTGGACCGGCAACCGCCCGCGGTGCGCGACGTGCTGTTGCGCACCAGTCTCGTCGAGATCGTCCAGCCCGGGCTGCTCGAGGTTCTGGTCGGCGATCGCGGCAGGCGGGCGCTCGCGGTGCTCTCGCACGGAAGCGCGTTCGTCGACGAGGTTGCGACGATGCCCGGCTGGTACCGGTACCACCCGCTGTTCCGGGATCTGCTGTTCGCCCAGCTCAATTACGAGACGCCGGAGCTCGCGGCGCGGCTGCGTTCTGCGGCCGCCGACTGGTATGCCGAAAACGGCTTGCTCGACGATGCGGTGCGCACCGCGGTCGCCGCGGGAGCGTGGGACGCGGCAGCGCGTTACGTCGTCGAGGACCTCGCGGTCGTCGCGCTCATCGACGCGGGAACGAGCAGTCCGCTGCGGCAGGTGGCAAGCTCAATTCCGGACGATGTCGACGGCGTCGAGGCGTCGCTGGTTCGCGCCGCACTGGCGTTTGCCCGCCAGCAGTATTCGACCTGTGCCACGCATCTGCAGCGTGCCCAGGAGCGCCTGGGGCCCGGCGAAGCGGATTCGTCGGAACCGAACGCGTTGATGCTGGCCACGCTGCTCATGTTGCTCGCATCGAAGGGATCGGAGCCGGTCGCGACGCTTCGCGCCGCGACGAACACGCAGAAGCTGCTGATCGACTATCCGGTCGACCGGGTTGCCGCCCGCCCCGAACTGAGCCGCGCGGTCTGCGGCACTCGCGCAAGTGCGGCGCTCGCCCTCGGGTGGCTCGAGGAAGCCAGCGAGGCGTACGAGTCCATGACCAAGGGCGGTATCCGCAACGGGTCCGAGCACGACTACGTGGACGGCATCGGGCACCTCGCGCTTCTGGCCGCCTGGCGCGGCAAGATCCGCAGGGCGGTGCGCTTGGCCCACCAAGCACTCGCCGTTCGCTGCGAGGTGCAACAGCGGCAGGACGGCGCGTCGGCGGCCGCCGAGGTTGCCCTCGGCTGGATCTACGGGGAGACCCAGGACCTGTCTCGGGCGCAGAACCACATCGCCGAAGCGGTCGAACGCGGCGCGGAGACCAGTGACGTCTTCGTGCGCGTCGCGCTCGCCCTCACCCGGGCCCGGATCGAGCGGGCCGACGGGAACCTGTCGGGCGCACGCTCGGCGCTTCGAGCTGCCCTCGAAAGCGGACCGGAGGACGCGTCGGGAGACGCGACGCCGAGGTGGTTGGCCGATCGGATCCTGGTCGAGCAGGCGAGGATCGAGATCCTCGACGGGCGCCCCGCGCGGGCCGACGACGTGCTGACCGACGTGAGAGCGAGCGGCTACGAAGCCGCCGAACTGGTCCGCACCGAGGCACGGATGCTCGCCGGCAGGTCCGCCGGGACACCGGACCCACCGGCCGCACTCGCACGCCAGCTGACCCAGGACCTCACCGAGCGGATCGACAAACGGCTGGTCGAGTCACAGCGCCGACTGCGCAGCGGCGAACAGGCGGGCGCGATCGACGCGCTGGATCGCGCGTTGCGCCTGGCTGCTCCAGAACACATCCGCAGACCGTTCCTCGACGCGCCACGGGACTTGCGCCGCCTGCTCCGACCCGGCAGCGGCAACCTGGCGGCCCGGCACACCTGGCTGACCAACGACAGGTCGTCGCCGGCACACCAACATTTCGACGGTGTTGCTCGGCACGCCAAGCCACCGGCCGGTACCGCGACCACGGCATCACCGGTCTTGATCGAGCCGTTGACCGCGAAGGAGACCGAGGTACTCGGTTACCTGGCGCAGTTGCTCACGACCGACGAGATCGCTGTCGCGATGTATGTCTCGGTCAACACGATCCGCACGCATGTGCGCAATATCCTGCGCAAGCTGTCAGCGTCTCGACGCAACGAGGCCATCCGCCGCGCGCGGGAGCTGGGAATCCTGCCGGCCTAGCCTGGGCGGCGACCGACGCCGGTGCGGCCCTCTCCGTGCTCTCGTCCACCGTCGTCGGTCAGATGCGTTCGAGTTCGTTCCAGTGCACGCACAGCGAGTAGATGACGAGGACGTCGATCGCCACGATGATGACCGCCCACACCGGGTAGGCGCTCGTGAAGCCGATGTTCGAGATGGCACTGGCCGACGCGACGAAGATCGCCCAGATGCGGGCTGCCGTCCGGCCGGCGAACAGGCCGAAGCCGGCGAGGATGTTGACCGTGCCGAGTGCGAGGTGCAGCCATCCCCACCCGGTGTAGCTCATGTGCACGACCAGGCCGTTGTTGTGCACCAGGTAGTACCCGTCATCGAACAGGGCGACGAATCCCTCGATGAGCTGGATGCATCCGACCAGGGCGAGCATCACGCCGGCGAAGATGATCCAGCCGCTCCACGCACTGCCGCGCGTGGATTGCGGTGGCGTGTAGTCGGTAGTCGTCGGTGGGGTGACAGTTGGTGTCTGGGCCATGACGAACTCCCGTGAAGTCGGACCCGACCTGAACGCACCGAGTATCAGCGCGTGGGCAGCGGCCAGCCTCGTCCGCAAGGGATGAACGAATAGCGGATCACTCCCAGCGGATGACGTGCGTGGACGGACGGGTGTGGACGCTGGGTCGATGACCGCCACTGTCACATCGAAACGGACCGCCGCCAAGAAGCCTGCGGCGGGCACCGCGAGATTGCCGGCAGCGCACGAAACCGATTACCCGACTCCCAAGGAACGCGCTGCCGTCGGCAAGCAACTGCGCAAGGAGTTGCCGCTCGCCGCGCATGCCGATGTCGCCCGCGATCCGTCCCGCCCCGGCCCGGTTGAGTTGCTCGAGGAACAGTGCACGACTCGGGTGCCGGAGCTCATACCGGTCCGGTACGGACGAATGGCGGTGTCACCGTTCACCTTCTACCGTGGCGCGGCCAGGGTGATGGCCAGCGACCTCGCCGCAGTGCCGCACTCCACACTCAACGTCCAACTGTGCGGAGATGCGCATCTGTCGAACTTCGGCTTCTTCGGGTCGCCCGAGCGTCGTCTGGTCTTCGACATCAACGATTTCGATGAGACCCTGCCCGGGCCTTTCGAGTGGGACGTGAAGCGGCTGGCCGCGAGCATGGTCGTCGCAGCCCGCGCGATCAACGCCACCAAGAAGGAGGCTCGCTCGATCGCGCGCGCGTCCGCGGAGCGGTACCGGACCACGATGGCCGAGTTCGCGACGATGCGCGACATCGACGTCTGGTACGCGAGTGCGGACGCCGAACAGCTGCAGAACCGGATCGATCCGCTGCTCGACGCCAAACGCCGCAAGCGGCTGAGCCGCGAGTTCGACAAGTACCGCACCCGCGACAGCATGCAGGCGCTGACCAAACTGACCTCGTCGGTCGACGGCACCGTTCAGATCGTGGGCGACCCACCGCTGATCGTGCCGGTACGCGACCTTGTGCCGGCCGCTGAGTTGGACGATCCCCGGCGGAGATTCAGCGCGTTGATCCGCCAGTACCGGCGCACGCTGTTGCCCGAGCGGCGAATCCTGCTCGAGCAGTACCACTTCGTCGACATGGCGCGGAAGGTGGTCGGCGTCGGCAGCGTCGGCACCAGATGTTGGATCGTGCTGCTCACCGGACGAGACCGTGACGACCCGCTGTTCCTCCAGATCAAGGAGGCGAATGCCTCGGTGCTGGCCGAGTTCATCGGGAAGAGCGAACACAACAACCAGGGCCAGCGGGTGGTCACGGGTCAGCGCATCATGCAGCAGGCGAGCGACATCTTCCTCGGTTGGCAACGCACGACCGGGATCGACGACGTCGAGCGTGACTTCTACCTGCGCCAGCTTCGCGACTGGAAAGGGTCCATCGAGATCGAATCGCTGCTCCCGAAAGGGCTCAACCTCTACGGACAGATCTGCGCGTGGTCGCTCGCGCGTGCGCATGCCAGGTCCGGTGACCGGATTGCGATCGCGGGCTACCTCGGATCGTCCGACGCGTTCGATCGTGCCATCGGCGACTTCGCCGAACACTACGCCGACGTGAACGAGCGTGACTTCGCAGCGCTGACCGACGCGATCGAGTCGGGGATGGTCGCCGCACAGAGCGGGCTCTGACCAGAGGGTCGCCGACGCTAGGGCGTACGGCGACGGTTCTCCCGCCGCGCGGCAGGCAGGCCGGCGATCGCGGCGGCGAGGAAGGGTCCCGCGAGTTTGGTGCGGTCGCGGTGCCGGGTGGCGATCTTGATCGGCGTCCCGTCGTCACGCTCGATCCACAGGCTCTGCGGGCAGGACCCGAGCAGGCGCACCGTGCTCGGCGACTCCTCCTCGATGCGGGCCTTGGGCGGCAGCGAGACCGCGATGCTCACGGTCCGGAGCGAGACGGGGCCGTTGCGGATGACCAGCACGCTGTCCACCCACGCGGCGCGGGCACGCAAGAAGCGCCAGCGCATGCCGTCCCGATGCCACCACTTGGTGCTCAGCCGCGCCGTCCGGCAGGTGAAGGACGAGTAGTCCTTGGTGAATCGAATCTGTCCCCACAGCGCCAGCACGGTCAGTACCAGGCAGATGGACAACAGGGCGACCAGCACATCTTCGGCATACCGCATCAGTTCGAACGCTTCCTCTCGACCACCCGCAGCCCGACGGATATCTGCGCCTTCTTGATGCTTCGCGACGACCTCGCGTGTCGCCTCATCCGAGCAGGATGAGGGACGGCCGAGCTGCCACGTCGCACAGTGACACCTACCGGGCGAGGAGGGTGCATGACCGAACAAAGGGTGACCCATCGTCGCGCCGAGCAACGGGTGCCGATGAGCGCGCGCTGGCTGGCTCTGGGCGCGATCGTCGCCATACTCGCGGCGGCCACCGTGCTCGTCATCGGTGGCATAGGCAGTGTCCTAGTACTGCTGAGCGCGCTGGCAGCGAATGCCATCTCACTCGCGGGCGCTTGGTGGTTCGTGAGCCGGCACCACCTGGCGCGCTGGCTCGGCGCAGTTCTCATGGTTGCCGCTCCCTGCGCCGTGCTCGTCTGGTACATCGTCCGCAATGTGTTCTGGGCGGTGATCGTGGTGATCGTGCTGGTCGGTATATCGGTCGCTCTCGGCCGGGCGGCGCTGACCAAGCTGCACCCGCCGCAGAAGGCACCGGAGTACCCGGCACCGCCCGCACGTCGGCCGTTCGTGCTGATGAATCCGCGCTCGGGCGGCGGGAAGGTCGGCCGGTTCGACCTGGTCGCCAAGTCACAGGCCCTCGGCGCGGACGTCCAGTTGCTCGAAGGCCCGGGACACGTGGACGTCGCGGACCTGGCCGAGCACGCCGTCACGGACGGGCACGACCTGCTCGGCGTGGCCGGTGGGGACGGGACACAGGCGCTGGTCGCGGGCATCGCCGCGGCAAACGACCTGCCGTTCCTCGTCATATCCGCAGGCACCCGCAACCACTTCGCGATGGACCTCGGGCTGGACCGCGAGCACCCCGACGCGGGCCTCGAGGCGCTGACCGACGCCGTCGAGTTGTGTATCGACCTCGGCGAGATCAACGGACGGACATTCGTCAACAATGCGTCGTTCGGGGCATACGCCGAGGTGGTACGCAGTCCGGAGTACCGCGACGACAAGCGCGGCACGACCCTGCGCATGCTGCCCGACGTGCTCTCGGGACATTCCGGGGCGCGGTTGACCGCCTACGCCGACGGCGAACTGATCAGCAGTGGCCCGAAGGCTGTCCTGGTGAGCAACAACCAGTACCTGTTCAACGACCTGGTCGGGCTCGGCAGCAGGCCACGTCTCGACCTCGGCGTGCTGGGCGTCGTCGCGGTGACCGTCAACAGCGCAGCGCAAGCGGTACGGCTGCTCAACGGCGCTCGCAGCGACGGACTGCTGCAGCGCACCGCGCACGAAGTGGTCATCGACGCAGACAGGGACGAGATCCCGGTGGGGATCGACGGCGAGTCGGTCATGCTGCGCACGCCGGTGCGATGCATCGTGCGGCCGCATGCGTTGCGGGTCCGGGTGCCGCGAGGGCGCAAGGTGCAGGTCGTCCAGGCACGGTTCGACGCCCGGGCGGTGCTGCGAGCGGCCGTCGCCCGAGTGTGATCACGCGCGTCGGTCTTCGGCCGGCGGCGAACTCTCGGCTGTGATCGCGGCGATCGCGCTGTTGATCGAGTCGTAGAAATGCTCCCGATTGAGAGCCTTCTCGAACAGGCCGTAGCGGCTCACCTGCCGGTGCAGTCGAGCGCGCAACTCGACGAAGGCGATGTGCACGCCGAGCTTGTCGAAGTCGTTGTCGAGCTGCTCGAGCATGTCTGCTGCCGTCACGTCGATGTCCGTGATGGCCTCGCACTGAAGGACCAGCCACCGCGCCTTCTTTTGCTCCACCAGTGACCACGCCTGGCGCCGGAAGGTTCCGCTGTTGGCGAAGAACAGCGGCGCCTCCCACCGGAACACCGTGATGCCCGGAATTTCGCAACCGGCGGTCACGTCGTCGGCGGCGTGCCAGCTGTGATCGTCACGGCGGGCGAGAACCGCACCGTGCGGCCACCAGTTGCTCCGGAAGAACAGCAGGATGGACAACGCGATGGCGAGCAGAATCCCGTTGAGTACGCCGAAGAAGATGACGCCGGCGGTGGCCGTCAGCGAGACGATCACCGCCGAGCGCCGCACGTGCCAATATCGCCGCAGCGCGGTCACGTCCGTCAGCGACACAGCGGCGGTGATGACGACCGCGGCCAGCGTCGTCTGCGGCAGTGTCGCGAGAATCGAGTTGAAGAACAGGAGCAGCAGGACCACCGCGGCGGCTCCTACCACGCCGGTCAGCTGGGTCTTGGCCTTCGCAGTGTCGGCGACGGCCGTCCGCGATGCACTGCTCGAGATCGCGAAACCTTGGAACAACCCGGCCGCGATGTTGCCGGCCCCGACGCCGATCATCTCCTTGTCGGCGCTGACGGACTCGCCGCGCCGGGCGGCGAAGCTCGCCGATGTGGCGATGGTGTCGGTCAACGACACCAACGTGATGCCGACCGCCGCGACGAGGAGCGGGCCGACGTCGCCGAAGCTCGTCCACGGCACCTTCGGCGTAGGCAGCCCCTGCGGCAGCGCACCTACTGTGGCTACGCCGTGTCCGTCCAGATCGAACACCTTTGACACGACGGTCGCGCCGACGATCACAACGAGAATGGCGGGCACCGCCCTGGTCAGGCGCGGCAGCACGAACAGGAGCACGAGACAGGTGACGCCGGTAGCCAGGGCCGCCCCTACCGTTTCGTCGAGATGTGTCGCCAGGGCGCGGACCTCGTCGACGAACCCGTCTGCGTCGGTGGAGAAGCCCAGCAGCTTCGGAAGTTGGCTGACGACGATCACGACGGCCAGGCCGTTCATGTATCCGACCTTGACCTCTTTGGAAAGCAGATCGGCGACGAAACCGAGCTTCGCCACGCCCAAGCCGATCTCGATCGCGCCGACGAGCAGGGCGAGCATTCCGGCGAGGACGAGTGCCTTGCCGGGGTCGTCGCCCGCAGCGACCAACGGGGTGATCGCGGCCAGGATCAACGGTGAGACCGCTGAGTCGGGGCCTAGAACGAGGATTCGCGACGGCCCGAAGACTGCATACGCGACCAGGCAGGCCACTGTGGTGTACAGGCCGGAGACGGTCGGAAGGCCGGCCAGTTCGGCATACGCCATGCCCTGGGGCACGAGCAGCGCGGTCAGGACCAGACCGGCGACGAGGTCCGAGCTCAGCCAGGATCGGTGGTATCCCCGCAGCATCACCACGCCGGGGATGCTGGTGAACCAAGCGGTCCACCAGCGTCCGTGGCGATGTGCTGGGTCGGGTTTCCGCGGGGCCGCGATGTTCGCCATGACGCGGCTCCGGGATCAAGTCAGCCGGCGAGCGCCTTGGCCTTCAGCGCCTGGTACTCGTCCTGGGTGATGGCACCGGAGTTCAGCAACTGGTTCGCCTGCGCGATCTGGTCGGCGCTGCTGTTCCCGTTGTGGGCGACCGACCGGATGTAGTTGTCGGTGTCGGCTTGCGCTTGACGAACGTCCTTCTGCTTCCGCTCGTCCATGCCCTTGCCTTCGACGATCAGATAGGTGAAGACGCCGATGAAGGGCAGGAAGATCGTGAAGACCACCCAGCCGAACTTGCCCCAGCCACCGATGTCGTCGCGGCGGAAGATGTCCATGTAGACGTAGATCAGCAACCAGATCCACAGGATCCAGGCGAAGAACACGATCATCGACCACACGACGTTGAGTAACGGATAGTGAGTGTCGGCGAGCAGCATCGTTGGCCTCCTATAGCCGAG
>DASXJR010000098.1:0-39251 GCA_036497285.1 Jatrophihabitans sp.
GCCCACCGGATCGGCCGCGCCGACGATCAGGATCAAGTCGGCCGTGTCGAGGATCGCCAGGGTGGCCCCGTTTCGACGCGGCGCGATCGTGTCGAAGCTCAGTTCCTCGTCGGACTCCACGCAGAAGCCGCAGTCGACGACGGTGAAGTCGGCGAGCTGTCGAGCGGCGGCGAGGACCGCGGTCATCGCCGGGGCGCGCAGCTCGGTCCACCGCGCGGCGAGCGGGATGCCGGTGAGCACCCGAAGCCGGGGGTGCAGCTGCCAGCACAACCCGGCCAGCGCGGCACCGTCGAGTCTCGTGCCGGACGCCAGCCGGCAGGCCGCGGCCAGCCCGGGCGACTCGTCCAGCAGGCCGAGCTGGGCGGCGATCGTCGCCCCGTACACATCCGCATCGACGAGCAGGCTGGACCGGCCGAGCCGGCCGAGCTCGTCGGCCAGCGTGATGGCGAGGGTCGTCCGTCCCGGCGCGCCGGTCGGCCCCCACACCGCGAGCACCCTGCCGTTGCGCGCCGGTATCGCGCCGTCGGCGGGCGCTCCGCCGGGCGGGATCGCTAGCGAAGTCGCCGGATCGCCGAACACCCGCGCCGACCGCGGGGCCGCTCCGGTCCGTCCACTGGTTTCCGCCTCGAGGACTACGGTGACCACGACGTTCGGGTCGGCGTCATCGGGGACGGTGTAGTCGATCCCTAGCGCACGCAGCCGATCCTGCGCAGCCGTGTCGCCGCGCCGCACCACCGCGACGGGCGTGACGTCGGCAGCGACCAGCCGGTCGACCGCGTCGGCGTCGAGCCGGCGCAGGTCGGCGGCCACGACGGCGACCCGGCCTAGTCCGGCGCCGGCGGCGGCGAGCAGGTCGACCACGTCGACACAGCGCCGTGCGATCGCGACGGTGGCGCTGGTCTCGAGCGCGGCGACGAGAGTCGCCTCCCATGCCGCGCCGCCGCCGGCGACCAGGACGGGCAGCTTCACGGCGTCGAGGCGGCGCAGGGGTCGAGCGCGGGCAGCGCAGCCTTCGTTGCCTGCCGCGCGCCGCTGAGCACCCCGGCGCGGATGGTCGCGTTCTCGATGGCGAGCGCCTCGACGACCCGCTGCGCGAGGTCGGGTGCGACGCTGAGCACGACGTCCTGGCCGGTGCCGCCGGAACTGAAGTTGCCCGAGTCGGCCGCGCGTACGTCCTGGACGGTGACGTCGGGCAGCAGCACGATGCTCGGACACGTCGGCGTCGAGAGCCACACGACGATGCGCTGGCCGCGGGTCAGCGCCGGCGCGGCGTCGGCCGCGAACGGCACGCTGACCGTGGTCGCGCTCGTGCCGACCGTCAGCGCGGATGCCGGTACCAGCTCACCCTTGTGCAAGGGCTGCGCGAGCACCTTCCCCACGACGTCGTCGGCATCGTCGAGGTACCCGCCGTCACGACGGACGTCGTCAGGCAGTTGCGTGTCGACCAGGCGCAGATCTGCGGCCTGGACGGTTGCGCCGGCGGCGAGATCGCGCGTCACCGCCAGTTCCTTGTCGGTGTGCCGCGCTCGCGCGAGGACGGTCGCGCCGATCAACACCGCGGCGAGGACGAGCACCGCGCCGAACACCAGGCGCAGGTCGAGCCAACTGGGCATGGCGATCCGCCGCGGCGTCGGCGACGGGTGATCCATATCGGATATCGTGCCTGAACGGGACACCTGCGGCGACCGGAGTTGTGGACAACGAACGGAGTCCCGGCCGCCGGAATGCCACACTGGTCGATCGTGGCCACCGAACCCTCCGCGCGCTTCTTGACGCTCGCCGACGTCGCCGACGTTCTGAACATCTCGGCGTCGCAGACCTACGCGCTCGTGCGCAGCGGCGACCTCGAGGCGGTCAAGATCGGCGGTCGGGGGCAGTGGCGCGTCGAGCGGGAAAAGCTCGAGGAGTACATCGCAAGGCTCTACGACCAGACCCGCAAGTTCGTGGCCGAGCACCCGTTCACCGACGAGGAATCCGACCGCAACTAAGTTGCTACCCGGCGCACCGCGGCCAGCGCCCGCAACGGCACCAGCATCACCTCGCGCACCTCGCCGTGGCGCCGCGGCTCGCCCGGGGCGTGCCGGGCGACCTCGACGAAGTCCGCGCCGACCCGATCGAGCGTCGCGTCGAGCACGTCGCCGTCGATCAGGTGCACCCGCACGGCCGACCGGTCGCGGGCGATGCCGCGCAGCGCACTGCGCAACGCCAGTCGCGACTCGACGACACCTTCGGAACCCGGGACGGCAGAAAGCCGGCCGAGCCCGGACACCGACCGCACTGCCGCGACGGCCAACACGCACTCGCGCGCCCCGCCTTCAGCGATCAACAGCCAGTCCGGTCCGACCCGTTCCAGCGTGCCGCCGACCGAGAGGCCGCCGGCGAGCCGGACCCGGACCGAGGTCCCGACCGCGGCGCGCAACCGGTCGATCACACCCAACCCGGAGACCTCGACCCGGGTGCGTTCGCCGACCTCGGCCGCGCGCGCCGCGACGTCGAGTGCCTCGGCCTGCGCCTCGAGGTCGGTGAACAGGTCGTCCCAACGCACGCTCGTGAACCTAGCGGTGGGCCGGCGCGTCCACCTCGAATCCGGCAGCGGGCGCGTTCTCGTAGTCGTCGTCGATGTGCACGACCTCGCGTCCGGCCCGCTCGAGCAGGCTCGCCGCGATACCGGCGCGGAAGCCCGAGTGGCAATGCACCCACAGCCGGCCGTCCGGTAGCTCGTCGAGCCGGGTCAGCAACGCGGTGATCGGGACGTGCGCGGAGCCCGCGATGCCGCCACGCACGCGCTCGTCGTCGCGACGCACGTCCAGGATCGACTCGTCGTCGGGCCGTTGCACGCGGGTCTCGGCGAAGTCCACCCGAAGGAAGCTGCGTCGAGGTTGGTCGCCCGCGAGTTCGTCGAGCTCGCCGCTCGCCGCGCCGGCCAAGTGGTCCACGCCGATGCGAACGAGCTGACGGCGGGCGTCTGCGATCTGCTCCGGTGTCGCGCCGATCAGCGTCAGCGGCCCGCCCCACGGAGCCAGCCAGCCCACGTAGGTGGCGAACTGGGTGCCGAGCTCGATGCTCACGCTGCCGCCGACGTGGTCGGCGGCGTAGGCGACCCGGTCGCGCAGGTCGACGACCCATTCGCCGGCGGCGATGCGCTTGGCCAACTCGTCCGAATCCACCGGCTCCGGCGTGCCGAGGTCGGCCGCGCCCGGACCCTGGCGGTTCAGTGGCGCCATGTGCACGTAGTAGGACGGGTAGGCGGTGAGGTTCGCGACGAGGTTGTCGACAAAGGTCTGCTCGTCCTGCTCGGTCAACGCGTCGTTGCGGCTGCGCTCGATGCCGATGGTGCTGTCCTCGCCGCCGGCGGCCGAGCCCGAGGAGCAGAAGCTTCCGAACCCGTGGGTGGGAAACACCGCGGTGTCGTCGGGCAGCAGACGCGAGAGCTTGTGCGCCGAGCGGTACTGGGCACGGGTGAGTTCCACGGTGCGGTCGGGATCGACGAGGTCGGTGCGACCGACGCTCCCGTACAGCAGCGAGCCGCCGGTGAACACCGCGGGCGGCTCGTCGGGGCCGGTGGTGTCGGTGACGACGTAGGCGAGGTGTGTGTCGGTGTGGCCGGGCGTCGCGTGCACGGCCACCCGCATGGTGCCGGCCTCGAGGACGTCGCCGTCGCGAACAGCCAACCGGTCGAAAGCCACTTCGTCGACGGCGTTGACGGCGTAGCGAGCGCCGGCGCGGCGGGCGAGCTCGCACCCGCCGGTCACGTAGTCGTTGTGGATGTGCGTCTCGACGACCAGCGTCACGGTCACGCCGAGCCGGTCCAGCAACTGCTCCACGCGGTCGAGGTCTCGCTGCGGATCGACGACCACGGCGCACGCGCCGTCGTGCACGACATAGCTGCGGTCACCGAGTTCGTCGGTGCGGACGATCTCGATCTCCATGGCCGCTCCGCTTCGTCGACGTTGACGTCCGTCAGTAAACACCAGCGCGGTGGCCCGGCCGGTCCACCCGTGCCTGCGGGCGTTGACTCGTTGCCTGGTGGGGCGGATGGTTGGCGGACGGCATCGACGGTGGAGGCGCTGCTCATGAACATGCTCAGCACAGCGTTCGACGGCCAAGCGTTGCCGGCCGCGGTTCCCGGGCAGTGGTCGGCGAGCAGCTCGGTTGCGCCCGTCCCGTCTCTACCGGGTGTCAGCGAACCGGGCAGCGGCGAAGCGTCGTCGCTGGCCGCTCCGTGGGACGCGGCCGCTCTCACGCCGAGCCGATTCCCGACCGTCAGCGAGCTGCCGACGCTCTGACGGTTCGCGCTGATTGTTCGCGCGACGTGCCCCCACGGCGTCCGGATCGTCACTTCCGCCAGGAGGTCCCATGGCCGCAGTGAACGTCGCAGTCATCTACTACAGCGCAACCGGTGGCGTGTACCGACTCGCGGTGGCCGCGGCCGAGGCAGCCGAGAAGGCGGCCGCCGAGGTGCGGCTACGAAAGGTGCGCGAACTTGCCCCGGACGAGGCAATCGCCACCAACGAGGGCTGGAGCAGTCACGTCCGGGAGACACAGCATGTCGCCGAAGCGACCGCTGACGATGTGAGCTGGGCGGAGGTCGTTCTGTTCGGCGCTCCGACCCGTTTCGGATTGCCGGCGGCGCAGATGAAGCAGTTCTTGGACACCCTCGGTCCGCTGTGGGCCGGCGGGCAGCTCGCCAACAAGGTCTACAGCGCCTTCACCTCTGCAGCGACCCCGCACGGCGGCCTCGAGACGACCATCACCGCTATGGCGAACGCCTTCTATCACTTCGGCGGGATCATCGTCCCGCCCGGGTATCTGGACCCGATTCAGTTCCAGGCGGGCAACCCGTACGGCACGAGCCACGTCTCGGCGAACGGCACGATCCCTCCCGGCGATGTGGAACTGGCCGCGATGGCTTTCCAGGCGACCCGAGCAACCGAGATCGGAAACGCCCTCAAGCGCGGGATGGCCGAGGCCCGGTAAGGCCGGCGCACGCGGCAATTCTTCATGATCGACGCCGAGTCGGCGCTGCATGTGGCAGGAAGTCGGCGTTGATCAACGCTTGCCGCGCGCCCCGCAGCAAGTTTGTCCACAACCTTCGTCGCTTCATGTTGACGCCTTCATTCGCATGTTGTCTTATGCAAATGGATGCAAACGCATGAATTGAGGGAGGTCGGCATGCGACGATTCGGACTTCCGCTGCTCGTCGCCGCCGACGTCGCGACGCTGGTGGCGGCAGCGCCCGACGCGGCACTACCCGCCCACCTCGCCGCACCGCACGCCTGGATCGCCGCCGCCGGAGTCGATGCGGTCACCGCTGATCTTGCTGCGGTCGGGCTGTGGCTGGCCGCATTGTGGACGGCCGTCGGCCTGGCGAGCGCCGCCGCAGCGCGCCTGCCCGGCAGCCTCGGGCGCGCAGCCGACCGGCTGGCCCGGGTCGTGCTGCCGCGCGCGGTCTACCGACTGGCCGCCGGAGCGACCGGCATGGGCGTGCTGCTCGCCCCGGTCGCGGCCTCGGCCCACGGAGCGACCACGCCGCATACTCCCGCCACCGTCACCGCGCCGGTCTGGCCGAGCGAGCGCCCGCTCCCCGCCCCGGCCTGGCCGCTCGGGCCGTCTACCGAGGCCACGCCGGCGGCCCGGCACGGTCGAGCGCCCGTCGCGCCCGCCACGGTCGTCACCGTCCGTCCCGGCGACTCGCTGTGGACGATCGCGGCCGCACATCTCGACCGGCGGCCGACGCCCCGGCGGATCGCCGCGCAATGGCCACGCTGGTTCGCCGTCAACCGCGCGGTGATCGGCGACGACCCGGACCATCTCGTTCCCGGCCAAGTGCTGGCGGCTCCGCAGCGTGCCGTGCGTCCGGCACACCGTCCCGCATCTGAGGAGGCACGCCCGTGACCAGCGCACTCGCCGACCCGCCGGACACCGCAACCATCACGATCCGGCGCGCGGCCGGCACGTTCGTGGTCCGGCCCGCACCGCGCCGGGAGCCGCCGTTCGACGACGAGATCGCCGACGGCGCCTTCGCGCCGGGCCGGAACGACCGACCGTTGCCCTTTGCCCGCTCGCGCCGGCGGCGCGTCAACCTGCCGGCGCCTGCACCGTCGCAACTGCGGGCAGTCCTGCCCGATCCGGCCATGTGGGGCCAGCGGTTGCTCGTCGGGATCATCGAGGCGGCCGGCGGACGCCGTCCGGTCAATCAGCTGACGTCCCTGCTGAGCCCGGCCGTCGCCCACGGGCTGCGCAGCGAACTCGAACACGCCGAACGGCTCAAGAAGCCGCACTGGACCCACCGCGCGGTCGTGCGGTCGGTGCGATCGAGCGAGCCCGCCGAGCAGGTCGCCGAACTGTGCGCCACGGTGCGTGTCGGCGAACGGGTGCGGGCGATCGCGATGCGGCTCGAGGTGCGGCACAGCCGCTGGTGCTGCACCAAGCTCGTTCTCGGCTGACCGCTGTCACGATCCCGACAGGTCGCGCCCGCCGCCCGGCGCCGGCACGCGATGCCCGGGACCGGAGTTCCTGTGCCACGCCGGCCGCCGCGGCGACCCGCACGCTCGGTCCGGCCCCGGCGCGAGCGATTCTCGTGTGCGTAGACGGTCGTGATCTCCGCTCACGCATCCGGAGTGAAGATCGCCGGTTCAGTCGAGCGTCGCCCCCGCCGACCCCGCTCCGACTCAGACATCGTGTGCCGACTCGAACTGGATCGGGCAGTGCGGCGATACACCGCAGCAGTCGACGGGAATTGCGCTCTTCGAGCAATCGAGGCCCCCACACCCGTCGCCGCCGAACTCATTCGCAACGGCGCTGATTGCACGTCTGGAGCCAGAACTTCATGCCTGCCCACCGCGCGCCGAACAGCGGTCGCCATCGCATCAGCCGCACCACTTCTCACCCTTTCCGGCTACTGAGCATGCTGTTCGCCGTGCTGGCCACAGTCGCGACGACCGGTGCTGTGCTGAGCACCGCGTCCGGAGCAGACGGGGCGGCCGGCGCCGCGCCGATCCGCGCCGCGTTCTACTACCCCTGGTATCCGGAGACCGAGCACTGGGCCACGCACTACAGCCCGAGCCTCGGTCACTACGACTCGTCTGACCCCGCCGTGCTCGCAGCGCACGTGGCAGCCGCCAAGTACGCCGGACTCGACGCGTTCATCGCATCGTGGTGGGGGCAGGGGACGCCGACCGACAAGCGGCTGCCGCTGCTGCTGTCGGCGGCCCAGCGCGGCGGCCTCTCCGTCGCTCCGTACTACGAACCGGAAGGACAGACGCCCGCACCATCCGCCGCGCAACTGGGCGCCGATCTGCAGTACCTGTACGCCAAGGCACAGGCGTCGCCCGCGTGGTTGCGGGTCAACGGCAAGCCGGTGCTGTTCGTCTACAACTCACACTCGACCGACTGCTCGGTCACCACGCGGTGGAACAACGCCAACGCCGGGCGGTTCTACATCGACCTGAAGGTGTTCAGCGGCTACCAGAACTGCCCGGACCAGCCCGATTCCTGGCACCAGTACGGCCCCGCCAGTGACTACGACCAGCAGGGGACGTACTCGAGTTCGGTATCGCCCGGCTTCTGGAAGTTCGACGAATCCAACCCGCGGCTCCCGCGCGATCTGAGCCGGTTCAGCGCCGACCTGCACCGCCAGGTCACCTCGGGCGCGCGCTGGCAGCTGCTCACGACGTTCAACGAGTGGGGCGAAGGAACCGCTGTCGAATCAGCGACGCAGTGGTCCTCCGCTTCGGGGTACGGCGCCTACCTCGATGCGATGCACGCGGCCTACGGCAGCGCACCGGCAACGCCCGGAACTTCGTCGTCGTCGTCGACCGCGACGTCCACACCGCCGTCGTCCGCGACGTCCTCCGCGACGTCCACGCCACCGTCGAGCGGCACCTCGACGCCGCCCACGTCGGCGAACGCCGGTCTCGTCGCCGATGCCGGCGTCAATTCAGCGGACCCGTCGACCAATGACGGGACGGCCACCACAGTCGGCCTCGACGCCAGCCCGCAGCGCTACGGCTACTTCCGCTACCAGGTGAGCGTGCCCGCCGGGCAAACGATCACCCGGGCGACGTTCTCGTGCTACTCCATCTCGTCGAACGCCGACGGTGCAGCGGTGTACGCAGCCGGTGACGGCTGGACCGAGAACGGCCTCACCTGGCAGAACAAGCCTGCCGTGCAGGCCGTGCTCGGGCACACCGGCGCGGTCACCGGCCACAGCTACTCCCCCGCCGTCGACGTCACGTCCGCGGTCCACGGCTCGGGCGACTACACCTTCGCGCTGTCGACCGCGTCGAACCGGCGCTGGTCGTGCGCCTCGCGGGAGAACACGGGGGCGCATCCCGCCCGGCTCGCGCTCACGTTGTCCGGCAGCACGGCGCCGCCGTCGTCCAGCACGCCGCCGCCACCGTCGTCCAGCACGCCACCGCCGTCGTCCAGCACGCGGCCGCCGCCGTCGTCGAGCACGCCACCGCCACCGTCGTCGAGCACGCCACCGCCGTCGTCGAGCACGCCGCCGCCGTCCAGCAGCAGCACGCCGCCCGCCAGCGGGCACAAGGTCCTGGTCATCCCGCTCGAGAACCACAGCCAGTCCGAGACGCTGGCCCAGATGCCGTACCTGACGAGCTTGGCCAACAGTTTCGGCAGCGCGACGAACTATTTCGCGGTCGGGCACCCCAGCCTGCCGAACTACCTGGCGATCTTCGGCGGAAGCACGTTCGGGGTCACCAGCGACTGCTCGGTCGGCTCGAGCGGCTGCGTACCGGCTGCGCCCTCGGTGTGGGGCCAGGCCGCCGCCGCAGGTGTGTCGGCACGGGCCTACCAGGAGTCGATGACCTCGAACTGCCAGACCTCGGGCAGCGGCAACTACGCACCGCGGCACGGACCGTGGCCCTACTGGACCGACGCCGCTGATCGGAGCGCCTGCCAGGCCAACGACGTGCCGAGCGGCACGACCAGCAGCGGTCCACTCGCGTCCGACGTGGCGGCCGGCAAGCTGCCGGTCGTCGGCGAGTTGACTCCGAACCTGTGCAACGACGCGCACGACTGCTCGCTGGCGACCGCTGACGGATGGTTGAAGTCGTGGCTGCCGGTGATCATGAACGGCGCCGACTACAAGGCCGGACGCCTCACGGTGATCATCACGTTCGACGAGGACGACTCGAGCCAGGGCAACAAGGTCGCGTTCGTCGTCGTCGACCCGCGATTGTCCGGCAAGACCGTCACTACGAACGCCAACCACTACAGCCTGACCCGCTGGCTCGACAGCGTTGCGGGGCTGCCCCTGCTCCGCAACGCGGCCTCAGCCGTCGATCTACGATCGATGTTCGGCCTCTAGTTGCCGCTGGCGGCGTAGCCCGCAGGGTCTCGAACCGGTCCGCCCTCCCCCACTCCGTAGGTCCGGTTCGGAACAGGCGGGCCGCCGCGCCGTCCTCCTCCACGGCGCGGCGGCCCAGCCGCCTGCGATGTCTCTTCTAGCGCTTGCGCTTGTTGCCGCGGCTGCCCCGGTTCGGGTTACCGCGCGGCGGACGTCGGTTGCTGCTCGGCTTCGGTGTGCCGCCGTCTCCTGAGGTCTGGACGGACGGTGTTTCCGAACCGAGCTCCGGTGAGGTGTAGACCAAGCCCTTCGGCTGGGCGGTGTCCCGGTCGAGACCCTTGGCGCTGACGTGCGGGCGCGCCGACGGCTCGTTCGCCGACTCGTGCTCGGCCTGTGCCTCGGCGAGCAGGCTCAGATCGAGCTGCGGCTGGGCACCGACCGCGTCGGCGGCAACCGGCGCAGCGTCCTCCTCGACCTCGACCTCGAGGTTGAACAAGAACCCGACCGACTCCTCCTTGATCGCGTCCATCATGGCCGCGAACATGTCGAAGCCCTCGCGCTTGTACTCGACCAGCGGGTCCCGCTGGGCCATCGCACGCAGCCCGATGCCCTCCTGCAGGTAGTCCATCTCGTAGAGGTGCTCGCGCCAGCGGCGGTCGAGCACGGACAGGAGCACCCGCCGCTCGAGCTCGCGCAGCACCTCGGCGCCGAGATCCTCCTCGCGGGCGTCGTAGGCGGCCTGAGCATCGGCGAGCAGTTCCTCGAGGAGGAATTCGCGGGTGAGGTCGGACTTCTCACCACCCGCCTGGTCGATTGCCTCCTCGATCGACAGCGAGACCGGGTAGAGAGTGCGCAACGCCGTCCACAACTGCTCGAGGTCCCATTCCTCGGCGTAGCCGTTCGCGGTGGCGCCGTCGATGTACCCGGTGACGACATCCTCGATCATCGCCCGGATCTGCGCAGACAGGTCTGCACCCTCGAGCACCTTGCGCCGCTCGTCGTAGATGACGGTGCGTTGCTTGTTCATGACCTCGTCGTACTTGAGGACATTCTTCCGGATCTCGAAGTTCTGCTGCTCCATCTGCGTCTGCGCGGACTGGATCGCCTTGGAGACCGGACGGGCCTCGATCGGCACATCCTCCGGCAGCCGCAGGAAGTTCATCATGGCGGCGACCCGCTCGCCGTTGAACCGGACCATCAGGTCGTCGCCGAGCGAGAGGTAGAACCGCGACTCGCCGGGGTCACCCTGGCGCCCGGAGCGCCCTCGCAACTGGTTGTCGATGCGGCGCGACTCGTGCCGCTCGGTGCCCAGTACGTAGAGCCCGCCGAGATCGACGACCTCGTCGTGTTCCTTCGAGGTGTCGGCGCGCGCTTTCTCGAGCGCGGCCTCCCACGCGGCCTCGTAGTCCTCCGGCGTCTCGTCCGGCGTCAGGCCGCGCTCGCGCAGCGACAGGTCCGCCGAGAACTCGGGGTTGCCGCCGAGCATGATGTCCGTGCCACGACCGGCCATGTTGGTCGCGATGGTCACCGCTCCCTTGCGGCCGGCATTCGCGATGATCGCGGCCTCACGCGCGTGCTGTTTGGCGTTGAGGACCTCGTGCGGGATCCCCTTGCGCAGCAGCAGGGACGACAGCCGCTCGGACTTGGCGACCGACGCGGTGCCGACCAGGACCGGCTGGCCCGCGTCGTGCCGCTCGGCGATGTCGTCGATGACCGCCGAGAACTTGGCGTCCTCGGTCTTGTAGATCAGGTCGGTCTCGTCGTCGCGGATCATCGGCATGTTCGTCGGGATGGGCACGACGCCGAGCTTGTAGGTCTGGTGCAGCTCGTTCGCCTCGGTCTGCGCCGTACCGGTCATGCCGGCGAGCTTGTCGTAGAGCCGGAAGTAGTTCTGCAGTGTGATCGTGGCAAGAGTCTGGTTCTCCTGCTGGATCTGCACGCCTTCCTTGGCCTCGATGGCCTGGTGCATGCCCTCGTTGTAGCGCCGGCCGTGCAGCACACGTCCGGTGAACTCGTCGACGATCAACACCTCACCGTTGGTGACGATGTAGTCGCGGTCGCGCTTGAACAGCTCCTTGGCTTTGAGCGAGTTGTTCAGGTAACCGACCAGCGGAGTGTTGGCGGCCTCGTACAGGTTGTCGATACCGAGCTGGTCCTCGACGAACGCCACACCTTCCTCGGTGACCGCGACTGTGCGCTTACCCTCTTCGACCTCGTAGTGCTCGTCGCGCTTCATCCGCGGCGAGATGCGGGCGAACTCGAGATACCACCGCTGGTTCTCTTCGGCCGGGCCGCTGATGATCAGCGGGGTACGCGCCTCGTCGATGAGGATCGAGTCGACCTCGTCGACGATCGCGAAGTTGTGGCCGCGCTGTACGCGGTCGTCGAGCGACCAAGCCATGTTGTCGCGCAGGTAGTCGAAGCCGAACTCGTTGTTGGTGCCGTAGGTGATGTCGCAGTGGTAGGCGGCACTGCGCTTTTCCGGGGGCAGCTCGTTGAGGATCTTGCCCACGGACAGACCGAGGAAGCGGTGCACGCGCCCCATCCAGTCCGCGTCGCGGCCGGCGAGGTAGTCGTTGGTCGTGACGACGTGGACGCCCTCGCCGGCCAGCGCGTTGAGATAGGCGGGCAGCGTCGACACCAACGTCTTGCCCTCGCCGGTCTTCATCTCGGCGATGTTGCCGAGATGCATCGCGGCGCCGCCCATGAGCTGCACCTTGTAGTGGAACTGTCCCAGGGTGCGCCGGGCGGCCTCGCGCACGACGGCGAACGCCTCGGGCAGCAGGTCGTCGAGCGTCTCGCCGTCACCGTACCGCTCGCGGAACGTGTCGGTCAGCGCGCGCAGCTCGGCGTCGCTGAGATCGACATAGTCGTCTTCGAGCGTCTCGATGTGATCGGCGATGTGCGACAGTCGTCGGACCATCTTGCCTTCGCCGGCACGCAGAATCTTTGCAAGGACCACGGCGGCAATCCTACGGGCTGCCCGCGCGCGGCCGTGCCGTTCGGCGCAATTCGATCATCCCCGCCTCATTCCGCGGCGGTTTCACCACCCAGCCGGATCAGGCCGTAGTCGTAGGCGTGGCGGCGATAGACGACGCTGGGGCACCCGCTCTCCTTGTCGTGGAACAGATAGAAGTCGTGCCCCACGAGTTCCATCTCGAACAGCGCGTCGTCCACGCTCATCGGCTCGTCCGGATGCACTTTCTGCCGGACGATGCGCCCGGGGCCGTCCTGGTGGTCGTCGTCGGCCTGGGACGGCTGCGGCTCGTCCGGCTGGGCACCGACGCTGGCGAATTCGTGCATCGATTTCGGGGTACGCCGGCCGTGGTGCACGCGGCGTCTGTCGGCGGCCTGCCGGAGGCGGCGCTCGAGCCGCTCGGCGGCGAGATCGAGGGCCTTGTAGAAGTCCTCGGCACAGGCCTCGCTGCGGACGACAGGCCCGCGCGTACGGCAAGTGATCTCTACGTGCTGGCAGCTGCCGTTCTGGCGTGGATTGCGTTCGTGCTGCAGCTCCACGTCGGCCCTGATGATCTTGTGGTCGTAGCGCTCGACCTTGGCGAGCTTCTCGCTCACGTGTTGCCGGTAATGATCCGGCACCACCACGTTGCGTCCACGAACGACGATTTCCATCCGATTGGTTGCGGTGCTGCCTTCATTGAGCTTCGCACCCGGCGCAATCTGCACGCGACCTCCACCATGTCGTCGGCGCGGGCTGCCGCGACCAGCAGGGCGCGCCTTATCGGTCAGGTCGTCCTCACGCTAGACCGGGTTGCCGCCGCGTGCCAGGTGCAGCAGGCGTGTGATCACGAACAGACCGCTGTGCGGCGTCCGGACCGACCCGCTTCGGCGTGGCAGCGACGACTGCGGCGCCGGCGACGGTCCACCCGGCCGCCCGCAGCGCGCCCGCGGCCTCGCGCAAGGTGGCGCCGGTGGTGACGATGTCGTCGACCAGCACCGCGACCCGGATGCGCCGCGGCGGCGCCGCCTGCATCGCTCCGGCCAGGTTGGCGGCCCGGGCGGCGGTGTCGAGCCCGGCCGAGTCGTGCACGGTGCGGATGAGACGGAGCACCGGGCGTGCCGAGGCCCGCCCGATCAGTCTTCGGACGTGGTCACCCCCGCGCGTGCGGCGGGCCGCCGAACTGGACGGAACGGGCACGAGCACCGCGGCCGAGCAGCCCAGCTCGTCGACCGCCGTCCGCAGCAACTTCCGCAGCGGACGGGCGAGGTCGCGCCGGCCGCGCTCCTTGTAGCCGATCAGGGCCGTCCGCAGCCCGTCCTGGTACGGCGCCGCAGCGACAACCCGCAGGCCGGTCAGGTCCATATCGACCGGGTGGAGCGCACCGCACATCGGACACAGCGCGGTGCCCGCCGCACCGCAGCCCACGCAGCGGCGTGGCAGCACCAGATCCAGCAGGTCACCCAACGCGTCGGCAAGCACGCGGCCATCGTGACGTGTTCGGGCATCCGCCGCGCGGGCCTGTGGACAACTACTCGAGATAGATCGGGTTGCTGCCCCGGGTGTCGCCGTCGAGCAGGCCCTGCCAGGTGGTGCCGCTCTGCTGCCAGATGAAGTTACCGGTCGACACGACCGCCTCGGACCCGGCCGCCGCGGTCACCACGATCGGGGCGCCGGGCAGCCCGAGGTTGCCGCGCGAGTTCCAGATCGAGCCGTCGCACTGCACCTCGTACACCTGCGACTCGGTGGTGATTGTGTCCCGGCCGGTCACGAACAGCTTGAGCTGGTCGTTCCAGGCGACGTCCGTGATGTAGACGGCCTGAGGCGTGATCGGGGCGAGGTTGTTGACGCTGATCTTGTTGCCGTTGCGCACGATGTTGCCGATGTAGACCTGCGAGATGTTGCCGGCACTCAGCACCAGCGCCACCCGCCCACCGTCCGGGCTGATCCGCACGGCCGACACCCGCCCGCTGGCCTGACCCTGCGCGACCTCGAGGGAGACCGTCTGCACCGAGCGCGGACCGGTCACCCGTTTCAACTCCTTGCCGTCACCGATCCAGACCTCCTTCGTGCCCGGAGCCCAGGCCGGGCGGGACAGGTTGCCGTGCACGGTGGTCGCGACCAGCGCCCCCGGTGTCTTCGGATTCGAGATGTCGAGCACGGCGCCGGGTCCGGTGCCGCGAACCCCGGCGACCTGCAGCGCGTCCGACGCCTTGGTAACGGTCAGCGCGGCCGAAGTGAGGTCGTAGGCTCCCGCGCCCACGCGTCCCGGGATCCGTCGGCCGGATTCCTGGTAGACCGCGCCGCCCTTCACGTAGTAGAGCTGGTTGCCCGGCGGGGTGGGTGCGTACCGCCCGGAGAGCTGCTCCGGGGTGAAGATGGTGCTGCTGACAGCCGGGATCCGCACCGCCGTGTCGCCGTCGGTGATCTCGATCCGGTCGACCTGCAGCACCTGCTTCAGAGTGGCGGAGATCTGGGTGGCGAGCCGATTGAGGTTCGTGCCGTCGAGCGCGCTCGCCCCCGGAATCTCGATCGTCACCGGCGAGTTCGGCGCGCCCGGGTCGGCCGGCACGGTCGTCGACACCTGTTTCGAGCCGGCCTGCGGTACCGCGGTCGTCAACGGCTGCGGCGGTTGCTGCGCGAGTTCGGTGGTCACCAGCCACCGGATGAGGTCCGTCGGCGCGGACAGCTGGGTGTACCGGGCCTCCGGCACGAGATTCCGTTCGGCACTGTCGAAGAAGTAGACGGCGACCTGCCGGAAGGCCTCGAACTGCGCCGCCGTCACCAGCAGGCCGGGCTGCAGCGAATCGATGCGCCACTGCCCCTTCGCCCGTACCAGCCCGAAGGGTTGTGACAGCGGCACGCCGCCGAGCCCGCTGCCGTTGCCACGCAGGAACGGCTTGTAGGCGCCGGTATCGTCGATCGTTCCGATCTGGTGACCGGTGACGGTGATCTTGGCGGTGCGATCGCCGTTGTGGCTTTTGCCGCGCACGACGTTGCCGACCTGGGTGCGGTCGACGACGGTGACGGTGGTGTCGGTGTCGGACCACGCGGCACGGGCCTCGGTGGTCAGGTATTGCACGGCGGAACTGTGCGAGGGACCGGTGTCTCCGTTGGCGGCGAGGAAGCCCTCGACGATCTCGCGCGGCTCGGCGCCGTCCGGTGGACCGAGCGGGGGGAGGTTGCCCGGCTCGACGGCGACCGGCTGGACGATCTGCGGATCAGACGAGTCGGGCACGGTCGTGCAGCCGGCCAGCCCGAGGACGACGGCGACGCAGATGGCGCCCAGCTGGGCGCGGCGGCTCATTGTTCGTCCCGGTCGTCGGGCCGCAGTGCCAGCGGCGAGGACAACAGGGTGTGGCCCGACCGGCGGGGCAGGGTGAGCCGGAACTGGGCGCCGTAGCCTCGCTCGCCCCACGCCTGCAACCAGCCGTCGTGCAGCCGGGCGTCCTCGAGGCTGATTGCCAGGCCGAGGCCGGTGCCCCCGGTCATCCGGCTGCGTGACGGGTCCCCGCGCCAGAAGCGGTTGAACACCAGACCGGCCTCTCCCGGTCGCAGGCCGACGCCGTAGTCGCGCACCGTCACGGCCACCGCGTCGTCGTCGTAGCCGATGGTGACCACGACAGGGCGGCCCTCACCGTGGTCGAGGGCGTTGCCGACCAGATTGCGCAGGATGCGCTCGACGCGCCGCGAGTCCATCTCGACCGAGACCGGGCCGTTCGGTGCCTGCACGACGATCTCGCTGCCATGTCGTTCGGCGAGCATCGCGCTGGCCTCGACCGTCGAGGTCACCAGGCCGCGGAGGTCTGCCGTCTCGGACTCCAGGCTCGCCACCCCGGCGTCGTAGCGCGAGATCTCGAGCAGGTCGGTGAGCAGCGCCTCGAATCGGTCCAGTTCGGCGCGCAGCAGCTCGGCCGAGCGGGCCAACTCGGGCCCGAAGTCGTCGCGGGCGCCGTGCAGCAGTTCCGAGGCCATCCGGATCGTGGTGAGCGGGGTACGCAGCTCGTGGGACACGTCGCTGGTGAACCGGCGCTGCAGGCGGGACAGGTCCTCGAGCCGGCGGATCTGGCGCTGCAAGCTGCCCGCCATGTCGTTGAACGAGCGGCCGAGCCGGGCGATGTCGTCGCTGCCGCGTACCGAGATGCGCTGAGACAGGTCGCCGGCGGCAAGCCGTCCGGCGGTCTGCGCCGCCACGCGCACGGGACGCACGACCTGCCTGGTGACGAGCAGGGCAATGGCCACGACGAGCAGCACCAGCCCGAGGCCGCCCAACAGCACCGTGCGCTGCAGCAGGGCGATGGTCTGTGCCTCTGCGGTGAGCGGGAACAGGTAGTACAGCTCGACCAGGCCGTTGCTGGCCTGCACCGGCGCACCGACGATCAGGCCGTGCACCGGTACTGCCTCCGGCCCGATGTTCACCGATCCGTACTGCACGGCGAGGTTGTCCCGCTGCACCACCGACCGCAACGAGGTGGGAATGACCGTCATGTCGTTGCTGCCCGGCGATTCCGGGGACTTGACGACGATGCTGAACAGGCCCGCACCCCGGCCACCCGCGGTCTGGGTCGTCAGCAGCTTCTGCCGGGCCTCGACCATCGAGCTCACGTCTTGGACGTCCGTTGGTGCGAAGACCGATCTCGCGTACGCCAGGCCAACAGTCGCCTGCCGGACGGCGGCATCGCGCTTGGCCCGCAGGATGCCGTTGGACACCTGGTCGACGATGAAGATGCCGACGATCAAAACGACGATGCCGCAGACGAGCAGCGTCGTCGCCGCGACCCGTAGCTGCAGCGACCGCCGCCACCGAGATATGAGCCAGCCGCCGACCCCGGTCAGCCGTTGGCCGGTGGCATGAAGCGCCGCCGCGCCGCGTTCCCGCAGCCCCGGCGTGCCGGAGTCGGCGAGGCTCGCTCCCGGCGCGTCGCGGTCGGTGTCCGACTCGGGGCGGGGACGGACGACCGTCACGGCGGCCCGGCTTTGTACCCCACGCCGCGGACGGTCAGGACAACCTCAGGACGCTCGGGGTCGCGTTCCACCTTCGACCGCAGTCTTTGCACGTGGACGTTAACGAGCCGGGTGTCCGCGGCGTGCCGGTATCCCCAGACCTGTTCGAGTAGCACCTCGCGGGTGAAGACCTGGCGCGGTTTGCGGGCCAGGGCGACGAGCAGGTCGAACTCGAGCGGGGTGAGCGCGATCTGGGCGCCGTCGCGCATCACCTGGTGCGCCGGCACGTCGATGTTGACCGGGGCGTCGGGCGGCCCGATGGTCAGCGTCTCGCTGACGACGTCCTCGTGTTGCCGCAGCCGGGCGCGCATGCGCGCGACGAGCTCCTTCGGTTTGAACGGCTTGACCACGTAGTCGTCCGCGCCGGACTCGAGCCCCAGGACCACGTCCACCGTGTCGCTCTTCGCCGTCAGCATGATGATCGGCGTGCCGCTCTCGGCGCGGATCGCCCGGCACACGTCGATACCGGACAACCCCGGCAGCATCAGGTCGAGCAGCACCACGTCCGGCTTCGTCTCGCGGAACGCGTGCAGGGCACGGCTCCCGTCACTCACGAACGCCGGGTCGAACCCGTCCGTGCGAAGAACGATGCCGAGCATTTCGGCGAGGGCTGAGTCGTCGTCGACCACGAGCACACGGGGCTTCACGGCACCCATGGTGACACCTCCCTACGGGGACGGCACGGATGCCGGGGTGTTGACACAGGCGTGTGGCAGTGCCAAGACAGTGATCTATGAGGCTGTCATCGCGCCGTCCCGTCCTACTTCTCGCCCTGGTCGTCACGCTCGGCACGACGGTCGCCGCGGCGCCCGCCGCCCAGGCCGCGACCGTCAACTACGTCGCGCTCGGCGACTCGTACTCGTCCGGCGTCGGTTCCGGCAGCTACATCGCCGCCAGCGGCAGCTGTCAGCGCAGCACCAAGGCGTATCCGGCGTTGTGGGCGGCGGCGCACAACCCGGCCTCCTACGTGTCGCTCGCCTGCTCGGGCGCCAAGACGACCGATGTCATCAGCAACCAACTCGGCGCACTCTCGGCGGCGACGACCCTGGTCTCGATCACCATCGGCGGCAACGACGTCGGGTTCTCGACCGTGCTCACCGACTGTGTGCTGTACGGCACCAGCACCTGCGTCAGCGACATCAACGCTGCGGAGAATCAGGCCCGCACGCAGCTGCCGGCCAAGCTCGCGAGCGCCTACGGCGCGATGCAGAAGCACGCGCCCAACGCGCGGGTGGTCGTGGTCGGGTATCCACGCTTCTACGACCTCGGGGTCTGGTTCTGCGTCGGGCTCAGCAGCACGTCCCGGTCGAAGATCAACGAGGGGGCGGACGTGCTCGACCAGGTCATCTCGACCGCGGCCGGCAAGGCCGGGTTCCGGTTCGCCGACGTGCGCTCGCGCTTCGCGGCCGGGCACGAGATCTGCGACGGCAGTTCGTCCTGGTTGCACTCGGTCGACTGGACCGATGTCGGGCAGAGCTACCACCCCACCGCGAGCGGGCAGTCCGGCGGCTACCTGCCGGCGTTCTCGACCGCCGCGGGCTGACCTCGCGCGGACAACGGCCGCTCGATCCGCCCGACAGTGGTCAGTTGGAGCGACAGTGGTCAGTTGCAACTGACCACTGTGCGGCGAAACTGACCACTGTCGGTGGGGCGGGACTGTTCGGACCTGGTGACAACTTATGCCGTCTTGATTGCCGAACCGACCGTTGCGGTGTCACCCTGGCGAACGTCAGGGAGGGCTCGTCATGGCCGTCACCGCGCAGTCGGCACGGACGCGGACCGCTGCAGTTCTGCTGGTCGGCGTCGCGGTAGGCCTCGCCATCGCGATATACGCGGACGCGCACACTCCGGCGCTGCGCCCGCTGTTCCTGCTCGGCTTCAGCGGCATGCTGCAGATGAAGACCTGGTTCGCGACCGCGGCGCTCGCGCTCGTCCTGGTCCAGGTGGTCAGTGCCCTGTGGATGTGGGGTCGGCTGCCCGGCGTGCACAGCCGGCCGCGCTGGCTGACCCCGGTCCACCGCTGGAGCGGCGCATGCGCCTTTGTGGTCTCGATTCCGGTGGCGCTGCACTGCGTGTGGTCGCTGGGGTTCATGACCACAACGCCGCGGGTGCTGCTGCACAGCATCTTCGGGTGCGCCTTCTACGGCGCCTACGCCGCCAAGATGCTCGGCCTGCGGCTGCGCGGCACCCCGGGTTGGCTCGTCCCGTTGCTCGGCGGACTGACCTTCACGCTGTTCGTGCTGCTGTGGTTCACGTCTGCGTTCTGGTTCTTCACCCGGTCGGGGCTTCCACTGACATGACCGCCCAACTGACCCGACGCTCCGCCGCGCATGCCGCGGGGGTGGCGCTCGTGGGTGCCGTGGCCGGGTTCATCGTCGCGCGCAACTCATCGGCCTACGGGCGCCCGTCCGGCACGACGGCGGCGAACGCGTATGGCGCGGGCACCTCGTCCGGCGGGCACCGGCTCATCGCGCTCGATGACGTGCCGGTCGGCAGCGGACGCATCATCGTCAACCCGCCCGTCGTAGTGGTGCGCCCGAGCGCGAACGCGGTCCGCGGATTCAGCGCGATCTGCACGCATCAGGGCTGCACGGTCTCGTCCATATCGAACGGCACCATCAACTGCCCCTGCCACGGCAGCCGGTTCGATCTTTTGACGGGGCGCGTCGTCGCCACCCCGGCGACGCGTCCGCTCCCGCACGTTGCGCTACAGGTGCGCAACGGGCAGGTGTACACGTCATGATCCAACGGTTGCCCACGATCATCTGGCTGCTCGCGGCCGGATTCGCGATCGGCATCCTGATCGCGCTGGCCTGAGGCTGGCCCCGTAGCAGGGCACGCCGCGGCGTGTCGCCCTGCTACTAGGCCAATCGTCAGTAGCGGTAGTGGTCGGACTTGTACGGCCCGGCCACGTCGACGCCGATGTACTCGGCCTGAGGCTTGGTGAGCGTGGTCAGCTTCGCGCCGACCGCGTCGAGGTGAAGCCGCGCGACCTTCTCGTCCAGGAGCTTGGGCAGCGTGGTCACCGTGGGCTTGCCGTCGACGACGTAATTGTCAGGATTCTTGTGGATCTCGATCTGGGCGATGGTCTGGTTCGAGAAGGACGCGCTCATCACGAAGCTCGGATGTCCGGTGGCGTTGCCGAGGTTCAGCAGTCGGCCCTCACTGAGCACGATGATCGAGTGGCCGTCGGCGAACGTCCATTCGTGCACCTGCGGCTTGACCTCGGTCTTCTGCACTCCGGGCAGCTTTGCCAGGCCGGCCATGTCGATCTCGTTGTCGAAGTGGCCGATGTTGCCGACGATCGCCTGGTGCTTCATCGCGACCATGTGATCCGCCATGATGATGTCCTTGTTGCCGGTCGCGGTGACGAAGATGTCGGCCTTCCCCACGACGTCCTCGAGCTGGACCACCTCGAGGCCGTCCATCGCGGCCTGCAGCGCGTTGATCGGGTCGATCTCGGTGACCACGACGCGCGCCCCCTGGCCACGCAGCGACTCGACGCAGCCCTTGCCGACGTCGCCGTAGCCGCAGATGACCGCGAGCTTGCCGCCGATCATCACGTCGGTACCGCGGTTGATGCCGTCGATCAGCGAGTGCCGGCAGCCGTACTTGTTGTCGAACTTGCTCTTGGTGACCGAGTCGTTGACGTTGATCGCCGGGAACAGCAGCGTGCCGGCCCGTTCGAACTCGTAGAGGCGGTGCACACCGGTCGTGGTCTCCTCAGTGACGCCGATGATGTCGGCGCCGATCCGGGTGTACTTGCCCGGCTGATCGGCGACCGAGCGGCGCAGCAGCTCGAGAATGACCTTGTACTCCTCGGAGTCGGTGTCCTCGGCCTGCGGCACGGCGCCACCCGTCTCGTACTCGGTGCCCATGTGGATCAACAGCGTGGCGTCGCCGCCGTCATCGACGATCGAGTCAGGACCCGCGCCGTCCGGCCAGGTGAGCATCTGCTCGGTGCACCACCAGTACTCGTCCAGCGTCTCGCCCTTCCAGGCGTAGACCGCGACGCCACGCGGGTCGTCCGGCGTGCCGTCCGGTCCGACGACGACAGCGGCCGCCGCATGGTCCTGGGTGGAGAAGATGTTGCAGCTGACCCAGCGCACGTCGGCGCCGAGCGCGACCAGCGTCTCGATGAGCACAGCCGTCTGCACGGTCATGTGCAGCGAACCGGCGATCTTCTTGCCCGCCAGGGGTTGGGACGGGCCGAATTCCCGGCGCAGCGCCATGAGACCGGGCATCTCGTGCTCGGCGAGCTGGATCTCCTTGCGGCCGAACGCGGCCAGCGAGAGGTCCCGGACCTTGAAGTCGTGGACGCTGCCCGCGGAATCGGGTGTCAGGGTGATGGTCACGTGCTCTCCTCGTTGACTGGGGACGTTGCGCAGCTCAGGCGCGGCGAGGCGCCGATAGATCCCGGCGCCGGGGGGTGCGGCCGCGCGGTGCAGCGGGCCGAACCACTCGTCGACGGCGTGCGCGAGGGCCGGATCGGTCCTCATGCGCAGTTCGAACGCGATCTCGGTGATGTTCAGCCCGTAGGAGTCGATGAGCTCGCGAAGTTTCTGCAGCCGCTCGATCTGACGTGGGCCGTAGAGCCGATGCCCCCCGGACGTGCGCAGCGCGGCCACGAGGCCCGCCTGCTCCAGGTAACGCAGCATCCGTTGCGACCATCCGGTCGCGGCGGCTGCCTGCTGGATCGACAAAGACTCCATCGCGGCAAACCTACCACGACCGTGTCAGATTTCTCCGCCGTCCGTCCCTCGATCTGGGCCGGCAACCTCGAGCCCGCGGACAGTGGTCAGTTCGGCTCACAGTGGTCAGTTACAACTAACCACTGACGTGCCGAACTAACCACTGACGGCCGGGAGCGGACTGGACTCGCGCAATAGGGGCGGGACGTGCGAGGTCAGGCCGCCGTCGCTTCGTATTGGTCGAAGTGGATCTTGGAGGTGAGCACCCGGTTCACCGTCAGGTTCGCGACGGTTGCCTCGATCATCGGGTTCGGTCCGGAGACGAGCACGTCCACGCCGAGCGAGGCCCAGTCGCGCAGCATCGGCACGACCGACTCGATCCGGCCGCGGTAACCGCCGAAGCCGGGGTCGTCGGACACGACACCGTGCGCCCGCGCCCGTCCGTACTGCCCGCGGGACTGGATGAGTCGGTTCAGCGCCTCGACCGGGTAGATGTCATCGCGCGTACGCCCGCCCACGAAGACGTCGAGCTGGGTGGGCGGGTCCTGCCACGAGAGGACGGACTCCACGACGGCGCTGATCGGCGCCGCGCCGGTGCCCGAGGCGATGCAGAGCAGCCCCGAGGACACCGAACCGGGTTCGACGACGAGGTCGTGACCGCGGGGCGGACCGAGCCGCAACCGGTCGCCCACCTTCGTGTTGCGCACCAGCGCCGCGGAAATGCCCAGGCCGCCGACGGCGCGCACGTGGATGTCGAAGGAGTTGTCCGGACGCGGCGCGCTCGCGATCGACATCTGCCGCCACACGCGGCGATGGCTGGGCAGCTCGAGGGTCAGGTACTGGCCGGCCTTGTACGGATAGGGCTCGTCCGGCTGGATCCGCAGGACGGCGAAGTCGCGCAGGATCTGCCGGTGGTCGATGACCTTGGCACCCCACGACGTCGGCTCGTGGATGTGCTTCATCGCACCGTCGAGCATCATCGACGCGAGCCGGGTGTAGCTACCGAGCACCGCGGCCTCGTGCCGTGCCGTCCACTTCGGGCCGGCCAATGTCTTCCAGGCACTCGCGAGCGCGGCGCCGGCGACCTCGTAGTGGCGCGGCTCGACGTCGAACTTGCGGTGGTCGGTGCCCAACTGCTGCAGGTGCACCCGCATCGCGTCCGGGTCGTCGGTCACGACCCACTGCAACAGCGCCTTGCCGAACTCCTGCCGCTGTTCGGTCATGCTGGACGGGAACATCGTGATCGCTTCCCGCATCCGGACGAACAGCTCCGCGTAGAAGACGCTGACCAGCTTGTCGGGCTGGTGGCTGACCAGCGCCCACGCGTCCTGCAGCGCCGACCGGTCGTAGTCGGAGTACTTGGTCAGCAGTTGCGGCTGCGAGTACGGGCGCGCAGGCTGCGGCGGCTTGTAGAACGACGGCAGTTCGGGCGTCACCGGTTCCCTACCGGTGGCGCCGACCACGAGCGAGCCGGTGCGCTGGTCCTGCGGCGGCTGCGGCTCGGGTGCCCGACGTGTGGGCGGGGCCGGGGTCGGGGCGGCGGAAGGCGAACCCGTGGCGGGGGTGAAGACCGTTGTCGCATCGCTCGCGCGCGCGGCCTGCACGACGTCCGAGATCGGCGCGGTCATGGCGAAGTCGTTGAAGGCCTCCGACGCCCCGCCGGGCTGTCTTTGGTGCGCAGCCGTGCGCTGCGGCTCCCGTTTCGAGGCGGCCTCACGCTCGGGCAAGCCGAGCCAGCGACGGATCCCCATGTTCGAGCCTCCAAGGTCAACGACCGAAAACCTAGACAAATGATCACGACCCGCGCGAATCAGTCCGTGAGCATCCGGCGATACTGCCATGGACTGCGCTGAGCGCGGTTGGACTCCTCAGAAACCACTGCATCATAGTTGGGAAAAGCTTCCACAACCGGACGAAACAGTCGTCCCGTCAGGAGCCACGACACCGTGAGTTCATTTCCCCAATCCGGGGGCGAGTTTCTCGCCCAAGAGCTATTTGGGTCGCGCGAACGCGCAGAACGGTTTTATCGCGACCAGATGCTCGATGTACTAACGCCGCAAATGGTGCAGTTCATCGCAGAACAGACACAGATGGTTGTGGCCAGCGTCGACACCGAAGGCCGTCCGGACGCTTCGATCCGGTTCGGCGACCCCGGCTTCGTCGTGGTGCTGGACGAGCGCACGGTGGCTTGGCCGGAGCTGCGCGGCAACGGCGTCATGACGACTGTCGGGAATCTGGTCAAGAATCCGTCCGCGCACCTGATGTTCCTCGACCACTCGGTGCGCATCGGGCTGCACCTGCGCGGCACCACGCGAGTGCTCGGGCTCGAGGACGCCGCCACCGACTACCCCGAGCTGGCCGCGGTCGAGTTCCCCGGGCGGACGCCGGAACGCTGGGTGGTGCTGGAGTTGTCGACGAGCTACATCCACTGCCGCAAGCACTTCCCGAGCAAGGACGGCCCGGTCGAATGGGGCACCGACGACCCCCGCGCGAAGGGCGGCGACTACTTCGGCGCCAAGGACACACCGTCCCCCTGGGCGCCGTAGCGGATCAGTCCGCGCGCGACCCCACGACGCACACCCGCCCGGTGCCGGAGAGCACGATGTTCCCCTGCGGGGTCGGCACGAACGCCGCATGCCCCGGCTCGAGTTCGACGCGTCTGTCGTTGACGCCGACGATCACACGGCCGGTCACGCACAACAGGATCTGCGGCACCACAGCCGTCGCGTCGATCGAACCGCCGTTCGCGTCCAGATCGACGGTGCTGAGCAGGAAGTCTGGCACCGGCACCGGGTAGTCCCACCACCCCTGGCCGACCTGGACGGGCTCTCGCACCGGGTCCTCGAGTTCGCGGAAATCGGTGATCGCCAGCAGCTCGGACACGTCGATGTGCTTCGACGTGAGCCCGCAGCGCAGCACGTTGTCACTGCTCGCCATCACCTCGACACCCATCCCGCGTAGGTAGGCGTGCACGTTGCCTGCGCCGAGGTAGATCGCCTGCCCCGGCTCCAGCCGCACCGGGTTCAGCAGCACGGCGAGTACGACGCCCACGTCACCCGGGAAGTGTTCGGCCGCGCGCCGCACCGGCCACAGATCGGGGTGCTCGGCAGCCGCCAGGGAGTGCGCGAGTCCGGCCGGATCCGGATGGTTCAGCACCGCGGTGAACGCGGCGCGCAGCCCGTCCGGCCCGCGCAGCAGGTCGGCGACGAACGCCAGTTCCGGCACGGCGACCTCGTCGAGCAGTGCCAGCGTGCGCTCGACCGGACGGAACCCGCACAGCGCCTCGAACGGGGTCAGCGCGCACAGCAGTTCCGGCTTGTGGTTGCGGTCGACGTAGTTGCGTTCGCGGGCGTCGCGCGGGATGCCCTCGGCCTCCTCGCGGTCGAACCCGGCCTCGGCCTGCGCCCGGGTCGGGTGCACCTGGATCGACAGGGCCTGCTCCGCGGCGAGGATCTTGGCAAGGAACGGCAACGGCTCGTCGGCGAGCAGCCGGTCGAGGGTCGTGCCCAGCGCCGGTGACGGGTCGCCGTGGTGCGCGCCGAACCAGAGCTCGGCCGCCGGGCGCCCGTCCGGCGTGTCACCGAGCAGGTCCTGGATCAGGTGGGTCGAGCCCCAGGCGTAGCGGCGCAGCGCGCCGCCGATCGGGAAGACGTCAGGAAGGTTGGACACTGCGATCCAGATCCGGTTCCAGGTAGATGAGCCGGGCGGACGGGACGGCGCTGCGCACCCGCGCCTCGGCGGCGTCGATCGCGCGCGCGACGTCGGCAAGCTGCGCCTCGGGCGCGACCGCGATCTTCGCGGCGACCAACACCTCCTCCGGACCGAGATGCATCGTACGCAGGTGCACCACCCGCTCGACGCCCTCGCCGGCCAACGCGTCCTCGATCGCCTGTACGGCTACCGGCGCGGCGGATTCACCGATCAACAGGCTCTTCGTCTCGATCACCAGCACGACCGCGACCGTGATCAGCAGCGCGCCGATCGCACACGTGCCGATGCCGTCCCAGATCGGCTGGTCGGTGAGTTCAGCGATCCCGATGCCCAGCAACGCGAAACTCAGCCCGGTGAGTGCGGCGACGTCCTCCAGCAGGACGGCCGGCAGCTCCGGGACCTTGGCGTGGCGGATGAAACCTATCCAGGTGTCCTGACCCTTGTGCGGACGCGACTCGGCGATCGCGGTGCGCAGTGAGAAGCCCTCCAGACAGATCGCGATCAACAACACGACGATCGCGATGACCGGGTCCTCGAGGGCGCGCGGGTGGCGGATCTTCTCGATGCCCTCGTACAGCGCGAACAATCCGCCGGCCGAGAACAGCATCAGCCCGACGAGAAAGGCATAGACGAACCGCTCCCTGCCGTAACCGAACGGGTGCTCCTTGTCGGCCCGCCGGCGCGACGATTTCGCACCCACCAGCAGCAGACCCTGGTTGGCGGAGTCGACGACCGAGTGCACGGCTTCGGCGAGCATGGACGACGCGCCGGTGAACGCGAACGCGACGAACTTGATCAACGCGATGCCGAGGTTGGCGCCGAGTGCGGCGATGATCGCCTTCGTGCCGCCGCCGTGGCTCATGGTCAGTGCCCCATCTCGGCCGGTCGTGGTGCGCCAGGATCGAAGCCCAGACCGAAGCCGAGATATGCCGCGGTGAACTCGCCGAACGCTGCGGCTGCGGCGAAGCGGGCCAGCGGCGGACCGTCGGGTACATCGACGCTGGACGCTCGCACGCCGAGCTCGTCGGCCAGCAGGCGCAGCGTCGCCGCCGCGCGCCGCGCCGCGATCTCGTCGAGCTGGATCTGCGCGTCGGAGCGATCCCCGAGCGACGCGTCGTCGGCGGTGCCGTCGTCGCCGATCACCAGCAGCCGGGCGCGCTGGGGCGCGGAGTCATCGATCCGATCGCGGAAGAAGTCCTCCTCGCTCGGCGCGGGCGCCGCACCGCGCAGCAGGGCTCCCGCCCGTCCGGCACCGTCGGGCAGACTCACAGCGACGGCGGGCGAGCCCGCCGCCATCTGCAGCGCATCGGCGGTGGACCGGGCTGCCACGCTCGCGAGCGTTCCGGCCCCGACGATCAACGGTCGGGCCTCGGCGAACTCCGCGGCCAGTGCCTTGGCGGGATTGGTGAACAGCTCGCCGGACGGACGGCACGCCTCGGCGGTCTCGTCGAGCGCGTCCGCGATCCGGGCGAGCAGCGCCGGCGGCACCGAGTGCAGCCCGAGCGCGTCGAGCGCCTGCAGCAGCGGGGCGAGCACCGCCCAACGCGATGCGTGCGGATGCAACTCGGGAGCCAAGACGTGCACGGGCGAACGTGCGGCCGCGGACGCGGTCGGCGACCCTCCCGGTGCGACCACCGCCATGGCCAGCCCGCGCCGTGTGCCCTGTGCGGCCAGCTCGGCCAGGCGGGGGTGCCGCCCGTCCACGGCCCCGATCAGCAGCGCGTCCGACGGACCGGCCCACCGCGGCAGCTCGACCCCGTGCCATGCGAGCGCGGGGGTGGCCTCGCAGCTGAGCCGGGTGATCAGACGCAGCGCGCTCGAGGGCGGCGCGTCGGTGGCGACGAGCAGCGCCCGGGGCACCTCGCCGGACAGTCGGTCGACACCGAACTCGCCGACCATGTCGACCGCGCGGCGCACCTGCGCTCCGGCGGTCGCCAGGCTCCACAGCAGGCGGGTGCTGTCGCGCCGCTGCAGCAGATCGGCGTCGTCGAGGACGGCTTCGTCGAACACCGTCGTCTCAACCCTCGGCGCGCCGGCCGAACCCGGCCGGCCCGGGCACCGCTTCGTCCAGCAGCAACACCGGAATCTCGTCCTCGATGCGGAACCGCGAGGCGCAGAACGTGCAGACGAGCTCGGCGCCGTCGATGCGCAATGGGGCGTGGTCCTCGCTCGGGCAGGCGAGTATCTCGAGCAGTTCGGGATCGACCATGGCTGTCCTCCTCAGCGACGGATCACGGCGAGTACGGCGTCCCGCAACCGCTGCATGTCCTCGGCGGTGCCGGCTTCGACGTTCAGGCGCAGCAGCGGTTCGGTGTTGGACGCGCGGACGTTGAACCAGTTGCCGTCAGGCAGCGCGACGGTCAGCCCGTCCAGTTCGTCGACCGAGACGGCCTCGCTCTCGTACTCGGCCCGCACGGCGGCAAGGGCCGCGGTCTGGTCGGCGACGGTCGAGTTGATCTCGCCGGACGCGACGTAACGGGCGTACGGTTCGACGAGTTCGGCGAGCCGACCGGGCTGCTCCCCGAGCGCGGCGAGCACGTGCATCGCGGCGAGCATCCCGGTGTCCGCGAACCAGAAGTCGCGGAAGTAGTAGTGCGCCGAGTGCTCGCCACCGAACACCGCGCCGTTGCGCGCCATCTCGGCCTTGATGAACGAGTGCCCGACCTGCGTGCGCACGGGCGTGCCGCCGTGTTCGGTGATCACCTCCGGGACGGCTCGCGAGGTGATCAGGTTGTGGATCACGAGCGCGCCGGGGCTGCGGGCCAGTTCGCGGACCGCGACCAGGCAGGTGATCGCGCTGGGCGAGACCGCGGCGCCCGCACCGTCGATCACGAAGCACCGGTCGGCGTCGCCGTCGAAGGCGAGCCCGATGTCGGCGCCCTCGTCGACGACTCGCTGCTGCAGATCGACCAGGTTGGCGGGGTCGAGCGGGTTCGCCTCGTGGTTGGGGAAGGTGCCGTCCAGCTCGAAGTACATCGGCACGATCTCGATCGGCAGCGGTTCGAGCACCTGATCGCCGAGGACGGCGGGGACGGTGTGCCCGGCCATGCCGTTGCCGGCGTCGACGACGACCTTGAGCGGACGGCCGTGACGCAGGTCGACGAGCCCGCGCAGGTATGCGGCGTAGTCGGCCAGCATGTCGCGCTGCAGGACGGTGCCGTTCCCGCGACCGGACGGCAGGCCGTCGGTCAGGTAGCGCTCCGCAGCCGCCCGGATCTCGGCCAGACCGCTGTCGCGTCCGACCGCCACAGCTTCGGCGCGGCAGAACTTGATGCCGTTGTACTTCGCCGGGTTGTGACTGGCGGTGAACATGGCGCCCGGGAGCCCCAGGTGTCCGGACGCGAAGTACAGCATGTCGGTCGACGCCAGGCCGATTTCGATGACCGAGGCGCCGCGGTGCAGCGCACCGTCGGCGAATGCGCGGGCCAGCCCCGGGCCGGTCTCGCGCATGTCGTGTGCGGTCAGCAGTTCGGTCGCCCCGACGACGTCCACGAACGCGGCGCCGAGCGCCCGCGCGACGTGTTCGTCGAAGTCATCGGGAACGATGCCGCGAACGTCGTACGCCTTGACGACCCGGGACAGATCCATTCGCGCAGCCTAGTTGGCGCAGCGTGATCGGGTCAGCGGACGGGTGGGACGACGCGGAGATGTCCGCGGCGCGCAGTGCCGATCTCGGCTCCGTGGTCGGTGCCGGCGGGGTGCTCGACGCGCGCCGCCTCGCGCACGGCGTCGGCGAGCGCCTCGAGGTCGTCGGCGTGCGGGATCGGGGCCGGGAACTCGCCGACGTGGCGCAGCACCTCCCAACCCCGGGGCACGGTCAGCCGGACCGCGTGCTCCTCGCACAGGTCGTAGGAATGCGGCTCGGCATAGGTCGCGAGCGGCCCCACGACCGCCGTCAGGTCGGCGTAGGCGTAGGTCAGGGTGGCAACAGCAGAGCGCGCACACCCTGTGCGGGTGCACTTGCGGACAACCCTCACGCTGACATCACCGCACCACCCAGGTGGCCCTGCGGTGACATGAGCACCTTGGTTCCGGTTCTCACGCTGACATCACCGCACCACCCAGGTGGCCCTGCGGTGACATGAGCACCTTGGTTCCGGTTCTCATCGCGCACCGTTGCGGACAGTCACGCTCCGGACGATAGCGCCCGGGGCGGCGTTGTTCGCAGATTGTCCGCACTTATGCCCGGCCGTGTCGCCGTAGTCTTGGCGCGTGCGTAACTCCCGACGCCCCGGCACCGCCCCGCGTGGGCCGGGCCGCGATCGCCGCGGGCGCGGGCTGCGCGGCGAACTCGCACCGCACGTCGTGCCCCGCCAGCGCACCCGCGGCCAGCAGTTCGACGATCTTGTCCTCGACGCCGTCGAAGAGCTCGAAGGACGCTGGGCGGCAGAACTCGAGGGCGTCGAGTTCGCAGTCGAGGAGGTGCCGGCGATCTCGCGCGGCACCGTGATCGAGTTCGATCCCGAGGTCATCGTCGACCGCGGGGTGCCGCTGGGCCGGCTGCTGCGGCCCGGTGTGCCCGGCGCGACGGCGCCGACGATCGTGGTCTACCGGCGCCCGGTCGAGGCGCGGGCTCGAGAAGGCGACGATCGTGCCGACCTGATCTTCATGGTGGTAGCCGAACTGGTCGCGGAACTGCTCGGCCGCGACGTCGACGAGATCGACCCGCCGGCTTGAACTCGCCGAAATCGCTTCGCAAAGAACACTCCGCGATTTCGCGGCGACGTCGCAGCTCGCGCGATCGCCGGGCTGTTCGCGCGAGCGCCCATCGCGTGGTGGTCGCCGTGTTGGTGCTGTCCGCTTGCTCGCCGGCGCTCGCACGGCCTTGGCTTGCCGCGGGCGCTTCACCAGCGGCGTCGGTTGCGGGCTCTTCCCGGGCGGCGGCGGTGCCGCGGATTGCTGGGTGCGCGTTGTTTCCGGCGGACAACCCGTGGCGCCGCGACATCAGCCACGCCCCGCTGAGTCCGCACTCGGCCGCGTGGGTGCGAAGTGTCGGCCGCAGCGTGCATCTGCACCCCGACTTCGGGTCGAACCCGTCCTACGGCATCCCGCTCACGGTCGTCCCGGCCGATCAGCGCAAGCTGCCGATCCGGTTCACCGCCTACGGCAGCGAAAGCGATCCGGGGCCGTACCCCGTGCCGCACTCGGCGCGTATCGAGGCGGGCAGCGACCGCCACGTGCTGGTCGCTTCGCACAACTGCCACCTGTACGAGCTGTACGCCGCGCATCGCACCCAGCGCGGCTGGGCTGCCGCCTCGGGCGCAGTTTTCAACCTGCGCTCTGACCGGCTGCGGCCCGCGGGCTGGACCTCGGCCGACGCGGCCGGGCTGCCGATCTCGGCAGGTCTCGTCCGTCCCGCCGAGATTCGGGCCGGGCACATCGACCACGCGCTGCGGTTCACCGTGTCCGAGACGCAGCACGGCTACATCCATCCGGCGACGCACGAGGCGGGTTCCACCCGAGGTGCTCCGCCGATGGGAGCCCGGTTCCGGCTCAAGTCCTCGTTCTCGCTCGCGCACTTCCACGGCGCGGCGCGGATCGTCCTGGCCTGCCTGAAGAAGTACGGCATGTTCGTCTCCGACAACGGCTCGAACTGGTTCATCAGCGGCGCCACGTGGCGCGGCTGGAATGACGCCGACCTCGACCAGCTCAAGCGGGTCCCCGGGTCAGCCTTCCAAGTAGTCCAGACCGGCCCGATCCACCACTAGCGCGCTGCCCGGGCTCCGCAGATGATCAGGTCTTCCTCCCGGATGTTCGGTTACGGCCAGACGAACCGAGCATTCGGGAGGAAAACGTGATCACCACCGCTGTCGGAGCGCAGCGAGTGGGTCAGATCGCGACAAGTCAGGGCGAAAATCACACAGCGCGACGCTTGAGGCGCCGGCGCTCACGCTCGGAGAGACCGCCCCAGATGCCGAACCGCTCGTCGTGCTCGAGTGCGTACTCGAGGCAGTCGCCCTTGACCTCGCACCCGGTGCAAATCTTCTTCGCCTCGCGGGTGGAGCCGCCCTTTTCAGGGAAGAAGGCCTCCGGATCTGTCTGGGCGCACAGGGCGCGCTCCTGCCAGCCCGATTCGTCCGGCAAACCGAACAAGTCGTTGAGGTCGGCTTCGGCAAGATTGTGGGACAGCTCCGTCATGGTGCCCTCCTGAAGCTTTGTGCGGGGGTCGTCGGTGTTCTAACGACAACGAGGAAATTACACGCGTGTCGTTCCGAGAAGTCAACCTGAGCTCTGCTAAAAACGGCCGTTTGCGCCAAAGTCGGTGCACAAATCGGAACTTTTGATCATGACGCCCCGCGCGCGGCCTGCGACGCGATCGCATCGACGACGGCGCTCACCGACGGTCGGGCCAGCGCGGAGGCCCGCGCGACGGCGCGCAGGCGTCGCCCCAGCACAGGACTGCGCAGCGCCCGCAGGTCGACCCGTCCCGCATCGGCGGCCACCGACAGCCGGGGCAGTACCGCGATCCCGTGTCCGGCCGCGACGGCGCGTACGAGCACGAGCATGTCGTCGCTGGTCCACCGCACGTCCGGCTCGAACCCTGCCGCCCGGCAGGCCGAGCGCACGGCCCGTCCACACGTCGCGTCGTCCGGGGGCATGATCCAGCTCTCGGCAGCCAGATCGGCCAGGGCCGGTTGGGACGATTCCGGCCAGCCGTCCCAGCCCGCCGGCGCGACGAGGACGAGCGGTTCGGCCAACAGGTCGCGCGCAACGATCCCGTCCGGCAGCGCGAGCGGCACGTAGTCGTACTCGTCGACGATCGCGACCTCGACGTCGCCGGCCAGCAGCAGCGCGACGGATCGCTCCGGCTCGGCCACCTCGACCGTCAAGTCGATGCCGGCATGGGTGCGCACGAGGTCGCGGGCGGCGGCCGAGACGAAGGTGAGCGCCGCACTGGCCACAGCGGCCACGGTGACCGGGCCGCCCAGCGCACCGCCCATCCGGTCCAGGTCGGCCCGCGCGGCGGACAGTACGTCGAGCACCTCGCCTGCGCGCGCGGCCAAGGCATGTCCCGCGCCGGTCAACGACACGCCGCGCGGCGAACGATCGACCAGCGACGTCCCCGCTTCCCGCTCCAGCACGGCCAGCTGCTGCGACACTGCGGACGGCGTCAGACCGAGCGACCGGGCCGCGCCTGCGATCGTGCCGCGCAGCCCGACCTCGCGCAGCAGGCGAAGCCGCCCTACGTCCAGGTCACCGTTGGCCATAAGTACAACTTACGGCATAGACTGTTGAGTCGTAAGCAACGATAGAGGAGAGATCATGGCTGCCGCGCTGCCTACCCACGACGATCTGGTCACCGAAACCCGCGAGATCCTGGCCCGCCTCGGCGTCGGCGAGCTCAGCGGGGACGGCGCACTCGTCGCCCGCTCCCCCATCACCGGTGGCGAGCTGGCCCGCGTGCCCGCGCACACCGCCGATGACGTCCGCGCGATCGTCGGCAGTGCCCAGGACGCGTTCGCGGTGTGGCGCACGGTCCCCGGTCCGGTGCGCGGCCGGCTCGTGCGCGAACTCGGCGAGTTGTTGCGCGAGCACAAGGCCGACCTGGGCGCCCTGGTCTCGATCGAGGCGGGCAAGATCCGCTCCGAGGGCCTCGGCGAAGTCCAGGAGATGATCGACATCTGCGATCTGGCCGTGGGCCTGTCGCGCCAGCTGTTCGGCCTCACCATCGCCTCCGAACGTCCGGGTCACCGGATGATGGAGCAGTGGCATCCGCTGGGTGTCGTCGGCGTGATCAGCGCATTCAACTTCCCGGTCGCCGTCTGGTCGTGGAACGCGGCGCTCGCCTTCGTGTGCGGCGACCCGGTGGTGTGGAAGCCCTCCGAGAAGACCATGCTCACCGCCCTGGCCTGCCAGGCCCTGGTGTCTGAGGCCGCCCGACGCGTCGGCGCTCCCGACAACGTCTCGCGGCTCGTCCTCGGCGACGCCGCGGTCGGCGAGGCGCTGGTCGACGACCCCCGCGTCGCTCTACTCAGCGCGACCGGGTCCACCCGGATGGGCAAGGCGGTCGCACCACGCGTCGCCGCTCGCTTCGGTCGGCTGCTTCTCGAGCTCGGCGGCAACAACGCCGCGATCGTGACGCCCACCGCGGACCTCGAACTGGCCGTGCGCGGCATCGTCTTCTCCGCCGCCGGCACCGCCGGGCAGCGCTGCACCTCGCTGCGCCGCGTGATCGCGCATTCGTCCATCGCAGACGAGCTGGTCCAGCGGATCAAGGCCGCCTACGAGACGCTGCCGATCGGCTCCCCGCTTGCCGACGGCACCCTGGTCGGCCCGCTGATCGACGAGGCCTCCTACGAGGGGTACGTGTCCGCCCTGGAGAAGGCGCAGGCCAACGGCGGCGAGCTGATCGCCGGCGGCGAGCGGGTGCTTGCTGACGACACGGCCGACAACGGCGACGCCTACTACGTGCAGCCGGCCCTGGTACGGATGCCGACCCAGAGCGAGATCGTCCGCGCCGAGACCTTCGCGCCGATCCTGTACGTGATGACCTACGACGACTTCGATGACGCCCTGGTGATGCACAACGAGGTCCCTCAGGGGCTCTCGTCGTCGATCTTCACGATGAACGTCCGCGAGGCCGAGCGGTTCGTTTCCGCAGAGGGTTCCGACTGCGGCATCGCCAACGTCAACATCGGGCCTTCCGGCGCCGAGATCGGCGGCGCGTTCGGCGGCGAGAAGGAGACCGGCGGCGGCCGCGAGTCAGGGTCGGACGCGTGGAAGGCCTACATGCGTCGCGCCACCAACACGGTGAACTACTCGACCGAGCTGCCGCTCGCGCAGGGCGTCGAGTTCGGCTGAGTCATCTGAGAGCGAACTGACCTCATAAGATCATTCTTCGCCGGCGCGGAGTAATTATTCAGTTGTCGCTTAACGGCAGGCGGCCTGAGCACTCGGTTCCTGAAGGAGCAACGTGGCGAGTCGCCGATCTCGAGGTGCCCCGGGCACCTGGCTCGTCGCGCTCGCCGTGGTCGTCGCCTCGCTGGCGGCCTGTACGAGCAGTACGCACTACCCGCCGCTGCCGACGCCGACCCGGAGCATCGGCGCAGCCACTTCCCACCATCCCAACATCGTCTTCGTACTGACCGACGACCTGTCGTGGGACCTCGTGCGGTACATGCCCCATGTGCTCGCGCTGCAGCGGCGCGGCATGACCTTCAGCAACTACACGGTCACCGACTCGCTGTGCTGCCCGAGCCGCGCGTCGATCTTCAGCGGCAAGTTCCCGCACGACACGCATGTCCTGGGCAACACCGGTCCCAAGGGCGGATTCGCGCGCTTCCACGACCTGGGTGAGGAGAAGAGCACCTTCGCCACCTCGCTGTTGGCCGCGGGTTACCGCACCGGGTTTCTCGGCAAGTACCTCAACCAGTACTACCCGAGCCCGCCGGCGGGGCAGGATTCCAGCGGTGGCGCCTGGGTGCCACCGGGCTGGACGAGTTGGGGCGGCGTCGGCGACGGCTACCCCGAGTACGACTACAACATCGCGGACGGGCATGGCGTCTCCTGGCACGCCAACCTGCCCGAGGACTACCTCACCTCGGTGCTGCAGCAGCGCGCCACCCAGTTCATCGGCGCGGACCCGTCCACCAGCCGCCCCTTCATGCTCGAGGTGGCGACTTTCGCGCCGCACTTCCCGTACACGCCCGCCCCGGCCGACCTCGGGACCTTCCCGGGCATCCAGGCTCCGCACACCCCGGCCTTCGACCGCGTGCCGCACCCTGCCCCCGCCTGGCTACGGGGCCGCCCGCCGCTGAGCCGCCGGCAGCTGCGACAGATCCAGCACTACTACCAACTGCGCGTCGAGGCGGTGCAAAGTGTCGATCGGCTCGTCGGTGCGCTGGAGCAGTCGGTCCGTGACTCGGGCCAGGCGAACAACACCGTGTTCGTGTTCAGCTCCGACAACGGCTACCACCTCGGCCAGTACCGGTTGAAGTCCGGCAAGCAGACCGCCTTCGACACCGACATCCGGGTTCCGCTCATCGTGGCCGGGCCGAACATCCCGGCACACAGCGTCAACTCCGACATGGTCGAGAACATCGACCTGCGGCCCACCTTCGAGCAGCTGGCCGGCGCCACCACGCCGCCCGACGTGGACGGCCGCAGCATGGTTCCGCTGCTCCAAGGGCAGACCAAGCCGTGGCGAAAGTACGCACTCGTCGAGCACAAGTACGACGCCCACAATGCCGCCGATCCGGACACGCAGAGCTTCTATACCGGTGAGATCCCGCCGTCGTACACCGCGATCCGCGCCAAGCAGTTCGTGTACGTCACCTACGCCTCGGGCGAGCACGAGTACTACAACATCGCCAAGGATCCTTACGAGCTGCACAACCTCGGGGCGAGCCTGTCTCCCGCGCGTATCGCAGCACTCGACAGAATCACGAACGGCCTGATCAACTGTCACGGCGCAGTCGCATGCTGGGAAGCCGGTGATGGCAATACGGCGCCCCGATGATCGAGCTGAAAAGATGGCGGGCAGTGAAAAACCTTGCCGCCCTCCTGATCACCGTCCTTGCGTTCGTTCTCACCTCCTGCGGAAGTTCGCCGCCACAGATCAGCTCGTTGCCCAACCCGCCGGCGACCGGCGTCTCTGCGAGCCCGGATCATCCGAACATCGTGTTCGTGCTCACCGACGATCTGGCCTGGCCGCTGGTGAAGTACATGCCGCACGTGCAGGCCCTCGAGAAGACCGGGATGACGTTCACGCACTACACCGTCACCGATTCGCTGTGCTGCCCCAGCCGGGCGTCGATCTTCACCGGACGCTTCCCGCACGACACGCATGTGATCACCAACACTCCACCCAACGGCGGCTATGCGAAGTTCCAGCAGTTGCACGAGGACCGCAGCACGTTCGCGACCTCGCTGTTCCGCGCCGGCTACCGGAACGCGTTCATGGGCAAGTACCTCAACGGCTACCAGCCGGTCGCGAGCGCGACCCCGATCCAGCAGGTCATCCACGGCCCGTACGTTCCGCCGGGCTGGACGCGGTGGGTCGGCGTCGGCCCCGGCGGTTACTCGGCCTACGGCTACCGCATCGCCGACGGACACCGGATGCGGCAGTACGGCCACAGCCCGCGCGATTACATCAACGACTTCCTGTTGCGCCGGTCGGCCCACTACATCCAGAGTGCGTCCGAGCACCCTGATCCGTTCCTGCTCGAGGTGGCCACGTTCTCCCCGCACAAGCCGTGGATCCCGGCGCCGCAGGACAAGGGGACGTTCGCCGGGATCCGATATCCGCGCACCCCGGCGTTCAACAAGCTTCCGTTCCCCACGCCGCGCTGGATGGTGGGCCGCAAACCGGTCGACGCGCGCATCCTCGCCAACATAAACCGCGATTGGGAAGCCCAGGTCGAGGTGGTGCAGAGCGTCGACCGACTGGTCGCCGGCATCGTCGCGACGCTGAAGCAGGTCGGTGAGCTGCAGAACACCGACATCGTGTTCAGCTCGGACAACGGCTACCACCTCGGCGAGCACACGCTGGTCTCCGGGAAGCAGACCGCGTACGACACCGACATCCGGGTCCCGCTGATCGTCTCCGGCCCGGGGATTCCCGCCGGCTCGGTCAATACCGACATGGCCCAGAACGTCGACCTGCGGCCCACCTTCGAGCAACTGGCCGGCGCGCCCACGCCGTCCGACGTCGAGGGACGCAGCCTGGTGCCGCTGCTGCACGGTGATCAGGTTCCCTGGCGGTCGTACGCGTTGATCGAACACCATCGGCCGCGGAACCTGGAGCACGATCCCGACCATCAGGGTTACGCGGCCGGGGTTCCGCCGAGCTACGTTGCGATCCGCTCCCGCACCTTCCTGTACGTCAAGTACGACACCGGCGACCGCGAGTACTACGACCTCGTGCACGACCCGTACGAGATGCGCGACCTCGGCCCGAGTCTGTCCGCGCGGAAGATCGCCGCGCTCGATCACATCGTCGCGCGGCTGAAGCACTGCCACTCGCAGGGCTCGTGCTGGCGCGCGGGCGTTCCCGCCGCGCCGTCCACGTCACCGTGACAGAGATCGGTGCGACGATGTCCGGGTGGACGTCGACGCACTGATCGACCAACTCGACCGGCACGGACATGGCCTGGCCGACACCGCCTCGGCGGTGGGCGAGCACGCAGCGGTGCCGACGTGCCCGGGTTGGGACGTGCGGGCCCTGCTGGCGCACACCGGGATGGTGCAACGGTGGGCAAGCGAGAACGTGCGAAACGGCCAGGCCCGTCCCGGTGATCCGGCCGAGCTCCACCAGGCTCCCGAGGCGGGAATCGTCGAGTGGTTCCGCGAAGGCCACGCCGACCTCGTCGCCGCGTTGACGGCCGCACCCGGCGACCTCGAAGCGATGACCTTCCTTGCCGGCGCCGGACCGGCGCGGCATTTCTGGGCACGGCGGCAGGCGCACGAGACGACCGTCCACCACGCCGACGCCGCGGCCGCCGCCGGCGCGGTTCCCGAGATCGACCCTGTCCTCGCGCTCGACGGCATCGGCGAACTGCTCGAAGGCTTCTACGGACGTCGTGGCGGGAAGCTGCGCGCCGACCCGCCGATCACGGTGCGCGTCGCGCCGTTCGACTTCGAGCTCAGCTGGACCGTCCAGATCGGCCCGGAGAGCCGAACCGTCACCCGCGACGCCGACGGCCCGGTTGACTGCACCCTGCGCGGGGCCGCGGCCGATCTGTACCTGTACCTGTGGAACCGCAGTCCGGCCGGTCCGGTGGAGGTGGACGGCGACGAGCGGGCCACCGAAGTGTGGCGTGAGCTTGCTCGCGTGCGCTGGGGTTGAAGCGGTCAGAGGTCGGCGAGCTTGCGGAAGTCCCAGCTCGAGATCTTGATCGGTGTGACCTTGAGCCACGCATGCCGACCGTCGTGAAACATCTCGACCAGACCGAAGTACTTCGCGGCGAACAGCTTCTCGACATCGAGCAGCCCACCGCACGACACGTCGTCGACCGGCTCACCGATCCGCGGCACCTCCGCGACGACCTCGGCCACGCCCGTGATCTCGACACCCCGCAGTTCGTCGTAGGCGTCACCGGCGTCCACCACGATCGCCAGCCGCGGATCCTTCTGCAGATCCGCCCATCGCCGGCTGCGTGTGATCGAGTAGAGCCAGATGCAGCCGTCGTGCCAGCCGAACCACAACGGGGTGGCATGCGGGCCGTCGGCGCCGATCGTGGCAACCCGGGCGGTGCGCTCGGCGGCGAGGAACTCGTCGCGTTCGGCGTCGGTCATTGCAATACGGCGGCCGCGCCGTTGCTTCTCGGTCACGACTACGTCCCTACCAGGACGAGCGCGGCCCCGCAGTGACCGTGGTCGCTGCGGGGCCGTCTTGTGACTGTCAGCGCTTGAAGGCGTCCTTCACCTTCTCGCCGGCGTCCTTGACGTCGGACTTGGCCTGGTCACGGCGTCCCTCGTTCTCGGTGTCCTTGTCGCCGGTCGCCTTACCGACGGCTTGCTTCGCCTTGCCGCCCAGGTCCTCGATCTTGTTGTTGGCCTTGTCGGTGCCACTCACAGGTATCGCGTCCCTTCCCGGTAGATCTACGACGGTTTTCCCGCCGGATACCAGTTGGGTACCCAT
>DASXJR010000099.1:0-27030 GCA_036497285.1 Jatrophihabitans sp.
CGTCAATTCACCGATCGGCGCGAAGGTCGCCGGGACGATCGGGCTACCACGTCCGGTGGTGCTGCGTCGGTTCAAGGCAGGCGACCCGATCGTGCCCGGCCCGGTGCTGCTCGGCTCGACGTCGGGCAAGGTGCCTGCGGCGCTGACCAAGATCGTCAAGGGTGCCGGCGCCGAAGCCGTGACGCAGGCGCAGGAAGGTGCCCGCTGGGGCGCGTTGATCCTGGACGCCCGCTCGGTCGCGGCGCCCGCGGATCTCGCCAACCTGCGCGCGTTCCTCACCCCGCAGTTGCGCTCGCTGGCGCCGTGCGGTCGGGTGATCGTGCTCGGCCGCGCGGCCGACGGTGCCGACGTCACGGTTGATGCCACCCGGCAGGCGCTCGACGGCATCGTCCGCTCGCTGGCCAAGGAACTGCAGCGCGGCGCCACCGCCAACCTGCTCTGGGTCGAGGACGAAGCCTCGCTCGAATCGGCGATCCGCTTCTTCCTGTCCGGCCGCTCGGCCTATGTGGACGGCCAGCCGGTCCTGCTCGGGCCGGGCACCGCGCCTGCGCCGAAGGACTGGGACCAACCGCTGGCCGGCAGGACCGCGCTCGTCACCGGCGCGGCGCGGGGGATCGGCGCGGCGATTGCAAGCGTCCTCGCCCGCGACGGTGCGCACGTCATCGCCGCGGACCTGCCCGCGGCGGGCGAAACACTCGCCAAGGTGGCGAACAAGATCAACGGCACGACGCTGCACCTGGACGTCGCCTCGCCCGAGGCGCCGGCGAAGCTGCTCGCGCACCTGGCCGAGCACACCGGCGGACTGGACATTCTGATCCACAACGCCGGAATCACCCGCGACAAGCTGCTGGCCAACATGAAGCCCGAGCAGTGGGACTCGGTGCTCGCGGTGAACCTCGAATCGCAGCTGCGCATCAACGCAGCACTGCTCGATTCGGACCAGCTGCGCGACCAGGCACGTGTGGTGAGCCTGTCCTCGACCACCGGTTTCGCCGGCAACCGGGGCCAGACCAACTACGGCGCCACGAAGGCCGGCGTGATCGGCCTTGTCCGCTCGTCGGCCGCGGCGTTCGCCAAGCACGGCGACTCGACGATCAACGCGATTGCGCCCGGGTTCATCGATACCGAGATGACGGCGAAGATGCCGCTGGCCACCCGCGAGGTGGCGCGGCGGCTGTCGTCGCTGCAGCAGGCGGGTCTGCCGATCGACGTGGCCGAGGCCGCGGCGTGGCTGTCGTCGCCCGGCGCGGGCGGAATCAACGGCCAGACCCTGCGGGTGTGCGGCCAGAACCTGGTTGGAGCGTGATGAGCCCGGCTTGGCCCTTGAGCCGGGTCGTGCGCGGCGTGTCGCCCTGCTGGGAGGCCAAGCCATGACGACCACGCTGGAACGTCCGCCGAGTCTGCTGCCGATGTACGCGAAGGCGGCGGTCACCGGGCCGCTGCACCGCGGCTCCGAGCTGCCCGACTCGCGCTACACGCTGGCCGACCAGCGCATCGATACCGAGCATCTGGCCGGGTACCAGCGGGTCTGCGGGTTCCGTACCTCGGACGTGCTGCCGCCGACCTACCTGCACGTGCTCGCGTTCCCGGTCACGGTCGCGCTGATGACCGAGCGCGCGTTCCCGTTCCCGCTCGTCGGGATGGTGCACGTGGCGAACTCGATCACCGTCGCCCGTCCGATGCGGGCCGACGAGGCGGTCAGCTTCGACGTCCGCGCCGCCGACCTGCGCCCGCACCCGGCCGGCCGGCAGCTCGACCTGCTTGTCGACGCCACCGTCGACGGCGAAACGGTGTGGACGGGGCGTTCCACCTATCTGCGGCGGGGTGGGGGCTCGGGCGAGAAGGCTGTGCGCGCCGAGGCGGCCGAGTCGACCGGCGCGGTCGCGCAGCTGAAGGTGCCGGGTGACATCGGCCGCCGTTACGGGGCGGTGTCCGGCGACCGGAACCCGATCCATCTGCACCCGCTCACCGCGAGGGCGTTCGGCTTCCCGACCGCGATCGCGCACGGCATGTGGCTCAAGGCGCGCACGCTGGCGACGCTGGAGGGCCGCCTGCCCGACGCACTCACCGTCGACGTGGCCTTCAAGACGCCCGTCCTGCTGCCCGCCACGATCGCCATCGCAGCCTCGCCGACCGACTCGGGCTGGAGCCTCGACGTGCGGAACCCGAGCAACGGCAAACCGCACTTGTCGGGCTCGGCAAGTCGGCTTTAAGTCCTCGGCAAGTGGGCTGGCGCAAGGTATGCCCATGACGTTCACTGCACTGGACGAGCGGATGCCCTACCGGACGGCCGACACCCGCGAGATCCGCGAGGTGCACCGTTCGCTGCGTCGGTTCTCCCGCTACCTCGCCGCGGTCACGCCGGTGCTGCGCTGCGGCGACCTGGACACCGCTGAGGCGACGCGCGACGTCGCGGCCGAGGTCGTCGACATCGTCCGACGGCTGCACGCCGCCGAGCAGGACGGGTTGTGGCCCGCGCTGCTCGGCTACCTGTTCGCCGCGGACCTCCCGGCCGACGAGGTGCTGCGCATCGAGGCTCGCGCCGGGGAACTGGACCGCCTCGTCGGCGCGATGGCCGAGGCCGCCGAACGGTTCGGACGCAGCGCGGCCGTACACGACCGCGACGCGTTGGCCGTGCTCGTCACCCGGTGGTACCTCGAGTTGGACGCCCACCTGGCCGGGGTCGAGCAGCGGGTGCTGCCGCTCGCAGAGCACTTCCTGACCTACGGGCAGTGGCGGCTCGTAGTCGCCGCCTTCGCTGCCGGCGCGGAACCGGGCCGGCTCATCCCGGTCGGCGCCCGCTCGCGTCGGCAGCGGATGCGGTCGGCGCGCCGGTTCGCCTGCGTGCAGTCCAAGCTCGGCGCCGAGCGCTGAGAGTCAGAGGCCGGGGTCGTCCTCCGGCTCGGACGGCGGCGCGTCGGACGGCGGCGCGTCGGACGGGCGAGCCTTGCGGTTGATCCAGTCCACGAGGTTGTCCGCGGCGGTGCCGAGCGACGTGCCGAAGTTGCGCACCGCGCCGACGAGCGGGTCGGACGATTCCTCGATCCGCTTACGGTACGAGCGGGCCGCCTCTCGCGCCGAGTCGGAAAAGCTCGCGGTGTGGTCGTCCTCGCGGCGCGGGTAGGCGCCGGCGAGGATCGCCGGGTACTCCGGCGACTCCGACCACCGCTTGAGCTCGGCCGCGCGCACCACGGCGAACGGGTGGGTGGCGCGTTCGGTGTTGAGCAGCTTGAGCACACCGTCGCGCAGGTCGCCGGTGCCCTCGTAGTCGGCCGCCTGCTGGAGGAACGCGTCGACGTCGATCTCGTCGAGGTGCGCACCGCCGGCGAGCTTCATCTGCGTACGCAGCGCCGGGCCGAAGTCCTGGACGGCGAGCAGGCCCGCTCGGTCTCCGGACAGCTCCGCCTTGCGCTGCCACTCACGCAGCGCCGCGATGATGCCGCGCAGCCCGAAGGCGCCGCCCGGCAGCCAGCCGATCACCCCGATCAGGTTGAGAAGGTGCACCAGCATCGACTGGTAGAGCGCGTGCCCGGACATGGCGTGGCCCGCTTCGTGGCCGAGCACGAAGCGGCGTTCCTCTTCGTCGGTGATGTCGTACAGGCCGCTGCTCATGACGATGAACGGGTGGTCGACGCCGAGCGTCATGGCCTGCGGCTGCGGGCTGTTGTAGACGTAGACCTCCGGGCGCTCGGCCATGTCGAGCGTGACCGCGATCTCGTCCATCAGCGTGTTCAGGCCGGTGAACTGACGTGGACCGACCCGCACCGCCGACGACAGGTACACCAGCCGGTACTGCCGTTCCCGCAGCAGCCCGGACGCGGCCCGCAGCACCTGGTCGAAGCCGGGTACGGAGCGCAAGGCGGTCAACGCGGTGCGGTCGGCCGGATGCTCGAACGCGCGCGAGCTGATGCCGGACAGGATCGCCCGTCCGGCGCTGTCCCGGGAGGGCTGGACGGGTTCGTCTGCAGGCTCGGCCATGCGGTCATCCTGCCTTGATCAGCCCGCCGGGGCGAGTGTTCGATCTCCGGCGTCGAGTCGGGCACGCAGGAAGACGCCCAGATCGCGGACGGCGACGGTCGACTCCCGCAGCAGTCCGGCCAGGACGTGCGCGCTGTGCCACATCGTCGGCAGCTCCACCAGCGTGGCGTCCACACCGGCCGCCCGGGCCCGCGCGGCGAACCGGGTGATCTGGTCGCGCAGCATCTCCGTCGTGGCCGCGTGGATCAGCGTCGGCGGCAGCCCGGCCAGGTTGCCGTGCATCGGGGCGTATCCCGGATCCTGCGCCGATGCGCTGCCGCGGTACTGGTCGCCGCACCAGGTTCCCCATTCGCGGTTGATCACGAGGTCGCGGGCCATCGCGGCCGGCTCGCCCGGATCCGTCCACGGCGAGAGCAAACCCAGCGCAGCAGGACGGCGGCCGGCATCGGTGAGCATCCGCGCCGCGGCGACGGCGAGCCCACCCCCGGCCGAGTCACCGGCGATCGCCACCCGGTGCGGATCGAATCCGTACCCGTCGACCAGCTCGTGGAACGCCGTGGTGGCGTCCTCGAGGGCGGCCGGATACGGATGCTCGGGCGCGAGCCGGTAGTCGAGCGAGTACACGACGCTGCCGGAGACCCGGGCCAGGTGGCCGGCCAGCGCCCGGTACATGCGCGCCGAGCCGACGACGTACCCGCCGCCGTGGAGGTACAACACCGCGCGCGGCCGCTGCGACGCGCCGACGGTGACCCGCTCGGCCGGGCGGCCGCCGAGGGTCACGTGCTCGACGTGCGTCTCGCGGGGCGGCCGCAGCCCGGCCGCGGTCAACTCGGTCAACCGGCGCTGAACTGCGACCGAGCGGCGGCGGTTGAGCACGAGCCGGTACGTCGGCGCGGACAGCGCGACGACGATCGGGCGCGGTAGATGCATCAGGCCGATACGCGGTCGCCGCCGGTCACGTGCTGCGACGCGGCGTCCTGGGTAGCGGGGTCGGCCGTCTTCGCCGAGCTCGGCATCACCCGCGTGGCGAGCACGGTGAACAACCGCTGGTAGCGCGCACCGAGCACCCGGACCAGCGCGTCGAGGAACTTGGCGTCGAGCCCGACCAGCACGCGGGGCTGGTTGCCCACGATCCCCTTGATGACGGCCTTGGCGGCGGATTCGGCCGACGTCTTGGCCAGCTTCTTGTCGAAGAACGCGGCGAACTCGGTCTGGTTGATGCCGGCCACGCTGCCCGCGTTGCGGGCGATCGCGGTCTTGATCCCGCCGGGATGCACGCAGGTGACCTGGACGGGGTGCCCGGACAGGAGCATCTCCTGCCGCAGCGACTCGGTGAACCCGCGCACGGCGAACTTGGCGGCGTTGTACGCGCTCTGGCTGGGCATCGACAGCAGCCCGAACAGGCTCGAGATGTTCACGAGGTGGCCGTCACCGGACGCGATCAGGTGCGGCAGGAACGCCTTGGTGCCGTGCACGACGCCCCAGAAATCGACGTCCATGACCCGCTCGAGCTGCTCGTAGCCCATGTCGACGACCTCGCCGGTGAACGCGACGCCGGCGTTGTTGATGACGATGTTGACCACGCCGAACTCGGCGGCCACCGACTCCGCGTACCTGTGGAACTCGTCGCGGTCGGTGACGTCGAGGGGCTGCTCGTACACGTCGGCACCGATCACCCGGGCGTGCCGGGCGGTCTCGGCGAGTCCGCCCGCGTCGACATCGCTGAGGGCGAGCTTCGCGCCGCGCCGGGCCAGTTCGTAGGCCACTGCCCGTCCGATACCCGAACCGGCGCCGGTCACCACCGCGACCTTTCCTGCGATGGACGTCACGCGGGCCCCCTTCGGAATTGCGGAGTGCTCTTTGCCGAGCAATTTCGTGGGGTGCTCATGCTGCGTGAACCTCCTGGGGCACGGGCTGGTCGGCGCGTGCGGTCGTCTCGTAGGCGTGGCGGTCGAACTTGCGCGTCATTCTGCGGAACAAGAACGTGAAGTTCGGCCAGAGCGTGGTGTTGTTGCCGTGGGCGTCGAGGTACCAGCTGGCACAGCCGCCCGTGGTCCAGATCGTGTTACCCATGCGGTCCTGCAACTTCTCGTTGTAGCGGCTCTGGGCGTCCTCGCGCACGTCGAACGTGGCCAGGCCATGCCGTTCCATCTCGGCCAGCGCACTCGCGACGTAGTTGATGTGCGACTCGGCCATGTAGACCATGGAGCTGTGCCCGAGGCCGGTGTTGGGGCCGATCACGAACAGCAGGTTCGGGAAGCTGTGCACCGTGGCGCCCTTGTAGGCCTGCTGGCCCTTGTCGGACCAGGCATCGGCGAGCGAGCGCCCCTCGGCGCCGACGATGCGCTCGAAGGTCGGCGAGTCGGTGACGTGGAACCCGGTGGCGACGACGATCGCGTCGACCTCGCGCACGGTGCCGTCGTTGGTGACGATGCCGTTCGGACGGATCTCGGCGATGCCGTCGGTGACGAGGTCTACGTCGTCGCGGGAGAGGGTCGGGTACCAGTCGTTCGAGATCAGCATCCGCTTGCACCCGATCTGCCAGTCCGGCGTCACGGCCTTGCGCAACTGCGGATCGGTGATGCCGCGGTCGATGTTCCGCTCGGCGATCTTCTGAACCGCCTGCAGCAGGCGCGGCTGATAGGCGAAGCCGAGCACCAGCAGCTCGCGCGCCCAGTAGATGGCCTCACGGGAGAGCCGCTGCACCAACGGGACGTGCTTGAACGCCAGCCGCTCGAGCCTGGTGTATTCGCGGTCGCCGCGAGGCAGCACCCACGGCGCGGTGCGTTGGTAGACGTCGAGCCGACCGACCGTCCCGGCCAATTCGGGACCGATCTGGATCGCCGAGGCACCCGTTCCGATCAGGGCGACCCGCTTGCCGCGCAGGTCCGCGTCGTGGTCCCACCGTGAGGAGTGGAAGATCTCGCCGGCGAAGGTGTCGATGCCTGCGATCTCGGGCAGCGCGGGTTCGGCCAGCGCGCCGACGGCGCCGATCAGCACGTCCGCGCGGAACGCGCCGTTGGTGGTGTCGACCAGCCACTGGCAGGTCTCGGCGTCCCAGCGGGCCAGCGTGACGTCGGTGTTGAACAGGTGTTTGTCGAGCACGCCGTACTTCTCGGCGGTGTCGCGCAGGTACTGCTGGATCTCCGACTGCGGCGAGAACGACCGCGACCAGTTCGGATTGGGCTCGAACGAGTACGAGTACAGGTGGGAGGGCACGTCACAGGCGGCACCGGGGTAGGTGTTGTCGCGCCAGGTGCCGCCGACCTCGCTGCCGCGCTCGACGACGAGATAATCTTGCCGGCCCTCGCGGGAAAGTCGGATCGCAGTGCCCAGGCCGGCGAACCCACTGCCGATGATCAGCACGTTGACGTGACGGCGCTCGGATGCCTGGGTCATGTCGTTTCACGCTAGATGTTCATTGAACGCGAGTCAATAGATAGTTGGCTACCGTTCAATAAGGGTTAGGATGAGGGCATGAAGCGCACCCGCCTGAGCCCGGACGCCCGGCGCGCCCAGCTGATCGCGCTCGGGGTGGACATGCTCGCCACTCGCACCTTGGACGAGTTGTCGGTCGAGGAGATCGCCAAGCAGGCCGGCATCTCGCGCGGGTTGCTGTTCCACTATTTCGCCTCGAAGCAGGAGTTCCACGTCGAGGTGGCTCGCGCGGCGGCGGCGGAACTGATCGCCCGCACGGAGCCGGATCCGGCGTTGCCGCCGCTGGAGGCGCTGCGCGGTGGCCTGGCCGCGTTCATGGATTACGTGGTCGAGAACCCGGACAACTACAAGTCGCTCGTGCGCGGTGCCGCCAGCGGTGATGCGGACATGCGCGCCATCTTCGACCGCACCCGGACCACCATGGCCGGGCGCATCGTCGGCGTGCTCGACGAGCTCGGGCTGCCGCTCGGTCCGCGCGCGCAGCTCGCAGTGCACGGTTGGGTCGCCTACGTCGAGGAGTGCGTGGTGCGCGCGATCGACAGCCGGTCGTTCGACGACGACGGGTTCCGCGAGGGGCTGCTCGAGATGCTGGCGAAGTCGCTGCCCGCGCTCGTGGTCGCCTCGTCGGATCAGGACGTGAACACGCTGCTGTCGGTGCTGACCGCGGACCAGTCCGTTGTTGCGAAATAGGCGCGGTTCATCCCGTCCGGGGAGAACTAGGATGTCCGATTATGGCGTTCACTGTCGAACGAAACCCGAACCCGCTCCCCGCTGACGACCGCGCGAAGATCCTCGACGCGCCCGGCTTCGGCCGCTACTTCACCGATCACATGGTGCGCATCGACTACATCGACAGTGCGTGGGGCGAGGCCAAGGTAGTTCCGTACGGCCCGCTGCAGCTCGACCCTGCCACGATGGCGCTGCATTACGGCCAGGAGATCTTCGAGGGGCTCAAGGCGTACCGGCAGCCGGACGGGTCGATCGCCACGTTCCGGCCGGACAAGAACGCCCGGCGGTTCGCCCGGTCCGCGCAGCGGCTCGGGATGGCGCCGCTGCCCGAGGAACTGTTCCTCGAGTCGTTGTCCGAACTCGTCGCGATCGACCACGAGTGGGTGCCCGGCGATCCGGACGAGTCGTTGTACCTGCGTCCGTTCATGATCTCGACCGAGGTAGGCCTCGGAGTCAAACCCGCGTCGTCGTACGCCTACCTGCTGATCGCCTCGCCCGCCGGCTCGTACTTCCCCGGCGGGATCAAGCCGGTGTCGGTCTGGCTGTCGACCGAGTACACCCGGGCCGCGCAGGGCGGTACCGGCGAGGCCAAGTGCGCGGGCAACTACGCCGCCTCACTCGTCGCGCAGGCGCAGGCGGCCGCGAAGGGCTGCGACCAGGTCGTCTGGCTCGACGCCGCCGAGCGCCGGTGGGTCGAGGAGATGGGCGGCATGAACCTGTACTTCGTCTACGGCTCGGGGACGGATGCGCGGATCGTGACGCCCGCACTCACCGGCACCCTGCTGCCGGGCGTCACGCGTGATTCGCTGCTGACGTTGGCCGGCGAGCTCGGGTACACGGTCGAGGAGGGCAAGATCTCGACGGACGAGTGGCAGGAGGGCAACTCGTCCGGCGCGATCACCGAGGTGTTCGCGTGCGGTACCGCCGCCGTGATCACCCCGGTCGGCTCGGTCAAGAGCGCGACGGCGGAGTGGACGGTCGGCGACGGGCAGCCCGGACCGATCACGATGCAACTGCGCGACCAGCTCACCGGCATCCAGACCGGCAAGCTCGACGACACGCACGGCTGGATGCACCGGCTCGTCTGAGGCCACTTTTGGCGGCGTGGCCGTCCATACGGCGGCACGCCGCCAAAAGCGTCAGTCAGTCGGCCAGGTACGGAAGTTCCGGTACGACCGGGACGGCGTCGGTCCGCGCTGGCCCTGGTAGCGCGAGCCGTACTGCGCCGAGCCGTACGGGAACTCCGCGGCCGAGGACAGCCGGAACAGGCACAGCTGCCCGATCTTCATGCCCGGCCACAGCACGATCGGCAGGTTCGCGACGTTCGACAGCTCGAGGGTGATGTGCCCGCTGAACCCGGGATCGATGAACCCCGCGGTCGAGTGCGTGAGCAGCCCCAGCCGGCCGAGCGAGCTCTTGCCCTCCAGCCGCCCGGCCAGGTCGTCCGGCAAGGTCACGATCTCGAGCGTCGAGCCGAGCACGAACTCGCCCGGGTGCAGCACGAACGGGTCGTCGTCCTTCGGCTCGACCAGCGTGGTCAGCTCGTCCTGCTGCTGGGCCGGGTCGATATGGGTGTACTGCGAGTTGTTGAACACCCGGAAGTAGCGGTCCAGCCGCACATCGATGCTGGACGGCTGGACCAGCTCGGCGTCCCACGGGTCGAGCACCAGCCGGTTGGCGTCGACCTCGGCGCGGATGTCTCGGTCGGACAGGAGCATGCGTGCAGGCTATCTGGCGCGCGGGACGACCTGGTGGTTGACTGACTATTGTCTAGTCGATCACTAGGAAAAGAGCGGCCATGACCGTCACCGACGAACTGCTCGCCAACAACGCCGACTACGCGAAGGACTTCGACGGGCCGCTCCCGCTGCCGCCCGCCAAGCACGTCGCTGTCATCGCCTGCATGGACGCCCGCCTGAACGTCTACGGCATCCTCGGCCTGAACGAAGGCGAGGCCCACGTCATCCGCAACGCCGGCGGCGTGGTCACCGACGACGGGATCCGCTCGCTCGCGATCAGTCAGCGCCTGCTCGGCACCACAGAGGTCATCCTGATCCACCACACCGATTGCGGCATGCTCACCTTCACCGATGATGAGTTCAAACGCGCGATCCAGAACGACACCGGGATCAAGCCGGCGTGGTCCGCCGAGGCTTTTGGCGACCTGGACGAGGACGTGCGTCAGTCGATCGCGCGGATCAAGGCCAGTCCGTTCGTTCCCAACAAGGACTTCGTCCGCGGCTTCGTCTTCGACGTCGCCACCGGACGGTTGACCGAGGTCAAGCAGGCCTGACCACCGCACTCACCGTGGGGGACGGGTGGCGTGCACGAAGTCCACGACGGCCGCGGCGAGTTCCGGGCCCGCGTCCTCCTGGAGGAAATGCCCCGCGTCGTGGATGACCGGGTGCTCGCGCCCGGCGGCACCGGGCATCGTCCGCTCGAGGATCGGCCGCATGCCGCCGGTGATCGGGTCGCCGTCACTGAACGCGACCAGCATCGGCGTGGTCGAAGCGGTCAGCGCCTGCCAGGCCGCGCGATTGGCATCGCTGGCGGGATCGTCCGGACGGTACGGGACCAACCCGGGCATCGCCCGCGGCCCGGCCTTGTGCGACTCGTCCGGGAACGGCGCGTCGTAGCCGGCGCGCGCGGCGTCGGACATCGGGCGCCGGCAGCCGGACTGGACGAACCGGCCGATGTCGAGAGTCGGCGCCGTCTGCACCGCCTCGCGGAACTTGTGCCAGATCTCGGGCATATCGGTGTCACCCGTCGGCAGCCCGGTGTTCGCGGCGACGATCCGCGCGAACCGGTCCGGGTGTTCGGCCGCCAGGCGTAGCCCGATCAACCCGCCCCAGTCCTGCCCGACGAGCGTGACGCCGTGCAGCTCCAGCACGTCGAAGGCGAGCGTGCGTACCCACTCGACGTGCCGGGCATAGCTGTGGTCCTCGACGGCCGCGGGTTTGTCGGAGCGGCCGAACCCGATGAGATCCGGCGCGATCGCCCGCAGCCCCACCCCGGCGAGCACCGGGATCATCGTCCGATAGAGGAACGACCAGGACGGCTCGCCGTGCAGCAACAGCACCGGCTCACCGTCGGCGGGCCCGTCCTCGACCCACGCCATTCGCATGCCCTCCACCTCGGCGTAGTGCGGTGGGTAGGGGAAATCCGGGAGCGCGCCGAACCGGTCGTCCGGGGTCCGCAACGTGGCGACCACGGTCAGAGGTAGCCCATCAACTTGCAGGCCTCGGTGAGGTACGGCGGGATGTCCTCGGGCGCGGGATCCGGGGGAGCGGGCTCGATCGAGCCGGCCTTGATCTTGTCGCTCCAGTCGCCGAGCCCGCGGGTGAACCCGCCGTGCTGCTGGGTGCCGTAGTCGACCATCTGCTGCTCCCACGGCAGGCCGAGGAAATCGCAGATCTCACGTGTGGTCTTCTCCGGGGTGCGGGTGAGGTCTTCGTAGCGCACCTTCAGGCCGCCGTGCACCTCGGAGGCCCGGTCGAGGGCGCGCGCGAAGCGGGTGATCTGCTCGGCCCACTGCTCTTCGTTGGCGTTCGGGTGCGCCTTCATCATCGACCTGACCACCGGGACGGGGTGCCGGTACAAAATGATGAACTTCGCCCGCGGCCAGTAGCGATGGATCCGCTCCCAGCTCAGCGTGTTGTGCGGCGTCTTGTCGACCACGAACGACTTGCCGCTCTTGTTCAACTGGTCGTACAGGATCCGGTCCCACAGCATGTTCTCGAGCTCGCGATTGGTCAGCCCGAGTTCCTTGAGCGCGAGTTCGAGCAGGTTCGCTTTCTGCGTGGTCACCCGCAGGGCGCGAAGGTGCATCTCGAGCGGTGCGCAGATCTGGGAATGGCTGTTGAGCACGACGCGCATCAGCGTCGAACCCGAGCGCAGGTAGCTGAGCACGAAGACCGGCTCGGGCACGAGGCGGAAGCGGGTCGCCGGCCCCTGCCTGAACGGGATCACAGCCGCTTTGCCGTCACGACGCGTGCGGCGCCGCGCCGCGCGGACCGCGCGAACTGCTAGCTCGTTGGCCTTCACGGCTTCCTCTCCACGCGCGTACATGCCGCTGTCGGATTATGCCTTGCGTCTGCTTTCGGAGCGCTCGGCGGGTCGCGTCACATCCCGCCCGCGACGCGCTGAGAAGCTCAATGGCCATCAAGTTAAGCCTTCGTACACTCCCCGGGTGACTGACGCGTCGGACGATCCTGTGACCCCGGCGCCACCCGTCCGGACGCATCAAGAACCCCCGGCCCCGGCCGATCCGAAGGCGCCGATTTCGCATCGGTTCTTCGACTGGCTCAACTGGCCGCTGCTCGTATCGGGCGCCGGGGTCCTGGTGATGGCAATCGTCTTGCTCACCAGGTTCTCGGTGCACGCCAAGCTGACGCGCGACCAGTCGATCTACGTGTACGGCGCGCAGCGCTTCAGCCATGGTGTCCCGCCGTATGTGAGCGTGTTCGACCCGAAGACGCCGGGCGCGACCATCCTCGGTGGGATCGCAGCGACCGTCGCGCACTGGTTCCAGCTGCACGACATCGTGACGATCCGGTGGACGTTCTTCCTCGTCGCCGTCGCGACCGTGTTGGCGATGTACGCGCTGGCGTACCGGCTGTGGAACTCGGTGCCGGCAGCGGTCGCCACAGCCGTCGTGCTCTGCTCGTTCACCGTGTTTGCGCGGTCCGGCCTGGTGGGACCGGAAGCCAAGATGCCCGGCCTGCTGTTCTCGGCACTGGCCATGTACGCCATGGTGCGGCGCCGCTGGGTGCTCGCCGCGGTGTATGGCGGCCTCGCATTCTGCTTCTGGCAGCCGTTCGTGTGGTTCGGTCTCGTCGCCGTCCTCGGCGGGGTCCTGCATGCCGCCCGCGGCAGGCGATTGCGCATCGGTCTGCTGACCTTCGCCGGCGCCGCCGCGCCGACGGTGTTGCTCGGGATCTACTTCGCGGCCAACGGGGCGTTGTCCCAGTTCCTGGTTGCCGCCTTCGAGTACCCGCTCACCGGCACGAAGCGGCCGAAGGAAAAGTTCGGCGAGCACTTCACGCACATTGCCGTGGTCATCGATCATTACCGTTTCAGTGCGGTGCTGGCCTGGTGCGGCACCCTGCTGCTCGTCCTATTGGTCGCCGCCGCCATCGCGAGGGGCCGGCGCAAACTGCGGTCGACGCTGTTGTCACCGCTGGTGTTCGTCGTATTCGTAACCTTCCTGCTCAACCTCTTCTATGCCTTCTTCGATTTCCAGTCGGATCCCGACACCCTGCCGTTGCTGATCTATCCGGCGCTGGGCATCGGCGGCGGCGTGGCCGTCGTGGTCGGTGGGTTGCGCAACCCTGTTTACCGCCGTGCCGTGGTCGCCGTGGTCGCCGTCGGGGGGCTCGTCGTCGCCGGGGTCTCGTGGGTCCTGTTCGGCAACCTCTCGAGGAGGGACGAGACGATGGGCTCCCAGCTTGCCGACGCGTGTGGCCTGACGGTCCTCCTCGGCAAGCAGGGCAAGCTGGTCTCGCTCGGCAACCCGGCGCTGTTCGCGCTCACCCATCGGGTGAGCCCGACCAACTACATCTACCTCGCGGCCGGCACGGACGAGTGGAAGATCAAGCACACGCCCGGCGGCTTCCAGGGGTGGGTCGACGAGATCGTCGGTCCGAAACCTTCGATCATCGCGATCGACGGCTGGAAGTCCCCTCACAGCCACAACCCCTACCCCCGCGCCATGCACCTGTACCTTCGAGCGGACGGGTACCGGCGCAGATACCTGGGCAAGTGGGCGTTGTGGATGGACGAGGACACCCGGAAGTCGGCCAAGGGGCTCGGCGTCTACCTGCCCCGGCGTCCCACTCCGGAAGCATTGCGCACCGACGGCGCGCCGCTCCCGCATCGGGTTCCCTGTGAGATTCAGTAAGGCGGGGGGCCAGACCGCAACAGAACGATGTTTGCTGTGGGGATCAGCCCGCGATCCGGGCTGCCGACCGCGGCAGCGATAGAGACAGGAACACGATCCTTCATGGAGCAGCACGGCTCTTTCACCTACGACGTCGTCGTCATCGGTGGCGGCGGTCATGTGGGTCTTCCGCTGGCGATTGCGCTGGCTGACAGCGGCGCATCGGTGCTGATCTATGACCTCGCCCAGTCGGCGGTCGAGTCGGTCAACAGCGGCCGGTTGCCCTTCGACGAGCCCGGCGCGGCCGACAAGCTGACCAATGCGGTGGCGTCGGGCAAGCTGCGCGCCTCGACCGATCCGTCCGTGGTGGGCGAGGCCGAAAACGTGATTGTGGTCATCGGCACGCCCGTCGACGAGCACCTCAATCCCGATCCGCAGGCCATCCCGCGCGCGCTGGACCAGTGCGCGGTGTACTTCCAGGACGGGCAGCTGTTGATCCTGCGCAGCACGGTGTTCCCCGGCGTCACCCGGCTCGTCGAGCAGATGGTGCGCGACCGCGGCGTGCGCATGGACATCGCGTTCTGCCCCGAGCGGATCGCCGAAGGCCGGGCGATGACCGAGCTGTACAGCCTGCCGCAGATCGTGTCGGGCACCTCGCCCGCAGCGAGCGAGCGGGCCGCGAAGCTGTTCGGCCGGCTGACCGACAAGATTGTGGACCTCGAACCCGAAGAGGCCGAGCTGGCCAAGCTGTTCACCAACACCTGGCGCTACATCAAGTTCGCAGCGGTGAACCAGTTCTACATGATCGCCGACAGCCGCGGTCTCGACTTCGAGCGGATCCGGCAGGGGCTGGCGCACGACTACCCGCGCGCTGCGGACATGCCCGGCGCCGGCTACGCGGCCGGCCCATGCCTGTTCAAGGACACGATGCAGTTGGCGGCCTTCAACGACAACAACTTCGCGCTCGGGCACGCCGCGATGCTGGTCAACGAGGGTTTGCCGCTGTATGTGGTCAGCCGGCTGGCCGAGGGCCACGACCTCAGCTCGATGACCGTCGGCATCCTCGGCGCGTCGTTCAAGGCGGGCTCGGACGACATCCGGTCGAGCCTGGCTTACAAGCTCAAGCGCATCCTCTCGTTCAAGGCGCGGTCGGTGCTGATGACCGATCCCTACGTGACCGTCGACCCCGACCTCGTCCCGCTGGACAAGGTGCTCAGCGAGGCCGACGTCCTCATCGTTGCCACCCCGCACGACGAATACCGCTCGATCCGCACGGACAAGCCGGTCGCGGACGTGTGGAACGTGCTGGCGGGTTCATGACCGACGCCCGCGCAGAGATCCTGGGACGGACATGACGGCGGACCGGTTGCGGGTCTCGGTCGTCATCCCCGCCTACAACGAGTCGACCGACATCGTCCCGGTGTTGGACCGGCTGATGGAGTCGGTGACGTTGCCGCACGAGGTGCTCGTTGTCGTCGACACCCCGGAAGACACCACCATTCCCGCGGTCGAGCAGTACCGTCATCCCGCGGTCCGGGTCGTGATCAACGACTACGGTCGCGGTCCGGCGCACGCGATCCGGTACGGGATCCACGCCGCGCAGGCACCTGTGGTCGTCGTGACGATGGCCGACGGCTCGGACGACCCACGTCAGGTGGACGAGCTGACCCGTCTGGTCGAGCGAGGCGTCGTGGTCGCCGCAGCGTCGCGGTACATGCCGGGCGGCCAGCAGGTCGGCGGGCCGGCGTTCAAGCGGATGCTCTCGCGCAACGCGGGCCGCAGCCTGTACCGCTTCGCCCGGATCGGGACCCGCGATGCGACCAACTCGTACAAGGCCTACAAGCGCGAGTTCGTCGAGCACGTCGGGATCGACAGCCGAGACGGCTTCGAGATCGGTCTCGAACTGACCGCCAAGGCCAGGCGGATGCGCTTGCCGGTTGCCGAGATCCCTACGATTTGGCTTGACCGCCCCGCCGGGGTCACGAACTTCCGGCTCACCAAATGGATACCGAAGTACCTGCGCTGGTACCGCTTCGCGTTCGGCCCGCCGCTGGACGCCGCGGGGATACGTAAGGCAGCGGCAGCGACAACGATTGAGAGTGGAAAATGAAGGTGGCTCGATGAAGGTATTAGTCAGCGGCTCGGCCGGATTCATCGGCGGCTACGTCGTCGAGGAGTTGCTCAACCGCGGCTTCGAGGTGGTCGGCATCGACAACTACTCGAAGTACGGCAAGGTCGTGAAGTCCTACGACGACCACCCGAAATACGAGTTCCACGAGGGCGATGTCCGCGACACGGACCTGATGACCAAGCTGCTCACCGATTGCGACCACTTCATCGCGGGTGCGGCGCTGATCGGCGGCATCTCCTATTTCCACACCTACGCCTACGACCTGCTCGCCGAGAACGAGCGGATCATCGCGTCGTCCTGCGACGCCGCGATCAAGGCGCACGAGCAGGGCAAGCTGCAGAAGGTCACCTACCTCAGCTCGTCGATGGTGTTCGAGTCGGCCACGCACTGGCCGTCCGCCGAGGGTGACGAGCGCAAGATCCCGCCGCCGCTGTCGTCCTACGGGTTCCAGAAGCTCGCGGTCGAGTACTTCGCGATCGCCGCGTGGGACCAGTACAAGCTGCCGTACACGATCGTGCGGCCGTTCAACTGCGTCGGCATCGGCGAGAGCCGCGCCCTCGGCGACATCGAGATCGAATCCGGCAACGTGAAGCTGGCGATGAGCCACGTCGTCCCCGACCTGGTGCAGAAGGTGATCAAGGGTCAGAACCCGCTGCACATCCTGGGCAGCGGCGAGCAGGTGCGCCACTACACCTACGGCGCCGACCTCGCGCGGGGCATCGTCGAGTGCGTCGTGCAGGACGCCGCACGCAACGACGACTTCAACCTGTCCACCCCGGAGTCGACGACCGTGCTCGATCTCGCCAAGGTGATCTGGGCGAAGGTCAACGGCCCGGACGTCCCGTTCGAGTTCGTGTCCGACCCGGCGTTCGAGTACGACGTGCAGAAGCGCGTGCCGGATGTCTCGAAGGCCAAGCGGGTGCTCGGTTACGAGGCGACGACGTCGCTGTCGGAGATGCTGGACGAGGTCATTCCGTGGATCGCGCAGGCGATCAAGGACGGCACCATCTGAGATCTGCCGCGCTGGTCGCGGTCACCGACGCGGGCGGTGGCGGGCGGCGACGATCGCGATGTCGTCGAGCGATTCGCGTCCTGCCCGGACGTCGAGCAAGAGTTGATCGCTGAGCGTCTGAATCGGCCCGTTGTGGTTGAGTACGGCGCGACGCAGGCGCTCGAGGCCTTCTGCGAGGTCCTCGCCGCGCCGCTCGATCAGGCCGTCGGTCACCATCACCAACTCAGCGCCGGGCGGAAACCCGACGCTGACCGTGGGCGTATCGCTCGCCAGGCCCACGCCGAGCAGAACCCCGTGCTGCTCGACGAGCCGGGCCTCGAGCCCCTCCGTCACGACGGGTGGGATGTGCCCTGCGTTGGTGATGGTGACCCGGCCGCTGCGGTGGATCACCGCGATGCACAACGTCGAGGTCATCTCCGGGAAGGACATTGCGAGCAGCCGGTCGAGGTGCGCGACGATCTCGGTCGGCTCGTGCCCGGCAAGCGCCAGCGCACGCATCGAGTGCCGCAGTTCGGCCATGACCGTCGCCGCCTGCAGCGAGTGACCGAGCACGTCTCCGACGGCAAGGAACGTGCGCTCGTCGTCGAGTTCGATGACATCGTAGAAGTCACCGCCGATCTCGACCGACTCGCTGGCGGCGAGATAGCGCACGGCGATTTCCAGATGCCTGGGCTGCGGGACCGACCGCGGCAGCATCGCCCGCTGCAGGGTGAGCGCGATCTGGTGCTCGACCGCGTAGAGCCGCTGGTTCTCGAGCGCTCCGGCCACGGCCTGCGCGAAGTGGTCGAGCATGAGTTCGTCAGCCGGGCTGCCGTTCGCGGTGAGCAGCAGCACGGCGCCGACCAGTTCCCCACGCGGCGTCGCGATCGGCGACGAGAGCACCGACGAGCTGTCCACGCCGAGCGCCGCGCCGAACTTGTCGAGGTCGATCGCTCCTCCGGCCCGCGCGGCCGCGGCGATTTCGAGCACGTCCGACGTCGCCCACGGCACGACGGCGGGGGCCAGGTGGGCCGTGCTGGTGACCGCACCGCGGCCCACGCCGTCGCGGGTGATCAGCACGGCGACCGGGGTGTCGAACATGGACGCGAGCCCGGTGGCGGCGTACTGCACCAGATCGGACACCGACGGTGCGGCGTTCATCAACAGCGTGGACTCGTGCAATCGCTCGAGCCGGCTGGCCAAGCGCTCGGACGTGCGGCGCGCCTCGTGGTAACGCAGCAGCGCGGTCACCGTCGCCAGCAGTTCGTCCCGTTCGATCGGCTCGATCAGGTATCCGTCCGCTCCCCGGTTGAGGCCCTCGGTCCGGTCGTTGGCGGTGACGGCGCTCGCCGAGACGAGCAGCACCGGGATCGCTGCGGTCGCGCGGCCGGACTTGATCTGGTCGCCGACCTGCAGTCCGGACATGTCCGGCAGAAACACGTCGACGAGGGCGAGATCGATGGCTGTGCGGGTGATCTGCGAGAGCGCTTCCTCGCCCGTCGCCGCCTCCACCACGGTGTACCCGGCGCGGCGCAGCCAGTCCGCGAACACCAGCCGGGTGCCCTCGGAGTCATGGACGACGAGCACGGTCGCCGAGGGATCGGTCACGACGGCGTCCCGCGGTCCGTGGCGACCGCGATGGCCGCTGCCAGCATCTCTCGATCCAAGTGGGCCTTGTCGACGACCGCTCCGGCCCGCCCGCGTTGCGTGGGGTCGGCCAAGTTTTCCATCGCTGAGGAGACGACGACGACGGGCACGTCGTCGAGGTCGGGACGGACTATGAGCTCGGCGAGCACCCGCTGACCGCCGCCGCGCGGCATGGTGAGGTCGAGCAGGACGAGGTCTGGCGACATCTCGTCGATCGCGGTCAGGACGGCATCGGCGTCGACGGCATCGATGACCTGGTCCGCGAGCCCGGAGAGTAGCCCGCGCAGCACTTCCCGGTGCGCGGCGTCGTCGTCGCCGATGATCACGGCGCCGAGGTGGCTCGGCTCGCCGCGACGGAGCGGACGGGGCGCGTACAGCGTGGCTGTGAACGTGCTGCCCTGCCCGGGCTCGCTGGCCACCGTCAGGGTGCCGCCGAGCGCTTGGGCCACTCTGCGGGCGTAGGGCAGGCCCAGTCCGGTGCTCTTGGTGCGGGCCTGCAGGTGGCCAGGCACCCGGTAGAACTCCTCGAACACGAGCTCCTGATGTTCCGGTGCGATGCCGATGCCCGTGTCCCGCACGGCGATGGCGAGGGTGTCGTCGTTACGCCTGACGATCACTCGCACCTCGCCGGCCTCGGTGAACTTCAACGCGTTGCTGATCAGATTGCGAACCAGCTGTGCGAGCAGCGTCCGGTCGGTGAGCGCAACGCGGACGTCCGCCCCGATGTCGATGACCAACTCGACCCCCGGCGCCGCAAGCGGGCGTAGCGCCAAGCACAGATCTGCCACGATCGCGGCGACGTCGACCGGTTCGGACTCGGGCTGCAACGCGCCCGATTCGGCCCGCGCAAGGTCGAGCAGCCCGTTGACCGCGGTCAGCAACTCGTCCGTGGCCGCTGCGATGAGCCGCACCTGGTTGGCCTGGGCCGGTGTGAGCGGGTCGGAATCCGGTTCTCGCATCAGCTTGCACAGGCCGTTGATCGAATTCAACGGGCTGCGCAGTTCGTGGCTGACGCTGGCCAGGAAGCGCGATTTGGCGGTGTTGGCGGCGCGCAGCTGCTCGCCGCGCTCGTCCAATTCGGCGTAGAGCGCCACCACACCCCGGTTGGTCTCTTCCAGCTCGGTGGACAACTGCTCGTACATCGCCTGCGCGCTCGCCGCAGCGTCCTGCAGTGCCGCGTTGCGGTGCAGCAAGTCGTCGTGACCGGCCTGGAGCGCCTCCAGGGTCTGCAGCAGCCGCTCCTCGTGGTCGCGGAGATCCTCCGCCGGGCTAGGTTCGGCCGGCACGGCGAGCTGCCTGCGCACGGCGTTCACGCTGGGGTCGGGAACGGCGCGGCCGAGCCGCATCGTCATCGTGATCACGCCGTGCTCGGCGACGGTCACCGCGTCCATGAGCCGTTGTGCGGCCACCATGCCCAAACCCTCCGGGAACCCGTCGAAGTCGTCGGGGGACTCGTCCGGGAACAGGTCGATCTCGCGGTCCGGGCGAAGGACCAGTTGCAGAGCCGGCGGGGTCGTGGCGGTGAGGGCGAGCTCGACGTAGGCGTGCGCGCAGGCCTTGACCACCAGTCGGCCGAGCTCGCTGATCGCGCTGGCGATCCGGGCCTGGTCGGGAGAGTCGAAGCCGAGCGCCGCACTGGCCTCGCGCACCCGCTGCCGGGCGGCGAACACGTCAGCGGCGGTGTCGATTGCCAGCGCGCCGAGCGGCGTGTTCATCGTCGGTACCGGGCGACCAGCACCGACGCGTCGTCGGGGCGGCTGCCTGCGTCACGAAGAACGGTGGCAGCGATGACCGAGGCGCGGCGCCGCTCGAGCCCCGGGTTGTCGCGCAGGTTCCAGGTCTCCCGGACCCCGTCGCTGTGCATGATGACCAGCGCCGATTCGTCCAACGGGACCTCGACCGCACGGATGCGTGGCATCTGGTGGCCGACGATCCCGGGTTGCGACATTGCCGCATTGCGCCGCTCGGAGCGGGCCACGAACGCACTGATGTTGCCGACGCCGGCGAAGCGCAGTTGGGTGTACGCCGAGTCGATGGCCGCGACCGCGATGGCGGCGCCGCGCGTGCCGCGCGTCGTCCGATGCATCGCAGCGAGCATCGTCGCGGGATCGATGGTGGGGGTGGAGTGGAAGGCGGCGACGGCCTCGTTGGATGCGCCGGCGGCCATCGGCCCGTGCCCCAGCCCGTCGGTGACCATGAGTAGATGGTGACCGTCCACGGTGCGGGCTGCCACCGAGTCGCCCGAGATTTCCTCGTTGGCGATCGGACGGGTCAGCCCGGCGATGTCCACATGGTCACCGGCCGGCGTGCCGTCGTCACCATTGGGCCACAGGTCGGCACACAAGACCGTGCCACGCCGCGGCTGGGTGCTGATGTCCACGGAGGTGGACAGCCGCAGCACGGCGCCGAGGCCGACGCCGAGCGTGCCGGACGTCGAGTGCCCGTCGATGGCGGACAGACTGACGTCGTCCATGCCGGGCCCGCTGTCGGTGGCGATCACCCGTACCCCCGCGACGCCGGTGCGCAGGGCGACCTGCAAGCCGAGGCTGCCGTGGCCGGCGTGCTTCAGCAGGTTGGCCGCGATCTCACTGACGACGATCCCCACGTCGCCGGTTCGGCCCTCGTCGAAACCGAGCCGCGTGGCGAGCCGGATCGCCAGCCGTCGAGACGCGCCGACGGCACTGGCGTTGTCGACCGGATACCACTCGGTGCCCGAACGCACCGTCTCCACTCAGCGGCCCCACTTGGTGATGGTCACCCGGGTACCAGAACCGGGCGCGCTGTCGAGCTGGAACTCGTCGACCAGCCGACGCGCGCCCGACAGGCCGAGGCCGAGGCCGCCGCCGGTCGTGTACCCGTCGGTGAGGGCGAGGTCGGGGTCGCTCATGCCGGGCCCGCTGTCAGAGAAGGTGACGCGCACCCCGCGACGGGTGCCGTTGTTGATCAGTTCGAGCACCGCCGAGCCGCCGCCGCCGTAGATAAGGGTGTTGCGGGCGAGCTCGCTGGCCGCGGTGACGACCTTGGTCTGGTCGACCAGCGAGAGCGCGGCGTTCACCGCGAAGGTCCGCATCGCCTGGCGCACGCGCACCACGTCCTGATCGACGGCGATGTCGATGCTGGACGTCTCGGCGACGCCGGCCGACGTCATGATCAGGAGTCCCCGGCAGCCGGCAGGACGTCCTCGTCCAACACGATCTCGTGCCGGTTGTTGGAGCTCGCGGTCAGGTCGACGGAAAGCATCCGGATGCCACGTTCCACGTCGAGCGCGGTCCGCACGCCGCCCAGTGACAGCCCGAGTTCGACCAGGGTGATCGCGACCGCGGGGCGCATGCCGACCACGACGGTGTCGGCGTCGAGCACCCTGGCGACCGAGGCGATGGTCGAGAGCATCCGGCCGATGAAGCTGTCGACGATCTCGAGCGCGGAGATGTCGATCAGCACGCCGCGCGCGCTGGTCGCGACGATGCGCTCGGCGAGGTCGTCCTGAAGCGCTATCGCGGTCTGGTCCTCGAGGTCGATGTGGATCGAGACGAGCAGCAGATCGCCGAGTTTCAGGATCGGGACGCGGGCCACCAGTCAGCTCGTCCTACGCGTCACGGCGACGCCGCTGCTGCGCAGCGTCGAGACCAAAGCGTCGGCGAGGGTCGCTTTGGTCTGGATGTCACCGAACTCGATGCCGAGCGCGACCACCGTCTGCGCGATCTGCGGACGGATGCCGGAGATGATGCAGTCGGCGCCCATCAGCCGTGCGGCGACGACGGTCTTGAGCAGGTGCTGGGCGACCTGGGTGTCGACGGCGGGGACGCCGGTGATGTCGATGATCGCGTGCTCCGAGCCGGTGTCGACCAGCGTCTGCAGCAGCTTCTCGGTGACGACCTGGGTGCGTGCCGAGTCCAGCGTGCCGACCAGCGGGATCGCGACGATGCCGTCCCACAGTTTGACGACCGGTGTCGACAGCTCGAGCAGTTCCTCGGCCTGCGCAGCGATGATTCGCTCGCGGGCCTCGGCGTAGATCTCGAAGGTGTAGAGGCCGAACCCGTCGAGCAGTTGCGAGAAGTTCAAAAGGCCGGTCGAGTTCTCGGGGTCTTGATCCGCGCCGGTGACGTCGAGAACTACCTGCTTCAGCGCGAACACCGAAGACGCGGTCTCTGTGGGCGAGAAGCCTTGCCGGGCTCGGTTGCGGGACAGTTCGGCGAGCTGCGCACGCGCCTCGGCGTATCTCGCCTCACCCTCGCTGCTGCTGTCGCCGTCAGCGAGGAGGCCCGCGATGATCTGGTCCAGGATCGGGGCCAGTTCCCGCTCGAGCTCGGAATGAGTGATCCGGCCACGCGACGATGTCGCGACCACCTGGACCCACTTCGGGACGATCTCCGCGCGATTCTCGCTCAGGATCGTGCCGATCCGGCCCTCGTGCGATTCCGCCACTTGGCGCCCCTCTCGAGTACCGATCGCGCTGCAGCGCGGTGCGCGCAAGATGATATCGGCCACGCAGGGCTGGATGGGTCGGCGATCCGGGAGTGGTTCCCGTCCTGGTGGCGGCAAACGCTCCCCGATCCTCGATCAGGACGGATCCGGTATCGTCGCTTGCGCCCCGCGGGTGTAGTTCAATGGCAGAACATCAGCTTCCCAAGCTGACAGTGCGAGTTCGATTCTCGTCACCCGCTCTCCCTTGCCGGACGGCACTGTCGGTGAACCAGGGAACCGGTGGGTCAGCGGTGGCAGGGCACAGACCAACGGTCGTGAGCAGCATCGGGCTATGCCGCGCTTTTTGCGACGCCCCGGCGGGCCTTCCCGGCGGGACGGGTCACTGCGCGCGGCAAGATCATGCGAAGCGACAGCGTGAACAACCTGCGGGCGTAACCCAGCAGCGGTAGACCCAACGGCAGAAGGATCACCGTCACACACAGCAAGACCGCGACCAGTGTGAGCACCAACGCCAGGATCCAGAGCAGCACACCGGCCAGGCCACGTAGGAGCCTCATAGTCGATATGTACCCCGTTCCGGCGAAATAACTACTTGCTCGGGCGCCACGCCGAGCCCGGTTGCGCCACCCGCAACATCGAGCGCAACGCCGGGCCGCTCGTCTCGTCGCTCCAGGCGGCGACGAAGGTCCGGACCAGCCGCGCCGGGAACTCCGCCTGGGGGTGCGCTAATAGACCCATGACTAATTCCGTCGTCGAGGCCCGCGGGCTGCGCGTCGCGCGCGGCGGCGTCGAAATCCTGCATTCGCTGGACTTCGCGGTCCCGTCCGGACAGGTGACCGGGCTGCTCGGCCCGTCCGGCTGCGGCAAGACGACCCTGATCCGGGCGATCGCCGGCACTCAGCGCCTGGACGGCGACCTGAGCGTGCTGGACAGGCCGGCCGGCGACCCCGTTCTGCGCCGCTCGATCGGGTACGCGGCGCAGAGCGCCGCGGTCTACGTGGACCTCACCGTCGCGCAGAATCTGCGCTACTTCGCGGACGTGCTCGGCGCGCCCGCGTCCGACCTCGACCGCGTGCTCGACATCGTCGACCTTGGCGCACATCGGGATCGCCTGGTCGGTCGCATGTCCGGTGGTGAGCGCTCCCGAGTGAGTCTCGCCATCGCCCTGCTCGGCACACCGAGACTTCTGCTGTTGGACGAGCCGACCGTCGGCCTCGACCCGGTGCTGCGCAACCAGCTGTGGCACACGTTCCGGTCGCTCGCCGCCGACGGCATGAGCCTGCTCGTCTCGAGCCACGTGATGGACGAAGCGCAACGATGCGACCAACTGCTGCTGATGCGCGAAGGCATCGTGCTCGCGCAGGAGGCGCCGACCGCGTTGTGCGAGCGCACGCACGCGGCGGACATCGAGCAGGCGTTCTTGATCCTGATCGGTGACGCGGCATGACGGCGCCCACCGCGGCAACGACCCGGCGGGTGCTGCTGCAGCTGCGCCATGATCCGCGCACCGTGGTGTTGCTGCTCGCGGTCCCCGCGGTGCTGATGGTGCTGTTGCGCTACGTCTTCGACTCGAGGCAGCAGTTCTCGGCGATCGCGCCCAGCCTGCTCGGGATCTTCCCGTTCCTGCTGATGTTCCTGGTCACGTCGATCACGACGTTGCGCGAGCGCTCGTCCGGCACGCTCGAGCGGCTGATGACGACGCCGCTCGGCAAGCTCGACCTGCTGGTGGGCTACGCGCTGGCGTTCAGCCTGGTGGCGATCCTGTCGGTGGTGGCGGCCATCGGGGTGTCGGTGGCGCTCGGGCTACACCTCGTGGGGTCGTTCTGGTGGCTACTGCTTATCACCGGGCTGGACGCCCTGCTCGGCATCGCAACCGGGTTGTTCGCCAGCGCGTTCGCCCGGACCGAGTTCCAGGCCATCCAGTTGATGCCGGTCGTGGTGTTGCCGCAGTTGCTGCTGTGCGGGCTGTTCCACCCGCGCGGTGAGATGGCGACGGTGCTGCGCTGGGCGTCTGACGTGCTGCCGGTGTCCTATGCCGTCGAGGCGCTGCAGACGGTGGCCCGCTCGTCGCACATCGGCGGCGACTACGTCCGCGACCTGCTCGTCGTCCTGGCGTTCGTCGTCGGTGCCCTGGCGCTGGGCGCCGCCACCCTACGCCGGCGTACGGCCTAGCCCCATGGGCGGCTGGACCCGGTTTGGTCACCAGGTCTCATATATGCGGCCTGGTGACCAAAACGGGGGCACAGGTGGCCGGTTCGTGTCCGCCCGTAGGCTGACCGGGTGCGGATGGGGTGGCCGGCAACAAGAGGCAAGCGGGTATTGCTGATCAGCGCCATTTGCCTGCTGGCTCTGTTCGTCACCTGGTTCACGTTCGGCTGGCTGGTGATCGGTAACCCCAAGGTCGACCATCCCAAGCACGCGGACGCGATCATCATCCTGGGGTCGCCGGAGAATAACGCACGGATCGAGGCGGCCGAGAGCCTGCTCGATCAGCACGTGACCAACCAGCTGGTCATCTCGCTGAACTCCCCCGATCAGCGGCACGCCTACAGTCTCTGCACGCACCCACCGGCCGGGGTCTCCGTGACCTGCTTTCAGCCGAAGCCGTCCTCGACCCGGGGCGAGGCGGAGGAGATGCGCCGCCTCGCGCAGCAACACGGGTGGAAGTCGATCGTGGTCGTGACCTCGACGTTTCACGTCTCCCGGGCTCGGATGATCTTCAAGCGTTGCATCACCGGCACGGTCTACATGGTGGCCGCACGCCGGGGCATCGGGCTGAGCACGTGGACCTACCAGTACCTCTACCAGACCGGGGCGTACGTCAAGGCGGTTCTACAGTCCGGCTGTTGATCGGGCCTAACGCGTCGCCACTCCGTACCGTGGCGTACGGTCGGCGGTCAACAGCTGCTCGTCGAGGAACCTCTGCACGGCCTGGCTGACCGGATGGTCGGGCCGGCTGGCGGCCAGCGGCACGCCCAGGTTGATCGAGCCGGGGACGTCGGTGCTGGCCGGAACCTCCAGGCTGACCGGGCACTTGATCGCCTGCTCGACGTCGGCCACGTCCATGCCGCCACTCGGGTCGGCCCGGTTGAGGACGATCGAGCGCATCCGGCGCTGGTAGGCCAGCAGGTTGAGCGAGTCGAGCGTGCGGCGCAGCGCGTTGAGCATCGGCTGTTCCGGGGTGGTCAGCAGCACGTGGTGGTGCGAGAGGTCCAGGGCGGCCAGCACGTGGGTCGAGAACCGGGCCGGGGTGTCGACGATGACGCAGTCGTAGATGGCCGGCAGGACGGTGAGCAGCTCCTCGATGAGGGCCACCGGAACCCGCTCGGCGGCACCCGGGGTGTCCGGCGCCAGGATGCAGTCCAGGCCGTGCTGCAGTGGCGTGACCAGGTCGGCCACCCCGCCGGCGTCCAAGCTGCGGCCCCGCGAATCGGCACTCGTCAGGTTGCGCTTCGGCACGAGCCGCAGCATCGTCGCGACGTCGCCGAACTCGAGGTCCAGGTCGAGCAGGCACACCCGCCGGCCCGTGGCGTGAGCCGCCACGGCCAGGTTGGTGGCCCAGGTGGTCTTGCCGCAGCCGCCCTTGCCGGCGAACACCTTCAGCACCTGGCCGCGCCGGGCTTCGGGCGCCGAGGGGAAGGCGTCCTGGATGATCCGGCACGCGGCCACCAACCCGACTCGATCACCGGCCGCCACGACCTCGCGCACACCGGCCGCCGCGGCCAGGCTGGCCAGCTCGTCGTCCGGAGCGGCGTGCACGAGCACCACGCCGGCCGCGACCCCGGCCAGCCGGACCCGGATGCTGAACTGCAG
>DASXJR010000100.1:0-2591 GCA_036497285.1 Jatrophihabitans sp.
CGGCCCGCAGGTGACCGGACGAGCCGAGAACCGCGACCGCGATCAGCGCGACCAGCACGATGACCAGGCCGACTTGCACCGTGGACGAGGTGCGGGTGCCACCCATGGTCAGCGCCACCACCGCGACGAGCATGGCGACCGCGATCAGCACGGTCGCGACCCGTCCCCCACCGAACAGCGCCGCCACGTAGCCTCCGCCGATGAGACAGACCAGCGGCGCACCCAGCACGACGCCGGCGACGAAGCACCAGGTGGCCGCCCCTCCGGCCCGCGGGCCGAACGCCCGGGTGACGTAGCCGGCAACGCCCGAGCGGCTGCCGAAGCGCACGCCGAGCGAGGTGAAGACGATCGCGAACAGCGCGGAGAGGAGCAACAACCCGAGCCACGCGAGGATCGACGCCGGGCCGGCGATGCGCGCGGCGAGCCCGGGGAGCAGCAACAACCCGGGGCCGAGCAGGGCACCGATGTAGAGGGCTGCTGCGCGTGGGGTGGACAGTTGATCGGTCACGCGAACACCACCGGAACACGGTCTTGGCCCTGCGGTGCAATGAGCAGCTTGCTTCCGGTTGCCATGCGTGAAGAGTGCTACAAATCGCCCGGCACGCGCTGCCGAATGTTGCGCGATACGAGGATTTCGACGCAACGACATTGCACGCGATGACGGCTAGCATCAGTTTCATGCCGGAACAGCGTTATGACAAGACTGATCGTGCCATCCTGCGGGAGCTGCAGCGCGACGGCCGGATCGCCAACGTCGACCTCGCCGAGAAGGTCGCGCTGTCGCCGTCCTCATGCCTGCGGCGCACCAAGGCACTGGAGGCCGACGGGGTGATCAGCGGGTATCGGGTCGAGCTCGATCGCGCGGCGCTGCACCTGGGGATCACCGTGTTCGTCGCGCTGCGGGTCGCGCAGCACTCGCGCGAGACGTCACGGCTGATCGAGGACCAACTCACCGCGATCCCGGCCGTCGTCGCCTGCCACGTGGTGTCCGGCGAGGCGGACTTCCTGGTCGAGGCGGTACTGCCCGACCTCGCCGCGTACGAGACGTTGCTGCTCGACCAGATCCTCGCGATCGAACCGGTGACCGACGCACGCAGCACGTTCGCGATCCGCACCGTGCTCAGCCGTGGCGCACTTCCGCTGGACGCGCTGCCCTGACATAAGGCTAAACTGACCTCACCATGATGCGCGGACTGCTTCTTCGCAGCCGCGGCGAGGCCCGGAACTAACTCCGGTCGGCCCCTCGTCGCGGGCCGTTGCATTGCGCCGACCGATCACCCCTTTCGATCTGTTGGAGCACTGCCATGAGTTCGACGCCTTATCCGCAGCGGTCGTCCGGAATGCCCTGCCATCGCTACAAGCCGTTCCCCAAGGTCGACCTGCCGGACCGCACCTGGCCGAACAAGTCGGTCACCACCGCGCCGCGCTGGCTCTCGACCGACCTGCGCGACGGCAACCAGGCCCTGATCGACCCGATGAACGCCGCTCGTAAGAACGCGATGTTCGACCTGCTCGTGCGCATGGGCTACAAGGAGATCGAGGTCGGGTTCCCCGCCGCGTCGCAGACCGACTTCGACTTCGTCCGCTCGCTCATCGAGGGCGGCCGCATCCCCGCCGACGTCCGGATCTCGGTGCTGACCCAGGCGCGCGAGGAACTGATCGAGCGCACCGTCCAGTCTTTGGTCGGCGCGAAGGACGCCACCGTCCACATGTACAACGCCGCCGCGCCGACCTTCCGTCGTGTGGTGTTCGGTTTCCCTGGTGACGGACGGGCGGAGTGTCGGGCCGTCGCCGTGGACGGCACCCGCGCGGTGATGAAGTTCGCCGAGATCTACCTGCCCGACACCGCGTTCGGCTACGAGTACTCGCCCGAGATCTTCATGGACACCGAGCTCGACTTCTCGCTGGAGATCTGCGAGGCCGTGATGGACGCGTGGCAGCCGTCCGAGGACCGCGAGATCGTGCTCAACCTGCCCTGCACGGTCGAGCGGTCGACGCCGAACGTCTACGCCGACCAGATCGAGTACATGTCGCGCAATTTCGGTCGCTCGCGCCGTGATTTCATCTGCCTGTCCGTCCACACCCACAACGACCGCGGCACCGCGACCGCCGACGCGGAGTTGGCCGTGCTGGCCGGCGCGCAGCGCATCGAGGGCTGCCTGTTCGGCAACGGCGAGCGCAGCGGCAACGTGGACCTGGTGACGCTCGGGCTGAACCTGTACAGCCAAGGCATCGATCCGATGATCGACTTCAGCGACATCGACGAGATCCGGCGCACGGCCGAGTACTGCAACCGCATCGACGTGCACGAGCGGCACCCGTACGCGGGTGATCTGGTCTACACGTCCTTCTCCGGCTCGCACCAGGACGCGATCAAGAAGGGCTTCGAGGCGCTCGAGCGTGCTGCAGCCGCCGAGGGCAAGCCGGTCGGCGAGCTGCATTGGGACGTCCCGTACCTGCCGATCGACCCCAAGGACGTGGGCCGCTCGTACGAGGCGGTCATCCGGGTCAACTCGCAGTCCGGCAAGGGCGGCGTCGCCTACATCATGAAGGCCGACCACAAGCTCGACCTGCCGCGGCGGTTGCAGATC
>DASXJR010000101.1:0-25298 GCA_036497285.1 Jatrophihabitans sp.
AACGACGACCTGCCGCGCCAGACCAAGTACAACCTGGTCATCGAGGTCGTCTGTGTGACCATCCCGTTCCTGGTCATCCTCGTTCTGTTCTGGCGCACCGTGGTCGTCGAGGACTACGTGAACAAGCTGTCCAGCAAGCCCGACGTGCTGATCCAGGTCGACGCGTTCAAGTGGAACTGGCAGTTCGAGTACCACGACGTCAACGGCAAGCCGACCGTCTACACCGGCCAGACCGATCAGACGACCGGCGAGACCAACTCCCCGCTGTACCTGAGCACCATCGGCTCCGATACCGAGATCCCGGTCCTCGTCATCCCCAACAACGAGTCGGTCCAGGTCATCGAGCAGTCCGACGACGTCATCCACTCCTTCTGGGTGCCCGAGTTCCTGTTCAAGCGCGACGTGATCCCGTACGGCACGCCCGCCCAGCAGAAGGCCAGCGGGCTGAGCGACAACCGGTTCGAGTTCACGCCCACGTCCGAGGGCAGCTTCGTGGGCCGCTGCGCCGAGCTGTGCGGCACCTACCACTCGCAGATGAACTTCGAGGTCCGCGTCGTCGACCCGCAGGTGTTCCAGAACTATCTGACGGCGTTGCAGAAGATCGGCCCGAACGACCCGGCGCGGCAGTCCAAGGCGCTGCAGGCCGCGAAGGTCCCGGGCGGTCCGTTCGCCACGACGACCTACCCGTTCAACACCGACCGGTCCGCTCGAGACGCGTCGACGTACGGAGGCTGACGTGAAGGTCGAAGCCCGCATCTTCTTGTTCGTAGCGCTATTCTGCGAAGTTGCTGCGCTGGTCTACGCGCTGTGGACCAATGCCGCCACCGGACACGTCGAATGGGCCGGCACGGTCGCGTTGGTGCTGTCGGGCGGGCTGCTCGGAATCTCCGGCTCGTTCTTCTGGTTCGTCTCGCGCCGGATCGATCCGCGTCCCGAAGACCGCGCCGACGGCGAAATCGCCGAGGCCGCCGGAGAGCTCGGGTTCTTCAGCCCCGGCTCGTACTGGCCGCTCGGGCTGGGCGCTGCCGCCGGGCTGACCGCGATCGGTTTGGCATTCGTGCAGGTGTGGCTGGTGCTCGTCGGTGTCGCCGCCATTCTGTTCAACGTCGGCGGGCTGCTGTTCGAGTACTACTCGGGCGGCCGGCACCCCGCGCCGCGCTGATCCAACTCGACCCCGTGTCGGGTGAGCCAGGCCCGGATCGGCGCCGTCCCTTCCGTCCCCGGATCCACCACGGTCGTCCCGTCACGTAGCCGTCCGCTCGCCGCGCCGCTGACGACCAGCACCGGGCCGGGGTGTCGGGTCACCAGCAACCCGAAGTCGCCGTCGCCGCTGACGAGCATCAACGGGACGTCGCTGGGGCGGTAGGCCGCGGCCAGCGCGAGATCTGCACGCTGCCAACCTGCCGACGGCAGCAGCTCGGTGCCGGCCGGCCAGTCCAGCCGCGACAGTGCCGTACTGCGTCCGCTCGCGGTCAGCTGCAGGTCATGGACCTCGGCCAGCACCTCGAGCACCGGGGTCAGCCGCACGGGTGGCACGTTGTCCGCGTCGACCAGTACCCGCAGCATCCTGCGACCCTAAGCGATCAAGCAGGGTACGCGCGGCGGCCGGTGTGATACGTCGGAAACCGGCCCGGGCACTGACAACTCACTTTCGGGCAGACAACCGATGGCTCGCTCGCCACGCGGTACCAGCTGAGAAATTGCTGACTCTTCTCCTCGGTCAATGCCAGCCCGCAGGGGAGGAAGCATGTCCACGTCACGCAGGTTGCTTTCCATCGCAGCCGTCACCACAGCAGGGCTCGTCGCGGTCGCCCTCACATTCAGCCAGGACGTCGCAGCCGCGCGGCCGGTCGCGCCCGACGGCGGCCCGTCCGGTGGCGGACCGGTCGCCGCGCTCGCCGCGATACCCGCGCAGGTCAGTGATCACGCTGCCAGCCTGGTCGGGCACGTCAAGGCGTCGCAGGCCGTCCGCGTCACGTTCGGAATCAAGCCGCGCAACCTTGCCGCGGCCGAGCGGTTCAACGCCCAGGTGCAGGACCGCAAGTCGCCGCTGTACCACCACTACCTGACCGCGACGCAATGGAACAAGCGGTTCGCGCCCAGCGCCGCATCCGAGCAGGCGGTGGTGAAGTGGGCAAGGGCCAACCATCTGACGATCACCCAGCGGTATCCGAACCGGCTCCTGGTGGACGTGACGGGGACGGCCGCGGCGCTCGAATCCGCGATGCACCTGACGATCAACAACTACTCGCTGCACGGCCGCACGCTGTTCTCCAACAACCGCGCACCGCAACTGCCGTCCTCGATCTCGTCGGTCGTGTCCTCGGTCGACGGGTTGAACAACTTCGCGCAACTGCAGTCGGCAGGCACCAACACCGCGAAGTTCAAGAGCTATTCGGCCGGGCCGGTGGCGCACCTGCACACGAGCGCCCACGCCAACGGCAGCAGGGCAAAGCTCCGTGCGGCACTGGCGCTCAAGCACGGCAACGTCTCGAACATCACCGGTGGTTCATACGATCCGACCGACATCTACTCGTCGCAGGCCTACGACGAGAACGCACTGCACGCGCAGAGTTCCTGCTGCAACCCGGCACACCTCGCGGGCGGATCACCGGCTGCCACGTCGATCGCGATCGCGACCGCCGGCGGACATCAGCTCAGCGACATGCAGGGTTTCCAGGCGCGCTACCCCTACCTCGCGTACTACTACAACGAGATCTACATCGACGGCACGCCGACCTGCTGTGACGGCGAGGGGCAGATGGACCTCGAGTGGTCGACCGCGATGTCGAACAGCTTCGGCAGCTACCTCGACACCGCGCACGTCTGGCTCTACAGCGGTGTCAACGCGCAGTTCAGCACGTTCAACGACATCTACAACCGCATCCTCACCGACGGCCACGCGAAGATTGTGAGCTCGAGTTGGGGCTGCGCGGAGTACTACTGCACCAGCGACGGCACGATGAACACCGAGCACAACATCTTCGTGGCGATGATCGGACAGGGCTACACGCTGCTCAACGCGTCCGGTGACCGTGGTGCCTACGCCGACTGCAGCCACGTCAGCGTCAGCTTCCCGGCGTCCGACCCGAACTGGATCGGCGTCAGCGCGACGAACCTGGAACTGAACAACGGCCCCCAGTACGTCTCCGAGCGGGCCTGGCCGGCCAACTCGTCCGGGTGCGCGAGCAACGGCGGTGGTGGCGGCGGCGGGTGCAGTGCGAAGTACTCCGTGCCGAGCTGGCAGACGGGCACGTCGAGCTTCTGCGGCACGAAGCGCGCCGTTCCCGACCTCTCGCTCAACGGCGACTGGTTCAACAGCCCGCAGAACCTCTACGTCAACGGTGCCTGGCAGGGCAACGGCGGCACGAGCATCGCGGCGCCGGAGTTCGCGGGGTTCATCGCACAGGAGAACTCGTACCTGCTCACGATCGGCAACGCGTGCGGATCGGGTACATCGCCGTGCGCACCGCTCGGCCAGGGCGGCTCCAACCTGTACCGCGCGGCGCAGTCACACGGTGCGGGCGGGCTCAACCCGTTCTACGACATCACCTCGGGGTGCACGTCGAACAACGCCGGTTCCGGCTACTGCGGGATCGCCGGCTACGACCGGGCGACCGGCTGGGGCACGGTCAACATGCTGCAGCTCGCTTGGGCGATGAGCTACTGGGCCATGCCTGAGGCGAGCCCGCCGACGGTGTCGATCACCGGCCCGGCGACGAACACCTACTACCCGTCAGGGACCCTGTCGTGGACGGTCTTCGACAACGGGTCGCCGACCCCGTCCGGGGTGGCCGGCTGGACTGCGAAATGGGACGCCGATCCGGGCAACCCGACCTCGCACGCCACGCCCGGTTCCGGTGACTCGTTCTACAGCGGGCCGGCCTCGGCGCACGGCAGCACCAGTGGCTCGATCTCGCTGGCCTCGGCCGGCAACGGCTGCCACACGCTGTACGTCCGCTCGTGGGACAACATCGGCGAGTCGTCCGTGAAGACCTACGGCCCGGTCTGCTATGACGCCACGGCGCCGAGCACGCCGAGCGGCGGGCTGGCGACCTTCGTCCGCGGCACGCAGGTCAACGGCGGCAAGGTGCCGGTGCGCATCTCGTGGGGCGCCTCGACGGATTCGCTGTCCGGCGTGAGGCAGTACAACGTGTACCAGTCGACCGACAGCGGCAGCTTCGTGCCGGTCGGCTCCACCTCGAACTCGTACCTCGACGTCGCGTTGGCGCCGGGGCACGTGTACCAGTTCGAGATGGCCGCACAGGACAACGCCGGCAACGTCAGCTCGTTCGACACCGCGGCGAAGTTCCATGTCCAGCTCGTCAACGAGCGGGATTCGTCGGTGGCCTACACCGGAGCTTGGACGGGGCAGAACGTCTCGTCCGCGCTGAACGGGAAACTGAAGTACGCCACCGCACACCACGCGACGGCGAAGTTCACCTTCTCCGGCAAGCGGGTGGCGTGGGTGACCGACGTCGGCCCGGCGCGTGGCTCGGCGAGTGTGAAGCTGGACGGAACTGCCGCGGTCACGGTGTCGGAGAACGCCACGGCGGCTGCGCCACGGACGCTCATCTACACCTCGATGTTCAACGGCGGCACGCATCATCTGCTGCTCGACAACCAGGCCACTGCGGGACACCCACGCATCGACATCGATGCGTTCGTCGTCCTGGCACCGGCCTGATCCGGTAACCGCACGAAACGACGAGGGCCGGTTCGCGATCTGCGAACCGGCCCTCGTCGAGCGTTGTGGTCAGTCGGTGAGTTCGCGGCTGCGACGTTCGACCGAACCGGACTGGTCGGGCTCGAGTTCGGCGGCGTCGCTGGCCTCGCGCTCGTCGAGTGCAGCCTGGATTTCCGGCTTCTCCTTGACCGGGTAGAAGAACCCGCGGATGTGCTTGAGCGGCGAGGCTGCGCCGAGCTGACCCATCCGCTTCGGCACGGGCGCCCCGGCGTAAGTCAGCCGGCCGTGGCCGTGCTCGTCGACCGGACCCAGCGGCTGATGCACCTCGATGAACTCACCGGTCGGAAGCACCTTGATGATGCCCGTCTCGAGGCCGTGCTCGAGCACCTCACGGTCATGCCGCTGCAGCCCGAGACAGACCCGGTAGGCGATCGCGTAGGCGATCGGCGGCAGCGTCAGAAGCAGGATGCGGCCACCCCAGGTCATCGCGTTCAGCGAGATGTCGAACGCCTTGGCGATCAGGTCGTTACCACCGGAGAGGAACAGCAACAAGTAGAACGTGATCGCCATGCAGCCGAGCGAGGTGCGCACCGGAACGTCACGCGGCCGTTGCAGCAGATGATGGATCGCGGTGTCCTTGGTCATCTTGGCTTCGATGAACGGATAGGCCCCCGCGAGCGTGAACAGAATGCCCGGCAGCACTACGGTCGGCCAGAACAGCGGCGGGACCGTGTGACCCCAGAGTCTGATCTCCCAAGACGGGAACAGACGGGTCGAGCCGTCGAGGAACATGATGTACCAGTCGGGCTGCGAGCCGGACGACACCGCGCTGGGGGTGTACGGACCGAACAGCCACACCGGGTTGATCTGGGCGAACCCGCCGAGCGCGGCGCAGGCAGCGAAGACGATGAAGAAGAACCCGCCGGCCTTCGCCGCGTAGATCGGGAACACCCGCTCGCCGGCCACGGTTTCCTCGGTCCGTCCGGGACCGGGGAACTGGCTGTGTTTCTGCCGCACCACGAGGGCGAGGTGCCCGGCGATCAACGCCAGCAGGATGCCCGGTACCAGCAAGACGTGCACGATATAGAGCCGTCCGATGATCACGTGTCCGGGGAACGGGCCCCCGAAGACCGTGAAGGAGATCCAACTGCCGAGCACCGGGATCGATTTCATGATCGCGTCGGCGATGCGGAGGCCGGTGCCCGAGAGCAGGTCGTCCGGAAGCGAGTAACCGGCGAAGCCCTCGACCAGGCCCATCGTGATCAGGCCGAGCCCGATCAACCAGTTGAGCTCGCGCGGCTTGCGGAACGCCCCGGTGAAGAACACCCGGAACATGTGGACCAGCATCGCGGCCAGGAACAGCAGCGCCGCCCAGTGGTGGATCTGACGGATGACCAGCCCGCCGCGCACGTCGAAGGTGATGTCCAGCGTCGACTTGTAGGCCGCGGACATCGTGATGCCCCGCATCGGAACGTACGTGCCGTTCTTGGGATAGACGACCTCGGCCATCGACGGGTCGAAGAAGAACGTCAGGTACGTGCCGGTGAGCAGCAGGATGATGAACGAGTACAGCGCGATCTCGCCCATCATGAACGACCAGTGGTCAGGGAAGACCTTGTTCAGCTGGGTTCGGAGCGGACCCGCGATGCGCAACCGGTCGTCGGTCCACTTGGCAACCTTGCCCTGCGGCGTGCGCGGCTTGTTGTCCCTACGCGGCGAGTTGGTGGTCGCTGTCATGGACGCTCCCAGAAGCCGGGTCCGATTGCTTCAGGGTAATCGGCGCGGGCGACGAAGTACTGCCGTCCGTCCTTGCCGACTACCACGTCGAGAGGCAGCTTGGGCAAGCTGCGCGTAGCGGGGCCGAACACCGGCTTCGCGTCGAGCAGCACCTCGAACTGCGACTGATGGCACGGGCACAGCAGGCGCGTGGTCTGCTGCTCGTACAGCGACGCGGGGCATCCGGCGTGGGTGCAGATCTTGGAGAACGCGACGTACTCGGGGTTGTCGGCCGGCCAGCCGAACTTCGCCTGGCCCTTGCGTGCCTGCACGACCTGTCCCGGCCGCAACCGGATGACGATCGTCGGCGACGAGGCGGAGGTGAGGCCGTTGAAGCCGTTCTCGTCGTCCTTCCGCACGCCGGGGAACACCGTCGCGATCGAACCCGGCTCGAGGTCGTCCGGGGAGACCTGGCGCCAGTCGTAGTACACCAACGGAACCCGGCCACCGGTGTCGGGAAACAGCTTCTTGTTCGGCCGGAACAGCGTGTGGAACAACTGATCGCCCGGCTTCTTGATCATTCCGCCGACCAGCGCGACGAGCGGCACGGTCAAGAGCGCGCCGCCGGCGAGACCGAGCGACTTCAGGATCAAGCCACGGCGGGGCAGGCCGGTGTCCTCGAGGCCGACGGTGAGTGTCGCCTCGGTCATCAGCTTGTCTTCTTCGGTCGTCGCGTAGTCGTGACGTTCCTGGATGACCTCTTCCTCCGGCATGAGCCACTTGGCCCACAGGACCAGCCCGATGCCGAGGAAGAGCAGCAGCGCGGCGAGCAGGCCGCCGAGGATCGGCGTGTAGAAGCGGAAGTCCTGCGCGGTGCCCGGCAGGTGCCACTTCCATGCGCCGGCGCAGAAGTAGACGATGAACGCGACGCCGGCAAGCGCCGCAATTCCGAAGCACGCGGCCACGCCGCGTTCGGCGCGCTTCTCGGCCTTAGTGCCCCGGATCGGGAACCGGTCGCGTCGGTGGACGATGTGGATGTCGTCGGTCTCGGCGCCGGCGATCATGCGATCTTCGGCACTCATCGCCCGGATCTCGTCCAGGCTGTGCCGCTGCACCGGCCCGTGGGTGCCGTGCGGGGCACCTGCCTCGGTGCCTGTGACGTCGTCGTCGGTAGTGCTCACTGCGACCTCGCTCCGATCCACAAGATTGCGACCATCAGCAGTCCGACACCGGCCACCCAGACCACGATCGCCTCAGAGACCGGGCCGATGCGGTCGATGCCGGAGCCGCCCGGGTCGTCCGACGACTTGATCGTCTGGACGTACTCGACGATCGCCTGCTTCTCGGCCGGGGTGAGCTGGTTGTCGCCGAACACGGGCATGCTCTCGGGACCGGACAGCATCGCGGTGTAGATCTGCATGTCGGTGGCCGCGTTCAGCGAGGGCGCAATCTTGCCGGCGGACAGCGGTGCGCCCTTGAACGTCGTGCCGTGGCAGGACGCGCAGTTGAGGCGGAACAACTCGCCGCCCTCGCCGAGGCTCGCCGAGCCGCCGCGCAGCGTGCCGGTCGGGACCGCCGGGCCGCCGCCCACCGACTGGACGTACGCCGCGATGTCGCGGGTTTCCTGTTCGGTGAACTTCGGCGTCTTGCGCGGGGCGTAGGCACCCTGCTGGCCCAAGGGCATGCGCCCGGTGCTCACCTGGAAGTACGCCGCCGCACTGCCGACGCCGATCAGCGAGGGGCCGCGGCCCTCGACACCCTGCAGGTTCGCGCCGTGGCAGGTGATGCAGGTGACGTCGAACAACTGCCGTCCGTGGCTCACCGATGCCGCGGTGTCGGTTGCCTGGGCTGCGCCGGACGAGGTCGCGAACAGGGCGTAGCCACCGCCGATCGCGGTGAGCGCGCACAGCAATACCCCGAACGCGCCGATCTTGCGGCGCAGCACGCCGTTGCGACGCCGGCGACGGCGTACCGACGTGCCACTCGCGGTGTCATCCGCGCCGGTGTCGGACACGGCCGGCTCGAAGCCGAGTTCGGCATCGAGGTCGGCGGCAGTGTCCTGCGGTTCCTCGGACACGAACGTCCCTTCGGGTCGGTTAACGGATGAGATAGATGATCGAGAACAAGCCGATCCACACCACGTCGACGAAGTGCCAGTAGTACGACACCACGATGGCCGCGGTCGCCTGTGCGGGCGTGAATCTGCCGAGCGTCGTCCGTGCCAGGAAGAGGATGAAGGCTATGAGGCCGCCGATGACGTGCAGCCCGTGGAAACCCTCCGTGAGGAAGAACACCGAGCCGTACTCGGTGGCCGAGATCGTATTGCCCTTGTGGATCTCGGTCAGGAACTCGTTGCCCTGCCCGAGCACGAACACCAGGCCCATGACGAAGGTCAGCGTGAACCAGCGACGCAGCTTGAAGACGTCGCCCTTCTCCGCAGCGAACACGCCCCACTGGCAGGTAAAGCTCGACGCCACGAGGATGATCGTGAACGGTGTCGCGTAGGCGAGGTCGGGAACGATCTTCTCGCCGTCGGGCAGCGTCATCGGCCAGTTGCCCGGATGCACCGCCCGCGCGGTGAAGTACATGGCGAACAGTCCGGCGAAGAACATCAGTTCGCTGGACAGCCACACAATCGTGCCGACGCTGACGATGTTGGGACGGGTCAGCGAGTGGACCTTGCTCGACTCGAAACCCGTCGTCGTGGCAGTCGATGTCACGTCCCCGATTATGACCTGCCTGTGGCGTCGGACGGACACCGGGTCGGGGTCGGGGGGTGATCGTGTCCGGACGGTGATTCGACCGTGCAATCGGCGCTCCGGACCACGTCGATACGATCGCTGGCATGACCGCGGTTCCCCAGGGCGCGACCGTCCTCGTGTACAGCAACTCGGCCGAGGTACGGGCCCAGGTACGCACGGCGGTCGGCCGTCGGCCGGCTCCCGATACCGGACGCATCGAGTGGGTCGAATGTGCGACCAACGACCAGGTAGTGCAGCAGCTGGACGAGGGCGGCCTGGACGTCGTCATCGTGGACGGCGAGGCCCAGCCCACGGGCGGAATGGGGCTGGCGCGCCAGTTCAAGTACGAAATCGACGACTGCCCGCCGATCGTGGTGCTCATCGCCCGTCCACAGGACGCCTGGTTGGCGTCGTGGTCGCTCGCGGACGCCGTCATCCACCAGCCCCTGGACCCGATCGAGGCCGCTGAGGTGGTCGCGGAGCAGATCCGGCGGCGCGCGCGCGGCATCCCTGTCGTCAGGTAATGCGTACCTGGGCGCAATTGCTGTCGTACCTGATGGACGGCATCGATCTGGAGGCCGAAGACACCGCCTGGGCGATGGACGAAATCATGGCCGGTGACGCGTCGCCGGCCCGGCTTGCGGCTTTTGCGGTGCTGTTGCGGGCCAAGGGGGAGACTTCGGAAGAACTGGCCGGGCTGGTGGAGACGATGCGGGCACGCGCGACGCCGCTGTCCGTGCCGGGCCGCGCGGTGGACGTCGTGGGCACCGGCGCCGACCGCGCGCACACCGTGAACATCTCGACGATGGCCGCGCTCGTGGTGGCCGGGTCGGGGCGTCCGGTCGTCAAGCACGGCAACCGCGCCGCGAGTTCCAAATGCGGGTCGGCCGATGTGCTCGAGGAACTCGGTGTGGCGATCGATCTGCCCGCGGACGGTGTCGCGGCGTCGGTCGCGTCGGTCGGTATCGGGTTCTGCTTCGCTCCCGTGTTCCACCCGTCGATGCGCCACGCCGGTCCGACCCGCGCCGACCTCGGTGTCCCGACGTTCTTCAACTTCCTCGGGCCGCTGTCCAACCCTGCCCGGGTGACCTCGGCCGCGGTGGGTTGCGCCGACAAGGACATGGCGCCGGTGATGGCCGGGGTGCTCGCCGATCGTGGGGATTCGGCGCTGGTGTTCCGTGGCGACGACGGACTGGACGAGCTGACGACCACGACCACGTCCTCGGTGTGGGTCGCGTCGGGGGGCACGGTGCGCGACGTCACGCTCGACCCGCGGGAGTTCGGCATCACGCCCGTCCGGCCGGCGGCGTTGAAGGGCGGCGATCGGGCGCACAACGCCGCGGTGGTGCGCGAGGTGCTCGCCGGTGGCGGCCGCGACGGCGTGCGCGACGCGGTGCTGCTCAACGCGGCTGCGGCCATCGCCGCCTACGACGGGCTCGACGGTTCGCTCGCCGACGCCTTCGCGGCCGGCCTGGCTGCGGCGACCGAGTCCGTCGATTCCGGTGCGGCGAGCGCCCTGCTCGAGCGCTGGATGACCTTCCGTCCCTGACCGCGGCCGTCTGCCGCCGCCCGCACTGAAAGTGGTCAGTTTGACCGGACAGTGGTTAGTTGCAACTGACCACTGTGGCCGAAACTGACCACTGTCGGCGCACACGCGGGGGAAGGTGCTCGAGCGCGCCCTCCGCGCGATGGGCCGTGTGAGAGCAGTCGGATACTGGACGGGTGAGTACGCGCACCGCCCGACTGCCCCGCCTCGCGCTGGCCGCGTGGGCGATTGCCGCAGTCGTGGTCGTCGTGCTCGTGGCCGCGGTCTGGGCGCACCTGGCCAGCGGCTCGCCGGCGATGCACATGCACGCGCTGACCCGCGTCGGCGCTGACCCGGTCGGGACGTTGCTCGGGTCGCACCTGCTGACGAAGTGGCAGCTGGACGCAGTGGCGGTCACGGTTCTGGTGCTGGTCGCCGCGATGTATCTCACCGGCGTGGCACTCGCGCCGACGCGCTCGGGTCAGCGGTGGCCGCTGCGTCGCACCAGCTCGTTCCTGCTCGGGCTGTTGGTGATCGCGTTCGCCACCAACGGCAGCATCGCGGTCTACGACCAGGTGCTGTTCAGTGCGCACATGCTCGGGCACCTGGCGCTGGTGATGGTGGCGCCGGTGCTGCTGGTCGCGGGCCACCCGCTGTCGCTGGCACTCGCGTCGTCCCCGTCGCGCCGGCGTGAACGTATCGCGCGGATCGCGCGCGGTCGGTTCATTTCGTTGCTGACCGCGCCGCCGGTGGCTCTGGCGTCGTACACGGTGGTGATCGTGGGCAGCCACCTGACCGGCCTGATGGACACGATCATGCGCAACAACTGGGCCGGCCAGGTCGAGCACCTCGTCTACGTGCTGGTCGGCTGCCAGTTCTTCGTGCTGGTGATCGGCCAGGAGCCGATCCGCTGGCGGCTGGGCACGCCCGCCCGGTGGCTGCTGCTTGCCGTCGCGATGGCCGTCGACACGTTCACGGGGATCGTGCTGCTGCAGGGCACGCACCCGGTGGCCATGCTGATCGACCCGAACGTCGCCGTGAACGCCCTGTCGGACACCCGTACCGGCGGCGCGATCATGTGGTTCGGCGGCGACGCGATCATGATCGCGGTGATGATCGTGCTGGCCGCGGACTGGCTGCGCCGGGTCGACACCGAGAAGGCCGACAAGAAGGGCTGGCTGGAGCAGGCGCGCGTTGCGACCTTCACCGAGCGCACGTCCGGCGCCTCGGACGTCGACACCTACGACGAGGACGACTCCGCCCGCGAGTCGTACAACGCCTGGCTCGCCGGACTCGAGAAGCGCGGCTGACGCCCTACTCGTCGATGCCGATCGAGAAGGTGGCCTCGAGGTCGTGGCGCGAGTACGCGCGGAACGCGATGTGGGTGTCGGTGTGCAGCACGCCCGGCACCTTCGACAGCCGGCCCGCGATCGTGTCGGCGATGTCGTCGAACTGCTTGACCCGCACGATCGCGACCAGGTCGACGTCACCCGCCACCGAGTAGACCTCGCTGACGCCCTCGACATCGGCGATCTGCTGCGCCACCTCGGGGATCTTGTCCGACTCCACGGAGATCATCACGATCGCGGTAATCACGCATGGATCGTAGCCACCGCCGCCGTCACGGACGCAGCGCTCAGGCGGACACGCGCGCCGGGCGGGACATCACCGGCAGGGTGCGGCGATCCGCGAAGGGTGTGGCGGCGCGGCGCGCCGCATCGGCCGCCAGCCACGACACCATGCCACCTGCTCCGCGCGCCGGCAGCACCCACGGCTGGGACGCGTGGACCAGCCGGGTGCCCGGCGCCTCGAGCCAGCGCAGGATGCACTCGGTCTCTTCGGCCAGCACCGGCTGCTCCGAGGAGACCACGTCGGCCGTCGCGAGCAGCGCCTCGATCACCGTGTACGGCGGCACCCCGCGCGCGGCCAGCCCGGCAGCGGCGAGCCGGCCCCGCCGGATCACCGAGATCTCCCAACCGCCGTCGCCGTCGGACCGGGCGGCAACGAGGTCGTCGATCGAACTCACCGAGCGCACCCGCTGCATGCGCGCGCAGGCACGCACGACGGTCGCGATGCGGTCACGCACCACCGCTGCCTGTTCGAAGCGCTGCGCTGCAGACAATCCGGCCAGCTTTGCCGTCAACGGCTCGACGAGCGGACGGACGTCACCGGTCCACGCCGCCGCCACCAGATCGACCAGCGCGGCGTACTCGGTCGGGCTGGTGCCACCCTCGCACGGGGCGGCGCAGCGCCCGATCCCGGCCAGGGCGCACGCCGCCCGCACCGCCCGGCGCAGCGAGAGCCGGTCGCTGCATTGGCGCAGCGGAACGGCGTCGTGGATCGCGTCGCGGACGGCCTCGGCCTGCCGTTGCGAGCGCAGCGGGCCGAGGTACTGCGAGCCGTCGTCGCGCATGACCCGCACCACCGACAACCGCGGGTACGCCTCGTGGGTTAGCTTGAGCCAGACCGAGCGTTCCGGGTACTTGGACCGACGGTTGTAGCGCGGCTTGTGGGCCGCGATCAGCCGTAGCTCGCGCACCTGCGCCTCGAGCGCGTGCGCGCACGGGATCGGGTCGACCCGCTCGGCGAGCGCGACCATCTCACCCATCCGGGTGCGCATCTCGCTGGCGACGAAGTACTGACGAACCCGGCTGCGCAGGTTGCGGCTGGTGCCGACGTAGAGCGGGTTGCCGCGGTCGTCGCGGAAGACGTACACGCCCGGCCCGGTGGGCATGTCGTCGGCGAGATGGCGCTTGCGCCGGACCTCCGGCGCCACCTGCGCGGTGAACGCACGCAACTCGGGCAGCGACTGGACACCGATGTTGCCCAGACGGGCGATCAACCCGTGCAGCACGTCGACGGTCGCGCGGGCATCGGCCAGCGCGCGGTGGTTCGGCGTCGTGCCCGCGCGGAAGAACCCGGCCAGCGTGGCCAGTTTGCAGTTGGGCACTTCGTCGCGGTTCAGCACGCGGCGGGCGAGCACCGCAGTGTCGACCACCGGGAAAGCCGGCCAAGGCAGGTGCTGCTCGATCGCGGCCGCCTTGAGGAAACCGACGTCGAACGGCGCGTTGTGCGCGACGAGGACGCTGCCGTGCGCGAACTCGAGGAACGCGGGAAGCGCTGAGGCGATCGGCGGAGCCGAGCCGACCATCGCGTCGGTGATCCCGGTGAGCACACTCACGAAAGGGCTGATGGGCTGGCCGGGGTGCACGAGGGTCTGGAACTCGCCGAGCACCTCGCCCCCGCGGACCTTGACCGCGCCGATCTCGGTGATGCCGTCGGCCATCGAGGAGCCACCAGTCGTTTCGAGGTCCACGACGGTGAACGTGGTGGTGCGCAGCGGCTCATCCAGCTCATCGAAACTGGTCTGCACGAACGGTGCGGTGGCCACCATGTCGCCGACGGTAGGTCGGGGGTCCGACGAAAACGTGGCGGCGCGCCCGCGTCGCGCTCGTACCCTCCCAGTTATGAGCCCCAGCGACGCGCCGGACCAGAGCACCCCCATGGTGCTCGCCGACCCGGTGCGGCAGCGCTTGCTCCAGGTCGCCGCCGGGGTCGTGGGCAGGATGCCGGCCGAGGAGGTGCCGCCGACCCTGCGTCCGATTGCGCGGTTCACTGCGGCCAAGCGGATCCGGCTCGGCGCGACCGCGTTGTCGGCCGCCCTCGACGCGGACCCCGATTTCCGCAAGCGCGTCGCCGATGCGGTCGCCGAGTCCAGTCCGCAGCTGGTCGACGCGGTCCAGAACGGCGAACCGACGACCGCCTCCGATCCGCTGGACACCGCCGTCGTCGCGTATCTGATCCGTCCGGACGGCTGGGCCGAGCTGCTCGCCGAGGTCACCGGACGTTGGACGAGCGAGCAGAGCGCGCGCGACGCGGCCGCGGAGGAGATCGGCCGGGTGCGCGCCGAATTGGCCGAAGCTCGTGCCCGGCTCAAAGCGCAGCACGCCGAGCTGGACGACGCCGTGGCGGCGGCGACGGCCGCGGCGTCGTCGGAAGCGACCCGGCTGCGCAACCTGCTGCGCACCCGCACCGGCGAGCTACGCGCCGCCGAGGCGGCGGTCGACGCAGCCCGCAGCGATCTCGACCGGGCCCGCGCCGAGCTCGCCGCGGCCCGTACCGGGCAGGAAGCCGCGCTGTCGGCCCTGCGCGCCCGGGTACACGAGCTCGAACGGGCGGGGGAATCGGCCCGTCGTGACACGCGCACCGAACGCGACGTCGCCGAGGCGAAGCTGCGGCTGCTGCTCGACACGCTCACCGAGGCGGCAGCGGGAGTGCGCCGTGAACTCGCGTTGCCGGCGGGAACGCTGCGTCCCGCCGATGCGCTGGGGACGGGGGACCAGCCGGGCCGGCCGCAAGGCGCGGCGCCCGAGCTTGACCGGCTGCTCGAACTGCCGCAGGTGCACCTGATCATCGACGGCTACAACGTGACCAAGACCGGCTACGGCGACCTGCCGCTCGCCGACCAGCGGTCCCGACTGATCGCGGCCCTCGCCGCGTTGCGGGCGCGCAGCGGCGGCGAGATCACTGTCGTGTTCGACGGCGGGGCGCGGCCACCGGCCCAGCCCCGCACGCCGCGCGGGATCCGGGTGCTGTTCAGCGCCCCGGACGAGATCGCCGACGACCTTATCCGGCGGCTCGTGGCGGCGGAGCCCGCCGGGCGTCCCTTGGTCGTGGTCACTTCCGATCGTGCGATCGTCACCGACGTGACGCGGGCCGGCGCCTGGGCGGTGCCCTCGGCCACCCTGCTCGACCGCTTGGGTTGAGCCGGCCTCGCAGGCGGACTGCGCAGAAATTGTCGGTGGGGCCACTTAGCGTCCCGAGGACAGGCAACGGGCGGCTAGTGGAGGCACCGAGATGCTCATCGACTGTGACACCTGCGCGGGGCAGGGTGTGCACTGCCACAACTGCGTGATCGCTGTGTTCTTGGAAACACCGCCGGACTCGCAACACCCGCGGTTCCAGCTGGATTCGGACGAGCAGATCGCGCTCGTTCATCTCGCCGAGGCCGGTTTGGTCCCGCCGTTACGCATGATTCGCGGAGGTGCGGGCGCCGACGGCGCCGGGCACGATTCCCGCGGAATCGCGTGAGGTGGGCATTAGGAAACGTCCTGTCTCGGGAAGTAAGTGTCAAATGAGGGGGGCGCCGTTGCGCCTATCTAGCGCTGGTCGTAACCTTTCCGAGACTTTCCGGTTTCGCAGGTGTCCGCCGTGGGCATCTCCGGGACGTCACCGCCGAGTCGCACAGTCGTTGGTCGGGTAAGGCCTGTCCAACGATCCGCGAGCCGAGGACCCAACTGAGTTCTGGGGTGAATCGGCGCAGATCGGTCCGCTCGACCAGCGGATCGCCTGCGCCGTAGGGCATCTTCCAGCCCGAATCCGTCAGCTAACTCGGTAGGCGGACGAGGAAGAAGGAGTCCCGCCCCCACATGGCGATTCGTCTCGTACGACGCCCGAACAGCCGTGCACGGTCCAGCCGCCGCCTCAAGATCGCGGGCGCTGCTGCGGTTCTGATCTCCGCCGCCGTCACGCTCCCCACCGTCGCTTCGGCCACTCCGGCTGGTCCTACCCGGATCACGCCGAAAATCCACTCGGTCCAGCAGCAGCTGCGTGATCTTTCGGTCCGTAACGACCAGATCGTCGAGAAGTACAACCAGGCCGACGAGGCCTACACGAAGACCAAGACGAAGGCGGCTCGGGCCGATGCGGTCTACCACCGCGCACAGCGCCGCCTTGATCAGGCGCAGGCGCAGCTCGCGCAGACCGCGGTCGCCCAGTACGAGGGCGGCGCGTTCAGCACGACCGGCGCCCTGCTGTCGAGCGACAGCGGCTCCAGCTACCTCGACCAGCTGCAGACCCTGTCGATGCTCTCGGCGCACAACTCGCAGGTGGTGACCTCGTTCGCTGCCGTGCAGGAGCAGGCCAAGCAGGCCAAGGTCACGGCCGAAAACCTCTTCACCCAGGCACGCCAGACCCGTGCGGCCCTGCAGCGCCAGCACACCAAGACCCAGCAGCAGATCACGAAGTTCAAGAAGGTGCTGGCGTCGCTGAACGCGCAGCAGCGTGCGCTGTGGGCGGCCCGCCAGGGTGCCGAGATCTCGGCCGGTGCGGCGTCGCAGATGACGAACCAGGTCGTGCACGCCTCCTCGGCTGCCGCGCAGGCGGCCGTCCACTTCGCGCTCGCCCAGGTCGGCAAGCCCTACGTGTTCGGCGCTGCAGGCCCCGGTGCCTACGACTGCTCGGGCCTGACCATGGCGTCGTGGGCGCAGGGTGGCGTGAGCCTGCCGCACTCGGCGCAGGACCAGTACAACTACGGCCACCACGTGTCCTACGACCAGCTCCGGCCCGGTGACCTGATGTTCTTCTACCAACCGATCGGGCACGTCACGATCTACATCGGCAACGGCATGATGGTCTCCGCGCCCGAGCCGGGTGAGAACGTCAAGGTCGTCGCTGCCGACGTCTTTGGCAGCGACTTCGTCGGGGCCACCCGACTGGTCGGCTGACCTCGCTTGCTCCCCCTGACGACCCGCCGCTGATGCGGCGGGTCGTCGGTGTCTTGAGCCGGTTCGCGGTCGCGCTGTCGTGCGTCACGGCCGTCGTGACCGGTTGCACGAGTTCCTCCTCGAACGGTGCCGCCGCGGTGCCCAGCATGTCCGCGGTGCGGTCGTTGCTCGGCTCCTTCGCCGCGGCCGTGCGGCACCGGGACGAGTCGGCCTTCCTCACCGACCTGGATCCCGCCTTCGCGGAATTCCGCACCGAGCAGCGCGCCGACTTCACCACCCTCGCCCGGCTGCCGTTGCGGACCTGGCGGTACGAGATCGTCGGCCCGATCACCGATCGCGCGGCCACCCGTTCGGTGCGAGCGCGCTACCACGTGCCCGTCCGGCTGGTGCACGTGACGTTGCTGTTCGCGTTCAAGAACGTCGAGTCCGAACCGAGCAGGCACGACCAGTACCTCGTGGTCACCGAGCACGGCGGGCACACCTATCTCGCCGGCGACGACGCGCTCACCAACGAGTCGATCAACAGCTGGGCCGGCCCCTGGCGCTACGGGCCGCTCGTCGCGGTGACCGGCCGGCGCAGCCTCGTGCTCGGGCCGCCGTCGGACCGCGGCATGATGCAGTCTCTCGCCGCGCAGCTCGACGCGGCGATCCCGCAGGTCACCCGGGTGTGGGGCAGCCGGTGGTCGCAGCGGGTGGTGGCGATCGTCCCCACGACCTCGGCGGAGTTCGCCGCGCTCACCGGCGCGGCGGTGCGCGAGGTGTCGGCGGCCGCGGTCACCGACGGCATCGACTCCGGCACCGGCCGTCCGTACGGTCAGCGCCTGGTGATCAACCCGGCGCAGTTCGGTCGGCTCACCGCGCTCGGCCGGCGCATCGTCCTGGCGCACGAGATCACCCACCTGGCGACCGCAGCCGACACCGCCGACATCACCCCGCGCTGGCTGGTCGAAGGGTTCGCCGAATATGTCGCCAACCTCGCGACCGGCCAGCCGGTGCGCGTCGCCGCAAGCGAGCTGGCCCGCAGCGTGAGGGCGGGGCACGTCCCGCAGGCACTTCCCGCCGACGGCGCGTTCGCCGCCGCCGGTGCGGTGCAGTACGAGCAGTCCTGGCTGGCGTGTCGGCTGATCGCCGACCGCGTCGGACAGGCGGGCCTGGTCCGCTTCTACCGCTCGATCGGACGTGCGCTCGCGCCGAGCACCGAAGCAGTGGCCGCAGCGTTTCGCGACGTACTGCACGAGAATCAAGCCGCCTTCACCCGGCAGTGGCAGGCGTACCTGCAGAATCAGCTCGGATGAGAACCACGCTCGTCGTCACGAACGACTTTCCCCCGCGGCAGGGCGGCATCCAGTCCTACGTGCACGAACTGACCCGCCGTCAGCCGTCCGGGTCGATCGTCGTGTACGCCTCCGACCACGCGGGCTCGGCCGCCTTCGACGCAGACCAGCCGTTTCCGGTCGTGCGGCACCCCACCGCGATGCTGTTGCCGACACCGGCCGTCCGGCGGCGCACCGCCGAGGTGCTGCGGGCCCACGGCGCGAGCGCGGTGTGGTTCGGTGCCTCGACCCCGCTCGGGCTGCTGGCGCCGGCGCTGCGCGCGGCGGGGGCGCAGCGCATCGTCGCGAGCACGCACGGGCACGAGACGGGCTGGGCGATGTTGCCGGGGGCCCGGCAGATCTTACGGCGGATCGGATCCGGCTGCGACGTGGTCACCTACATCACCAAGTACACCCGCAGCCGCATCGAGGGCGCGCTCGGCAGTCATCCGTGCCTCGAACAGCTGACACCTGGAGTGGACATCGAGACCTTCCGCACGGGTGTCGACGGCACGGCCGTGCGTGCCCGGTTCGGGCTGACCGACCGTCCGGTCATCGTCTGCGTCTCGCGTCTGGTCAGGCGCAAGGGCCAGGACCGGCTGATCGAGGCGATGCCCGGCGTGCGGCGGGCCGTGCCCGATGCCGCCTTGCTGCTGGTCGGAGGCGGCCCGTACGAGAAGGAGCTGCGCGCGCTGGCGGCGCGCCAAGGCCTGCGCGACCACGTGGTGTTCGCCGACGGTGTCGCCTTGCCCGAGTTGCCCGGGCATTACGCCGCCGGCGACGTGTTCGCGATGCCGTGCCGTACTCGACGGGGTGGGCTCGACGTCGAGGGCCTCGGCATGGTCTACCTCGAGGCGTCGGCCATGGGGCTGCCGGTCGTGGCGGGCGACTCCGGCGGCGCGCCCGAGGCGGTGCGCGAGGGTGAGACCGGGTTCGTCGTGGGCGGCAACGACGTCGACGCCCTGACCGACCGGTTGATCACGCTGCTGCGCGACGAGCCGCTGCGCGCGCGGATGGGCAGCGCCGGACGCGCCTGGGTGGAACAGCAGTGGGCCTGGGACGGCCTCGCCGCCCGGCTCACCGACCTGCTACTGGCCTAACCGCGCGCGACCGTCCCGCCCCGACAGTGGTCAGTTCGAGCGCACAGTGGTCAGTTGCAACTGACCACTGTGGACGAAACTGACCACTGTCAGCGGGAGTAGAGCCCAGCGATCTCCTCGGCGCACTCCTTGTGCACCACATTGCGCTTGAGCTTGAGCGACGGGGTGAGTTGGCCGCCCTGTTCGGTCCAGTCCTCGGTGAGGATCGTGAACTTGCGGATCGACTCGGCCTTGCTGACCGCCTTGTTCGCGTCGTCGATCGCGTTCTGGATCTCCGTGCGCAGGTCGGCGTCGTCGACGATGTCCGCCACCGGTGTGTCGGCGGGCTTGCCGTGCTCGGAAAGCCACTGCGGCAGCGATTCGGGATCGAGCGTGATCAGCGCGCCGATGAACGGCTTCTGGTCGCCGACCACCAGGCACTGGCTCACCAGCCAGTGCGCCCGCACGCGATCCTCGAGCACGGCCGGCGCGACGTTCTTGCCGCCGGCGGTGACGATCAGCTCCTTCTTGCGACCGGTGATCCGTACGTAGCCGTCGTTGTCGATCTCGCCGATGTCCCCGGTGTGGAACCATCTGTCGGCGTCGATGGCTTCGCTGGTGGCGTTCTCGTTGCGCCAGTACTCGGCGAACACCATCGGCGACTTGACCACCAGCTCGCCGTCCTCGGCGATCCGCACGGTCACATCGCCGACCGGCTGGCCCACCGTGCCGATCCGGATGGCGTCGGGGCGGTTCACGCAGATCCCGGCGGTGGTCTCGGTCAGCCCGTAGCCCTCGTAGATCGTCACGCCGATGCCGCGGAAGAAATGTCCGAGGCGCTCGCCGAGCGGTGCGCCACCGGAGACCGCGGCGATGCACTCGCCGCCCAGCGCAGCACGCAGCTTGGAGTAGACCAGCTTGTCGAACACGGCGTGCTGCAGCTTCAGCAGCAACGGCACCGAGCCCTTGTCCATCACCTGCGAGTACGCGATCGCGACCGCCTCGGAGCGGTCGAAGATCTTGCCCTTGCCGGACGAATGCGCCTTCTGCTTGGCGCTGTTGTAGACCTTCTCGAACACCCGCGGGACAGCGAGCACGAACGTCGGCTTGAACTCCGCGAGATCCTCGAGCAGGTTCGTCACGTCCGGGGTGTGCCCGAGCGTGCAGCCGACGTACAGCGCACCGATCTCGATGACCCGGCCGAACACGTGCGCGATCGGCAGGAACAGCAGCGTGGACGTTGACTCGTTGAAGAAGCTGTCGAGCACGACGCCCAGCTCGGTGCACTCGGCGACGAAGCTGCGGTGCAGCAGGCGGCAACCCTTCGGCCGTCCGGTCGTGCCCGAGGTGTAGATCAGCGAGGCGGTGTCATCGAGCGTGACCGCCTGCCGCCGCTTGGTCACGTCGTCGTCGGTGATCTCGGCACCGCCCGCGACGAGTGACGACACCGCGTCGGCGTCGATCTCCCACACGTGCACCAGGTCCGGCGCCTGCGCGCGCACCGACTCGACGATCGCCGCGTGCTCGGCGGTCTCGACCACCACACCGCGCGCGCCGGAGTCGGACAGGATCCACTCGACCTGTTCGGCGCTGCTCGTCTCGTAGATCGGCACCACGACGGCGCCGACGGTGAACAAAGCGAAGTCGGCGAGCGTCCACTCGTACCGGGTCTTGCTCATCACCGCGACCCGGTCGCCGGCTTGAATGCCCGCGGCGATGAAGCCCTTGGCGATCGCGCTCACCTCGTCGGCGAAGGCACGGGCGGTGACGGCCTGCCACGATCCGTCGACCCGACGGCGGATCGCCACGTTGTCCGGACGGGACGCTGCGTTGTCGTAAACGATGTCAGCGACGTTGCTCATCGTGAGCGCTGGAACGCTGCTGGCGACGTGAAATTCGCGCACCGGTACTGCCGTCCTTTCCCGGGGGCGTGTGCATCTGGATCGGATGCCGCGACTGGCCGTCACGATAGTTCGTTCACCCGGGAGGCGCGAATGAGCGTGCGCCCGCTCACTATGGCACCCTGTGCCGGTGCCCGGCCTGATGTGGGAAGTGGACGTCCTGGACGCCACCTGGATCGGTGTGCCCCCGACCGTGCTCGCAGCTGTCGTCGCCGAGCCCGGCAATTGGCGGCGCTGGTGGCCCGATCTCGACGTGCACGCCTCCGAATTGCGCGGCCCGAAGGGCGTGCGGTGGATCGTCCGGTCGGCCGCGGGCGGACGCGCGGCCGGTTCGATGGAGATCTGGCTGCAGGAAGAGGGCGACGGCACGATCGCGCACTACTTCCTTCGCCTGGACGGCACGCTTCGGCCGCTTTCGCCCAGGCAGCGTCGCGACACCGAGCGCGAGTTCCGCGTGCGGATCAAGCAGATCATGTGGGCCCTGGGTGATCGACTTGATCCCGGTCGACTGGCCCGAGTTGCCGGGCCGCCGACCCGCATCCCGTAGCCTCGGGCCTCATGGCCGACCAGTCCACGCAGTCGATCGACATCGACTCGGAGCCGGCGGCGATCATGGCGGTCATCGCCGATTTCGACAACTACCCGCTGTGGGCGGGATCGGTGCAGAAGGCCGTCGTCCTCGAGACCGGCCGGGACGGGCGGGCCAAGCGGGTGGAGTTCTCGCTGGTGGCCGGCCCGGTCCGTGACGTCTACGAACTCGACTACGTGTGGACGGGCGATCACCAGGTCGAATGGACGCTGGTCCGCGGCCAGATGATGAAGGCGCAGCAGGGCCGCTACCTGCTCGAGCCCACTGCCACGGGCACGCACGTGACGTACTGGCTGAGCGTCGACCTGGTGATCCCGATGCTCGGCCAACTCAAGCGTAAGGCGGAACGCGTGGTGATGGATCAGGCGCTGCGCGAGTTGAAGAAGCGCGTGGAGGCCGGACAGAGTTGAGGATCGTCCTTTTCACCGGCAAGGGTGGCGTCGGCAAGACGACCACCGCGTCCGCGACGGCATTGCGCCTGGCCGACCGCGGCATGAAGACCCTGCTGCTGTCGACCGACACCGCGCACTCGCTGGCCGATGCACTCGACGTGCCGCTGTCCAGGGAACCGACCGAAGTCGCGCCGTCGCTGTGGGCCGTGCAGATCGACACGCAGAGCCGGTTCGAAGCGGCCTGGCGCGACGTGCAGAAGTTCCTCGTCGACATGCTTTCGCGCGGTGGCGTCGACCCGATCACCGCCGACGAATTGACCGTGCTGCCCGGAATCGAAGAGGTACTCGCGCTGCTCGCGGTGCGCGAACTCGCCATGGCCGGCGACTGGGACGCGCTGGTCGTCGACTGCGCTCCGACCGCGGAGACCTTGCGGCTGCTGGCGCTTCCCGAGGCGCTCACCTGGTACTTGCACAAGGTGTTCCCGGCGCACCGCCGGATCGCCAAGGGCATGCGCCCGATCGCCTCTTTGCTCGGACGGGGCGATGTGATCCCGCCCGACAACCTGTTCGACGCACTCCTGCGGCTCAACGAGGATCTCGCCGGCGTGCGGCAGTTGCTCGGTGATCCGGCGATCACGTCCGTCCGGCTCGTCCTCACACCCGAATCGGTGGTCGCGGCCGAAGCCCGCCGCACTTTCACCGCGCTCGCGCTGTACGGCTACAGCGTCGACCTGATCGTTGCCAACCGGGTGTTCCCGTCCGGCGAGGACGAGTGGCGGGCAGGGTGGGCGCGCGCGCAGCAGGCGCAGCTCGTGGCGATCCGCGAGTCCTTCGCCGGACTGCCCGTGCGCGAGTTGCCGTACCGCGCGTCAGAACCGGTCGGCGAGCATGCGTTGCGCGAGGTCGCGGCGGCGCTCTACGGCGATACGGACCCGGCCGCACTGGCGCCGGCACGCGAACTGCTGCGCATCGACGCCGACGGCGGCGACTTCGTGCTGTCGATGCGGTTGCCGCTCGCGGTGCGTTCGGGGGTGGACGTGGCCCGGGCCGGCGATGACCTGATCGTCACCGTCGGCGGACACCGGCGCGTGCTCACACTGCCCGGGGCGCTGCGCCGGTGCCAGGTGATCGGCGGCGACTTCGACGGTGAGGAGCTTTCGGTGCGGTTCCGTCCCGATCCCGTGACCGAGGGGAGTGCCGGGCGTGACTGACGGCGAGCAGTTCGAGGGCAGACCACCGTTGGCTGACGAGGCCTTCCGGCTGCTCGGCGTGCTGCAGGACTGGACACGCCAGACCTTTCCACCGCCCGCGCGCAGCCACGACGACACCCATGCGGCCGCAGTGTGCGACTGGTGCCCGGTTTGCCAGTTCATGGCGGTGCTGCGTGGCGAGCGTCCCGAAGTGACCGAGCGGGTGACCGAGGCGGGCGCGGCCGTCGCGGCGGCTCTGCGCGCCGTGCTCGACGCCGCGGCGAGCAGCCGTCCCGCCGGCGAGCCCGAGGAGGCGAAACCGCCACGGGTACAGCGGATCGACCTCGGACCGAACCACGACGGGCAGCAATGACCCTCGCGATCGGGGTGGATATCGGCGGCACCAAGGTCGCGGCCGGAGTCGTGGACGACGAGGGACGGGTGATCGACCGCGAACGCCGCGACACCCCGAGCTCGGATGCCGAGGCGACCGAGGCCACGATCGTGGAGGTCGTCGCTGCCCTGCGCGAGCGTCACGAGGTCGCCGCGGTCGGGATCGGTGCGGCCGGCTGGGTCGCCAACGACAACGCGACCGTGCTGTTCTCACCGCACCTGGCCTGGCGCGACGAACCGTTGCGCGCCGACCTCGAGCGGCGCATCGACCTGCCACTCGTGGTCGAGAACGACGCGAACGCCGCGATCTGGGCCGAGTACCGGTACGGCGTCGCCGCGGGCCAACCCGTCGCGGTGATCGTCACACTGGGGACGGGCATCGGCGGCTCGCTCATTGTCGACGGCATCGTGTTCCGCGGCGCGTACGGCATCGCCTGCGAGTACGGGCACACGGTGGTCGTTCCGGACGGACGGCAGTGCGCCTGCGGGAACCGCGGCTGTTGGGAGATGTACGCATCGGGACGGGCGCTGGCCCGCGATGCACGAGAACTGGCGGCCGACTCGCCGTTGGCAGCGAAGCGAATGCTCACACTGGCGGGGTCGAACGAAGGTCTCGACGGTCCGGTGGTGACCCGTGCTGCCGAGGACGGCGACCCTGCCGCGCGGTCGATCTGCACGACGATGGGGCGCTGGCTCGGCCGCGGGCTTGCCACCCTCGCTGCGGTGCTCGACCCGTCCCTGTTCGTGATCGGCGGCGGGGTGTCGGCGGCCGGTGAATTGCTCCTCGCACCTGCCCGCGAGGAGTTCCGCAACAGCCTGACCGGGCGGGGTTTCCGGCCGGTCGCGGCGATCGAGCAGGTCGCGCTCGGCCCGGACGCCGGACTGATCGGTGCCGCGGATCTTGCCCGGTTGCGCAGCTTCGAGGGCTGAACTTTTGCGCGTCCTGCCGATCGGAGCAGCCATGGCCGGCGATCTCGTCGGTGTGCTGACCTTGCTGCCCGCGCGGCTGGCGATCGTCTAGGCCGGGTTATCTGATTGCGGCGATCGCGACGACGGTCGCCCTGCTGGTGGTGTCCGGCGAGCGGCAGGATGCGCCCGGCCGCCGCCTGACCCCTGCAACGACCTAGGGCACCGGCTGGCACGATGGCCGGGTGCCGAGCCTGCGTGTGATGACCTACAACGTCCGCTCCATGCGCGACGACCGGGACGCGCTCGGCCGGGTGATCCGCTCCGCCGAGCCGGACGTGGTGCTGATCCAGGAGTCGC
>DASXJR010000102.1:0-21312 GCA_036497285.1 Jatrophihabitans sp.
GACGACGAGATCAGCGTGGTCGGGTCGTCGCCCCACACCTCCTGCTGCGCGCGGTCGTCGTAGATCGCGAGTTGCCACGGGTGCACGCCCAGCACCGACGAAACCCATCCGGTCGAGCCACATGCGCTCGACACCAGGCGCACCCCGCGATAGAAGTCGACCGGCGAGGCCTCGAGGCCGTGATAGCGGCGGGGCTGCAACAGCCGGAAGAAACCACTGTCCTGAAGCGCCTTCACGTTCTCGTCCGGAACGCGGCGTAGATCCTCGGTCTCCTGAGCGCGCTCGCGCAGCGCCGGCAGAAGATCGCGCACCGCGTCGAGGACGTTCTCGGCACTCAAAGCAGTGGCTGTCATGCGGCAAGACTAGAACAAGTTCTCGTGAGTGTCGAGACGCGCGGCGGGCCCCGAGATACCGTGATTCCTCACGGTGACGTGTCGTGCGAGGGTGGCACAGTGCGAAGCATTTCTGTAACGTGTTCCACTACGAGCGACGCCGCTGGAGGGGACATGACGCAGGCCGCCACACAGCTCGGCGAGACCACCGTTCGCACGATCGACACCGGCGTGCTGCCAGACCGCTATGCCCGCGGCTGGCACTGCCTCGGCCTGCTCGACCAGTTCCGCGACGGCAAGCCGCACGCGATCAGCGCGTTCGGCACGAAGCTCGTGGTGTTCCAGGGCGGCGAGGACGGCTCGTTGGCCGTGCTCGACGCATACTGCCGGCACATGGGTGGCGACCTGACCCAGGGCAGCGTCAAGGACGGCAACGTCGCCTGCCCGTTCCACGACTGGCGCTGGTCGCCGCAGGGCCGCTGCGTGGGCATCCCGTACGCCAAGCGTGTTCCGCTGCGCGCCCGTACCCGCGCGTGGACCACGATGGAGAAGAACGGGATGCTCTTCGTCTGGAACGACCCGGAGGGCAACCCACCCCCGCCCGAGGTCGAGATCCCGACGATCGAGGCGGTCGGCTCCGACGACTGGAGCGACTGGGTATGGACCACGTTGCTGATCGAAGGCTCCAACTGCCGCGAGATCATCGACAACGTCTCGGACATGGCGCACTTCTTCTACGTCCACTTCGCCTTCCCGACCTACTTCAAGAACATCTTCGAGGGCCACACGGCGACGCAGTTCATGCAGTCGCGCGGCCGGCCGGACATCGGCAACGGGGGCCAGTACGCCGGCGAGGACAACCTGCTCAAATCCGAGGCGACGTACTTCGGGCCGTCCTACATGATCAACTGGCTGTGGAACGACTTCAGAGGGGCGACGGTCGAGTCGATCCTGGTCAACTGCCACTACCCCATCGACCAGAGCTCGTTCATGCTCCAGTACGGCGTCATGGCGAAGAAGCCGCCGGGCGTCGACCGCGAGATGGCCAACACGATCGCCGGCAAGTTCGCGCGCAGCTTCAAGATCGGCTTCGAGCAGGACGTCGCGATCTGGCAGAACAAAACCCGCATCGACAACCCGTTGCTCTGCGAGGAGGACGGCCCGGTCTACCAACTGCGGCGGTGGTACGAGCAGTTCTACGTCGACGCCGCGGATGTCACCGAGGAGATGACCACGCGGTTCGAGTTCGAGATCGACACCTCCCACGCCGTCGAGACGTGGGAGAAGGAGGTCGCCGACAACCTGCGCAAGCGGGCCGAGGCCGGCGAATAGCGATGTCCGCGTTGATCGATCCCGAGACGGCAGCAGACAAACGGCTGTACGTCGAGATCGGTCTCGTGCCCGTCGAATGCGCGACGTGCGGCGTCGAGGTCAGCGTCAAGAAGAACAGCGCCAAACACACCAGCGTGCAGTGGAGCGCCGAAGCGATGCGCGGTTGCACCGAGTACGCGACGACACCTGGTTGCCCACGGTTGCGCGAATCGATCGAGGCCGCGGTGCGTGACGGTCACCTGCTGGTGCCCGATGGGTGACGTGGAGTCGGTCCGCCTACGCGTGGCCGAGATCGTCCGCGAGACCGAGGACGCGTGCTCGGTCGTGCTGGAGGGCCCCGACTTCGACTACTCCCCCGGGCAGTTCCTCACGCTGGAGTTGCCGCTCGATTCCGGTCCGGTCGGACGGTGCTACTCGCTGTGCAGTTCGCCGCACCTCGACGAGCCGATGCGCATCGCGGTCAAGCGCGTGACGGACGGACTCGCCTCCAATTGGATCAGCGATCACCTCGCAGTCGGTGACTCGCTCGCATGTCTGCCGCCCAGCGGAATGTTCACACCGAAGTCGCTCAACGACGACCTGTTGCTGTTCGCCGGCGGCAGCGGGATTACGCCCGTCCTGTCGATCATGAAGTCGGCATTGACGGCCGGCAGCGGGAACGTCGTGCTGGTCTACGCCAACCAGCACGAGAATGCGGTGATCTTCGCGTCGCAGTTGCGTGCACTCGCCGCGCAGTACCCGGACCGGCTGCACGTGCTGCACTGGCTCGAGTCGGTGCAGGGCATCCCGTCGCGCGCGCAGCTCAAGGCGCTCGCGGCGCCGTTCACCTCGCACACCGCGTTCGTGTGCGGTCCGAGCCCGTTCATGGAGTCGGTGTCGCACTCGCTGCGCGAACTCGGGGTGCCGCCTGTGCGCATCCACATCGAGCGGTTCCAGTCGCTTGCCGAGAATCCGTTCGAGCTGCCCACCTCGGCGGCGTCATCGGTCGTCGACGAGGCCGAGCAGGGCCCGGCCGCGGTGCTGACGGTCGAACTCGACGGCGACAAGCACGAGTTCCAGTGGCCGCCGCACCAGAAGCTGCTCGACCTCCTGCTCGAACAAGGGCTCAAGGCGCCGTTCTCGTGCCGCCAGGGCGCCTGCAGTGCGTGCGCGTGCATCCTGGACGAGGGCGAGGTCAAGATGCTCAACAACGAGATCCTCGAGCAGGACGATCTCGACGAGGGGTTCGTGCTCGCGTGCCAGTCCCTGCCGATCAGCGAGAAGGTGGCGATCCGCTACAGCTGACAGGCCGCATCACGCGGCGTAGGCGGCGCGGGCACCGCACTCGGCGCACTCGAACGTGCCCGTCCCGGCATCGTGCATCGGACCGTGCGCGGTACAGGTCGGCGTGCCGCCGTTACCGAGCACGACGTTGCCCATCATCACGTCCCAGCCGCCGTCGACGTCGATGAGAGCGGCGACGGGCGGCCCCAGCGAGCGGGCGTGCTCCATCGCCAGTAGGGTCTGCGCCACGGCGGCGAACGCCTCGCTGTCGCGGGTCCAGCCCTCCGGCAGCGATGCCTCAGCGGCACTTACAGCAGCCCCGCTGACCTCGACGACCGCGGTCTGTTCGCTCTTGTCCGGACGCTGGAAGGTGACGGCGTACCGGCCGGCGCCGGCGAGCGCCTCGATTCGGTGCAGCCGGGTCACGCCGGAAAGCCTAATCGGCGGCGCCGGACTCCGCGCGGATCTTGAGCCTGCCGAGCGTGGCCGTGATGTGCGTCGTGTTCGCCTCCGCGCGATCCCGCACGCCGGTCGCAAGTTCGGCGGGCAGCCTGAACCAGCCCGGACGGCGGTCCCAGGTGCTCTCGGTGACGCGACAGCCATCGGCGACGGCCTCGAGGTCGTACTGCCACCGCGCGATCGGGATGCCCAGATGGCTCACATCGAAGGCGAACGTCTGCCCGGACGCGGCGTCGGTGACCGTGCAGGTCGTCGACCAGCGTCGCCAGCCGTTGCGGTTGTTCCCGCGAAAGCGCGCGCCGGGCGTCGCCGACGAGCCCGACACCCAGCGCATCGCGGTCGTTTCGTCGGCAAGTTCGGCGAGCACCTCGAGATCGGTGATCAGACCGTAGACGGTCCCGGGCGGTGCCGCGACGGTGACGGCGGCGGTGGCGGACGGAGCGGACAAAGTAGAACCCGTTCTATGTGCGACAACAGCAAATCCGGCTGGATCCTATCTTGCGTAACCGGTACAGAACTATAACCTGTTCTACATGCGCGATGACGAGTGCGACGTCGTTGTTGTCGGCAGCGGCGCCGCCGGTATGGCCGCCGCGCTGACCGCCGCCAAGTCCGGGTTGCGCACCGTCGTCATCGAGAAGGCCGCCCACTACGGCGGCTCGACCGCCCGCTCCGGCGGCGGGGTCTGGATCCCCAACAACGACGTGCTGCAGCGCGCGAAGGTCCGCGACACCGCCGAGGACGCCCGCACCTACCTGCACGCGATCGTCGGGGACGTCGTCGCTCCGGAGCGCATCGACACCTATCTCGACCGCGGGCCGGAAGCGTTGCGCTTCCTGCTCGACAACTCACCGCTGCGCATGCAATGGGTGCCGGACTACCCCGACTACTACCCGGAGGCGCCCGGCGGACGGGCCGGCGGACGCAGCGTCGAGCCCAAGCCGTTCGACCTGAAACTGCTCGGCGCCGAGCGGGCCAACCTGGAACCGGACTACGGCAAGTCTCCGCTCAACGTCACGGTCACCCAGGCGGACTTCCGTTGGGCCACCTTGCTCATGCGCCATCCGCGTGGCGTGCTGCGCGTGCTGCGTATCGGCCTGCGCTGGCTGTGGGCGACGCTCGCCCGCAGGGACCTCGCCGTGCGCGGCCAGGCCTTCGCCGCAGCGTTGCGGGCCGGGCTGCAGGACGCGGGCGTTCCGGTCCTGCTCGACACCGCGCTCGACGACCTGCACATCGACGGTGACCGCGTCACCGGCGTCGCCGTCGTGCGCGACGGCGAACGTGGCACGATCCTGGCCCGCCACGGCGTCGTGCTCGGCTGCGGCGGCTTCGAGCACAACGCGGCGATGCGCAAGCAGTACCAGCGCGAGCCGATCGGCACGGCGTGGACGGTCGGAGCCGCGGGCAACACCGGCGACGGCATCCTGGCCGGACAGCGTCTCGGTGCCGCGCTCGAGCTGATGGACGACGCCTGGTGGGGCCCGTCGATCCCACTCACCGGCGGCCCGTGGTTCTGCCTGGCCGAACGCACCCTGCCCGGCGGGATCCTGGTGAACGCGCGCGGCGAGCGGTTCATGAACGAGGCGCTGCCCTACGTCGAGGCCGTGCACCGCATGTACGGCGGCGACGAGTACGGCCGTGGTGGCGGTCCCGCCGAGAACATCCCGTGCTGGATGATCATCGACCAGCGCTATCGCAACCGTTACGTGTTCGCCGGGGTCCCGCCCCGTCGGCCCTTCCCGGCGCGGTGGTACCGGGCGGGCGTGGTGCGCAAGGCCGCCTCGATCGCCGAGCTGGCCGGAGCGATCGGTGTCGCCCCGGCCACACTGCAGGCCACGATCACCCGGTTCAACCAGTACGCCCGGACGGGCCACGATGACGAGTTCGGGCGCGGCGACAGCCGCTACGACCGGTACTACGGCGACCCGACGGTGAAACCCAACCCGTGCCTGTCCCCCGTCGACCAGGGTCCGTTCTACGCGATCACCATGGTTCCCGGTGATCTCGGGACGAAGGGCGGCCTGCGCACCGACGCGAACGGGCGGGTACTGCGCGCCGACGGAACCTCGATCGACGGCTTGTACGCCGCGGGCAACGTCAGCGCTCCCGTGATGGGACATACCTACGCAGGACCAGGCGCCACCATCGGACCGGCGATCACCTTCGGGTACCTCGCCGCGCTCGACATCGCCGCCCGCGCCCGACGGGCCAGGGTCGATGCCCAGGAGGTCGTGCCGGATGCCCATTGACCCGGGGCTCGCGGTCGGCGCAGACCTCCCGCCGGTCGACTTCGAGTGGTCCGAATCGGACGTCCTGCTCTATCACCTCGCTCTCGGCGCGGGCACCGATCCGACGCACCGGCGCGAGTTGCGCTACGCCACCGAGGATGCCCTGCAGGTGCTGCCGACCTTCGCCGTCGTCGCGCCGACGCTCCACGCAACTGAAGCGCCGCGGGTGCACTACCCGGGCATCGAGATCGACCTAAGCAAGGTGCTGCACGGCACCCAGCGCATCGAGGTGCACCGTGCGCTGCCCACGAGCGGCAAGGCCCGGGCGAGCGCACGGGTGACGGACGTGTGGGACAAGGGCAACGCCGCCGTCGTGGTCACCGAGACGATCGTCGCTGACCTCGACGGCACGCCGTTGTGGACGAACACGTCGAGCATCTTCGCGCGCGGCGAGGGCGGGTTCGGCGGTGAACGCGGCCCGTCCAGCTCGACCGCGGCGCCCGAGCGCGAACCCGACTACGTGATCGTCACGCCTACCTTGCCGCAGCAGGCGCTGTGGTACCGATTGCTCGGCGACCGCAATCCGCTGCACTCCGACCCGGCGTTCGCGGCGAAGGCGGGATTCGACCGGCCGATCCTGCACGGGCTGTGCACCTACGGGATGGTGGCGAAGGCACTCGTCGACACGCTGCTCGACGGCGACGCAGCGCGGCTGCGAGCTTTCGAGGTGCGCTTCACCGGCATCGTGGTGCCGGGCGAGACGCTGCGCACGTCGGTCTGGCAGCAGGGCGACCGCCGGCAGGTCGTCACCACCGTCGACGACCGCGCCGATGCGCCCGCGCTGTCCGGTACGTGTTCATGAGTTTCCGTCCGCAACCTGCCGCGGAGATCGAGACGTGGCACGCCGACGCCGACGTCGTCGTGGTCGGGTTCGGCGCCGCCGGTACGTCCGCTGCGTACGAAGCCGCGGTGGCCGGCGCCGATGTGCTCGTGCTCGACCGGGCCGCTGCCGCCGGCGGCGCGGCCGCCATGAGCGACGGGTTCGTCTACCTCGGTGCCGGCACCCCGGAACAGCGGCAGGCGGGCTTCGACGACTCGGTCGACAACATGGCGACCTTCCTCAAGGCTGCGTGCGGCCCGTCCCCGGACGAGGCGAAGATCGACGCGTATTGCGGACGCAGCCTCGAGCACCGCGAGTGGCTCGTCGCCCGTGGCGTCTCGTTCTCGGGCACCGTGTTCCCGCATGCGAACGGCACGTCGCCGGTCGACGGCGAGGGGCTGATGTTCACCGGTGGCGAGAACGCGTATCCCTACGACGAGCTAGCCACACCGGCACCGCGCGGGCACGTGGTGCAGGGCGGACGTCCCGGCGGCGCGGTGTTGATGCGGGTTCTGTCGGAGGCCGCACTCGGCGCGGGCGCGCGAACCTGCTTCGACACGAAGGCGCACCGGCTGATCGTCGATCGCACCGGCCGGGTGTGCGGTGTGGTCGCAAGCCGCTACGGCGAGGAGTTCGCGGTACGTGCCCGCACCGGCGTCGTGCTCGCTGCAGGCGGTTTCATCAACGCGCCGGACATGATTGCGCAGTACGCACCGTCCGTACACGCCACCGCGTTGCGGCTGGGCACCGAGGGTGACGACGGTCGCGGGATCCGGATGGCCGCTGCCCTCGGCGCGCGGGTCAAACGCATGGACGCGATCGAGTGCGCGCTGCCTTTCAACGCCCCGCGCAGCCTGGTGCGCGGCATCATCGTCAACCGCCTGGGCCAACGGTTCGTCAACGAGGACACCTACATGGGCCGCGTCGGGCAGCACGCGCTCGTGCAACAAGGCGGCGTGGCGTACCTGATCGTGGACGAGGAGCACTACGCGCCGAACTGGCTCAACATCCCGGCCACCTGGGTGTGCGCGTCCCCTGCTGACCTCGAAGCCGAAATCGGGCTACCGACAGGTTCCCTGACCGCCACGATCGGATATTTCAACGAGCACGCGCAGCGGGGTGAGGATCCGTTGTTCCACAAGCGGGCCCCCGTCCTCACCCCGCTGCGCGGTCCGCTGGCCGCGTTCGATCTGCGCGCGAGCAAGTTCATCTACGCACCGTTCACCCTCGGTGGGCTCGACACCTCGGTGGACGGGGCGGTGCTCGACCTCGACGGCGACGCGATCCCCGCGCTCTACGCCGCCGGGCGCAGCACGTCAGGCGTGGCCGCACAGGGCTACTGCAGCGGTCTTTCTCTTGGTGACTCCACACTGTTCGGCAGGATCGCCGGGCAGTCGGCGGCAGGGGTGAAACAGCTTTGACCATCTTGGACAGGTTCCGCGTCGACGACCGGGTGGCGATCGTGACGGGGGCAGGGCGAGGCATCGGGGCGGCATCGGCGATCGCACTGGCCGAAGCCGGCGCCGACGTCGTCGTCTCGGCGCGTACCGAGGAGCAGTTGCGCGAGACCGCGGCCGCGATCGAGACGGCCGGCCGCAAGGCGCATGTGGTGGTGGCCGACCTGAACGAGGTCGACCAGCTCCGCTCGCTCGCCGACGCCGCCGGTGAGATGTTCGGACGGCTCGACATCGTCGTCAACAACGTCGGCGGCACCATGCCACGGCCCTACCTCGACACGTCGGTCGGCTTCCTCGAGCGCGCGTTCCACTGGAACGTGTCGACCGCACACGCGCTCACGACCGCCGCGGTGCCGCTCATGCTCGAGAACGACGGCGGCGCGGTGGTGAACATCGCGTCGGTGGTCGGCAAGGTCGCCGGCCGCGGCTACCTCGCGTACGGCACTGCGAAGGGCGCGCTCATCCACTACACCGAACTCGCCGCGGAGGACCTCGCGCCACGGATCCGCGCCAACGCGATCGCGGTCGGCTCGGTCGCGACGTCTGCGCTCGACATCGTGATGCACAACGACGAGCTGCGCACCGGGATCGAGAACCGCACGCCGCTGCGCAGGCTCGGTGTCGCCGAGGACATCGCTGCCGCGGTGGTGTACCTCGCGTCGCCGGCAGGCGCGTACCTCACCGGCGCCGTGCTCGACGTCCACGGCGGGCTGCAGAAGCCCAACATGGACCTTCCCTTACCGGATTTGACATGACGCTGCGTGTGGTCCAGTGGAGCACCGGCAATGTCGGGCGGCATGCGCTCGCGGGGATCGCCGCGCGTCCCGAACTAGAACTCGTCGGCGTGTTCGTCAGCGACCCGGTGAAGGTGGGTCAGGATGCCGGCAAGCTCGCCGGCCTCGATGTGACGCTCGGGGTCGAGGCGACCAACGACGCGGGCGCGCTGCTGGCACTCGAGCCCGACTGCATCGTGCACACCGCGATGGCCGACAACCGGTTGTTCGAGGCGCTGGAGGACCTGAAACGATTCCTCGCGGCCGGGATCAACGTGGTATCGAGCAGCCCGGTCTTCCTCCAGTACCCGGAAGGCACCGTCCCGAGCGAACTCACCGATCCGATCCGGTCCGCCGCGCTCGCGGGCAACGCCTCGCTGTTCGTCAACGGCGTCGATCCGGGCTTCGCCAACGACTGGCTGCCGCTTGTGCTCACCTCGGTGTCCGAACGCATCGACGAGGTGCGCTGCATGGAGGTGCTCGACTACTCGACCTACAACAGTGCGACTGTGCTCTTCGATGTCATGGGCTTCGGTAAGCCGCTGGACGAGACGCCGACGCTGCTCATGCCCGGCGTGCTGAGCCTCGCTTGGGGCTCGGTGGTCCGACAACTTGCGGCCGGCCTCGATGTCGAACTGGAGGCGGTGACCGAGGACGTGCTCCGTCTGCCCGCGCCGGAGACGTTCGACATCGCGTCGGGCACGATCCCACAAGGCTCGCAGGCAGCCCTACGGTTCGAGGTGCGCGGCATGCGCAACGGACGTGCGGTAGTCGTTCTCGAGCACGTCACCCGACTGCGTCCGGATCTCGGCCGGGACTGGCCACAGCCGACCGGACAGGGTTGCTATCGCGTCAAGGTGACCGGCGAACCGAATTACACGCTCGACCTGGCACTGCTCGGAACCGACGGCGACCACAACACCGCGGGACTCAAGGCCACAGCGATGCGGCTCGTGAACTGCGTTGAAGCGGTAGTGGCTGCACCGCCAGGCTTGTTGACCGCGCTCGATCTGCCCCTGATCACCGGGCGCGGGCTCGTCACGCCCTGATCAACGCCGAATTGCGGTCGAGTGTGACGACAACTCGGCGTTGATCAGACCGGATCCGGTTCTTACTTCGGCGTGATCCCGAACTGCACCTGGCCCTGAGGGTCGACCCCTGCGTCCAGCTGCTTGTCGTCGAGCAGGCCGGCGGCGGTCGGCTCGAGGAAAACGCGCGCGCCGTTCTCGGAGATCACAGCGTCGTCCTCGGCCGGGGTCAGTGCGAGCGAGAGTGTCAAGGTTGCGCCGTCCGGGTTGGACGCAATACGCACCCCGGCGTCATCGGGCACTTCAGGGTTGTTCTCGATCAAGTTTCGGATCTCGGTCGTGGCGCTGTCAGTCAGCGTCAGCACGATGGACTTCCTTCCGTCGACGGATGGGCGTACCACTCCACCGTCCTCACGCGCAGGCACCGATGTCAAATGCCACCGGGCCTCTCGGGCGTGTCACACAGCGCATTCCAATCGGGATCAACTTGTTCATGACTTACGTATTTTTCACGCCAAACGGGTATGTCCGCTGTTATACGGAGCGGCTCAAGCCGGTAGTCCGCCTCCGCGTGACGGAGTCGCCATGGACAGGTAGGTCGATCGAACCCCATCCGTGGTCCAAGCGCGCGACTTTGCGAAAACCCGAGGAGTTGACCATATGGAAGCACGAGCACGTGTTGCCTTGGCAGTAGGTGGCGGCTATCTGCTTGGCCGCACCAAGAAGATGAGGTTGGCCTTGACCCTCGCCGGGATGGCGGCGGGCAAGCGGATGACCGGGCCCGGCGGGCTCGTCAGCCAGGGCCTCGAACTGTTACGCACCGCGCCTGAGCTCGAAGGCGTCCGTGGGGATATGCGCGAACGGCTCATGGCCGCCGGCCGTACTGCGGCGATGAGCGCCGCCACCACCGCGGTCGGAAGGGTGACTGATCGCGTCAACGGCGTGCCCGCGCTGACCGGCGACGACGACGAAGAGGGCGACGACGCGCAGGACGAGTACGACGACGAGTACGACGACGACGAATACGACGACGACGAGGACGAGGACGAGGACGAGGACGAGGGTCCTGAAGACGAATACGAGGACGAGGGCGAAGAGGACGAGTACGAGGACGAGGGCGACGAGGACGAGGCCGAAGGTCCCGAGGACGAGTACGAGGACGAGGGCGACGAGGACGAGGCCGAAGGTCCCGAAGACGAGTACGAGGACGAGGGCGACGAGGACGAGGCCGAAGGTCCCGAAGACGAGTACGAGGACGGGGGCGACGAAGACGAGGCCGACACCGAGTCTGACGAGGACCCGGACGCTGCCGAAGCCGTGACCGATCAGGACGAAGAAGACGACGACTCGTCCGACCTCTATGCCGAGCCGGACGCTGAGGAGGAGCCGCCGCCGCGTCGTCGCCGCCGCTCACCCGCCAAGAAGGCGCCGGCCAAGAAGGCGCCCGCGAAGAAGGCGGCGGCTGCCAAGAAGGCGCCCGCGAAGAAGTCGGCGGCTGCGAAGAAGGCGCCCGCGAAGAAGTCCCCAGCCAAGAAGGCGCCGGCCAAGAAGTCGGCAGCCAAGAAGGCGCCGGCGAAGAAGTCGGCAGCGAAGAAGGCGCCGGCGAAGAAGTCGGCAGCCAAGAAGGCGCCGGCCAAGAAGTCGGCAGCCAAGAAGACCACCGCCGCACGTCGGCGTACCGGAGGTAACCGTGGCTGAGCAGGCAGGCAAGCAGGTAACCAAGAAGGTGAGCAAGGCGGCCCAAGGTGGCCTCGGCGGCGAGATCGAGAAGCTCATGTCCGCCGTCATCGGCAAGGTGGGCTCCGGAGCCGAGAAGCGCATGGGCGGCCTCACGGACAAGCTGACCGACTTCTCGTCGGGAGGCAATGGCGGCAATGGCGGCAATGGCGGTAACGCCAAGAAGGCCGCCGGCGCCAAGGCCGGCGAGAAGCTGGCGGAGGGCAAGTCGCCGGTGAAGGCTGCGCTGTCGGCCGGGGCGACCGGACTGAAGGAGAAGGTCTCCGGCCTGTTCGGCGGCGGCAAGGGCGGCGGCAAGGGCGGCAAGAAGCTCAAGGTCACGAACATCGTCGAGGAGATCGACGTCGGCGCACCGATCGACGTCGTCTACAACCAGTGGACACAGTTCCAGGACTTCTCGGGCTTCATGAAGAAGGTCGAGGACGTGAACCAGAAGGAAGACACCGAGCTCACGTTCAAGGCTCAGGTGTTGTGGTCACACCGGGAGTGGAAGGCCCACATCGTTGATCAGGTGCCCAACGAGCGGATCGTCTGGCAGTCCTCCGGCGAGAAGGGCAAGGTCGACGGTGCGGTCACGTTCCACGAACTCGCGCCAGACCTGACGCGCGTGTTGGTGGTGCTCGAGTACCACCCGCAGGGGCTGTTCGAACGCACCGGCAACATGTGGCGCGCGCAGGGTCGGCGGGTCCGGCTCGAGCTCAAGCACTTCCGCCGACACGTCATGACGGAGGCGCTGCTACACCCGGACGAGGTCGAGGGCTGGCGTGGCGAGATCCACGACGGCGACGTCGAGGTCAGCGACGAGGACGCTCGCGAGCGCGAGGACTCGGACCAAGGCGATGACGACGATTCGGGTGACGGTGACAGCCGCCGCCGCGAGCGTCGGCCTGCTCGCCAGCGTCAGCAGCGTCAGCAGCGCCCCCAGCGGCGCTCGTCCGACGGCAAACGTCGGTCTGGTGGACGGCGCCGGGAGGACGCGCGATGACCATGGCGAATAGAGACGCCGGCGGCTATCTCAACCGGCCTGCGCCTAGCGGGCTGGCGGACGTCGTCGAAGTGATCCTCGACAAGGGCATCGTGATCGATGCCTATGTGCGGGTTTCCCTCGTCGGCATCGAGTTGTTGACGATCGACGCCCGCATCGTGATCGCCAGCGTGGACACCTACCTGCGGTTCGCGGAGGCAACCAACCGCCTGGACCTCTACCAACACGGCGGCAAGGATCTGCCCGAGCTGTTCGGCGGCATGGAGGAGAGTGGCGCCAAACGCAAGACCCGCGGCGCGTTGAGCGGCGTGAAGGACAAGATCTCGGAGGCGGTCGGGTCCGGTGACGACGACGATGACGACGGCAAGTCGCGCCGCAGCAGTCCGCCGCGCAAGCGTGCCAGCGCCTCGTCCGGGTCTCGACGGCGCCGCCAGGAAGACGACGAATGACGGCCGTCGCCGACACGACCGACCACGCTGTCTACGTCTTCGGCGTTGTCGCGTCGTCGCTGCTCGACAGCGACGACGTACAACTTCCCGACGACGTGGACGTCGTGCGGGCAGGCCCGGTAGCCGCGGTGGTAGGAGTGGTGGGCACCGAGCGGAAGCTCGGCCTGGCTGCGGATGTCCGCCGGCACGACCGGGTGATCGCGCACTTCGTCGAGAACGGGATCACCATCCTGCCGATGCGGTTCGGTGCGGTCGTCACCGGGTCGCAGACACTGGTACGTGACGTGCTCGAACCGAACGGCCGAGCGTTCGCCGATGCGCTGCGTGACCTGGACGGATACGTGCAGTACACCGTTCGGGTGGCGTACGTGCGCGATGCGGTGTTGGCCGCAGTCATGCGTGCCGATCCCCGCCTGGCGGCGCTGCGCGACTCGGCACGCGCAGCCGGCCCTGCACGCGACGCGCAGGTCCGTCTCGGAGAGGCGGTGGTCGCGGCGATAAACGCGCGCCGAGGCAATGACGCGAACCGGATCGAGACCGAACTCGGACCCTTGGCGGACAGGCTCGATTGCGAGCTGTCCAGCGACCCCGACCGGCTGGCTGATTTCACCTGCCTTGTCGACCGTGCGGACGCTGATGGGTTCGAAGCCGCTCTCGAGCAGATCGCGAAGCGGCATGCCGACGCCGCGCAGCTGACCCTGCTCGGTCCGCTCGCGCCGTACCACTTCGTCCCGGAGCTGTAATGGGCCTGTTCGTCGGACTGCTCACTCTGCCGCTCGCCCCGCTGCGCGGGGTGATGTGGGTGGGCGACAAACTGGCGCAGGAGGCATACCGCCAGTGGACCGACCCCGCCGCCGTGCGTGCAGAATTGGAGCAGGCACACGAACGCTGGGTCGCCGGTGAGATCACCGAGGAACAACGCGACGAGATTGAGGACGGATTGCTGCAGCGGCTGATGGCGGGGCGTGCGGGCGGCGATCATGGCTGACCGGAAGTCCCCCGACGAGATCATCGAACGTGTCCACCGCGTCCTCGACGACCTGGGCGACATGGAGGTCGAGCGTGTCACCGGCGTCGAGGCCGACGACGACGGCTGGCGGGTCAACGTGGAAGTGCTCGAGATGCGGCGCATCCCTGACACCGCGGACATCCTTGCCAAGTACGAGGTCCGGCTCAGCAGCGGCGGCCAGTTCCTCGGCTACCGGCAGGTCGGACACCGGCTGCGCGGTCAGCTCGAGGACGCGCCGTGACCAATCCGGTCGCCAAACGCGATGCGACCCTCGCGGACGTTCTCGAGCGGGTGCTCGACAAGGGCATCGTCATCGCGGGTGACATCAGGATCAACCTGCTCGAGATCGAGCTGCTCACTGTGCGGATCCGGCTGTTGGTCGCCTCGGTCGACAAGGCGCGCGAGATGGGCATCGACTGGTGGGAGCGCGATCCGACGCTGTCGGCCGGTGACCGCGACCTCGAGCAGGAGAACCGGCAACTGCGCCAACGCCTGGCCGAACTCGAGTCGGGGCGGCACGACGGTCACGAGGCGCCGGCGGCGATCGATCGCGAGGAGGAGGCGCAGCAGTGAACGGCGAGCGGCGCAGCTACCTGTACGCGCTCGTCCGTCCTGCGGACATCGCGATCGATGCCACGGGCATCGACGCGGCGCCCGTCCGCATCGTTTCGGGTCAGGACATCGGCGCCGTGGTCAGCACGGTGTCGGCCGACACTTTCGACCCCGCTCTCATGGAAGACCGCATGGCCGACCTGCAGTGGGTCGAGACCGTGGCACGCGCGCATGACGACGTGGTCAACGCCGCCGCGCGGGTCGCCACGACGATCCCGCTGCGTCTGGGCACCACGTCCGATGACGACGACACCGTGCGTGAGCTCGTCACCGACCTCACCCCAGCGGCGCGACGCAGCTTCGACCGGTTACAGGGGCGCGCCGAATACGGCGTGCAGGTGTTCGGCCCGGCGCGCCGTGCGACTACGGCCGCGGCACGGTCCGAAGGGGGCGCCGCGTTCCTCCGCAGGCGGCGCGCCGAACTGCAGCAGGACGAAGTGGAGCGGGCCGCCGTCGCCGAGCAGGCGACAACCGCGTTCGACTCACTCGCGCGCCTGGCGGCGGACAGCCGACGCAACCCGCTGCGCGACGTCGGGCCGGGAGTCGCCGGGACCATGCTTCTCAACGGCGCGTTCCTGATCGAGCAGGACGAGGTGCCGGCCTTCCGCACGGCCGTGGACGACTTGGCCGCCGCGTTCGGCCCGCAGCGGGTCGTGATCACCGGCCCGTGGGCGCCGTACTCGTTTGCGGACCTCGAGCCTTGAGTCAGCCGGCCGTCGCCGCTCGCGACGTCGAGCGCGCGAGCCTGGTCGACCTGCTCGACCGCGTCATCGGCACCGGCGTGGTGCTGAGCGGCGACATCGTCATCTCGCTCGCCGGTGTCGACCTGGTGATGATCCGGCTACGTGCGCTGCTGACAACCATCCACGGACCTGAAACCGAGCCGAAGCCATGACCGACGAACCGCGGCGCGGGCTGCCCATTCGCATCGAGACCGATACCGACACGGTTGCGCGCGACCTGTTGCGGCTGGTCTTGACGCTGGTGGAGCTCATCCGCCAGCTGATGGAGCGGCAGGCCATCCGGCGCCTTGACGAGCTCGACGACGACCAGGCCGAGGCCCTCGGCAACGGGCTGATGCGGCTGAAGGAAGCGATCGACGAGCTGCGCGAGGCACACGGCATCCGCCCTGAGGATCTGGACATCGACCTCGGACCGTTCGGCACTTTGCTCGCGACCTGACGTCCCGCCGTGGCATGGTGAGGTCATGTGCCGCAACATCCGTACTCTGCACAACTTCGAACCACCCGCCACGAACAGCGAGGTGTATGCGGCTGCGTTGCAGTACGTACGCAAGGTAGCGGGCACGACGCGGCCGTCCGCGGCGAATCAGGAGGCTTTCGAGGAGGCCGTCGCAGTGGTGGCGCACGCCACCGAGCACCTGCTCGCCGCCCTGGTGACGACGGCCCCGCCCAAGAACCGCGAGGAAGAAGCTGTGAAGGCGCGCGCCCGTGCCGAAAAGCGGTACGCCCGCGTGTGAAACCGCCGCCATCGGTCGTAGCGGAGTACGCGCCGCGGTTGCATCGCCTGGCGGGCGCCGGCCACCACGTCGCGTCCCCGCTCGGAGCGTGGGTGCTGCTCGCGCTGATCGCGCCCCTCGCGCAGGGCGACGAGCGAGGCGAGTTGCAGCGCGTCCTCGGCGCGCCGATCGACCAAGCGCACGAGCTCGCGCTGCGGGTCATGGAACAACCGCATCCCGCGGTTCCGCTGGCTGCGGCGGCGTGGGGCATCGATCCTGAACTGGCGCGACGCGCGTTCGGCCGGGACGTCGAGGTCGGTCCGGTGCCCGACCAGGCCGGCGCCGACAGGTGGACACGAGAACACACCCTCGACCTGATCGACGCCTTCCCGATGCCCGTCGCAAACGCCCTCGCGGTGCTGGCAACGGCCATCGCAACGAAGATCAGCTGGGAACGGGCGTTCCAGGTGGTCCCGGCCGACCAGGCCACCCTGGCGCGTACGCCTGGGTTCGAGAGCGTGGCGCGGTTGCTCTCGGACCCCGGCGACGGGCCGTCGGAGCAACTGATCGTTGACAGCGACGTGGGGCTGCTGGCCGTGCACTCTGCCGCCTCGAAGGACGACGACCTGCTCGTGGTGTCGGTGAGCGCAGACCCTGCCGTGCCCTACGACGAAGTGCTGGCAGCCGCGCATCCTGTCGCAACCGCGCTCGCCGGTAACGATCCGCTGCCGGGCCGGCGGTCGCTGTTCGACCTGCCCGTCGGCGCCGGGCACTCTTGGTCGATCACCGAGACCATCGACCGGGGCAAGGAGCCCGAACAGTTCCGGAGCCTGCTGCCCGCGTGGTCCAGCGCGGCGCAGCTCAACCTGATGGCAACCGCCGACCTCGGGTTCATCGCGGCAGCAGCCACATTGCAGCGGCTCATCGGCGGCGCCGAGAAGGTCGACGCGGTGCAGGCCGCGATCGCGCGGTATACGCGGACCGGATTCGAGGCGGCCGCGGTGACGGGCATGATGGCCAGCGCCGCGATGGTCGTGCCTGCCGAACGCCGCCGCCGAATAGCGACCCTCCAGTTCACCCACCCGTTCGCCGTCGTCGCAGCAGCCTGCGACCGCGCAGGCGGGCCGTGGGCGGGACTGCCGGTGTTCTCGGCGTGGGTCACCGAGGCGGACGAACCCGACCAAGAGTGACGGCGGTAGCGTCGCCGATCGTGGTCACGGTCTTCTTCCTCGGCGGCACGATCAGCATGTCCGGAACCTCGAGCGCCGTGGCGCGCCTCGGCGGCGCGGAACTGCTCGCGTCCGTGCCCGGTCTGGCCGACCTCGGCGTCGAATTGGACGTGCGCGATTTCCGTCGCATGCCCAGCGCGAGCTTCACCTTCGCGGATCTGCTGGAACTGGTCGACCAGGCCGCGCAGGCACCCGACGGTGTGGTCGTGGTGCAAGGAACGGACACGATCGAGGAGACCGCGTTCCTCGCCGACCTGCTGTGGGCCGCCGATGCTCCGTTCGTCGTGACGGGCGCGATGCGCACGCCGGCGATGGCCGGCGCCGACGGGCCGGCGAACCTGCTGGCGGCGATCACGGTTGCCGCTGACAAGTCGGCCCGCGGTCGGGGCGCGCTGGCCGTGCTCAACGACGAGATCCACGCTGCGCGGTTCGTCGCCAAACGGCACACCGCAAGCCCCGCGGCCTTCCAATCCCCTGACACCGGGCCGGTCGGCCGCATCGTCGAGGGCGTGCCGGTGTTCCGCTACGACCTGCCGCGGCGGCCCGCGCTCCCCCGTCCTGACCGCATCGACGTCCGGGTGCCGCTGCTCGTCACAACGGTGGGCGACGACGGCGTGCTGCTCGATGCGATCGGCGCCGGCGCCGGCGGCTTGGTGATCGCCGGCTTCGGCGTCGGGCACGTCCCAGAGGCATGGGTCGAGCGGATCGGCGCGCTGGCGCAACGCATGCCCGTCGTCCTGGCCAGCCGGATCGGAGCCGGGCCGGTGCTCACCCGCACCTATGGCGCTCCGGGGTCGGAAACCGACCTGCGCAATCGCGGAGTGATCACCTGCGGGCAGCTCAACGCGTACCAAGCGAGGCTCTTGCTGCTCGTGCTGTTGACCAACGGCGAACCGGACCTGCGTGGCGCGTTCGAACGGTGGGTCACGCAGCCGTGAGCACGAGCCCGCTCGTCGGAACGCCTGTCCCCGCGGTGACGAGCACGGTGCGTGCTGAGCGCACCTGGTTGACAGCGGTGCCGCGAATCTGACGCGCCGCCTCGGCGATGCCGTTCATTCCGTGGATGTAGGCCTCGCCCAACTGACCGCCGTTGGGATTCAGCGGTAGCCGCCCGTCGAGCTCGAGTGCGCCGTCGCAGATGAACTCGCGCGCCTCGCCACGCTTGCAGAAGCCGAGCTCTTCGAGCTGGATCAACACGAACGGGGTGAAGTGGTCGTAGAGCACCGCGACATCGACGTCGTCGGGCGTGCGGCCGGACTGTCGCCACAACTGCTGCGCGACGACGTTCATCTCGGGCAGGCAGGGAAGCTCGTCGCGGTAGTAGGACGTCATGACGAACTGGTCGCGACCGCTGCCCTGCGCTGCCGCGCTGATCCGCACCGGCGGGTGCGGCAGGTCGCGCGCCCGCTCTGTCGTGGTGACCACGATCGCGACACCGCCGTCGCTTTCCTGGCAGCAGTCGAGCAGGTGCAGCGGCTCGGCGATCCAGCGGGACGCCTGATGTTCTTCCAGCGTGATCGGCTTGTCGTAGAAGAACGCCGCCGGGTTGGTCGCCGCGTGTCGTCGGTCGGCGACGGCGACCCGGCCGAAATCCGCACTCGTGGCCCCGTACTCGTGCATGTAGCGCCGCGCGACCATCGCCACCCATGCTGCCGGCGTACCCAGGCCCATCGGGTACGTCCACGACCCGTCCACCCCGGACGACGTCGGCGCCGCGGCGAGATTCGTCATCACCTGACCGAACCGCTGCCCCGACCGCTCGTTGAACGCGCGGTAGCAGACGACGACCTCGGCAACGCCGGTGGCAACGGCCATCGCAGCCTGCTGCACCGTCGCACACGCGGCGCCGCCGCCGTAGTGGATCCGGCTGAAGAACGACAACGACGGAATGCCGACTTCCCGCGCCACAGCGGCCTCGGTGTTGTTGTCCTGGGTAAACGTCACGAGACCGTCGACGTCGGACGGGTCGAGTCCCGCATCGGCGATCGCCGCGCGTACTGCCTCAGCGGCGAGCCGCAGTTCGGACCGACCCGAGTCCTTGGAGAACTCGGTGGCGCCGATGCCCACGATGGAGGATGTGTTGCTCAGACTCATCGGGTCACCTTGACCGTGCCGACGACGTGGTCGCCGAGTTGTCCGCGTCCAATGACCGACACGGTCAGCACCTCGCCGTCGACCTCGGCCACCGTGCCGGTGAACACGAGCGTGTCGTATGCGTAACACGGCACGCCGAGCCGGATCGAGATCGAATGCACCGTGGCCGTCGGCCCCGCCCAGTCGGTGACGAAGCGCTGGACGAGGCCGGTGTCGGTGAGGATGTTGACAAAGATGTCCTTGCTGCCCCGGGTGATCGCCTTGTCCCGGTCGTGGTGCACATCCTGGAAGTCACGCGTGGCCAGCGCGGACGAGATGACGAACGTCGGCGTCGCCTCGATCGTCATCGACGGCAGTTCGGTGCCGATCACCGGGCCGGCTTCCAATACGGCATGGTGAGGTCTGCGTCGATCCTGGTGAGCGCCAGATCCACCGGCATGCCGATCGACACGACGGACGGTTCGGCGTCGATGAGTTCGGCCACCATGCGTACGCCTTCCTCGAGTTCGACGAGCGCGACCACGAACGGCAACGATCTGCCGGGCACCTTCGGCGCATGGTGTACCACGTAGCTGTAGACGGTGCCTCGGCCGGACGCCACGACGTAGTCGGACTTGTCTGCGCCGCACGTCGGGCACATCGGACCCGGCGGGTGCCGCAATGTGTCGCACGACGGGCAGTGTTGGATGCGCAGTTCTCCGGCACTCGTCCCTTCCCAGAAGAACGCCGTGTCGAGACTGACCACGGGACGCAGCACCGCGTCACGCCTGGGTGCGGGTCTGTACTTCAGCACCCGGAAGAGCATGTGCGCCACCGGCTCGTCGCCGCTGTACCAGGTGTTGTGTGTCGTCACGAACCAGCCCTCGCCGAGTGCGGTCTGCTTCGGACCGACGACCTCGTCGAGCCGCGTCGTCACCCGCACTTGCTCGCCGACAGCGAGGTAGCGGTGATAGATCTGCTCGCAGTTGGTGGCGACAACCGACGTGAAACCCTCGGCGTCGAGCGCGTCCATCATCAGGCCCAGCGGATCGTCGGCTCTGCGCCCGCCGTGCAGCCCGGCCATCGTCCACACCTGCATCATCGCCGGCGGTGCGATCCCGCGCCGATAGGTCGGATTCTCGTCGCCCAGCGCTTCCGTCCAGCTGTTGATCATCGGCTGGTTGACGGGATCGCGCCCGCCCCGTGGGCTGCACTCACCCGCCGCCTTGAGCCGCTCGGCAGTTTCGAGGATGCCGCTCATGACCGGCCCACCCCGCCCGATCCGGTGAGTGGCGCGATCTCACGATGAGTGGCGCGAAATATCGCGCCACTCGGGCCCGGAACGCGCCACTCACGGGGACGGGTTCTGGTGGCGGTCATCGCGGGACTCTCGGCAGGTCCAGGCCGAACTGGCAGATCAGCTCGCGCTGCACTTCGTTGACGCCGCCGCCGAAGGTGAGCACGAGGCTGCGCTTGGCCTGCACGTCGAGCCAGTGCAACAACTCGTCCGCGGCCTCGTCGGCGCCGTGGCGCGCGACGACCTCCTCGAGCAGCCGGAACACCCGCTGCGCCCGCTCGGAGGCGAACACCTTGGTGGCTGAGGCATCGGCGACGTCGACGTGTTCGACCGACGCGACCTGCCAGTTCAGCAACTCGTTTATGCGGCTCACGGCACGCACCTCGGCGAGTGCGCGGCGCACGTCCGGCTCGTCCGACACCCCCGCCGATGATGCCCAGGTACGCACCCGCTCGTACAGACCGACGAGTCGTCCGGCCGGGCCGAGCATCACCCGCTCGTGGTTCAGCTGCGCGGTGATCAGCTTCCAGCCGGCGTTCTCTTCGCCGACCCGCATCGACACCGGAACCCGCACGTCCGAGTAGTACGTGGTGTTGACGTGGTGCGCGCCGTCGGCGGTGATCGTCGGCGTCCACGAGAACCCCGGATCGGACGTGTCGACGATCAGGATCGAGATGCCCTTGTGCTTGGGCGCGTCCGGATCGGTACGG
>DASXJR010000103.1:0-32749 GCA_036497285.1 Jatrophihabitans sp.
CGCCGTGGCGGTAGTAGCCGACCTCGTTGGGGGTGTCGAGGCGGACGGTCGCATCGAAGCTGACGTCGTCGGCGTCGTCGCGATGGGCCGTCATCTCGACGGTCTTCGCCTCGCCGTCGGCGAGGTCACCGACGTCGAACGTCTCCTCGCCGGTCAACCCGAGCGACCCGACCGACTCTCCGTCCGGAAGCTGGAGCGGCAGGACGCCCATCCCGATCAGGTTCGAGCGGTGGATCCGCTCGAAGCTCTCGGCGATCACCACTCGCGCCCCGAGCAGCGCCGTCCCCTTGGCGGCCCAATCGCGCGATGAGCCGGACCCGTACTCCTTGCCGGCGAGGACGACGAGCGGGACCCCGTCTTCCGCGTAGCGCATCGCCGCCTCGTAGATCGTCATCTCCTCGCCGTCGGGGAGGTGCTTCGTGAACCCGCCCTCGCGGTCGACGAGCGAGTTGCGGAGGCGGATGTTGGCGAAGGTTCCGCGGATCATCACCTCGTGGTTGCCGCGCCGCGACCCGTACGAGTTGAAGTCGCGCGGCTCGACACCGGCCTCGACCAGCCACTCGCCGGCCGGGCTGTCCTTCTTGATCGCTCCGGCGGGGGAGATGTGGTCGGTGGTGACCGAGTCGCCGAGGACGGCGAGCACACGAGCGCCGGCGACCGGCTCGATCCCCGCCGGCTCGGCGTCCATGTCCTCGAAGAAGGGCAGCTTGCGGACGTAGGTCGAGTCCGACCACTCGTAGCGGTCGCCCTCGGGGGTGTCGAGGCCGCGCCAGCGATCGTCGCCGGAGAAGACGTCGGCGTAGCCCGAGCGGTACATGTCGGAGCGGATCGCCTCGGCGACGGTCTCCTTGATCTCCTCGGAGGAGGGCCAGATGTCCCGTAGGTAGACCGGCTCGCCGTCGGAGCCCTCGCCGAGCGGCTCGGTGAGGAGGTCGACGTCCATCCGCCCGGCGAGCGCGTAGGCGACGCACAGCGGCGGCGACGCGAGGTAGTTGTTGCGGACGTCCTGCTGGATCCGCCCCTCGAAGTTGCGGTTGCCCGACAGGACCGCGCAGACGACCAGGTCGTTCTCGTTGACCGCCTCCGAGATCGCCTCCGGCAGGGGCCCCGAGTTGCCGATGCAGGTCGTGCAGCCGTAGCCGACGAGGTTGAAGCCGAGCTTGTCCAGGTACGGGGTGAGGCCGGCGCGCTCGTAGTAGTCCATGACGACCTTCGAGCCCGGCGCGAGCGTGGTCTTCACCCACGGCTTGCGGTTGAGGCCACGCTCCACGGCGTTCTTCGCCAGCAATGCAGCGGCGACCATGACCGACGGGTTGGACGTGTTCGTGCACGAGGTGATCGCGGCGATCGCGACCGCGCCGTGGTCGAGCTCGCACTCGGTGCCGTCGGCCAGCGTGACCGCGGTCGGGTTGGACGTGCGTCCGTCCGCGCTTTCGGCCGCCGACGCGACCGGTGTCGCGGTGTCGACCGCACCCGGATCGGACGCCGGGAAGGACTCGTCGTTCGCCTCGTCGAGCGAATCCTGGACGGACTCGACGTACGAACCGAGCGCGTCGCGGAACATCTGCTTCGCCGACTTGAGCGGCACTCGGTCCTGCGGGCGCTTCGGCCCGGCAAGGGAAGGCTCCACCGTTGAAAGGTCGAGTTCGAGCGTCTCGCTGTACTGCGGCTCGACGGACGGATCGTGCCAGAGCTGGTTCTCCTTGGCGTAGGCCTCGACCAGCTCGATCTGGTCGTCCTTGCGTCCGGTGAAACGCAGGTAGCGCAGCGTCTCCTCGTCGATCGGGAAGATCGCGCAGGTGGAGCCGTACTCGGGGCTCATGTTGCCGATCGTGGCTCGGTTGGCCAGGGGCACCGCGCCGACGCCGGAACCGTAGAACTCGACGAACTTGCCGACGACGCCGTGCTTGCGCAGGATCTCGGTGATCGTGAGGACGAGGTCGGTGGCGGTCGACCCGTCCGGCAGTTCGCCGAGGAGTTTGAAGCCGACGACACGGGGGATCAGCATGCTGACCGGCTGGCCGAGCATCGCCGCCTCGGCCTCGATGCCACCGACGCCCCAGCCGAGCACGCCGAGGCCGTTGACCATCGTGGTGTGCGAGTCAGTGCCCACCAGCGTGTCGGGGTACGCCATGCCGTTGCGGGCGAAGACCACGCGGGCGAGGTACTCGATGTTGACCTGGTGCACGATGCCGGTGCCGGGCGGAACGACCTTGAACTCGTCGAAGGCGGTCTGACCCCAACGCAGGAACTGGTAGCGCTCGATGTTGCGCTCGTACTCGAGTTCGACGTTGCGGCTGAACGAGTCGGGGGTTCCGAACAGGTCGGCGATCACCGAGTGGTCGATCACCAACTCGGCCGGGGCAAGGGGATTGATCTTGGTGGCGTCGCCGCCGAGTTCGACCACGGCCTCGCGCATCGTGGCGAGGTCGACCACTGCGGGCACGCCGGTGAAGTCCTGCATGACGACGCGGGCAGGGGTGAACTGGATCTCGGTGTCCGGCTCGGCGTTCGGGTCCCACTTGGCGAGCGCTTCGATCTGCGCCGACGTGACGTTCTGGCCGTCCTCGGTGCGCAGCAGGTTCTCGAGCAGCACCTTCAGGCTGAACGGCAGGCGTTGCGCGCCCTCGACCGCGTCGAGCCGGAAGATGTCGTAGCCATTCCCGCCGACTTCGAGGCGGGAACGGGAACCGAAGCTGTCGTTGCTCTTTGCGGGCACGGAAGGCGCCTCCTCGGCGAATCGGGCGAGATCTCTTGACGTCAAGATACCTACGAACATACCACCGGGCGGGCTTCTTCTCGGCGTCGCCCGCGCACGTCCCGGAGTTCACCTGATCGGCTCGATAAGGTCGCCCGCGTGAGCGAGAGCGTGCCCCCCGCGGCCGCCCTCGCCGGAACCGAACCCGCCCCGATCGCACCATCTGCCGGCGAAACGCGATCAGCGGTCATGCGCGCCGTCGACCAGGTCGGCTGGGCGCGCATCCGGCGAGGCGCGGTGATCGGCTATGCGGTCGCCTGGGTCGTGCTCGTGCTCGCTTTCGGGGTGCCGAGCGGGCGGAACATCATCGCGGTGCTTCTGGTCGCCGGCGCCACAATCCCCCGGATCGGGTACGGCTGGCGGGCCTACGGAAGGGCGTACTTGGACTGGCTGCCGTTCGTCGCAGTGCTGATCGCCTATGACAAGACGCGTTCGATCGCCGACACGGTCGGGTTTCCGCTGCACGAGTCGGACGTTCTGGGTTGGGAGAAGGGCCTGTTCGGCGGGCACGTGCCGACGGTCTGGCTGCAGCAGCATTTCTACGACGCGCAGCACGTGATGTGGTACGACGCCGCGTTCACGCTGATGTATACGACGCACTTCCTGGCCACTCCGGCGCTGGCGGCTGTGCTGTACATCCGCAGCCGGGTGGTGTGGCGCCAGTTCATCACCCGCGTGGTCGTGCTCTCGGTGGCGGGCCTCGCGACGTATATTCTCTTTCCCGAAGCGCCGCCGTGGATGGCGTCACAGGACGACCTGATCAGCTTTCACATGGCACGGCTGTCCGCGCGCGGCTGGATCTGGCTGCACGTAACCAATCTGCAGACGACGTTGGCGCACGCCCAGGAAGCCGGCTCGAATCCGGTCGCCGCGATGCCCTCGCTGCACGTCGGATTCGCCTGCCTGGTCGCGATCTTCGCGATGAGCAAGCTGCATTCGCGCTGGCGGTCGCTGTTCCTGCTCTATCCGATGGCGATGGGGCTCACCCTCGTCTACCAGGGCGAGCATTACGTCGTGGACCTGATCGCCGGGTGCGGTTACGCGGTCGGCACGCATTACGTGCTCAACGCCGTGGAGCGTCGGCGGGCCGCGAGAAAACGCGAGGCAGTCGCCGGAGCGGTCTGACCGACGCCCGGCAGCGCCCGGTCTGGGACATTTGTTACTGGTGATGCAATTGATTCGGGAGTGGCTGCTGGCGCTTCTGGGGCAGAAATGGCAGTCTGATCACTGAAGTGTTCGGTGTGTTCGACCGATGAAGTCTGTAAAAGCCGTCCCCAGCGGCCGTCGCCCCCGCCCGGTCGCCTGCCGAGAGGCCTCGCCGTGTCCGTTGTCCGCCGCTCGAGCACCCGGCTGCTGTTACTGGTGCTAGCTCTGGCCACGATCGTCTCGCTCGCGGTCGCGCCCGACCGGATCGCCCACGCCGCACCACCGCCGAATCCCAGCGACGGGCAGCTGCACGGCGCCGCCGCCCACAAGGCCGCCGTGGCCGCCGAGGTGGGCCGGCTCGGCGCGAGCGTGGCGTCGATGCAGTCCCGGCTGCGTCAGCTCGAGGCCGCGCAGGAGATGGCCGAGCAGAAGCTCGCGTTCGCTTTGTCCAAGCTCGCCGACGCCAAGCAGGCCTCGGCGAACGCAGCACGGGCCGTCACCGCCGCGACCGCTCGCGTTGACGCCGCGCAGGAGCAGTTCGCCAGCTTCGCCCAAGCGACGTACATGAACGGGTCGATCAGCGGTATGACCGGATCGCTGCTCACCGCGCAGGACCCGAACGGGTTGCTGCAGCAGAGTGCCCTGCAGCAGTACGAGGCCGACCATCAACTCGACGCGATCAGCGCGGTGAAGAGCGCGACCGTCGCGAAGTCGAACGCCGACGCTGCAGCCCGCCTCGCGGTCGCGAGGCAGAAGTCGGCCGCCGAGACCGCGAAGCAGGCCAAGGAAGACGCGGACTCGGCCGTCGTCGCGGCAATCGCCCAGAAGCAGCAGCTCGAATCGCGCCTCGCCGCACAGCAGGTCGCATTGCAGAACGCGCAAGAAGAACTGGCCACGCTCAACCACCAGCGCGCGGCCTACATCAAGTGGAAGAAGCATCAGGAGGCGCTGCGGCGCGCCCGCGAGCGTGCCCGCCGGTTGGCTGAAGCGCGCGCTCGTGCCGCCGCAGCGCGCGCTGCCGCCGCAGAGCGTCGTCGCGAGGCTGCAGAACGGCGTCGCGAGGCTGCAGAGCGTCGTCGCGAGGCTGCAGCCAACCGACACCACCACCAGTCCGGCGGTAGTCACCAGTCCAGCGGTGGACATCACCACTCGAGCGGCGGCCACCGCTCCAGCGGTGGCGGCGGCGCGATCCACCGCCGCGGCGGTGGCTGGAGCCACCGGGCCGGATGGGACGCGGTACACCGGGCCGAGCGCTGGCTCGGCTGGATGTACGCCTGGGCGGGCGGCAACGCCTACGGTCCGACCTACGGCGTGTGCGCCGGGGACGGTGCCTACAACGACTGCCACGTGCGCGGCTTCGACTGCTCGGGGCTGAGCCTCTATGCCTGGGCGCCGTACAAGCGCATGGATCACTACGCCGCCTCGCAGTACTGGGAGGCGGGCTCGTACCACCCGTCCACCTCGCAACTGCTGCCCGGTGACCTCACGTTCTGGAGTTCGAACGGCTCGCCGAGCGGCATTCACCACGTCGCCATCTACATCGGTGGCGGCAACGTGATCCAGGCGCCGCAGAGCGGCTCGGTCATCCAGATCACGCCGTTGTGGAGCGTCGACTGGGGGTACCTCGGGGCCACACGTCCGCTCACCTGAGGCGCGGGCACGCGGCTCCGTCCGCACCTGCGGAGACCGCGGACGGACCTCACCCCGGTGTCGCCACGCGCCGGTAGCTTGAGCACGTGACGACTGAGCCTTCGACTGCGCCCGAGGCGGTGCTGCGCGACTCGTTCGGGCGTACAGCTACCGATCTGCGCATCTCGCTGACCGACCGTTGTAACCTGCGCTGCACGTACTGCATGCCGGCCGAGGGTCTCGACTGGCTCGCGCGCAGTGATCGGCTTTCGGATGACGAAATCCTTCGGCTGACGACGATCTTCGTAGGCCTGGGCGTGCAGAGCATCCGGCTCACCGGTGGCGAACCGCTCGTCCACCGCACGATCGTCGACGTGGTACGGCGGCTGGCGGCGCTCTCGCCGCGTCCCGAGCTGTCCTTGACCACCAACGGGATCAGCCTCGACCGCTCGGCGGCCGACCTCGTGGCTGCCGGTCTGGACCGCGTGAACGTCTCCATCGACACCCTCGACCCGGCGCGGTTCGCCGAGTTGACCCGACGCGACCGGCTGCCGGACGTGCTTCGAGGGGTTGCCGCGGCAGCGACCGCCGGCCTGGCGCCGATCAAGATCAACTCGGTGTTGATGCGCGACTCCAACCTCTCCGAAGCGCCGCAGCTTCTCGCCTGGGCGCTGCGCAACGGCTACCAGCTGCGCTTCATCGAGCACATGCCGCTCGACGCCGACCACATCTGGTCGCGCTCGGCGATGGTGACCGCGGCCGAGATCCTCGACCTGCTGCAGTCGTCGTACGAACTGGTGCCTCGGGGCCACGTCGGCCATGCGCCGGCCGAGGAGTTCGACGTGCTCGAGGGTCCCGATCGCGCCTCGTGGGCGACGGCGCCGGGACGGGTCGGGGTGATCGCGTCGGTGACGCGTCCGTTCTGCCGGGACTGCGACCGGCTGCGGCTGACCGCGGACGGCCAGCTGCGCACCTGCTTGTTCGCGCAGACCGAGACCGACCTGCGCGGACCGCTGCGCGCCGGCGCATCCGACGCAGAGCTGGCCGACATCATCAAGGTGGCCGTCGCCGGCAAGCAGGCCGGCCACGGCATCGACGCCGCAGGCTTCGTGCAGCCGCAGCGCACGATGAGCGCCATCGGCGGCTGATTCGCCGGCTGATTCGGCGGTTCGATCCGTTCGTACAGTCGACAGTGGTCAGTTTCGGCCCTCAGTGGTCAGTTGCAACTGACCACTGTGGCCCGAACTAACCACTGTCAGCCGAGCCGGGGAGCGGGCGGCGGGCGAGCAAGAACTTTCGGCGGGCGAGGAAGTCGGCGAGTTGGTCGGAGTGATCGTCACAGGCGAGCCAATGCTTGATCCGCGCGGACGAGTGCAGCCCCGGATTGCGCCACTGCAAATCGATCGTCGCCGCGGCCCGACAACCCCGCGCCGAGCACCGCAGGGATTCGGTCGGGGATTGAGCTGACACCCACGCAACGTACAGCTGGGTCCCGTACCGTGAACTCGACTGTTGCGGAAGGACGCCATGACTCACCACACTTCGACGCCCAGCACGCCGGCCGCCGATGCGAGCGCACTCGAACGAGTGATCTTCGAGATCAAGCGAGTGATCGTCGGCCAGGAGCGCCTGGTCGAGCGCATGGTGATCAGCCTGCTGGCCCGCGGCCACTGCCTGCTGGAAGGCGTTCCGGGCGTGGCGAAGACCCTGGCCGTCGAGACCCTCGCCCGTACCGTGAGCGGCACCTTCGCCCGCGTGCAGTTCACCCCCGACCTGGTGCCGTCCGACATCGTCGGTACCCGCATCTACCGCCCGAGCAGCGAGAGCTTCGACACCGAGCTCGGCCCGGTGATGGCCAACTTCGTGCTTGCGGACGAGATCAACCGCGCGCCTGCCAAGGTGCAATCGGCGATGCTCGAGGTCATGGCCGAGGGGCACGTCACCATCGGCGGCCAGCGCTTCGACGTGCCGCAACCGTTCCTCGTCCTTGCCACGCAGAACCCGATCGAGTCCGAGGGCGTCTACCCGTTGCCCGAAGCCCAGCGCGACCGGTTCCTGATGAAGATCGCGGTCGACTACCCGACCGCGGCCGAGGAACGCGAGATCGTCTACCGCATGGGCGTCGAACCGCCACTCGCGAACCCGGTCATCTCCACCGAGGAACTGCAGCGCCTGCAGCAGGTGTCGGGCCGCGTGTTCGTGCACCACGCGATCGTCGACTACGTGGTGCGGGTGGTCGTGGCCACCCGGCACCCGGCGGAGCACGGCTTGCCCGACGTCGCGTCCTGGGTGTCCTACGGCGCCAGCCCGCGCGCCAGCCTCGGCCTGATCGCGGCCGCCCGCGGCATGGCGCTGCTGCGCGGGCGTGACTACGTGCTGCCCCAGGACGTCCTGGACATCGCCGGCGACGTGCTCTCGCACCGCCTCGTGCTCAGCTACGACGCCATCGCCGACGGAGTGCCGGCCGCCCACGCCGTGCGGCGCATCCTGCAGACGGTGCCATTGCCACAGGTTGCGCCGCGCCAGCGCGCGAACGGGCCGGTCGAGGTGCGGCAGGGTCCGCCGCCGCAGCAGCCGCTCGTCTACGGTCAGGCTGCGCCGCAACAGACCAACCCCTGGGGCGAACGCTCAGCATGACAACCGGAGTAACGCTTACCTGCGCTTCGCGGGGCCACCGCTGTCAGCGGCTGAAGCACCGTGAGTAGCGGTCCGGTTCCGACCGATCACGGGCCGACGCTCGACCTCGGCTCGTCCGAGGCCTTGCTGCGTCGGCTCGAGCTGACGGTGCGCAACCGGCTGGACGGGCTGTTGCAGGGCAACTACATCGGGCTGGTGCCCGGTCCCGGCAGCGAGGCGGGGGAGTCGCGCCAGTACGTACCCGGCGACGACGTGCGCCGGATGGACTGGCCGGTGACCGCCCGAACCACCATCCCGCACGTGCGGCAGACCATCGCCGACCGCGAGCTCGAGACGTGGCTGGTCGTCGACCTCAGCGCCAGCATGGACTTCGGCACCGGGCTGAGCGAGAAGCGTGAGCTGGTGCTCGCGGCAATCACTGCAGTGGTGCATCTGACCGTGCGCGGCGGCAACCGGGTCGGCGCCGTCGTCGGCAACGGCCACGACATGTACCGCATTCCTGCCCTCGGCGGGCGCAACCACGCGCGCTACCTGGTGCGCCGCATCGCCAACACTGCACGCGCCGAGCGCGGCGACGGCCCCGACCTGCGCACCATGCTCGAATCGTTGCGCCGACCGCCGCGTCGCCGCGGGCTCGTAGCGGTGGTCTCCGACTTCATCGACAAGGCGGTCGGCGAGCCGCCCTGGGAACGCCCGCTGCGTGCACTCGGTCAGCGGCACCAGCTGTTGGGCATCGAGGTGCTCGACCCGCGCGAGCTGGAACTCGCCTCGGCCGGCCTGGTCACCTTCGTCGACACCGAGTCGGGACGCGAGTTGGAGGTGCAGACCTCGTCGGCGTCCGTCCGGCAGAACTACGCCGCCGCGGCGCAGGAGCAACGCGCCCGGATCGCCGCAGCACTGCGGCACGCCGGAGCCGGACAGCTGCAACTGCGCACCGATCGCGACTGGATCAACGACATCGTCCGCTTCGTGTTGGCACGCCGCCGGATCGGCGGTCAAGGCGCGGCGGCACCGGCCGGACAGGGATTGCGCTGATGAAGTTCCTCTCGCCCGCCTGGCTGCTGCTGCTCATCGCGGTGGCGGTGATCCTGCTCGCCTACGTTGCCGTGCAACTGCGCCGCAAGAAGTACGTCGCGCGATTCAGCAACGTGGAACTGCTCGGCAGCGTCGCCCCGCGCCGGCCCGGCTGGCGGCGCCACCTCACGTTCGCGCTACTGCTGATCGGGCTGACCGTGCTGTCGCTCGGTGTCGCCCGGCCGGCCGCTGCCGTGAAGGTGCCGCGTGACCGCGCCACGGTCATGCTCGACATCGACGTCTCGCTGTCCATGCAGGCCACGGACGTGCTTCCCTCGCGGTTGCAGGCGGCACAGAAGGCCGGCAAGCAGTTCGCCAACATCTTGCCGAAGCGGATCAACCTCGGTCTGATCAGCTTCGCCCGCAACGCCAACGTCCTGGTCCCGCCCACGCTCGACCGCGGGTCGGTGAAGAAGGCGATCGACGGGCTGCACCTGGCGAACTACACCGCGATCGGCGAGGCGATCTTCAGTTCCCTCGACGCGATAAGGGTTTTCTCGCAAGCGACGACCGCCAAGGGGGACAAGGCGCCGCCGGCCCGAGTCGTGCTGCTCAGCGACGGGTCGAACACCACCGGCCGCTCGATCTCGGACGCCATCGCCGCGGCGCGACGGGCGGACGTCCAGGTGTCAACGATCGCGTTCGGCACGCCCAACGGCACCGTGATCGGCGAGAACGGGGAGCAGGTCCCCGTCCCCGCCGACAACGCGGCCCTGAGCCAGATCGCCATCCAGACCGGCGGCAGCTTCCACACCGCGACGTCCGAGCAGGAACTGCGCACGGTCTACAAGGACATCGGCTCGCAGATCGGCTACACGACAAAGGAACGCGACGTGTCGTGGCGGTTCCTGGCCGTCGGCCTTCTGTTCACGCTCGCGGCTGCGGGCGCGTCGATGCTGTGGTCCGGTCGGCTGGCCTAACCCTCATACGAGCTGGATCAGCTTCCACATGCCCATGAGCGCGTGCGGCATGCCGGTCCGGAAGTCGGGCCAGAAGCAGGCGATCAGGTACTTCCCGCGCGGCAGGTTGATGAACTGCCCTACGTGCTGCCCCTGCGTGAGCACGCCTGCGCCGTAGCTGCCGGGCAGCGCGAACGACGGCTGGCTCTGCCCGCCGTGCTTGAAGAAGCGCCGGACCTGCCCGTGGGTCGTGCTCTGCTTCACGTGCTGGAACTCGATGAAGTGCGGCTGGTCGGCCTTGTTCGTGAACAGGAACCAGCCCTTGTGCGCGATGGCGGCCGGCGTGTTGACGAACCCGTATGTGTAGGCGGTGATTCGCCCGCGGTTCGGCACCGTCTGCCGGTGCGGGATCTTCCCGAACACCTTGACCATCGTGAGCGAGTTCGAGTTGATGTCGAGGAAGACGAACTTGCCGGCCGGCAGCGTCGCTGAGAACCAGCCGGGCTTGTGCGGCCGGGCTTCGGCGCCGCCGCGGAAGACGATGTTGCGATCGACCCGGCGGATGGCCCTGACGTCGCCGCCGAAGGCCTTCGGCAGGTCGGCCCCGGCCTGCGCGAGGGTGTATCCGTTGCGAAGCCGGAGTATCTGCAGGCCGTGGTCGCCCTTGCCGGTGACGACTTTGAACACGGTACGTCCGGCGTGCAGGCGGTGGCCGGTGCTCAGCGAGACGGACTTGCCGCTCACGTGAACGACGACGGTCGGAACCGGGGCTGCGGCCACAGCGGGCGCGGCTACTACCGCGCCGGCGGTGAGCGTGACGACGGCCGTGCCGATCGCCGTGATGGTTTTGGTGCGTAGGTTGAGCATGGCTTCCTCCGGGCGAGTACCTGACTGCGCTGACCATGCGGGGGTTCGACGGACAGTGAAGCGCGACGCACCCCCGATGGCAACCCTCAACATCACGAAGGGCCGACAGCATGGCTGCCGGCCCTTCGCGCGTTGGGTCAGGTCAGATTGACCAGCTTCCACATGCCCATGAACGCGTGTGGCATGCCGGTACGGAAGTCCGGCCAGAAGCAGGCGATCAGGTACTTTCCGGGCGGCAGATCGATGTACTGCCCAGCGTGCTGTCCCTGGGTCAGCACTCCGGCGCCGTAGCTGCCGGGCAGCCCGAACGACGGCCTGCCCTGCGCGCCGTGTTTGAAGAAGCGCCGGACCTGCGCGTTGGTCGTGCTCTGCTTCACGTGATTGAACTCGATGAAGTGCGGCTGGTCGGCCTTGTTCGTGAACAGGAACCAGCCCTTGTGCGGGATCGTCGCCGGCGTGTTGGCGAATCCGTAGGTGTAGGCGGTGATCCGGGCACGGTTCGGCAGCGTCTGGCGCTGTGGGATCTTGCCGAACACCTTCACCATCGTGACCGCGTTGGAGTTCTGGTCGGTGAAGACGAACTGGCCGGGCGGCAGGGTGACTGAGAACCAGCCGGGCTTGTTCGGCCGGGCTTCCGCGCCGCCGCGGAAGACGATGTTGCGGTCGACACGGCGGACCGCCTTGACGTCGCCGCCGAACGCCTTGTTCAGATCGGAGCCGGCTTGCGCGAGCGTGTAGCCGTTGCGCAGCCGGGCGATCTGCAGGGTGTGGTCGCCCTTGCCGGTGACGACCTTGAAGATCGTGCGGCCGGCATGCAAGCGATGCCCGGTACTCAGCGAGACGGATTTGCCGCTTACGTGGACGACCACCGTCGGGACGGGCGCCGCGGTCGCAGCATCCGCTGCGGTGACTGCCGATGCCATTGACCCCACCACGGCAACCGTCGCCGCGAGTGCGATCGCGGCGCGCTTACGAAATACCATCGAGTCCTCCCAGGATGTGACCTCAAGCCGGCTCACCCGTTGAGCCGGTGATCACGACGAGAGGATTCAAGTACGGCGCAGCGTGCGAGACAAGCATGCTGGCACCCCCGCGGACGAAGTTGACGCAATCTTGCTATGACATATCGGACGAACGGTGCGGACCGGCCGCCGTGATCCGTACTCGGCGGTAGTGCGCTCCCGCAGGAGCCACCAAGCCGATCAGCTAGCGTCAGATCCGTGGACAACAGCTCCGGCAGGACGGTTCTGGTCACAGGAGGCAATCGCGGCATCGGGCTCTCGGTCGCGCGAGCCTTCGCCGCGAACGGAGATCGGGCGGCGATCACGCATCGTGGCAGCGGCGCCCCGGACGGCCTCTTCGGCGTCAAATGCGACGTTACGTCCGCCGAGGAGGTGGATGCGGCCTTCAAGACGGTCGAGGACGAACTCGGGCCGGTCGAGGTGCTTGTCGCGAACGCCGGGATCACCGACGACACCCTGTTGCTGCGGATGACCGAGGAGTCGTTCGAGCGCGTCCTGGATGCCAACCTGACCGGCGCGTATCGCGTCGCCCAGCGGGCCGCCAAGGGCATGCTGCGCGCGCGCAAGGGACGGCTGATCTTCGTGTCGTCGGTCGTGGCCCTGGTCGGATCGCCCGGGCAGGCCAACTACGCCGCGAGCAAAGCGGGGCTGATCGGGCTGGCCCGATCGATCGCCCGCGAACTGGGTACCCGCTCGATCACCGCCAACGTCATCGCGCCCGGATTCATCGAGACGGACATGACTGCGAACCTGGGCGAGGCACGGCAGAAGGAAATCCTGGCGAGCGTCCCGTTGGGCCGGTACGGGCGCGCCGACGAGGTGGCCGGTGCCGCGCTGTATCTCGCTTCGGAGGCCGCCGCGTACGTCACCGGCGTCGTGCTTCCGGTCGACGGTGGAATCGGAATGGGGATCTGATATGGGCATCCTGGACGGCAAGAAGCTGCTGATCACCGGTGTGATCACCGACGCCTCGATCGCCTTCTCGGTCGCCAAGCTGGCCCAGCAGGAAGGCGCGCAGGTGGTGCTCACCGGCTTCGGCCGGATGTCGCTGGTCAGTCGTGTCGCCGCCAAACTCCCGGAACCGCCACCGGTGGTCGAACTTGACGTCGCGAACCAGGAGCACCTTGACACGCTTGCCGACCGCGTGCGCGAGCATGTTGACGGTGTTGACGGCGTGCTGCACTCGATCGGGTTCGCCCCCTCGTCCTGCCTCGGTGGCGACTTCCTTGCCACGCCGTGGGACGACGTGGCCACCGCGGTGCAGGTGTCGACGTTCTCGCTGAAGTCATTGGCCGTGGCTACGCTGCCGTTGTTCGGCGATGCGGGCGGGTCGCTGGTCGGGCTGACTTTCGACGCGCGCTTCGCCTGGCCGGCCTACGACTGGATGGGCGTGGCCAAGGCCGGCCTCGAGTCGACCGCGCGCTACCTCGCGCGCGAACTCGGCCCGAAAAAGATCCGGGTCAACACGATCGCGGCCGGGCCGATCCGCACGATGGCGGCCAAGAGCATTCCCGGCTTCTCGACTTTCGAGGACGCCTGGAACGGCCGCGCACCGCTGGGCTGGAACAACGAGGACGCGCTGCCGGTCGCACGTTCGACCGTCGCGCTGTTGTCGGACTGGTTCCCGGCCACGACCGGCGAGATGATTCATGTGGACGGCGGGTTCCACGCGATGGGGGTCTGAACAGCACGTGTCCCAAGCCCCGTACCAAGCGCTACTCTTCCTCTCCTTCGGGGGTCCCGAAGGTCACGACGACGTCATGCCGTTCCTGCGCAACGTCACCCGTGGTCGGGGCGTGCCCGCGGAACGGCTGGAGACGGTCGCCGAGCACTACCACGCCTTCGGTGGCATCTCGCCGATCAACCGACAGAACCGCGCACTCATCGCCGCCCTCGGGCAGGAATTCGCGACTCACGGCGTCGACCTGCCGATCTACTTCGGAAATCGGAATTGGAAGCCGTACGTGGCCGATGCGGTGCGGCGAATGCGCGACGACCACGTCAAACGCGCTCTGGTGTTCGCGACCAGCGCCACCGCGTCGTACTCCGCTTGCCGGCAGTACCGCGACGACCTGGCCCAGGCTCGTCAGGTCGCCGGTGACGGCGCGCCGGAACTGGTGAAGCTGCGGCACTACTTCGACCATCCCGGGTTCATCGCCGCCAACGTCGATCACGTCCGTTCCGCGCTCGACACGCTGCCCGCCGCAGAACGCGACACGGCCCGGTTGGTGTTCACCGCGCACTCGATCCCGACGGCGATGAACGACTTGTCCGGTCCCGAGCACAACGGTCTGTACCGGGCGCAGCACTACGACACTGCGCGCCTCGTCACAGCGTTGGTCCGCGGCGTCGACGCCGACTTCGACCTCGTGTGGCAGTCGCGGTCGGGTCCGCCGCAGGTGCCGTGGCTCGAGCCGGACATCAACGAGCATCTCAAGGCGCTCGCCGGTCAGGGCACCCGCGCGGTCGTCGTGTGCCCGACGGGTTTCGTGTCCGACCATGTCGAGGTCGTCTGGGATCTCGACATCGAGGCGCGGGCGACCGCGACCGAGCTCGGCATGCACTTCGTGCGCGCTGCGACCGCGGGGGCTCATCCTGGTTTCGTGACAGCGGTGCGCGAGCTCGTCGAAGAACGTCTGTCCGGTGCGCAACCGAAAGCGCTCGGCACGCTCGGCCTGTGCGGCATCGACTGCCCGACCGGCTGTTGTCCCGCACCGCGGCGCGGTGCCGCGCGCTGAATCGTCGACACGGCCGGCCGGGCCGTCCGTCGCCGTCTCGCCTTGCGACGGACGCTGACGTCCTACCTCGCACTGGGACGTTTCGCGGTGCAGGTCGTCGCGCACGACGGGCGAAACTGCAGAAATGAGCCCCGCAGCTTACGAGCGCACCTCGGCGCCGGCGTTGTAGCCCGCGAGCCGCGCCCGCCGGACCGCCATGGCGAGGGGACGCAGCGCGCCGGCGCGAGCGCTCATGCCGAACCGGTCGATGGCGCCGCCTTCGGGATCGCCGGCCGCGAGCTCGAGTACAGCCTGCATGCGTTCGGCCTGGGCGAGCAACGCGACCGCGCGCGGCGGGAAGTTCGGCGGCAGGTTGAGGTATTCCCCGGCACGGCGGGCGTCACGCAACGCATCGCCGAGGTCGCCGGCGCCGCCCGCGACGTCGGCCGCGGTGAGTGCCGTCGCGGCCTCGCGGATCGCGGAGGTGAGTTCGAACTGGACGTCGCCGAGCTGCAAGTAGTCCGGCGGCGCCGGATCGATGACGTAGGCGTGCCAGACGACGCTCGTGGGCGCGCTGCTGGGCCAGTACTCGGTGACCTCAGGGATCAGGCCGAGGGTGTCGGCGCACACCGCTTCCTCGGCGTCGAGCGCCGCGGCGCGGAACTCGGCCGGGCCCGGCACACCGCGCACGTCCCCGCTTGCCGGAAGCACCAGGCGTACCGGCGCACTCTCGCGGCGCCACATCATCAGCACGTCACACAGCGGCACGACGTCGAGGCCGAGCCCGCTGACCTGGTGCGGCGCGTCGTCGAGCGTGACGGCGTCGACGACCTCGTCGGGGCCGGCGTCCCCGGCGTACCACGCAGACATCCACGCGGCGAGCGGTCCGGAACGAAGACGGGTCACGCCTACCCAGGGTAATTGCGCCGGCCTGTGGTCAGCTCAGCGCCGTCCATCCATACTTTTGGCGCCCTGACGTGCCATATGACGGCAGGCCGCCAAAAGTGCGAAGTAGTCAGCTCAGGCGGGCGGCTTCGTCCGAGACCCAGGCGCCGATCAGACCGCGGTAGTGCCCGATGAAGTGGTCGTGCTCGTGCGCCGGGAAGGTCGACCGGACGGTGTCGACCAGCACCCGGTCGAAGTCCGCGCTGCCGAAGTAGTCGAGGGAGACGGCGTCGAAGTCGGGTAGTCGGCTCGCGCAGAAGTCGTTGTAGCGCTCGACCTCGAAGTAGTCGTCGGCCAGGTTGCGGTACTCGGCAAGCTTGGCGGCGTAGTCAAGGTCGGCGCGGTCGGCGATGTCGAAATAACGCCGGGTGTCGAGGTCGTACCGCGGTCGGCGCCCGGTCGTTGTGCAGAAGACCGACCACTTCACCAGCGCCTTCATCGCCCACGGGAAGTAGTAGTGCAGGCTCGTGATCGCGACATCGGGGCACGCGTTCGCGTAGTCGATCGGGTACACGACGCCGTCCTTGATCAGCGTCTCGCACGAGTTGAACTCCCAGCGGAAGAACGCGTTGACGAGCCGACCGATCGTGACCGTCTCATCGCCGGTCGATGCGTCGAGGAAGTCGTGCGACACCGAATAGCGCGCGTGCATCGGCTGGTCGGGGTCGAAGTTCATCACCATCGTCTCGGCGCCGATCGACAGGCTGCGCGCGAACACGTCGAACCCGTCGACCGCTTTCTGCAGGTGCATCAGCCGCTGCCCGGACTCGTCGTAGGCACGGTGCAACTCGGCGCTGTTGCGGATGCGGCTCACACCGACCCAGGCCCCACCGTCGTACGGCTTCATGAAGATCGGATAGCCGATCCGGTCGGCGATCTCATCGAGGTCGAAAGACCGGTTGTAGCGGGTGGAGGTGTACGCGTACTTCGCGTGGTCGGGCGGATTCTTGAACGGGACGAGCACGGTGTCGGGCACATGTAGGCCGAGCCGCATCATCGCGCAGTACGCGGCGTGCTTCTCCATGCTCTGGAACGTGAACGGGCTGTTGAGCAGGTAGACGTCGTCGGTGAGCGCGGCCTTCTTCAGCCACTCACGCGGGTGGTAGTACCAGTAAGCCAGCCTGTCGATGACGAGGTCGTGCCTGGGCTCGGCGCGCAAGTCGAACGGCTCGATCGTGATGCGTTCGGTTCGGTAGTCGTGCAGTTGGTCGACGCCGTCGGTGACCGCGCCCATGCGGTGCACGAGCGCCTCGAAGACGCTGGGCCAGTCTTCTTCGGTACCGAGCAACAATCCGAGCAGGTGCGAGGTTCCCACAGAAGCCTTCCTAGCAGAAGCGGGGCAGGTGGTGTTGTAGTTGTGCGCGCCAGGAGGGCCAGTCGTGCGGCGTGTCGTACCCCCACACGTCCAATTCGCAGCGCAACCCCTTGCTCATCAACAGCTGGGCGAGCTTGCGGGTGCTTGGTAGCGCTCCGGTCGGGTCGACCTCCCACGCCCCCTGTCCGACGACGAGCAGCACACTGAGGCGCTCGCGCAGCCAGTCGAGATGCCCGCCGTCGAGGTTGCCGACGTAAGCCATCGGGTTGTTGAAGTAGGTGGCGTCGCCGATGTCGCCCCACCCGTTCCAGGAGGTCGGGTCGTAGTTGCCGGACAACCCGATCGCGAGCGGGAACACGTGCGCGTGCTTAACCGCGAAGTTCACCGCGTGGTAGGCGCCGAGGCTGCAGCCGAGCGCGATGATGTCGAGCTGTCCGGCGCAGTCGTCCGAGATCCAGCCGACGACGCGGCTGCACACCCACGACTCGTAGTCGATGACGTGTCGTCGGGCCCGTTCCTCGGTCGGCACCGAACGGTCCGACCAGGTCCACGAGTCGGCGCTGTCGACGCAGTACAGCTTCACCCGCCCGGCGTCGATCAGATCGGAGACGGCCTCGACCATGCCGTTGTTCTCGAAGTCCCACGCACGTCCCTGCTCGGACGGGAAGACGAGCACCGGACGGCCGTAATGGCCGTAGACGATCAGCGTGCCCTGGTCGAGTTCGACCTGTTCACGCCGCACGGTCGACCACTGTACGGACCAGGCCGAGCAGGTGCGGGTGCAGCGCATCACGCCAGGCGGTGTAGTTGTGCCCGTCCCGGACCGGATGCAAGACGGTGTCGTAACCGAGATGGGCGAGCGTGGCTGCCAGCCGCTGGTTGTTCGCGAGGTTCTCCTCGACGATCCCGCACGTCATCGCAGTGGGGATCCCGTCGTCGTCCCGGGCGGAGTGGTGCACGTCCGCCACGAACCCGCTGACCGCCGGGAAACCGCTGAAGCCGGATTCCTGCGCATCCAGGTCGGGGGTGAAGAAGCTGCCCGACTGCAGGAACAGCCCGTCGAACGTGCGCGGGTGACGGCGGTGCGCGTGCAACATGGCGAGTGCGCCGAGGCTGACGCCGACGCCGATGCGCACCGTCGTCGGCGGCGACTGGGCAAGCAGGTCGCACAGTGCGGTCGCGTAGGCGTCGTTGGCCGAGTACCAGTCGTTGCGGTCGCCCGGACCCAGCAGTGCAACCCGCGTAGGTGGCAGCGCACCGTCGGCAACGTGAGCCGCGACGAACGCGACGATGCCGCCGAGCACGGCGAACTCCGGGCCGTCGTGCACCACCAGCAGCGGGGCCGGTTGGTCGGCGTCGAGGCCGTCGGGCGCCCACAGGTCACAGGTCACCTCGGCGTCGAGCGCGGGCGCTGCGACGGCGATCGGCGCGGTCGTGCCGCTCGTGGACGGCGCGTCGAGCCAGGCCGGACGGACGTAGCCCGCGAACTCGATCACGGACTTGTCGCCGAACGCGCCCGGCGCGCGACGCGGATTCGCCGGGTCGGTGATCGTCCAGCGGTGCCCGTTGTGGTCCTCGATCGCGAACAGATACTCCATGCGATCGACCGGCGGCCGCGGGATCCGCAACGTCCACTGGGAGCGCTGCCGGGTGAAGGCGACACCGCCGAGCCCGAGTTCCTCTTCGAGGTGCACCGCGGCAAGGCGTCGGTTCTGGTCGCCGAGCAGGAACGTCACGCCGTGCTCGTCGCTGATCGGACCATGGAGCTCGGCCGACGGCGCGACGCTGGACACGGTTACAACCTTATGGGCGTGGCGAGTCGTCGCTGCCACTCGACGCGCCTAACGTCGCGGAAATGCGTTACGACGGTGATGTTCTGGCGTCCGGTGCGCGACGTAGACCGCGGGTGCCGGAGCTGGCGGCCGAGCCCGACCTCGTGGTCGAGACCGCGGACGGCCGGTTCTGCGGGGCGGTCGTCGGGATCGGCCGGGCGGTCGACAGTGGCGAGAAGCGGGACACGGTCGTGCTCGAGGACCGGTTCGGTAACCGCCGCGAGTTCCCGATGCTGCCCGCGTCGTTCCTGGTGGACGGACGGACCGTGACCCTCGTCCGTCCCGCACCGACCGGGCCGGCCGCGCCTGCTAAGCAAGCGCGGGCGAAGACGGCATCGGGCTCGTACTCAGTCGCCGGTGCGCGTGCCCGGGTCGCCCGCGAGAGCCGGATCTGGGTCGAGGGCGTGCACGACGCGGCGCTGCTCGAACGGATCTGGGGCGACGACCTGCGCATCGAGGGGATCGTCGTCGAACCGCTCGAGGGCATCGACCACCTGGCCGACCACGCGCGCGTCTTTGGTCCGGGCCCGCAACGGCGGGTGGGGGTGCTCGTGGACCACCTGGTGGCCGGCTCGAAGGAGACCCGGATCGCGGCCGAGGTGCGCCGCTCACCGTACGTCCTGGTGACCGGGCACCCGTACGTCGATGTGTGGCAGGCGGTGAAGCCGGCCGCGATCGGCATCCCGGCATGGCCGGACGTGCCGCGCGGTATCGACTGGAAGACCGGCGTGTGCGCCGCGCTCGGGGTGAGCGAGCCGCGCGAGATGTGGCGTCGGGTGCTGGCGGCGGTCGACAGCTACACCGACGTGGAGGTGCCGTTGCTGCGGGCGGTGGAGGAGCTGATCGACTTCGTCACCACCGCCGCTTGAGGGCCGGCACGGTCACACACAGGTGACCACTCGCGAGGTAAATGACCACTCGCGCCAGGAAGTGTCACTATGAATGTATGCCCGCGTGGTTGGTCTGGTTGATCATCGCCGGAGTGTTCGCCGGTGGTGAGGCGCTCTCGGGGACGTTCGTCCTGCTGATGATGTCCGGCGGCGCGCTGGGCGGCGCCGTGACTGCGGCGCTGGGCGCCAACCTGCTGATCCAGGTGATCGTTTCGATCATTGTCACGCTCGGCCTCGTCTGGCTCGCGCGCCCGGTCGCGATCCGTCACCTGAACTCCGGTCCGGCCGCAATCACCGGGTCGGCCGCGCTGGTCGGGCGCGATGCCGTCGTGCTGAACCAGGTGACGCGTGACGGCGGACGGGTGCGGCTCAACGGCTCAGAGTGGTCCGCACGCTCGAAAGACCCGAGACAGGACCTCCCCGCCGGGACGCGGGTATCGGTCATTGCCATCGAGGGCGCAACCGCGGTGGTCTGGAAAGACCCGTTCGAAGGGGATTGATCGGTGAATGCTGGAGCTATTGCCGCCATCGTTGCTGCGGTGGTCGTGCTTTTCATCATCGTGCGGATGGTGCGGATCGTGCCGCAGGCCCGCGCGGCAGTGATCGAGCGGCTGGGCCGCTACGTGCGCACACAGAATGCGGGCCTGACCCTGTTGCTGCCGTTCGTCGACCGCATGCGTCCGCTGATCGACCTGCGCGAGCAGGTCGTCAGCTTCCCGCCGCAACCGGTCATCACGTCGGACAACCTGACGGTCGGCGTCGATTCAGTCATCTACTTCCAGGTCACCGACCCGCGCGCGGCGACCTACGAGATCCAGAACTACATCCAGGCGGTGGAGCAACTCACGATCACCACGCTGCGTAACGTGATCGGCTCGCTGAACCTCGAGCAGGCGCTGACCAGTCGCGACGCGATCAACACCCAGCTGCGCGGCGTGCTCGACGAGGCAACCGGTCCATGGGGCATGCGCGTGGCGCGGGTCGAGATAAAGGCCATCGACCCACCGCCGTCCATCCAGGACGCGATGGAGAAGCAGATGCGCGCCGACCGTGACAAGCGCGCGATCATCCTGGCCGCGGAGGGCCAGCGGGAGGCTGCGATCAAGAGCGCCGAGGGGCAGAAGGCGGCGCAGATCCTGAGCGCTGAGGGCCAGAAGCAGGCCGCCATCCTCGCCGCAGAAGCCGACCGGCAGTCGCGCATCCTCAAGGCCGAGGGTGAGCGCGCCGCCCGCTTCCTCACCGCACAGGGCCAGGCGAAGGCGATCGAGACGACGTTCGGCGCGATCCATGCGGCCAAGCCCGACCCGGCGCTGCTGGCGTACCAGTACCTGCAGACCCTGCCGCTGATCGCCCAGGGTGATGCGAACAAGATGTGGATCGTGCCGAGCGAGTTCAGCAAGGCGCTCGAGGGTCTGTCGAAGCTCACCGGAGCCGAGGGCGAAGACGCGCCGTCGTGGCTGAAGCAGACCGGGACGGACGGCGCCGCCGGGCCTGACCTCGACACGAGCAAGTGGTTCGACTCGAGCCTGCCGCCGGCGGCCGAGCAGCCCGAAGCGGCCAACCTGCGGGCGTCCGACAGCGACCCCGAGACCATCGCCGCGCACGAAGGCATGGCCGACGGCACGATCCCGCCCGTCCCGCCGCTGTCGCAGGCGATCGACGAGGCGGCGTCGACGCTGAACGGCCAGGAACGCCCGTCCGAGTAGAGGTCAGAAACCGGTGCCGTTGTAGGGCGGACGGGGCGTGACCAGCATGGCGTCGAGGCGGGCCAGGCTGCCCGGCGTGTGCTCGTCGACCCCGCCGGCGACGGCAAGTGCGCGCACCGAGCGGTCACCGAGATAGGCCGAGGCGAGCACCCGCTGCCCGATCGTGACGTCAGCGCTCTCGGTCGTGCGAGTGACGCCGGCACCGGCTACGTCGGCGTCGAGTTGGTAGCGGCCCGCGCCGAACCCGGCACCGTCGTCGTCAACGACCTCGAGCACGAGCCGTCCGGGTGCGGCGTAACCGCGCGCCTGCAGGGCGGCAGGTACGTCGAGCAGGCGCAGCCACAGGTCGTCGGTCAAGTCGGTCTGGTGGACCGCGCGGCCGTCGCCGACCAGCCAGCGTGCCGGCTCGTCGACCGGGCGCTCGCTGAACTGGATCTCGTCGATCACGTCGATGCCCGACAGGTAGGCCCACAGGTTGCGGTACGCAGTCGGTGACGCGGCGACGAAGTCGAGCACCTTGACCGAGCCGAGCATGCCGTTGAGCGAGAAGTCGCGATCGGGCCGCCAGCACAGGAACCCGTCCGGGCCGTCGTCGGACTCGTGCAACACCCACGTGCCGCGGCCGCCGCTGAAGGGCTGGTACCCGTCAGTGCCCAGCCGGCGAGACCACCACGTGCCGCGTCGGTCGATCCCGCCCGGCTGCTGGTTACGCTCCCGGTCGTAGATCGCGCCGGCGTATTTGGCCAGCTCGTCGGTGTCGACCTGGCGGACGTACCCCGTGTCGGCCGGTGTCATCGCCGCGCCCGGACGGCGCGGGTAGTAGCTGTAGTCGGCCGCCCAGGTGGCCGGTGCGTAGCCGAACCGTCCGTAGATCTGCCACTCGGCCGCGATCAGGATCGAGACCGCATCGCCGCGGTCCTTGGCCTCCTGCAGCGACTGGGTGAGCATCTGGCGCAGGATGCCGCGGCGACGGTGCGTGGCGGCGACGGTGACCGCGGTCAGCGCATCGGCGTCGAGACCGCGGGCGGTGCCGTCGGGTCCGGGAATCGTCACGGTGCTCGCTTGCGTGCCCAAGGTCGCCACCCACCGGCCACGGTCACGCGCGCCCCAGGTGCGTACGTCGTCCCAGTCGCGCCGCCAGCGCTCGACGCGTTGCTGGAACACGTCGTCCCAGGGCGTACCGAGCAGGGTGGTGGCCAGGGCGGCGAGCCAGGGTTCGGCGTCGTCGACGTGAACCGGGTGCACGATTTCCATGCTGACGACGATGCCAGGACGCGCCGACATCGTCACCCGATTTCAGAGCCAGCTGATGTGCGGCTTGAGGTAGAGGTAGCCGACGAAGCTGAACGCATCGAGCAGGAAGTGCGCGATGACCAGGGGCAGCACCCGGTTGGTGCGCTGGAACCACCAGCCGAAGATCAGCCCCATCACCATGTTGCCGACGAACCCGCCGAGGCCCTGGTAGAGGTGGTAGCTGCCACGCAGCAGCGCCGACGCGATCAGAGAGCGTTCGCGCGTCCATCCGATCTCTCGCAGCCGGGTGAGCATGAACGCGACCACGACGATCTCTTCGGACAGTCCGTTCTGGAATGCCGACAGCAGCAGGTACGGCGTGCGGTACCAGACGTCGGGGAAGTTGACGACGTCGAGCGCCGCGTTCACCCCGGCCTGATGCGCGGCGTAGACCAACGCCAGCCCGGGGATACCGATCAGCGCGAGGAAGCCGACGCCCTGGGCCGATTCCACCCGTACCCGGCGCAGGTCGAAGCCGACCCCGAAGCCGGGTCCACCCGGCAGCCGGGCCAACAGGACGAGCGCCAGCAGGGGCGGCATGACCCCGTGCAGCAGGTTGGCGAGGTCGTCGAGCAGGTCCAGCAGCGGGTAGGTCGACTGGGTGCCGCTGACCACGGTGGTCGTCGAGGCACCGATGCCGCCCTGCACCGTCCACTCGGCGCGGATGAACGACAGCAGCGCATAGATGCCCGACATGCCGAGCGACACACCAAGGACGGCGAGCAGTTCGAGCCCGGGATGCTCCCGGCCCTGCGGTGCCTGCGCGGCCGGCTCCGCCTCAGCGGTCGGCGCCTCGCGGGCGTCTCGGACTGCGCTCACGCGGACAGTGTGCGCGCCGCGCCTATGCGGCGCCGAGGCGCACGCTGAGGTCGTTGCACTCCGCGCACACGTCCGCGGGGATCCAACCAATCCGCATCAGCCGGGCGAAGATGATGCAGCCGAGGCACACCGCGAACACCGATTCCAGCGTTGCGGCGACCAGGATCATCGCCACCAGCACCAGCGCAACCACGTCCAGGCCGAAGCCGACACCCAGCACCGCGGCTGCGACCGACAGTGTCGCCCCTATGGCCTGCGCGAACCGTTTCGGCGGACCGGGGACGAGCTTGGCCGCACCGAGCCGCGGGGCGATGACCCGGGTGGCGAGTTGGCCGAGCGGGCTCAAGGTCGGGCCGGTCGCGACGCGGGCGAGGAAGCCGTACGCGAGCACGACAGTCAGCCACAGCCAGTCGTGTCCGAAGGCGATGGTCAGCACGAGAATGCCGACGCACATGACGACCACGCCGGCGGCGACCGTGCGCGCCGCCTTCTCGTTCACCGGGTTCGGAAACTCGAACACGCTTGCGACTGTACGTGATCAGTACCGGGTCACCTTCGGGCGACGACCAGCGTCTGCGCCGTCGCGCCGACCTCGCCCCGCACGTCCGACACGGTCGACCGGGTGAGCGCCGAGCCGGCTGTGCCAAGCGTGGTGACGGCGTCGATCAGCACCCAGTCGCCGTCGACGGGACGGGACAGGTGCACGTCCAGATCGATGTTGAGGAACGACCACTCGTCCCAGTCGAGCACCGCGGAGATTCCGCTTGCGGAGTCGCCGATCAGCGCCACGCGCTGCAGACCGCCCAACGGCTCCTCAGCGATGAGTCGATAGTGGGCACGGGCCCACACCAGGCCCGGGCCGAGGGTGCGCATCGAGCCGCGGATCGCCTGCCACTCGATCGTGTCGTGGTAGGGAAAGTTGCCGCCGAGATCGGGCAGCCCGGTGGGAACGATTGCGGGTGGCGGAAGCGGTGCGGCAACGGTGGACGTGTCGGCGGCACGCACCAGCCACACCCGAGCTTGCAGGCAGAGCCGATCTTGCGCGGTGAGCGTGGCCTCGACGAGCGCGGCGGTGCGCGCCGAGCGCACCACCCGGGTGGCAACCGTCACCTCGTCCACCGGCACGGGACCGACGAATTCGACGGCTGCACGCAGCGCGATGAGGGGGTCGGATCCATGTGAACGCTCGTGCGCAGCCCGGCGCTCGGCGGCGCGGATGACCAGCGCGCTCGGCGGGCCGCCGTGTTGCAGGCCCGGTACCCAAGGACCTCCGGTCGCCGGGTCGGCCCTGTACCGGCCGCCGCCAGGATGTTCCTCGATCACGGCGAAGTAGTCGCCGTCGGCATCGCTTAGAAAAGGGTCGGACACTCTCAGGAAGTTAGCCCTAGGTCATTGCATGTTCACCTAGGACATGCCCTACACTTGACGGCGAAAGGGCGAGCGGCACATCCCTCCCGTGCCGCCGCCCTTTCGTCATGCCACGACCCTCGCAGGCCCTGAAACCGCGGCCGTCGCTTCGCTCGAACTGGTCAGTAGGTACTCATCGCAGTCAACCTACGAAGGGCAGGGCAGGTGGCGCGACGCAAGATCGCGGTCATCGGAAGCGGCGTGGCGGGGCTCACAGCGGCGCACGTCCTGAAGCGGGTGGCGGAAGTGACCCTCTACGAGGCGGACGCGCGGGTCGGCGGCCACGCCGACACCCATGAAGTCGCGCTCGGCGAGGATTCCGTCCTGCCGATAGACACCGGCTTCATCGTCCACAACCACCGCACCTACCCGACGCTGCTGCGGCTGTTCGCCGAGCTCGGTGTGGCGACGCAGGAGTCCGACATGAGCATGTCGATCTCGTGCGCCGGGTGCGGGCTCGAGTACGCCGGCGGGCGTGGGCTGTCCGGGCTGCTGCCGTCGTTCCGGACGGTGACCAGCCCGCGCTACCTGCGGATGCTCGCTCAGGTGCGCCGGTTCCATCGGCTCGCCCATGACGTGCTCTGCGATCACCACGACACGCGCACGCTGGGCGAGTTCGTGCGCGACAACGCGTTCACCCGCTACTTCGAGCAGCACTTCGTCACACCACTGGTCGCAGCGGTGTGGTCGACCGCACCCGACCAGGCGGGGGATTACCCGGCGCGCTATCTGTTCTCGTTCCTGCAGAACCACGGCATGCTCCAGGTGACCGGCTCGCCGACCTGGTACACCGTGGTCGGCGGTTCGGCCCGCTACGTCGAGCGGGCCGCCAAGGGGCTCGCGGCGGTGCACACGTCCACCCCGGTGCGTGCCCTGCGCCGGGTGCTCGGGGGCGTGGAGGTGCGGGCCGACGACGATTCGGCGAGACGTTTCGACGGCGCGGTGATCGCGACGCATCCCCACCAGGCGCTGGCGATGCTCGACGCGCCGAGCCCGCTCGAGCGCGACCTCCTCGGCGCCATCGAGTACACCGTCAACCCGACCCAACTGCACACCGACCTCTCGGTGCTGCCGTCCGCGCGCCGCGCCCAGGCGTCGTGGAACTACGGCATGGATTCCTGCGCGGTGGGTCCCGGTGCGGTGCAGGTCAGCTACAACATGAACCGCCTGCAGCGGTTGGACGAGCTGGGCGCGCGCCGCACGTACGTGGTCACACTGAACGGCAGCCGCCGGGTCGACCCCGCGAGTGTCATCGCCAACATGATGTACGAACACCCCGTCTACACGACCGAATCGGTCGCCGCCCGTACGCGACTGCCCGAACTCAACGACGGCGTGCTCGCCTACGCGGGCGCCTATCACGGCTGGGGTTTCCATGAGGACGGCGCCAAGTCCGGCGTCGACGCCGCCGCGAGCCTGGGTGTCGAGTGGTAGCGGCTCGGCTGTACGAGGTCGACATCAGCCACGTGCGCGTCGACCCGGTGCGGCACGACGTGCGCCACCGCAGCTATCAGTGGTTCATCGACCTGGACGACCTGCCCCGCCTGCCGCGCGGGTTGGCCTGGCTCGCCCGGTTCGAGTCGCGTGACCATCTGGGCGATCCGTCCGCCGGCCTGCGCGCGAACGTTGACACCTACCTTGCGTCCGAGGGCATCGACCTCGGCGGCGGACGGATCATGATGCTCACCAACGCGCGCAGCGCTGGGTACGTCTTCAACCCGCTGTCGCTGTACTGGTGTCACGACTCGTCCGGTGCGCTGGTGTCCGTGATCGCCGAAGTGCACAACACCTACGGGCAGCGGCATCGCTACCTGTTGCGCACCGACGACGCCGGGCGCGTCGAGACGGAAAAGCAGTTCTACGTCTCACCGTTCTACCCGGTGGACGGCATGTACCGGATGAGCCTGCCCGAGCCCGGCGACAAGCTCGCGCTGACAATCACGATGCACCGCCCGGGCCGGCGACCGTTCGTCGCGTCCGTGCGCGGCGTGGCCGTTCCGGCACGCGCCCGCACGGCCATCGCCGCAGCGTTGCGGCACCCCCTCGAGACCTGGGTTGTGCGTGCACTCATCACCGCGCACGGAATCCGCTTGTGGCGCAAGGGATTGCCGGTGCAGCCACGCCCAGCATCTCAGGAGGCAACGATGCCCGACACGGCTGCCGATCGGCTGACGGTTCTGATCCGCGAGACGATCGGCGTCTCATCACCGGTCCGTCTGCGGGCGTGGGACGGCAGCGAAGCCGGTCCCGCCGACGGTCCGGTGCTCGTGATCCGGTCGCGCCGTGCGCTACGACAACTGCTGTGGGCGCCGGGGGAGTTGGGCCTGGCCCGCGCCTACGTCACCGGCGACATCGACGTCGAAGGGGATCTCGCGGACGGGTTCCGGCGGGCGTGGCAGTTGGCGCGCGCCCGTCCGTCGCGCAAGATCTCGCTCTCGATCGGCGACAAGGCCCGGGCGGCGGTGACCGCGGCTCGTCTCGGCGCAGTCGGGCTGCCGCTGAAACCGCCGGCCACCGAAGCACGCCTGTCCGGCCGGTTGCACACCCGGCGACGCGATCGCGCGGCGATCGCCCATCACTACGACCTGTCCAACGACTTCTACCGACTGCTGCTCGACGAGACGATGGCGTACTCGTCGGCGTACTTCCCGTCGCCCGAGCTGTCGCTCGCCGAGGCCCAGCGGGCGAAGCTCGACATGATCTGCCGCAAGCTGGATCTGAAGCCGGGCGCGCGGTTGCTCGACGTCGGCTGCGGCTGGGGATCGCTGGTGATCCACGCTGCGGTCAACTACGACGCGCAGGTCACCGGCATCACACTGTCGGCGCAGCAGCGCGACCACGTGCTCAAGCGCATCGCCGACAATGGCCTCGAGGGCCGGGTCGAGGTGCGGTTGCAGGACTACCGCGAGCTGTCCGAAGTGGACGAAAGCTACGACGCCGTCAGCTCGATCGAGATGGGGGAGCACGTCGGCGAGGAGCAGTACCCGACCTATGCCGCGATCTTGTACCGCTCGCTCAAGCCGACCGGCCGGCTGCTGCTGCAGCAGATGTCGCGGCGGCTCGGCACGGCACCCGGCGGCGGTGCGTTCATCGAGTCGTACATCGCGCCGGACATGCACATGCGTCCGATGTCGCAGACGGTCGCGTACCTGGAACGTGCCGGTTTCGAGGTCCGCGACGTCGAGGCGCTGCGCGAGCACTACGTCACGACGGTGCGACGGTGGATCGAGACGCTCGAGTCGCGCTGGGACGACTTCGTCGCCCTTATCGGGGAGGAGAGCGCGCGGGTGTGGCGGCTCTACCTCGTCGGCGGCGCGCTGAGCTTCGAGGAGGGACGGATGGGCGTCGATCAGTACCTCGCGGTCAGGTCTGCGACCGAGTTCGGGTGAGCTTCGACTGGTCGGCACTCGCGGCCGACCTCGGCTGGAGCGCGCTTGCGGTGCTCGTCGTGCTCGCTGTGACGTACGTGGCGTCCAAGATCGCCGGCAAGCACAGCGTCATCGACACGGCGTGGGGCTTGCTGTTCTGTGCGGTGGCGATCGCGACGTTCGTCGCGTCGAGCGGCACGGGCGATCCGTTGCGGCGCTGGCTGTTGCTCGCGCTGCCGGTGCTGTGGGGGTTGCGCCTGGCGGTACACATCGGGCGACGCTCGATCGGTAAGCGCGAGGACCCTCGCTACGCGCAACTGATGGCCAAGGCGAAGGGCAACCCGGATCTGTACGCGCTGCGCTCGATCTACCTGCTGCAGGGGCTGCTCGCGCTGGTGATCGCCGCGCCGATCATGGTCGGCGGGTTCGAGGCGTCGTCGGTCGGCGTCGTGGCGTGGCTCGGCGTGGTGCTGTGGGCGGTCGGTGTCTTCTTCGAGGCGGTCGGCGACGCGCAACTGGAGCGGTGGCGGGTTGACCCGGCACACAAGGCCAGGGTGATCGATGAAGGGCTGTGGCGCTACACCCGGCATCCGAACTATTTCGGTGACGCCTGTGTGTGGTGGGGGATCTTCCTCGTCGCGGCCGATGCCTGGCCGGGAGTGGTGACGGTTTTCGCGCCCGTCCTGATGACGCTGCTGCTCACCAAGGGGTCCGGCGCGCGCATCCTCGAGCGGCACATGGCCGGACGTGAGGGCTGGGACGATTACGTCGCCCGCACGAGCATGTTCTTCCCGCTCCCACCCAAGCACCGCTAGCCACGACTCACAGTGGTCAGTTCCGGCCACAGTGGTTAGTTGCAACTGACCACTGTGCGGTCAAACTGACCACTGTCAGTGCGCGCGGGCTCCGGAGCGTCATTGCCCCGCCCACGCGCGCAGATCCCCCTTGATCAACAGCCCGAAACCGGTCACCAGCGACGGGCGAGCGGCTGTTGATCAAGACCGGCTCCCCGACCAACCGGACTTGAGACAGGCCGAAAGTGGCGTTGCATCTGACCACTGTCAGTGCGCAGGACGGTCAGAGGGAGCCGCGCAGGACGCTGGTTCCGCTGTAGGTGTAGTCGGACGCATTGGCGCTCTGCACGCTGACCTCGAGGTCGCCGTAGCGCGTCGTCATCTCCGGCGGCACGGTCAGGTTGGCCCGTCCGTCGTTGCCGATCCAGCCGACCGGCTGCATGCGGGTGCGCTGGTCATTGGTCAGCCACACCTCGTAATGCTTGCCCGACAGCCTGGGCAGGGAAGTCGCATCGAGCTCGATCGTCCCGCCGTCGATCGTTGCCGTGGCGGACGTGTGTCCCTTGTCGAACGCGGCGAGCGCGACGGTGCGGGCCGCGCCGCCGTTGTCGCTGCCGACCGCGTAGATCGCCGTGCCGGCGCCGACCGCGACGACCGCAGCAGCCGCGGCACCGACGAGGTAGCGGCGCCGGCGACGCGCCCGGTCGGGACGGAGGTCCTGCTCGGCCTCGCGCCGGACCTGGGCGAACACCGCGGACAGGTCAGGAAGCGCGTCCGCCTCCGTACTCGCGGAGTCCTCGGCGGCGAAGTTGTCGATTGCCGGGCGCTGCACGACCTCGGGTGCGAACCGATGCGCCGAGGTCAACGACGCGTGCGCGACCACGTCTGAGACGAGTTCGTGCTGGCAGTCGACGCAGCCACGCAGGTGCACCGCGGCGGCCATCACGTCGTCGTGCGACGCCTCGCCGGTGAGCAGCCGGGGCAGCTCGTCGGAAACGTGATTGTTCATCGCTGCCTACCGGTGTTCTCGAGCAAGGCGGCGAGGCGATGCAGGCCGCGCGAGGTGCGGGTCTTGACCGTGCCCACCGGGATGTCGAGTGCGACCGCGATCTCGCTCTGGGTGTATCCGTCGAAGTAAGCCATTTCGATCACCTGCTGCTGCTGCTGGGGAAGGTCGTCCAACGCGTTGCGCACCTCGTCCGCCCAGACCAGCCGCTCGGCGGTCTCCCGGCCGTCGTCCCCGATGATCTCGCGCATCGAGTCGATCGGGACGACCACGTCGCGACGCTTGCGCAGTTGGTCGATGGCGCGTTTGCGGGCGATGCCGAGCACCCACCCGCGAAGCGACAGGTTGGGGTCGTACCGGTCGTGCACCCGCCATACCTCGTAGAAGACGCGTTGAAGGACGTCCTCCACGTCGGGTTGGGGCACGTAGCGGCCGATGTAGGACGCCACGAGCGGCCCCAGCAACCGGTAGCACTCTTCCAACGCCTGGGGCTGGCCGCGTTGCAGCCGCATGCCCACGTCGTCCAGCGCGACCTCCACGAAGACTGTTCGTACCCGACGCGACGATCGGTTCCCACCCCACGCTTGTTCCAGAACTGCACCTTATGAGAGGTTCTGATTGATCTGAACGACGTATGAACGAGGAGGGCCACCAACTATGCGTTCCCGTACCCGCCTGACCGCGGCCGTCGCGGCGGTCGCCGCAGCCGCCACGCTCACAACCATGTCGCTGACGGCCGCGTCCGCACACGGCACCGGCGACGAGCATCGCCACTCCGCCGCACTCGACCACATCTTCGTGATCATGCTCGAGAACCACTCCCAGTCGAGCGTGATCGACGACCCGAATGCGCCGTACCTCACTTCGCTGGCCCACACCTACGGCATGGCCGACAACTACTACGGCGTGACCCACCCGTCCATGCCGAACTACCTCGCCACCATCGCCGGCGACAACTTCGGCGTGCAGGACGACAACGACCAGAACGTGGTCAACCTCGATCGGGTGAACCTGGTCGACCAGCTGGAAGCGCACCGCATCGGCTGGGACGCCTACATGGAGAACCTGCCGTCGGACAAGCTGGCACGGTTCGGCCCGGATTCGAGCAACCCGCTGTACGCGAAGAAGCACAACCCGTTCGTGCTCTTCGACGACGTCAAGAACGATCCCGCCCGCCTGGCCCACGTGCGCGATTACTCCCAGCTGGGAGCGGATTTGAACGGTGCGCATGCGCCGCAGTTCGTGTGGATCACGCCCAACCAGTGCCACGACATGCACGGCGGTGTGTACGGCAACGTCGGTGACGGCGCGCCCTGCCCGTACGGCTCGACCAAGGACGACGCGAATGACGCCGCACTCAAGCAGAAGGCGGACGATTTCGTGAAGGGCGCGGTCACTACGATCAAGTCGTCGAAGGCTTGGACGAGGCACTCGGCGATCGTGATCGTGACCGACGAGAACGACTACACCGGCAACGCCGCGACAGACGGCTGGGAGTCGGCGGACGGGTGTTGCGACTCGCCGTACGTCGGCGCCAACGATCCGCGCGTGCCGGGCTGGGCGGGCGGTACCTACGGCGGCGGGCTCATCCCGGCAATCGTCGTGACCGCAACGGGTCCGCGCGGATACGTCGATCACACCCCGTACAACCACTACTCGCTGCTGACCACGATCGAGGACAACTGGCGTCTCGGACACCTCGGTCACGCTGGTGACGCCGCCGGCGGCGTCGTGCCGATGTGGCCCCTGCTCGCCAACCGTCACCGGCACTGACGTCCAGGGTTTGATCAACGCCGACTTGGTGCCCCGGATATGACGGCAAGTCGGCGTTGATCATCGACGGGTCGGGACGATCCGGCCGCGCACCTCGCCCAGCTCGATCCAGCCGCCTGCGTTGCCCGGCGCCGCGGCGGTGATGACGACCTCGTCGCCGTCCTCGAGCCAGCTGCGCGTCTGCGAGCCGAGCCGGATGGCCCGCGTGCCGCCCCAGGCCAGCTCCAGCAGGCTGCCGAACTGGTAGGCGTCCGGCCCGCTGACGGTCCCGGACCCGAACAGGTCGCCGGAGCGCAGGGGAGCTCCGTTGGCCGTCAGGTGGGCGAGCATCTGGGCCGGCGTCCAGTACATCGTGTCGAACGGCGGTCGGCTCACCACCACGCCATTGACGCTCACCGTCAACTCGAGGTCGAGCCCACCTGGCAGGTCGCGGTCGTCGAGGTGCCGCGGAGGTTCGACGTCACGCTGCGGCGGCGGACGCCAGGCCCGCTCGAGCGCGTCCAGCGGCGTGATCCACGCGGCGACGGACGTGGCGAACGACTTGCCCTGGTGCGGGCCGAGCGGCACCGTCTCGAACGCCTGGATGTCGCGGGCCGACCAGTCGTTGAGCAGGGTCAGGCCGAAGACGTGCTCGGCGAAGTCCGCGACCGGGACCGGCGCGCCCGGCTCGCTGCCGGCACCGACCACGAACCCGACCTCGGCCTCGAAGTCCAGCCGGCGGGTCGGCGCGTACTCCGGCGGCCCGGCCGCCGACGGGAACTGGCCCCGCGGGCGGCCGATCGGGGTCCCGGACACGACCACCGTCCCGGCCCGGCCGTGGTAGCCGACCGGAAGGTGTTTCCAGTTCGCCGG
>DASXJR010000104.1:0-108960 GCA_036497285.1 Jatrophihabitans sp.
GGAGTAGGTCCCAAGGGTTGGGCTGTTCGCCCATTAAAGCGGTACGCGAGCTGGGTTTAGAACGTCGTGAGACAGTTCGGTCCCTATCCGCCGCGCGCGCAGGAGATTTGAGAAGGGCTGTCCCTAGTACGAGAGGACCGGGACGGACGAACCTCTGGTGTGCCAGTTGTTCCGCCAGGAGCACTGCTGGTTGGCTACGTTCGGAAGGGATAACCGCTGAAAGCATCTAAGCGGGAAGCTCGCTTCAAGATGAGATCTCCCATCCTTTATGGAGTAAGGCCCCCGGCTAGACCACCGGGTTGATAGGCCGGAAGTGGAAGCGTGGCAACACGTGCAGCTGACCGGTACTAATAGGCCGAGGACTTCACCACATACACTCTTTCGGTGAGCTCTGCGATCCGAATCATGTAATTTGCTGGCAAGCTTGCTTGTCGACGCGTCCACTGTGCAGTTCTCGGGGTACGGTCCCCGTCTCTCGATTTCGGTCGAGAGATGGTGCGGGCCATATCTCCATAGAGTTTCGGCGGCCATAGCGAGAGGGAAACGCCCGGTCCCATCCCGAACCCGGAAGCTAAGCCTCTCAGCGCCGATGGTACTGCGCGGGCCACTGCGTGGGAGAGTAGGACGTCGCCGGACATTCTTTGGACAAGGGCCGCCCAGTGGGCGGCCCTTGTTCCGTTTAAGTTCTCGAGAGAAGGCTAGAGAGCAGATCGTGGACAATTCACCAGGTCGTGACAAGCGGGGCGGGACGGGCGGGCGCTCGGGACGCCCGAACTCGGGCCGCGGATCCGGTCGGACCGACGGCGGCCGCGACAGCGGTGGTGGCCGAGGTGCCACCGGTGGACGCGGCGGTAGTTCCGGTAACCGCGGCGCGACCGATGGGCGGGGCACGACCGGCGGGCGAGGTGGAGCCGCTGGCCGAGGCGCCACTTCCGGCGGCCGAGGTGCCTCCGGTGGTCGCGACGACGGTCCCCGTCGGGGGCACAGCCGCGACGCTCGCGACACTCGTGACGCTCGCGGCGGACGCCCGGGTGCGACGCGTCGGGACAATTCCCGGTTCGAGGACCGCCGCAGTCCACGGGCAGACGACCGTCGCGATACGTCGGCACGCGACAACCGCCGCACCGATCGATCCGCCGAGCCGCCGGTGCCTGACGGTCTCGACATCTCGATGCTGGACCGTCAGGTCCGCGCCGAGCTCCGCTCCCTGAGCAAGCCGAACGCCGAGGTGGTCGCCGGCCATCTGATCGCGGCGGGACTGGCGCTCGACACCGACCCGAAGAAGGCGCTGGCCCACGCCCGGGCCGCACGCGGGCGGGCGTCGCGCCTCGCGGTCGTTCGGGAGGCCGTCGGCGTCGCCGCCTACCACGCGCAGGAGTGGAACGAGGCGCTCACCGAGCTGCGGACCGCGCGTCGGATCTCGGGCGACCCGCACAATCTCGCGATCATCGCTGACTGCGAGCGCGCCCTCGGCCGTCCCGGTCAGGCGGTACGCATGCTGAGTGACCCGGATGTCGGCAAGCTCGATCCGGAGAGCCGGGCCGAGCTGTTCATCGTGGTGGCCGGTGCCCGCCGCGACATGGGCCAGTTCGATGCTGCGCTGGCCGTGCTCGGCCGCGGTGGGTTGGACAGGGAGCGGCCACGTCCGGGGGCGATGCGGCTCTGGTACGCCTACGCCGACACCCTGGCCGAACTGGGCCGCACCGAGGACGCCGCGTCATGGTTCGCCGCCAGCGCCGCCCTCGACGTCGACGGGGAGACCGACGCCGCGGAACGCGCCGCCGATCTGCTCTGAGGCGCGCATAGCACGCTGCGCCGACGCTCGCGCTCGCGCTGTGCACACGCTGGGTGGTTGTCCACCGTGGACGAGGAATCGGTACGCGGACCGCCGCCCGGGTCGCATGATCGGGCCATGACGACAACCGATCTGGCGGACGACAACGTCGTGTTCCTGCGTGGCCGTCTGGCCGCAGCGCCGGTGACCCGGGCCTTACCCAGCGGCGACGAGATAGTCAGCTTCCGGCTCACCGTCGACAGACCCGCTGCGGCCAACGACACCCGCGCGCGCGTCGACAGCATCGATTGCGCGACCGCCGCGCCGCGAGTGCGCCGCTGCGTGGAGCGTGCTGAGCCCGGCGAGTGTCTCGAGGTACACGGTGCGCTGCAGCGTCGGTTCTGGCGCTCGTCCGGCAACCTCGGCAGCCGCTACGAGGTGGTGGTGGCCACCGCCAAGCTCAGCCGCCGTCGGCGAAGCGACGCATGAACAGTCCGGAAGCCGGCTTCGGCGTGAACAGCGTCGACTTGCGCGGCATCCGCGCTCCCGCCGCGGCGACCGCCGCCACCGCCGCGACCGGCGTGGGCCGCAACAGCACGGCGGTCGAGCCGGTGTTCTGCGCGGCCGACACAGCTTCGTCGACCGTGTGCGCGTACCCGACCGTGTCCACGGTGTCTTCGAGGCCCCAGACCTGCTCGACCAGGCCACGATGAAGCACGGTCACGTCGAGGTCGGTCAGCGTTGCCGTCTCGCCCTCGTGCGAGATCGCGTCGCGGATCCGCCGGCCGGTTTCGATGACGACGACGGTTCGGCTGCCGTCGGTGAGAACCGCGGTGAACTCGGCACCGTCGCCGAGGCCGGCGAGCGCGTCCGCGGCCGAACCGGCCTCGCGGATCTCCATGCCCCAGTCGCCCAGCTCCGCGAGGGCCGCGTCCAGCGGCAGCCTCACGACCCGGTGAATGGCGTGCACCTGGGGGCCGTAGCTGGTCGAGTCGACCAGCAGGGTCAGCCCGAAGTCCCACGGGCCGGCACCGCGCGACTCGCGCAGTTCGTACTGCAGCTCGCGGTAGGTCGCGTACCGGTGGTGACCGTCGGCGATCAGGGCGCGCCGGGTGGCGAGGTCCGCAGCGATCGCGTCGAGCGTCTGCCGGTCGTCGAGGCGCCAGAGCCGGTGGGTGATGCCGTCGTCTGTGGTCGCTGCCGCCAACGGCGGAACCTGATCCACAGAGGCCACCGCATCCGACGCCGCACCACCGCCGTCATAGACGAGATAGATCGGCTCCACGTTGGCCTCGGTGGCGCGCATCAACGCGAGCCGGTCCGCGACCGGCCCGGCCATCGTGTTCTCGTGCGGCAGGATCACGCCGTCGGCCGGGTCGCGCAGTTCGATGGCGCCGACGAGACCACGGGTAGCCGCCCCGGCCGAATCGCGCATCTCGTAGACGTACAGGACCGCATCGGCGTCGGTCCGGTAGCGCCCGGATTCCACCCACCCGTCGAGTCGCTGCGCGGCCGCCTGGTACGGATCGCCGTCCCGATCTTCGGGAAGAATCACCGCGACCGCATTGTCGGGGTCGGCGGCGATCAACCGCGCCCGCTGGTCGGCGTCGATGACGTCGTACGGCGGACACAGCGCGCGAGCAAGCTTCGGCCCGTCGGAGGTCGGGCGCAGGGCCTGGAAGGGTGCGAGGCGCAACCCGCGAGCGGGGGCCGGCGAAGATGCGGTCACGGTGCTCGATCGTATCGAGCGCGGTGCGGGTGGCAGGATCGGCTACGTGCCTGCGTCCTTGACGGCGAGCAGACGGACGCTCGCAACTCGCTACGACGTCGCGCTGCTCGACCTCGACGGCGTGGTGTACGTGGGCCAGCAGGCGGTCGATGGCGTCCCGAAGGCGCTGCACGATGCTCGCGAGGCCGGGATGCGGCTGGCCTTCGTGACGAACAACGCCGCGCGTCCGCCCGAAGCTGTCGCGGAGCACCTGCGCGACTTGGGGATTCCGGCCCAGTCGGCGGAAGTGACCACGTCGTCCCAGGCGGCCGCGCACTACCTGGCCGACCGATTGCCGCCGGGCGCCGCGGTTCTGGTGGTGGGCACGACGGGGCTCGTCGAAGCGCTGCGAGAACGCGGCCTCACCCCGGTCACCTCGGCCGACGACGACCCGGCGGCGGTGGTGCAGGGATATTCGCCGGAGCTCGACTGGAAACAACTCGCCGAAGGCGCGGTCGCCATCCGACGCGGTTTGCCGTGGGTCGCGACCAATCTCGACCCGACCGTGCCTTCGCCGCGCGGGCCACTGCCGGGCAACGGATCGTTGGTCGCGGCGCTGCGTCACGCGACAGGGCGGGCGCCGGTCGCGACCGGCAAACCGGATCCGACGATGCACCGCGAGTCGGTCCAGCGTTCCCGAGCCGAGCGACCGATTGTCGTCGGCGACCGGCTCGACACCGATATCGAGGGCGCTGCGGCGGTCGGCTGCGACAGCCTGCTGGTGCTCAGTGGCGTCACCAGCGCGGCGGAACTGCTCGCAGCCGGCCCCGCGCACCGCCCGAACTACCTGGCGCCCACGCTGGCCGGGCTGCTTGTCGAGCACCCGGGAGCGGGCGCGGGCCAAGACACCGCGCGGTGCGGTCGATGGCTGGCCAAGGCTTCGTCCGGGACGCTGACGCTGTCCCACGCGGAGACGGGCTCCGACTCTGTCGCAGGCGACGACTTGGATCCGCTTCGGGCGCTGTGCGTGGCGGCCTGGTCGGCGGCGGGGCGGCGTGCGGACACCGACTGGCGGATCGAGGCGGCGGACGAGTCCGCCAAAGGGGCGCTGTCGGGTCTCGACCTCGCGTGATCGGGAGACCGCAGCCTCAGAAGACCGACCGGAGCTTGATCAGGTCGAACATCCCCGCGTCGATCTTGATGCGGCCGCTGGCCCACGCCGAGGCGAAATTGGCGCGGCCCGAGACGAGATCGATGAGATCGTCGCTCGACATGGTCAGCTTGACCTGGGCGGTGGCGTCGTCGACGCGGCGAATATCGGTGAGCTTTCCGTCGTGCAGGTGACCGGCGAAGATCACGCCGATGTCGGGCAGCCGGCAGGTCAACGTGCGGTCGAGATCGGTGCGCTTGCTCGGGTCCGACGCGGAAAGCCGATCGGCCAGGGAATGGAACGCGGCATCGCACTCCTCGACGCTGGCCATGCGCGCGACGCTACCGCAGGCGGTACCGTCGACCGTGCGCAGGAAGGAGATCGATCCGGGTGATGTCGACCAGCGAGGATGAGGAGCACGGTGTGCCGACGAGCGCTGAAGCCGAGGACACCGGCCCTGACCTGTCGGTGCTCGACGACCTGGACGGTCGCCCGCTGCACGAGCATGTGGCCGCCTACGACGAGCTGCACGCACGGCTGCAGAATGCGCTGAACCGGATCGACGGGGTCTAGCCGCGGCGCATACCGAGATGCCTGCCCGTGTCCACCGCCTGGACGCCGAGCTGACCCGGCGCGGTCTGGCGCGCTCCCGCGAACACGCCGTCGCGCTGATCAACGCCGGACGGGTCGAGGTGCGCGGCGTGATCGCGCGCAAACCCGCCTCCGGTGTCGCCGCGGACACGTCGCTGCGGGTCATCGCCGACGAGTCCGATCCGAACTACGCCTCGCGTGGCGGCTTCAAGCTCGCGGGTGCCCTGCAGGCGTTCCCCGAGATCGCGGTCTCGGGCAAGCGGTGCCTTGATGCCGGCGCCTCGACCGGCGGGTTCACCGACGTGCTGCTGCGATCCGGCGCCCGCCAGGTGATCGCGGTCGACGTCGGCTACGGCCAACTCGCCTGGAACCTGCGCACCGACGACCGCGTGATCGTTCACGACCGGACCAACGTGCGGACGCTGACACCGGACGAGATCGGCGGTCCGGTCGACCTGTCCGTGGCCGACCTGTCGTTCATCTCGCTGCAGCTGGTATTACCCGCGTTGATCGCGTGCACCGACGACGCGGGCGACATCGTGCCGATGGTCAAGCCACAGTTCGAAGTCGGCAAGCAGCGATTGGGCAGTGGCGGGGTGGTCCGCAACTCCGAGCATCGCGCCGATGCCGTCGTGGAGGTCGCGCGGGCCGCTGCCGGCCTCGGCTGGGCGTCCGCCGGCGTGTGCACCAGCCCGCTACCCGGGCCGTCCGGCAACGTGGAATTCTTTCTCTGGCTGACCCGCACGCCGCGTGTCGAGTGCACCGAGGCACAGATCCGGGCGATCGTGGAGGCAGCGGCCCCGACAACGCACGCAGACGAAGGTGAGCGCCCATGACCGCACCGGGTCGGTCGGTGCTGCTGATCGCGCACACCGAACGTCGGTCGATCTGCGAAGAAGCGACGCGGGCCGCAGATCAGCTGGTGTCCGCCGGCCTCGGCGTCCGGATGCTGACCGGCGAAGCCGACCGCGTCGACGTCCCGGGCGTGACCTCCGTCGACGTCGATCACGCCGCGGCGGGTGCCGAGGTGGTGCTGGTGCTGGGCGGCGACGGGACGTTCCTGCGCGCCGCGGAGCTCGCCCGCCCGGCCGGCGTGCCGATGATCGGCGTGAACCTCGGTCACGTCGGGTTCCTCGCCGAGGCCGAGCCGAACGCGCTCGAGGACACCGTCGCCGCGATCGTGAACTGCCAGTACCAGGTCGAGGAGCGCGTCACCGTCGACGCGACTGTCATCGTCGACGGCGCGATCCAGGCCAGTGCCTGGGCGTTGAACGAAGTCTCGGTCGAACGCACCAACCGCGAGCGGATGCTCGAGATCGCCGTCGCGGTCGACGAACGCCCGCTGTTGCGCTTCGGCTGCGACGGCATCCTCTGCTCCACACCCACCGGTTCCACCGCGTATGCCTTCTCGACCGGTGGCCCGATCGTCTGGCCGAATGTCGACGCCCTGCTGTTGGTCCCCAACGCGGCGCACGCGTTGTTCGCCCGTCCTGTGGTGGTCGCCCCGACCTCGACCGTCGACATCGACCTGATCAGTGCCGGGCACGAGGCGGTGCTCAGCTGCGACGGTCGCAGGTCCGTCTCGATCCCGCCGGGCTCGCGCATCCGGGTGACCAAGGGGATCGAGCCGGTTCGCATCGCCCGGGTGGCGGCCGGATGGAGCTTCACCGACCGGCTCGTCGCCAAGTTCCAGTTGCCGGTGCGCAGCCTGCGGGAAGCCTCGCCACCGGCCCGTGGCACGTCCCCGGAGCGTTGAGGGTTGCTCGAACAGCTCCGCATCCGCGGCCTCGGTGTCATCGACGACGCGACGCTGCAGCTCGGGCCCGGGCTCACGGTGGTCACCGGCGAGACCGGCGCCGGCAAGACGATGGTGGTGTCCGGCCTGCTGCTGCTGTTCGGCGGTCGCGCCGACGCAGCACGGGTGCGGGCGGGTTCTGAGCAGGCGGCGGTGGACGGCCTGCTCGAGATCGATCCGGCCGCTGCGGCCGCCGAGCGGGTCCGCGACGCCGGCGGTGTGCTCGATGACGGCACCAGTCTGGTGCTGCGCCGGACGGTGAGCTCGGCCGGCCGGTCTCGGGCCCACGTCGGTGGCGCCGCGACCCCGGTGGCCGTGCTCGGTGAGCTGGCCGAGCAGTTGCTCGCGGTGCACGGCCAGTCCGACCAGCTGCGGCTCGCCCGTCCGAGCGAGCAACGCGCCGTACTCGACCGCTACGCCGGGATCGACCTCACCGACTTCGCCGCCGCCTTCGCGGAATGGCGCGCCGCCGTCGAACGATTGGACGAGCGGCGCAGCCGCATCGGCGAACTGCGCCGAGAGGCGGATTTTCTTTCGCACGGCCTGGCCGAGATCGAGGCCGCCGCACCGCTGCCCGGCGAGGACGTCGACCTCGCCGCCGCGGCGAGCCGCCTCGCGCATGCCGACGCGCTGCGCATCGCCGCGCGGCAGGCGCACGACGCACTGCTCGGCGACGCCGACGACCCGCTCGCCGAGTCGGCGGACGTAGCCGCGCTGCTCGGCACCGCGCGCCGGGCGCTCGAGCAGCAGGCCGACGCCGACCCCGAGCTCGACGAGCTGACCGCCCGGGTGCGCGAACTCGCCGCCCTCGCCACCGAACTCGGTACCGACTTCAGCGCGTACGCCGCAGGCCTGGACGCCGACCCCGAGCGGCTGGCCGAGCTCGAGGCGCGTCGTGCGGTGCTGACTGCGCTCGTCCGCAAGTACGTCGACGGCCCGGAGCCCGATCTGGCCGGCGTAGCTGACTGGTCCGGCCGCGCCGCCGCCCGGCTGGCCGAGATCGACGTGTCCGACGAGGCGCTGGCTGCGCTCGCCGCCCGCCGCGACGAAGCGGCCGCCCGCGTCGTCGATCTCGCGGTCGACCTGTCGAAGCGTCGCGCAGCCGCAGCCGCCGAGCTCGGTTCCGCGGTCACCGCGGAACTGTCCGGACTCGCGATGGCCGGCGCGTCCTGCGCGATCATCGTGCGGCCCCGTGCCGTCGTCGCGGGAACTCCCGCCCTGGAGGTCGACGGCACCGACCGAAGTGTCGGCCCGGACGGCGCTGACGACGTCGAAATCGTGCTGCAGTCGCACGCCGACGCGCCGGCCCTGCCGCTCGCGCGCGGCGCATCCGGTGGAGAGTTGTCCCGGGTGATGCTCGCGATCGAGGTGTGCCTGGCCGGTGCCGATCCCGTGCCCACGATGGTCTTCGACGAGGTCGACGCCGGGGTCGGTGGTCGGGCGGCGGTCGAGGTCGGTCGGCGACTGGCGCGGCTCGCGCGCCGCGCACGGCGCCCGCAGGTCATCGTCGTGACCCACCTGGCGCAGGTCGCCGCGTACGCCGACACTCACGTGGTGGTGGACAAGCGCGCCGACGGCGATGCGGGGGTGACCGCCAGCGACGTCCGCGTGGTCACCGGTGACGATCGCGTCGCCGAGCTCGCGCGAATGCTGTCCGGAACGGCCTCTGAAACCGCCCGCCAGCACGCGCGCGAACTGCTCGACGACGCCATCGCCGACCGCAGAGATGCGCCCACGAAGCCGCGAAGAACGCCAGTTAAAACCAAGCGTTGACCCGCGTGGCGCGGCCGGCCCACGCGCCGACGGATGGCAGCATGGGATCCCATGCGAATGGCTACTCTGCGCCGCCGGTCGACCGGTTTGCCGGGCGTGAGCGGCGTCGCGCGGCTCGATCGCCGTACCACTCGGTTGGCAGGTCGGCTGCACCCAGGCGACATCGCCATCGTCGACCATGGCGACCTCGACCGGGTCTCCGCACAAGCGCTCGTCGCCGCACGTCCGGCCGCGATCATCAACGCCCAGCCCAGCATCTCCGGCCGGTACCCGAACCTCGGCCCCGAAGTCATCGTCGCCGCCGGCATCCCCCTGCTCGACAACGTCGGCACCGAGATCTTCGCCGCGATCAAGGAGGGCACCAAGATCCGCGTTGTCGGCGACGTGGTGCTCGTGGGCGAAGACGCGGTCGCCCAGGGCAGCGAGCAGTCCGCCGAGACGGTCGCAGCCTCGATGACCGAGGCGAAGGTGGGCCTGGCCACCCAACTGGAGGCCTTCGCCGCGAACACCTCCGAGTACATGAGCCGCGAAAGCGACCTGCTGCTCGACGGCGTCGGCATTCCTGATGTCCGTACCGCGATCGCGGGCCGCCACGTCGTGGTGGTCGTCCGCGGGTTCGACGAGGCGAAGGAACTCAAGTCGCTCAAGCACTACATCCGCGAGTACAAGCCGGTACTCATCGGCGTCGACGGCGGCGCCGACGCGCTGCTCGACGCCGGTTTCAAGCCGCACATCATCGTCGGAGACATGGACGCCGTGTCCGACGCCGCGCTCGCGACGGGCGCCGAGGTCGTCGTGCACGCCTACCCGGACGGGCGGGCCCCAGGCCTTGCCCGCGTCCAGGATCTCGGCATCGACGCGGTGACCTTCCCGACCAGCGGCACCAGCGAGGACGTCGCCATGCTGCTCGCGGACGAGAAGGGTGCCGAACTCATCGTCGCCGTCGGCACGCACGCGACCCTGACGGAGTTCCTCGACAAGGGCCGGGCCGGGATGGCCTCGAGCTTCCTCACCCGGCTGCGCATCGGCGGCAGGCTCGTCGATGCCCGTGGCGTGATGCGGCTGTACCGCAACCGGATCTCGGCCGCCGCGCTGTTACTGCTGGTGATCGCGGCGCTGCTTGCCGTCGCCGCCGCTCTGGCCGCGTCACACGTCGGGCGCAACTACCTGTCCGACATCGGCCATCAGTTCCAGGACGCCTACCACTGGATACAGGACCTGTTCTCGTGATCAGTTTTCGTTACCACGTCGTATCACTCGTCGCCGTCATCCTGGCCCTCGCGGTTGGCATCGTCGTCGGTACAACGGCCCTCAACGGGCCGATCACCAACGACTTACGCCACCAGGTCGACGGGCTGAAGAAGGACCGCAGCGATCTCGCCGCTCAGGTCAAGGCGCTGCAGGGCCAGGTCGACACGGCAGGACAGTTCGCGACCACCTTCGGCAACGCGGTCGTCGCGGACGCGCTGAAGGACCAGGAGGTGCTGATCGTGGCGCTGCCCGGAACCAGTTCCGGCACCCTCGACGGCATCGGCAACGAGCTCAGCGCAGCCGGCGCGAAGATCACCGGCCGGCTGGAGCTGGCCAACGCGTTCATCGATCCCGCCGAGGCCGACCCAGTGCTGTCGCTGGCGACAGGTTCGACCCGTCCGATGGACATCACCCTGCCTGAGACCAGCGACGCCCGCGTGCTCGCCGCCGCCATGCTCTCCTTCGTGCTGACCGGGAACGGCCAGCCGAGCGACCTGAATTCGGTGCTGAGCGGGTTCTCAGGCCTGCACATGATCAGCTCCGACCCCTCCGGCATCGAGCCGGCCAAGAACATCGTCGTGCTCGGCAACGGGGCACACCCCAAGGACGACTACGCCGGGCAGGCCGAGCTCGACCTCGTCTCGCAGCTGGCGGCCAAGGGCGGCAACGTCGTCGTCGCGGGCGACACGGAATCCGCACAGGGCAACGGCGTGATAGCGGGTGTGCGTAACGGGCCGTCCAAGTCGGCCGTGTCGACCGTCGACAACGCCGACACCCCGTTCGGACAGGTGTCGAGCGTGCTGGCGATGGCCGGTGCCGTCAACTCGCAGGTGGGGCACTACGGTACGGCTCAGGGGGCACAAGCACTGTTCCCGACGAAGACGAAATAGCCGCGAGGAGGAGACCTGCCCGTGCAGTTTCCGCGTCTACCCGGCCTCGGCCGGCCACTGCGGACTCTTGCCGACCTCGCCGGGTTCATCCGCGATCGCCTGGCCGAGGTGGTGCCGCGCCGCAACAACGGTCCGAGAGCGCTGACAGACGGACCGAACGCAGCACAGGCCGCGACGGTCATCGTGGCTGCCGCTGCACCGTTCGCCCCGAGCTCCTTCGCCCGGGCCCGGCTGCTGCGGCAGATGCACGCCAGCGGGCTGCTCACACAGCGCGAGACCGAGCAGGCCGAGCAGCTGCTCGGCGTGGCGCAGTCGGGCTGACTACCCCGGGTCTCCGGAGATGTTAAGGTGGACTTCCGTGGATCGAACGCCTCATCAGACTCGGCACCTGTTCGTCACGGGAGGCGTCGCCTCTTCGCTGGGTAAGGGCCTCACCGCCTCCAGCCTCGGCTCGTTGCTCAAGGCGCGTGGCCTGCGTGTGACGATGCAGAAGCTCGACCCGTACCTCAACGTCGATCCCGGCACGATGAACCCGTTCCAGCACGGTGAGGTCTTCGTGACCGAGGACGGCGCCGAGACCGACCTCGACATCGGGCACTACGAACGCTTCCTCGACACCGACCTGGTCGGGTCCGCGAACGTCACGACCGGTCAGGTGTACCAGTCGGTGATCCACAAGGAGCGCCGCGGCGAGTATCTGGGCGACACCGTCCAGGTCATCCCGCACATCACCAACGAGATCAAGTCGCGGATCCGGGCGATGGCGTCACCGGACGCGAACGGCGACGCGCCGCACGTGGTGATCACCGAGATCGGCGGCACCGTCGGCGACATCGAGTCGTTGCCGTTCCTGGAGGCCGCGCGCCAGGTTCGCCACGATGTCGGCCGCGACAACTGCTTCTTCCTGCATGTGTCGCTGATCCCGTACCTCGCGCCGTCCGGGGAGTTGAAGACCAAGCCGACCCAGCACTCGGTGGCGGCGTTGCGCAGCATCGGTATCACTCCCGACGCGATCGTGTGCCGCGCCGACCGCGAGCTGCCCGAAGGGCTCAAGCGGAAGATCTCGCTGATGTGCGACGTCGACGCCGACGCGGTCGTGGCCGCGGTCGACGCGCCGAGCATCTACGAGATCCCGAAGGTGCTGCACGCCGAAGGCCTCGACGCGTATGTGGTGCGCCGGCTCGGTCTGCCGTTCCGCGATGTCGACTGGACGGTGTGGGGCGACCTGCTCGATCGGGTGCACAACCCCCGGGACGAGGTCACGGTGGCCTTGGTCGGCAAGTACATCGACCTGCCCGACGCGTACCTGTCGGTGTCCGAGGCGCTGCGCGCGGCAGGGTTCGCGCACCGCGCGCACGTGACGATCCGTTGGGTGGCCTCCGATGCCTGCGAGACACCGGTGGGCGCGGCGACCGAACTGTCCGGCGTGGACGCGATCGTGGTCCCGGGCGGGTTCGGCATTCGCGGCATCGAGGGCAAGTTGGGTGCGCTACGCCATGCCCGCGAACGCGGGATCCCCGCGCTGGGTCTGTGCCTCGGCCTGCAATGCATGGTGATCGAAGCAGCGCGCAACCTCGCCGGCTTCGACGGCGCGAGTTCGTCCGAATTCGATCCGGACACCCCGTACCCGGTCATCGCCACGATGGCCGACCAGGTCGCAATCGTGTCCGGAGAGGCCGACATGGGCGGCACGATGCGCCTCGGCGCCTACCCCGCCACGCTCATGCCCGGCTCGGTCGTCGCCGACGCCTACGGCAGCACCGCGGTGTCCGAGCGGCACCGGCACCGTTACGAGGTGAACAACGCCTACCGGCCGAAGCTCGAGGCTGCCGGTTTGGTGGTCTCCGGGACGTCGCCGGACGGACGGTTGGTCGAGTTCGTCGAGTTGCCCCGCGACGTCCATCCGTTCTACGCGGGCACCCAGGCTCACCCTGAGCTGAAGTCGCGGCCCACGCGGGCGCATCCGTTGTTCCGCGGGCTGATCGCGGCGGCGCTCAAGTACAGCGACGAGGAGCGGCTGCCCGTCCAGATCGACGAGGACAGCGAGAAGGACCAGCGGGTCAACGGTGCGAGCGTCGCGACTTCCGTTCGATGAGCGCTGACTTTCGTACCGTCGATTCGCGCACGTTGTTCCAGGGTCGGGTGATCTCGGTCCGCGAGGACACGGTGCAGATGCCGGACGGCTCGCGGGCCAAGCGCGAGATCGTGGCCCACATGGGTGCGGTGGTCATCGTCGCGATCGACGATGCGGACCAGATCGTCATGGTCAACCAGTACCGGCCCGCGGTCGGCGCGCGGCTGGACGAGCTGCCCGCCGGCTTGCTCGATGTGGCCGACGAACCCGCACCGCAGGCCGCCGCCCGCGAGTTGGCCGAGGAGGCTCAGCTGTCGGCGCGCACCTGGCACACGCTGCTGGACCTGCACTCGTCGCCGGGTTTCTCGGACGAGGCGGTACGCGTCTTCCTGGCACGTGACCTGTCGCCGGCGCCGCGCCCCGACGGTTTCGTGGTCGAGCACGAAGAGATCGACATGAAGGTGAGCCGCCTACCGCTCGATCATGCGGTGCGCCGCGCGCTGGCCGGCGAGATCACCAACGCCGCCGCGGTCGCGGGGGTGCTCGCCGCCGCGGTGTCGCGGGCGGCGCAGTGGAGCGGGTTGCGCCCGGCGGACGCGCCCTGGCCGACGAAGCCGGGACGGTGACGGCCGGCTCGCGGTTGGGGCGCCGGCTGGAGCCGGCGCGGGTGGTGCGCGCCTACCTCGATCACCTGGCGGTCGAACGCGGCTCGGCGGCGAACACGCTCGAGTCCTACCGCCGCGACCTGGCCCGCTACGTGGCCTTCCTGGACGCCGGCGGGGTGAGCTCGATCGCCGATGTCGACGCCGCCAGGATCACCGACTTTCTCGCCTATCTGCGCACCGGTGACGGCGACCATCCACCGCTGTCGGCGTCCTCGGCCGCGCGTGCGGTGATCGCGGTACGCGGGCTGCACCGGTTCGCCCTGACCGACGGGCTGGTCGAGGTCGACGTGGCCCACGAGGTCCGTCCGCCGGCGGCGCCGCGCCGGCTGCCCAAGGCAATTCCGATCGAGGACGTGGAGCGTCTGCTCGACGCTGCGGGGTATGCCGGGACCGCGCTGGCACTGCGCGACCGGGCGCTGCTCGAGTTGCTGTACGCCTCGGGCGCCAGGATCTCCGAAGCGGTGGGTCTCGCCGTCGACGACCTGGACCTGCGCGAGCGCACCGTGCTGCTCACCGGCAAGGGGGGCAAGCAACGCCGGGTGCCGCTCGGCTCGTTTGCGGCGCGCGCGCTCGAGGCGTACTTGGTGCAGGCCCGCCCGTCCCTGATCTCATCCGGGACTGGAACGCCGGTGCTTTTCGTGAACTCGCGCGGCGGCGCGCTGTCGCGGCAGTCGGCGTGGGTCGTGCTGCGCACCGCGGCCGAGCGCGCCGGACTGGCGAGCGGGATCTCGCCGCACACGCTGCGGCACTCGTTCGCCACCCATCTGATGGAGGGCGGGGCGGACGTTCGGGTGGTTCAGGAGCTGCTCGGGCACGCTTCGGTGACCACGACGCAGATCTACACATTGGTGACCGTTGACCGGCTGCGCGAGGTGTACGCGACCGCACATCCACGTGCGCTCGGGTGAGGTAGCCTCCGCTGGAACTCCGAATAGATGGAGGTACGACGCCTTATGGATATGTCGACATCCACGGGTGACGGGTCAGGCGGCGGTGAACTGTTCACCGTGACACCCGCACCGTCGGCAGATCCCGCGGTCGCGCGCAAGAAGCGCCAGCTGCCCGACCCGGTGCCGCTCGATCGGCACGGCCCGGCCCGCATCGTCGCCTTGTGCAACCAGAAGGGCGGCGTCGGCAAGACCACGTCGACGATCAACCTCGGTGCCGCGCTCGCGGAGGTCGGGCGCCGAGTGCTGCTCGTCGACTTCGACCCGCAGGGGGCGCTCTCGGTGGGCCTGGGGGTGCAGCCGCACCAGCTCGACCGCACCGCCTACAACCTGCTCATGGAGCGCGGCGTCACCATTGACGACGTCCTGCTGAAGACGAGCGTCGCCGGCATGGATCTGTTGCCGAGCAACATCGATCTGTCCGCCGCCGAGGTCCAGTTGGTGAACGAGGTCGCCCGCGAGCAGACGCTGGCCCGGGTGCTCGCCCCGGTGGCCGCGGACTACGACTTCGTGCTCATCGACTGCCAGCCGTCGCTCGGCCTGCTCACGGTCAACGCGCTGACCGCGGCGCACGGCGTGATCATCCCGCTCGAGTGCGAGTTCTTCTCGCTGCGCGGCGTCGCGCTGCTGATCGACACCATTGACAAGGTGCGCGAGCGGCTCAACCCGGAGCTGAAACTCGACGGCATCCTGGCGACGATGTACGACGGGCGCACCTTGCACGGTCGCGAGGTGTTCACGCGCGTTGTCGAGGCGTTCGGTGACACCGTGTTCGACACCGTCATCACCCGTACCGTCCGGTTCCCGGAGACGACCGTCGCGGGCGAGCCGATTACGAGCTGGGCCCCGACGTCGACCGGCGCCACGGCCTACCGGAATCTCGCGCGGGAGGTCCTCGGGCGGGCGGCGGCGAAATCGTGAGTGCCCGACGAGCGAGTTTGCCCGGCGCTGCGGAGCTGTTCCGCACCACGTCCCAGCAGCCCGAGCCGGCGCCGCCGCCACCGCCGGTCCATCCAGGTGTCGGCGCGATCGCGTCGGTGCCCGACCAGGAGCGCCCAGCCCGCGCTGCACGTCCGTCCCGGCGCATGCGCGCGGTCGGTGAGCGCAGCCCGTCCGGCCGCGAACGGCACGACGAGAAGATCACCGTCTATTGCTCGCCGGAGGAACTGCTCGAGCTCGAGTCCGCAAGGCTGGCTCTGCGAGCCGAGCACGGCCTCGCCGTCGACCGCGGCCGGATCGTGCGTGAGGCGATCGCTGTCGTGCTCGCGGATCTGGAGGCGAAGGGGGAGTCGTCGATTCTGGTCCGTCGGCTGCGTCAGCTGTGAGCGGGTCGACCGACATCTCCGCCGAGGACGCCGTCGAGATCGAGCTGCTGTCGACGCAGCCGATCGACGACCCGAATGCCGCGGGCGGCGCCGGTGTCGCGCAGCGCGGATTCAGCGTGCGGCTGTCCAACTTCGAAGGCCCGTTCGACCTGCTGCTCAGCCTGATCACCCGGCGCCAACTCGACATCACCGAAGTCGCGCTCTCGCAGGTGACCGACGAGTTCCTGTCCTACCTGTCCGGTGCAGCCCGCTGGGATCTGGGCCAGGCGACGGAATTCCTCGTCGTCGCAGCCACCCTGCTCGACCTGAAGACGGCCCGGCTGCTGCCTGCCGCCGAGGTGGACGACGACGAGGACCTCGCGCTGCTCGAGGCGCGCGACCTCCTCTTCGCCCGGCTGCTGCAGTACCGCGCCTACAAGCTCGCAGCGGCCTATCTCGCCGAGCTCGAGCGGGCGCAGGGACGTCGCTACGGCCGGGCGGTCGAGCTCGAACCGCGGTTCGCGGCGTTGCTGCCCGAGGTCGTGATCGGGTTGAACCCCCAGCAGTTCGCCGACCTCGCGGCCGCGGCGACGGCGCCGAGGCCGATCCCGACGGTGTCGGTCGACCACGTGCACGCGCCCAAGGTGAGCGTGCGGGAGCAGATGACGATCCTGCGTGCGCGGCTGCACCGGGGTGGCGCTGCGACCTTCCGCAGTCTGGCTGCCGACTGCACCTCGACGCTCGAGGTGGTCGGTCGCTTCCTCGCCGTGCTCGAGCTCTACCGTGAGGGTGTGGTCGCCTTCGATCAACTCGCGGCCCTGACCGAGCTGCGGGTGCGCTGGATCGGGACTGAGGACGCGGCGCCGCCGAGCGAGGACGAGACCATCGACGAGGAGTACGGGTGAGCGAGTCCGACGCTGCAGCCGAGGCCGCGACGCCGGCCGACGCGGCCAGCGCAGCGGAAGTGGCAACCGCTGCCGAGGCCGCGGCTGCGGAGGCCGCCGTCGCAGCAGAAGTCCCGGCGCCGGACGACTCAGTCGGCGAAGAGCTCGAGGAGCCCGCCGAGGCGGTTGAGGACGCCCCCGATGCCGACGTGGACGCCGAGCAGATGGTGCTCACCGATCCGGCCGAGCTCGACCCCGCGGTCGAGGCGATCCTGTTCGTCGTGGACGCGCCGATCGACGCGTCCACGCTGGCGGCGACCCTGCGGGTGCCCGTGCCCGATGTGACGGCGGCGCTCGACCGGCTGCGCGCCGGCTACGACGAGCGCGGTGCCGGGATCGAACTGCGCGAGGCGGCCGGGGGAGTGCGGCTCTACACCCGTGCGTCAGTGGCGCCGCACGTCGAGCGATTCCTGCAGGACGGGCAGCGCAGCAGGCTCTCGCAAGCAGCGTTGGAGACCCTGGCCGTGATCGCGTATCGCCAGCCCGTGACGCGGTCGCGGGTTTCGGCGATCCGCGGCGTCAACGTCGACGGCGTCGTGCGCACCCTGCTGTCGCGCGGCCTGATCGTCGAAGTGGGCAGCGACCCGGAGTCCGGCGCGGGACTGTTCCGCACCTCGGAGCTGTTCCTCGAACGGATGGGCATGCAGTCGCTGGACGAGTTGCCGTCACTGGCACCGATGCTGCCTGACATCTCCGGCCTGGAAAGCGACGAAATCTGAAGTTGAGGTCGAGACTCTGACAAGCGAGAACGAGCAGGGTGTGCGCCTGCAGAAGGTGCTTGCTGCTGCCGGCCTGGGGTCGCGCCGCGCCTGCGAGAACCTCATCGCTGCCGGCCGGGTGAGCGTCGACGGCGTGCCGGTCGAGCAGATGGGCCTGCGCATCGACCCGATGACCGCGGTGGTGCGGGTGGACGGCGCGCGCATCAACGTCCGCGACGACCTGGTGTATCTCGCGCTGAACAAGCCGCGCGGCGTGCTGTCGGCGATGACCGACGACCGGGGTCGCCGCACGATCGGGCACCTGGTCGCCGACCGCATCGCGTCCGGCCGGCGGCTGTTCCACGTCGGGCGGCTCGACGCCGACACCGAGGGGCTGCTGTTGCTCACCAACGACGGCGAGCTCGCGCACCGGCTCATGCACCCCTCGTTCGGGGTGGCCAAGACCTACCTGGCTACGGTGCCGGCGCCGATCGGACGCGGCGTGGCCAAGCAGCTGCGCGACGGCGTGGACCTCGAGGACGGTCCGGTGCGGGTCGACTCGTTCCGCGTGGTGCAGACCTCGGGCGGGCGGGCCATCGTCGAGGTGGTGCTCCACGAGGGCCGCAACCACATCGTGCGCCGGCTGCTCGACGCCGTCGGGCACCCCGTGCAGCGGCTGGTGCGCACCACCATCGGACCGGTGCACCTCGGCAGTCTGCGGGCCGGCGCGCTACGGGAACTGACTCGGGACGAACTCGCCGAGCTCCATCGATTAGTCGATAAAGAGCTTTAGCGGTATAGCGATAGGAGTGGGCATGGCGGTGCGGGCGATCCGGGCGGCGATCCAGATCGACGGGAACGAGCGCGACCTCATCCTCGAGGGCGCCTCGGAGTTGGTGCGCGAGATGCTGCGGCGCAACCATCTGAGCAATGACGACCTGATCAGCATCGTGTTCACCGCGACCCCGGATCTGAACGCGGAGTTCCCGGCATACGCCGCCCGGCTCATGGGCATGACCGACGTGCCGCTGCTGTGCTCGACCGAGATCTCGGTGCCCGGCGCGATGCCGCGCGTGCTGCGATTGCTGGCGCACGTCGAGACGCAGCTGGCCCGGAGCGAGATCGCGCACCCGTACCTGCGCGGGGCCGCAGCCCTGCGCCGCGACCTCCCCCAGTGACCCGCCTGCCCGTGCTCGGGCGATGGTAGTCGCGCGGGTGCCGGCCAGGTTGGACCTCGAGGTGACCCGTAGGCGCAGCCGACCGCTGAGACGTCCGTATTCTGGTTAGTCGTGAGTACGCAGCCCGGCTTTGCCGGCGTCGTGGCCATGGACGGCCCGTCGGGGACCGGAAAGTCGACGGTCGCCCGCGGCCTCGCGACCCGTCTCGGAATCCGCTATCTCGACACCGGAGCGATGTACCGCGCGGCCACGGTTGCCGTGCTGCGCGCCGGCGTCGACCCGAACGACGCCGACCAGGTGGCCAAGGTCGTCCGCGACGCGCGGATCGAGATCGGCACCGACCCGTCCACACCGCGGGTGTGCCTGGACGGCACGCCGGTCGACGTGGAGGTCCGCTCGGCCGAGGTGACCGCCTCGGTGAGCGTGGTCTCAGCCGTACCGGCTGTCCGCGAGCGGCTCGTTGCGGCACAACGGACGCTGATCGAGGACGGCCCGATCGTGGTCGAGGGCCGCGACATCGGCTCGGTGGTCTGGCCACAGGCGTGGCCGAAGGTGTTCCTGACCGCGAGCTCGCTCGTGCGCGCCCGACGGCGCGCCGGCGAGCTCGGTGACGCGGACGTCGCGGCGGTGGCCGCCGACATCGAGCGCCGCGACCGGCTGGACAGCTCGCGGGCGACCAGCCCGCTGGCCCAGGCCGAGGATGCCGTCGTCCTCGACACGACAGATCTAGAAATTGATGAAGTGATAAGCCGACTTGTCGACATGGCGATCCACGATGGTTGAGCAACTCCCTGAGCAGGACCTGCTCACCGTCCCCGTCGTTGCGGTGGTGGGGCGGCCGAATGTCGGCAAGTCCACCCTCGTCAACCGCATCCTGGGCCGGCGCGAGGCAGTCGTGCAGGACGTCCCGGGCGTCACCCGGGACCGGATCGCCTACGACGCGGTGTGGGGCGGGCGGCAGTTCACCCTCGTCGACACCGGCGGCTGGGAGCCGGATGCCCGCGGATTGCAGGCGATGGTCTCGGCACAGGCGGAGCGGGCCGCCGCGACCGCCGACCTCGTGCTGTTCGTCATCGACGGACGGACCGGAGCCACCGAGACGGACACGATCGTGGCGCGAACGCTGCGCCGTTCGGGCCGGCCGGTCGTGCTCGCCGTGACCAAGATCGACGACGAACGCGGCGAGTCGGATGCGACCGAGCTTTGGTCGCTGGGCCTCGGTGAGCCGCACCCGGTCAGCGGCTTGCACGGACGCGGCAGCGGCGACCTCCTCGACGCCGTGCTCGACGCCCTGCCCCAGGCCCCGCGTGAGCAGGAGCAGACCGAGGGCGGCCCGCGCCGGGTGGCGCTGGTCGGCCGTCCCAACGTCGGCAAGTCGAGCCTGCTGAACAAGCTGACCGGCGAGGAACGCGCCGTCGTCGACTCGGTCGCCGGAACCACGATCGACCCGGTGGACAGCCTGGTCGAACTCGACGGCGAGCTGTGGCGCTTCGTCGACACCGCTGGCTTGCGCAGGCGGGTGCGGCAGGCCAGCGGGATGGAGTACTACGCCAGCCTGCGCACGGCGGCCGCCGTCGAGGCGGCCGAGGTCGCCGTGGTGCTGCTCGACGCGTCGGAGAAGCTGTCCGAGCAGGACCAGCGGGTCATCGCAGAGGTCGTCGACGCAGGACGGGCGCTCGTGCTCGCCTTCAACAAGTGGGACCTGCTCGACGAGGACCGCCGGGAGCAGCTCGAGCGCGAGATCAGCCGTGACGTGGCCCGGGTGGCCTGGGCGCCGCGAGTCAACATCTCCGCGCGTACCGGTCGGTCCGTCGAACGTCTCGCTGCCCAGTTGAGGGTGAGTCTCGACTCGTGGGACCGCCGCATCCCGACCGGCCGGCTGAACGCGTGGCTCGGCGAGGTCGTCGCGCGGACGCCGCCGCCGCCGAGGAGCGGCAAAGCGCCCCGCGTGCTGTTCGCCACGCAGGCCGACACCCGCCCGCCACGGTTCGTGCTGTTCACCACGGGCTTCCTGGAGGCGGGTTACCGACGCTTCCTGGAGCGACGACTGCGCGAGGACTTCGATTTCACCGGCACACCGATCGAGATCTCGGTGCGCGTGCGCGAAAAACGCGGGGCTGGAAAGTAATCCGATCTCGCAGCTGAGATAGAGTGACCCGGCATCGCACGACCGGGACGTGGCGCAGTTTGGTAGCGCACTTGACTGGGGGTCAAGGGGTCGTGGGTTCGAATCCCGCCGTCCCGACCATGGCATACCCCCACCGACGGGAGGCGCGCATGACTGCAGCCTCCGACCTGGGGCCGGAGAGCGCGTCGGCGGCCCGGACCCGGCAGGTCCTCACGCTGCCCAACGCCCTGAGCGTGCTGCGCCTGCTCGGGGTTCCCGTGTTCCTGTGGCTGCTCCTCGGTCCGCACTCGGACGGGTGGGCGCTGGCGGTTCTGGCGTTGTCCGGCGTCACCGACTGGGCCGACGGCGTGCTCGCCAGGCGGTTGAACCAGTACAGCGACCTCGGTGCGCTGCTCGACCCACTGGCGGACCGCCTCTACATCCTCGCGACGCTCGTCGGGCTGGTGCTGCGGCACATCATCCCGCTGTGGCTGGCGATCGTCATCGTCGGACGTGACCTCGTCGTCGGCGTCGCGCTGCTGGTGCTCAACCGTCGCGGCATCGCGCCGCCGCAGGTGCATTACCTCGGCAAGGCCGCCACCTTCTGCCTGCTCTACGCGTTCCCGCTGCTGCTGCTCGGGTCGCACGGCGGGCTGCTGTCGGGCATCGCCCGACCCATCGCATGGGCGTTCACGATCTGGGGCACCGGGCTCTACCTGTGGGCCGGCGGCCTGTACCTCTGGCAGACCACTGTGTTGGTCCGGCGGGAACGGTCGACGTGACCGCGTCGCGGAAGGTGACGACGCAGCAGCTCGTCGACCTCGTCCTGGACCCGCGCGACCCGGGCTATGAAGCCGCCGCCGAGCGCCACGGCGGGCAGGCGCCGAAGCACTGGTACGACCAACCGCTCGTTGCGGCCGGCGCGCTCGTCGTGGGGCTCGTGCTGGCGATCGCGTGGGTGCACACGAACCGTGGCGCGCCTGCCGCAGCCAAGGCACACGACCAGCTCGTGTCACAGGTCCGTACGGCGGAGAAGACGGCGGGGGACCTCACCCGCACCGAGACCGCACTGACCAATCAGCTCAACGCGGTGCGCGCTGCGGCATTGTCCGGCTCGTCGCAACTGGTGCGTGCGATCGAACGCAGGCAGCTGCTCTCGGGCGAAGCCGCGGTGAAGGGTCCGGGCCTCGAAGTCACCCTCGCCGAGCCGACGGCGGCCGGTGCGCCGACCGACGGGGCGGGGCGCGCCACCCGAGGTCCGATCACCAGCAGCCATATCCTGATCGATCGTGACGTGCGCAGTGTGGTCAATCAGTTGTGGTCCGACGGTGCCGAGGCGGTCGCGGTGAACGGGATCCGAATGACACCTACCTCGGCGATCCGGTTCGCCGGCGACGCCGTCCTTGTCGACTTCCAGCCGATCGCCTCGCCGTACATCATCGACGCGGTCGGTAATCCCGACGGGCTGATCACCGGGTTCGCCGCGAGTGATGTCGCCAGTCGCTACCAGACCATGGCCAGTGCGCGCGGGATCGGATTCACCTTCGAGCAGAAGGACGAGCTGATGCTGCCGGGCAGTCCCGGCACGGTGTTGCGCTATGCGCGGGTGGCGCGATGATCGCCGCGGTCGCGCTCGTCATAGGAATCGTCGTCGGGCTCATTCTGCGTCCGACGGTGCCCACGTGGCTCGAGCCGTACCTGCCCATCGCTGTGGTCGCGGCACTCGACGCGGTATTCGGTGGCGTGCGCGCGCGACTCGACGACGTGTTCGACGCGAAGGTGTTCGTGGTGTCATTCATCTCCAACGTGCTGGTCGCAGCGTTGATCGTCTACCTCGGCGACAAGCTCGGCGTGGGCAGCCAGCTGTCGACCGCCGTGGTCGTCGTCCTCGGGATCCGCATCTTCGGCAACGCGGCCGCCATCCGCCGCAGCTTGTTCCGTGCCTAATCGGCGCCGCGTGGCCTTCACCGCGATCATCGCGGTGCTCACCGCGCTGCTCGGATTCGCGATCGTGCTGCAGGTGCGACAGAACTCCGGCAACGACAACCTCGCCAACCTGCGCGACGACGACCTGGTCGGAATCCTCGACGATCAGAACGCGCGGGCCGACCGGTTGCGTCAAGAGATCGCCGACCTGCAAGACACCCTGCGACGACTCAAGGACAGCGGCGATCGTTCGCTGGCCGCACGTCAGCAGGCGATCAAGGACGCGCAGGAGCTGGGCATTCTGCTAGGAACGCTGCCTGCGACCGGACCGGGCGTGCAGGTCACCGTCGGCGATCCTGACGGCAAACTCGCCCCGGAGGACCTGCTCGACGTGGTCGAGGAACTGCGCGGCGCCGGCGCCGAGGCGATTCAGTTCGGCAGCGTGCGGGTGTCGACGTCGACGGCGTTCACCGGCACCGCCGGGCACGTGGCCGTCGACGGGAAGACCCAAACCGCGCCGTACACCGTGCTCGCCATCGGTGATCCGAAGACTCTCGATACCGCTTTGAACATCCCGGGCGGGGTGGCTGATGCGATCCGCAACACCGGCGGCGATCTCGCCGTCGACGAACGACAGTCGATAACCATCGCGGCCGTCCGCACGCTGCCCACGCCGAAGTACGCATCGCCGACCGGGCATTGACGACGGCACGGCGCGAGACATGGACGCGACGTCGGTAAGGTTCAACGCGCCGTGGCGCACCGACCGACGAAGTGAGGCAGAAGGATGTCCGAGGTTCCCGACGAACTGAAGTACACCGCCGAACACGAGTGGGTGCGGCCCGGGGCGACCGTGCGGGTCGGCATCACCGACTACGCGCAGGAGGCGCTCGGCGACGTCGTCTACGTCTCGCTGCCCGAGGTGGGTACCGGTGTCAGCGCCGGCAGCGCATGTGGCGAGGTGGAGTCGACCAAGAGTGTGTCCGATCTCTACGCACCGATCACCGGCACGGTCACTGCACGCAACGATGCCCTCGACAACCAGCCGGAGTTGATCAACTCGGACCCGTACGGGCAAGGTTGGATCATCGAGATCGAACCTGCCGACGCGGCTGACGTGGACGGCCTGCTCGACGCCGCCGCATACGGCACGCTGGCCGACTGACCGGCAGCCCGAGCACCCCCCGCGAGCGCAGTCCACACCGTGTCCACAGCCCTTTCAACAGGCCCGTCCACAGTGGAACCCGGCGTCCACAGAACAGTCCACAGCCGTGCACAACCCCAGTGCAGACTCACTCTCTACCCGCGATTGACCCTCGCATCCTGCGCGGCCTACGCTCGGCCAACCGCGACCTCGACCCGCCGAAATCGCGAGTCGATGCGCTCGTCGATACTCATCCGTACCCGTCAGCTTTAGTCGTTCCAATCCGAAGGGCGAACGAGTGTTCTGCACCGCGTGTGGCACCGAAAATCCTCCAGGCAGTCACTTCTGCGCCAACTGCGGCGCCGAATTGCCGACGACCGGCGCCGCCGCCCCGCCGGCCTCGGGCGCCGATGTCACGCGGACCATCCAGACCGGCGGTGCGCTGCCCGACACCGACAGCGACGCGTTCTCGACCGAGGCCCATCAAGGCGCGGTGGACGCGCTGACTCCCGGGTCGGCGCTGCTGGTCGTCAAGCGCGGCCCCAACGCCGGTAGTCGATTCCTGCTCGATCAGGACGTCACCACGGCGGGTCGGCACCCGGACAGCGACATCTTCCTGGACGATGTCACCGTGTCCCGCCGTCACGCCGAGTTCCGCCGAGAAGGCAATGGCTACACCGTGCACGACGTGGGGTCGCTCAACGGCACCTACGTCAACCGTGAACCGATCGACGCCGTCCCGCTGACCGGGGGCGACGAAGTGCAGATCGGCAAGTTCCGCCTCGTTTACCTGACCGCCGCGGTGCGTGCCGGAGCGACGGCATGAGCGACGCTTGCGGAGCGAACTGGAAGTGTTGCGTCTCGGCATGGCGGAACGGAGTGACGGCATGAGCGCGGCGGCACAGGGGAGGGGCGCGACAAGTTCGGCGACGCTGACCATCGGCGACGTGCTGGCCCACCTCAAGCCCGAGTTCCCTGACCTCACCATCAGCAAGATCCGCTTCCTCGAGGGCGAGGGGCTCGTGCAGCCCGAGCGCACGCCGTCGGGGTATCGCAAGTTCTCCGCCGGCGACGTCTCCCGGCTGCGTTATGTACTGTCCCAGCAGAAGGACCACTACCTGCCGCTGAAGGTGATCAAGGAGCAGCTCGAGGCCATCGACCGCGGATTGGTACCGGCAGGTTCGTCCGGCACGGCGACCTCCGCACCACGCGTGCCGCACATGTCGATCGCGTTGATCGAGGACAACGCTCCGACCGCCGATCACTTCCGTCCGGCGCCGGCAGCGATGCGCCTTTCCCGCGAGGAACTGCTCAACTCCGCCGGCCTGCGCGGCGACCAACTCGCCGAGCTCGAGCAGTTCGGGTTGATCGCGAAGCGGCCGGGTGGCCACTACGACGACGACGCGCTCGCCGTCGGCAAAATCGTCGCCGAACTCGCCCGCTTCGGTCTCGAAGGTCGTCACCTGCGCGCATTCCGGAACGCGGCCGAGCGCGAGGTGGGACTGTTCGGCCAGGTCGTCGGACCGATGTCGCGACAGCGGGGCAATGAGGCCAAGGCTCGGGCCGAAGAGACCGTGCGCGAACTGGCGGCATTGTCGGTGCGGTTGCACGCGGCGCTCGTGCAGATCGGTCTGCGCGAGGTCATCGGCGGATCCTGAGTTTCGCCCGCCGGTGTCACCGCTGCCCGCTTCGGTAGCACCGCTGGCGGTGTAGCGTCGAAGGCGACTTTCGATACGTCTGCTGCGATGTGTTGCGAAGTGCCAGTCAGCGTCGACGAGCCGGGGGTGATCCGGATGGCCATGCACGCGATGCGCGTGGTCGGGGTCCGAGTCGAGTTGCCCGCGAACAATCCGGTTGTGCTGCTGCGCGAGGAAGACGGCGTGCGGTATCTGCCGATCTGGATCGGGGCTGCGGAGGCGTCGGCGATAGCGTTCCAGCAGCAGGGCGTGCAGGCGGTCCGTCCGCTCACCCACGATCTGCTCCGCGATGTGATCACCTCGCTCGGGCACCGGCTCGAGGCCGTCCACATCACCGAGATGCGCGACGACATCTACTACGCCGAGTTGCGCTTCGTCGGTGGCGTGTCGGTCAGTGCCCGACCCTCCGATGCCATCGCGCTGGCGCTGCGGTGCGATGTCGAGATCCTCGGCAGCGACGACGTACTCGACAACGCGGGGATCGAGATCCCGGACGAGCAGGAGGACGAAGTCGAGAAGTTCCGCGAATTCCTCGACAACATCTCTCCGGACGACTTCGCCGCCGAGGGTTGACCGACACAGATGATCGCGAGGGGACAAACCTCGACCTGCACCTGAGGGTTATCGTCGGCGCGTCGCGTTGACCGGCCGCGGTCGCTGGCCCTACGGTCAGATGGCTGCGAATGACGACGGTGGAATTACCTTCGGCGCGATTCGCCGCGTGGGGGCAGGAGGCCGAACATGGACGACGGTATGAGCGACGTGCATGGTGCGCACGGGAAGCCGCAAGACACGGCGCCGAACCCGGTGGCGCCGGTGCAGGCGGCGCTGTTCGACGACCCCAACACCCCGCCGGCCGACGGTGAGCTGATCGGCTACCGCGGCCCGACCGCATGCTCGGCTGCCGGGATCACCTACCGTCAGCTCGACTACTGGGCCCGCACCGGCCTGGTCGTGCCGACCATCCGTTCGGCGTCCGGGTCGGGCAGCCAGCGGCTCTACTCGTTCAAGGACATCCTCGTCCTGAAGGTCGTCAAGCGCCTGCTCGACACCGGTGTCTCGCTGCAGAACATCCGTACCGCCGTAGACCACCTGCGCGCTCGCGGCGTGAACGACCTGGCCGGCATCACACTGCTCTCCGACGGCGTCACCGTGTACGAGTGTCACTCGTCGGAAGAAGTCGTCGATCTGCTGCGCGGCGGCCAGGGCGTCTTCGGTATCGCGGTCAGCGGCGCGTGGCGCGAACTGGTCGGGTCGCTGAAGAACCTGCCCGGCGAGCGCGCCGACGGCGCCGAGGTCACCGAGCCCGGTGCCTCCTCCGCCGACGAGCTCTCACGGCGCCGCATGCGCCGTACCGCCTCGGCCTGATCCGGCCGCGCCCGCCCGGTAGAGGCGCACGTCGATGCCCCCCGCGAACGACACTGTGTCGCGACGACTCGGTCGCGTCGCGGTCGCGGTACTGATCATCTTCGTCCTGACCGGGTCGATCACGATCTGGGCGTTGTTCCGCTCCGCGAACGAAGTCGATCGGTTGGCCACCGTGTACGCGCCCGCCAGCGACGCGAACGCGGCGGCGCTGATCTACATGCTCGATGCGGAGACCGCGATCCGTGGTTATGCGTTGTCGGGCGAGCCGTCGTCGCTGGAGCCGTACCAACACGCCGTCCGCAAGATCATTCCGACGATCGACTCGGTCGGTGCGACGTTGCACCGCGCCGACGACCACTCCCTCGACGATGCGTTGGCCAAGCAGCGCGCCCTCGCGCAGCGCTGGGTCACCACCATCGCCCGTCCCGCTGCGAGCAGCGCCGCCGCCGCGCGCAGGGTGACCCGCGCCTCCGGTGGCCGGGTGCTGTTCGACGCCTTCCGAGGCGCAAACGCCATGGTCGCCGACGACCTCGACACCTTCCGCCGGGAGTTGCGCTCCGACACCGGGGACCTGTCCCGGTACGTGTTCCCCGGGATCATCGCGCTGGTCGCGCTGGCACTGCTCGCCTCGGGCTACGCCGCGCTGCGAACGGCGCGGGCCGTGTCGCGCCCGCTGCGGGCGTTGTCGGACGTGGTGCGGCTGCTCGAGAACGACGAGCTGGCCGTCAACGCCGACGAGAACGCCGGGCCGGTCGAGGTACGCACCGTCTCCGCGGCGATCAACCGGCTCGCCGGCGAGCGGCGACGGGCCCTCGGCCGGCAGCGCCTCGACGACCGGCTGCGCAGCGAGGTCCGCGACCTGACTTCGGCGATCCGCATCGGCCAGGACCCGACGACGATCGCCAGCACGCTGGTCGCCGGCATCGGCCGGGTCTTCGATCTCGACCTCGTCTGGCTGGTGACCTTCGACGACGCCCGGGTCGCCCGGCTGGCGCAGCGGTGGCGGCCCGCCGAGGGGGACGCCGAGAACCTGACGGGCGATGAGTCGAGCGACGACCTCATGCTGCGGGGCCTGGCCAACCGGCTCTGGCACAGCGGAACGGTCCTCGGCGTGAGCGACCACGAGACCGTCGATCAGAGCCACCTCGACACGCGGATCACTGTGCCGACACCGATGACCGGCGCGCGCGCATCCGCGATCGCCGCCATCGGCGAGGGCAACTCGGCCATGGGCCTGTTGTGGCTCGCGGTCACCGACGACCCGCGGACGTGGACGGCCACCGAACTCGGCCTGATCCAACACGTCGCCGGCGAGCTCGCGCAGAGCCTGCTGCAGACCCACGTGCTCGGCCAGCAGCAGGCGGCGATGCGGCGGCTGCGGGAGGCCGACGAGGCGAAGACCGCGCTGGTGTCGACGGTCTCGCACGAGCTGCGCACCCCGTTGACCTCGATCATCGGATACCTGGACGTGCTGCTGGACAGCTACGAATCGGAACTCGATCCAGAGGCGTTGTCGATGCTGCAGGTGATCGAGCGCAACGCCACCCGGCTGCGGGCGATGATCGAGGACCTGCTCAAGCAGTCCGAACTTGAGGCCGGGCGGCGCGCGGTCGTGCTCGATCGCACCGACCTGGCACACGTCCTGGACGACGTCCGCGAGACGATCACACCGCTGGCAGCCAACGCTCAACTCCAGCTCGAGACGCGGCGGCCGGAAACCGGCCTGGTCGTGGTCGACGGCGATCAGCGTGAGCTGACCCAGGCGGTCGTCAACCTGGCCGCGAACGCGGTCAAGTTCACCGCGGCGGGGGGACGGGTGACCGTGTCCGCCGCGCCGGACGGCGACAACGCCGAGATCCGCATCAGCGACACCGGGATCGGCATCCCGTCCGATGAGGTGCCGCACCTGTTCGAGCGGTTCTTCCGGGCCCGCAATGCGCGCTCGGCGGTGATCCCCGGAACGGGGTTGGGGCTGGCGATCGTCGCCGACATCGTGGCCCGGCACAACGGCAAGATCGACGTGTCGTCGACGCTCGGTATCGGCACCAGCTTCGTGATCCATCTGCCCCTCGCGTCGGCCTGATCCGCTGCCTCGGTGCTGGTACCGTCGACGGCGGCCGTCGATCCCGCGTGGGAGAGCTGTCCGGCAACGACAGCGCCGAAGGGGCAACCTCCCCGGAACCTCTCAGGCACCAGGACTACGCGGAGCAGGCCACTCTGGAGGGGCACTCCTGACAGAGGGGGAGCCGCGCGCCGGACGGCGTCGCGGTGATCGCCCGATGTTGGAGTGGTGTCTGTGCACGAGTCCCTGCACGATCTCGAAGCCGCCGGCCCGTTCTCGCAGCGGCACATCGGTGTCGCCGCCTCCTCCGATCAGCAGCGCATGCTCGAGGCGATCGGGTACGCATCGCTGGAGGATCTGCTCGGTGACGCCGTGCCGGCGAGCATCCGCGAGAAGCTGGCGCTGACGCTGCCCGAAGCGGCGTCCGAGGCGAAGGTCGCCGCCGAGTTGCGTGCGCTCGCCGGTCGCAACGTGGAACTGACCTCGATGATCGGGCTCGGTTATTACGACACGATCACGCCGCCGGTGGTCCGCCGCAACGTGCTCGAGAATCCGGGCTGGTACACCGCCTACACGCCGTACCAGCCGGAGATCAGCCAGGGTCGGCTCGAGGCGCTGCTCAACTTCCAGACAATGGTCGAGGACCTCACCGGTCTACCCGTTGCCGGCGCGTCGATGCTGGACGAATCGACCGCTGCCGCCGAAGGGATGGCGCTCGCACGTCGCGCGGTGAAGAAGGGCGACACGTTCCTCGTCGACGTCGACGCCTTCCCGCAGACGCTGGACGTCGTGCGCACCCGCGCCACGCCGCTCGGGCTGAAAGTCGTCGAGCACGATTTCGCGGAGCCCTTGCCCGACGGCGACGTGTTCGGCGTGCTGGTGCAGTACCCCGGGGCATCCGGCGCAGTGGTCGACCTAGCGCCGATCATCGCGGCCGCGCACGAGCGCGGCGCCCAGGTCGTCGTCGCCGCCGACCTGCTCGCTCTCACTGTGCTCAAGTCACCGGGCGACTTCGGCGCCGACATCGCTGTCGGCACCACGCAGCGCTTCGGTGTGCCGCTGGGCTTCGGTGGCCCGCACGCGGGCTACCTCGCCACGCGCTCCGGCCTCGAGCGGCAGTTGCCCGGCCGGCTCGTCGGCGTCTCGGTCGATGCGGACGGCGCGCCCGCATACCGGTTGGCGCTCCAGACCCGCGAGCAGCACATCCGCCGTGAGAAGGCCACGTCCAACATCTGCACCGCGCAGGTCCTGCTCGCGGTCATCGCCTCGATGTACGCCGTCTACCACGGCCCGGAGGGCCTGAAGTCGATCGCCCGACGGGTGCACCGGTACGCCTCGATCCTGGCCGCCGGGCTGCGCGCCGGTGGTGTGGACGTGCTTCAGGCGCCGTTCTTCGACACCGTCACCGCGCGCGTCCCCGGCCGGGCCTACGCGGTGCTTTCCGCCGCGCGTGAGGCCGGCATCAACGTCCGGCTGGTCGACCCGGACACGATCTCGATCGCCTGCGACGAAGCGACCACACGCGCGCACGTCGAGGCGCTGTGGTTGGCCTTCGGGGTCGACGCCGAGATCGACGCATGCGACTCGCCCGCCGAGCTGGCCTTCCCGCGTGAGTCGCAGTTCCTCACCCACCCGGTATTCACCGCGCACCACAGCGAGACGGCGATGCTGCGCTACCTGCGCCAGTTGGCCGACCGGGACTACGCCCTCGACCGCGGCATGATCCCGCTCGGCTCGTGCACGATGAAGCTGAACGCGACGACCGAGATGGAGCCGATCAGCAACCCCGGCTTCGCGCACATTCACCCGTTCGCCCCGGCCGAGCAGTCACGCGGCTACCAGCAGTTGTTCACCGACCTCGAGCAGTGGCTGGCCGACATCACCGGCTACGACGCGATCTCGCTGCAGCCCAACGCCGGCTCGCAGGGCGAGTTCGCCGGGCTGCTCGCGATCCACAACTACCACCAGGCCAACGGGCAGCGGCATCGCGACGTGTGCCTGATCCCGGCGTCGGCCCACGGCACCAACGCGGCGTCGGCGGTCATGGCGGGGCTGCGTGTGGTCGTGGTCAAGACCGGCGGCGAGCAGGGCGAGATCGACCTCGCCGACCTGCGTGCCAAGATCGCCGAGCACGCCGACTCGCTCGCCGCGATCATGGTCACCTACCCGTCGACGCACGGTGTGTTCGAAGATCACATCGGCGAGATCTGCGCGCTGGTGCACGATGCCGGTGGCCAGGTCTACGTCGACGGCGCGAACCTCAATGCGATGGTCGGTCTCGCCCGTCCGGGCAAGTTCGGAGCGGACGTGTCGCACCTGAACCTGCACAAGACGTTCTGCATCCCGCACGGCGGCGGCGGCCCGGGTGTCGGACCGATCGGGGTGCGGGAACACCTCGCCCCTTACCTGCCGAACCACCCGCTGCAGCCGTTGGCCGGTCCGGAGACCGGCAGCGGTGCGATCTCCGGGGCGCCGTGGGGCTCGGCGTCGATCCTGCCGATCACCTGGGCCTACATCCGGCTGATGGGCGCGGACGGCCTGACCGCGGCCACCGGCGCGGCGATCCTGTCCGCGAATTACGTCGCCCGCAAGCTGCGCGCGTATTACCCGGTGCTCTACACCGGCGCGAACGACCTGGTCGCGCACGAATGCATCCTCGACCTGCGCCCGATCACCCGTGAGACGGGCGTGACCGTCGACGACGTCGCGAAGCGGCTGATCGACTACGGCTTCCACGCGCCGACGATGTCGTTCCCGGTGGCCGGCACACTGATGGTCGAGCCGACCGAGTCGGAGGACCTGCGCGAACTCGACCGGTTCATCGAGGCGATGATCGCGATCAAGGGCGAGATCGACCAGCTGGCGGCGGGGGAGTGGCCCAAGCAGGACAACCCGCTGGTCAACGCGCCGCACACCGCGCAGTGCCTGACCGAGGCATGGGACCACCCGTACGAGCGTTTGCTCGCCGTCTACCCGAACGGGGTCGACCGGCGGGCGAAGTACTGGCCACCGGTGCGACGCATCGACGGCGCGTTCGGCGACCGCAACCTGATCTGCGCCTGCCCGCCGGTCGACGCGTACGCCTGATCGCACTCAACCGAGCCGCCCCGCCCCGCGAAACGATCAGGTTTTCCTCTCAACTGGTCGGTTTGGCCGAGGAAAAGCGATCATTTGGGAGGAAGACGTGATCATCACGGAAGGGCCGAAGCAACGCGGCAGCGCACAGATCATGGCGACGATGGTCGACCCGCCCGGTGCCGGACCACATCCGTGATGTCTCTGAAAGCGGCCCGGATGCCGAATTCAGCCGGCGAGCACCTCGTCGATCGCGGTGCGGATCTCGGGGGAGTCCGGTTCGGTACGCGGGCCGAACCGGGCGACGACCCGGCCGTCGGCGGCTACGAGGAACTTCTCGAAGTTCCATCGGATGTCGCCGGCGTGGCCCTCGCTGTCGGCGACCTCGGTCAGCCGCGCGTAGATCGCGTCGCGATCCGGACCGTTGACCTCGATCTTGTCCGTCATCGGGAAGGTGACGCCGTAGGTCGCCGAGCAGAAGCTCTCGATGTCGGCGGCGGTGCCCGGCTCCTGTCCGCCGAACTGGTTGCAGGGGAAGCCGACGACGGTGAAGCCTCGGTCGGCCAGTTCTTCGTGCAGCGCCTCGAGCTTGGTGTATTGCGGGGTCAGGCCGCACTTGCTGGCGACGTTCACGACGAGCGCGGTCCGGCCGCCGGCGAACTCGCCGAAGGTGGTGTGTTCTCCACGCAGGGTGGTGACGGGCATGTCGAGCAGGTCGGTCACGATCAACTCCTCGAGGTCGGTAACTATTGACGGGTCAGGCGAGCCAATTCCGCGCCCATCCTCGTCATCAACTCTTGCAGCCCCTTGACCGGGCGCACCATGACGGTGAAGCTCGTCAGCTCTTGTGCGGTGTTCCACCGGAACATGTCCACACCGTGGACGACGACGCCGTCGAGATCGGCTTCGAATTCGAGCACCGCGCTGGACTCGCCGTACCACTCGTCCAGGTAGCGCAGTGTCGGGCCGAGCACGCTGATCGCGGCGATGAGGTAGAGCGTCGTCGCGGCACGTCCGGCCTGTGGCGAGAACACCGCCGGAGACCGGAACACGACATCGTCGGCGAGCAGCTCGCGCAGCAGCGCCGGATCCTTCGACCGAGCGATGGCGTGCCAGGCAGCGACCGGCGCGGGTCGATCCATCAGACGGCTCCGGCGGCGGTGGTCAGGGCGCGGCGGGTGAGCACGCGTGCCAGATGGTTGCGATAGTCGGCGTCGGCGTTCATGTCGGCGACCGGCGCGGTGTCCTGCGCCGCGAGCTCAGCCGCCTCGGCGATGGACGCGCCTTCGGCGAGCGCGGTCTCGACAGCGCTCGCGCGCAACGGTGCGCTGCCCATGTTGGCCAGGGCCACCCGTCCACCGACGGTTGCGACCCCGACGATCGCCCAGTCGTTGGCCCGGCGGCTGAACTTCTCGTAGTGCGCGCCGCTCGCCCCGGTACGCGGGACACGGATCTCGACGAGCATCTCGGTCTCGGCGAGCGCAGTCTCGAAGTAGCCGGTGAAGAAATCGCCGGCAGGGATCTCGCGCCGCCCGTCCACGCCCTGCGCGACGAGAGTGGCGTCGGAGGCGAGCACCGCGGCGGGCAGATCGGCGGCCGGGTCGGAGTGCGCGAGCGAGCCGCCGATCGTGCCCCGGTTGCGGATCTGCGGATCACCGACGTGCGCGGCGACCAGCGAGATCAGCGGTGCCTCGGCGCGAAGGACCTCGGACGTGACCAGATCGCGGTGCCGGGTGAGCGCCCCGATCGCGACCGCGTCGCCGTCGACTCGCACGTAGGACCCGTCGGCGATCGTCCGGATGTCGATGAGCACGGACGGGAACGCCAGCCGCAGCTTCATCATCGGCAGCAGCGAGTGACCGCCTGCTAGCAGCTTGGCGTCGTCGCCGTGCTCGGCCAGCAGTGCGACCGCGTGGTCGATCGAATCGGCGCGGACGTAGTCAAAGGCGGCGGGGATCACGCCGACACCTCACGCGACGCGGCGAGCACCGCTCGCACGATGTTGTGGTAGCCGGTGCAGCGGCACAGGTTGCCCTCGAGACCGGTGCGGACGTCGGCCTCGGTGAGCTCGGCGTTGTTCTCGACCAGCGCCGCCGCGGCCATCACCATGCCCGGCGTGCAGAATCCGCACTGAAGGCCGTGCTCGGCGCGGAACGCACGCTGCACCGGATGCAGTTCGTCCTTGCTCGGGGCAAGCCCTTCCAGGGTGGTGACTGCCGCGCCGTCGGTGGCGACGGTGAGCACAGTGCACGACTTCACCGCTTCGCCGTCGACATGGACGGTGCACGCGCCGCAGGACGTGGTGTCGCAGCCGATGTTGGTCGCCTTGAGGCCGCATTCGTCGCGGAGGTAGTGCGCGAGCAGCAGCCGTGGCTCGACCTCGTCGGTGCGTCGTTCGCCGTTGACAGTGATCTGAACCTGCATCAGTCCGACTTCCTGTTGATCGCGGTCCAGACCCGCATCGGACTGGTCGGCATGTCGACGTGTCTCACCCCGAGATGTGCGACGGCGTCGACCACCGCGTTCTGGACGGCGGGGGTGGAGCCGATCGTGCCTGCTTCACCGATTCCCTTTGCACCCAAAGGGTTGTAGGCCGTGGGCGTCTCGGTGGTTATCAGATCGAAGCTCGGCAACTCGGTGGCGGACACGATGGGGTAGGACGCGAGGGTGTTGGTGGTGGGGTTGCCGTCCTCGTCGTAGAGCACCTCTTCGAGCAGCGCCTGGGCGGCACCCTGGGCCAGCCCGCCGTGGCGCTGTCCCTCGGCGATGAGCGGGTTCATGACCGTGCCGGCGTCGTCGAGTGCGACCAGTTTGGTGAGTCTCGCCTTGCCCGTCTCGACGTCGACCTCGACCACGGCGACGTGTGCGCCGAACGGGTAGGTGGGTCCGGGGGCGGAGAAGACGCTGCGCACCTTGAGTTCCTGCTCGGCGGCGAGGTCGGCGAAGCGGATACCGCTGCCGGGTACACCGCGCACGGCCAAGCCGACGCTGTCATGATCGACGACGAGGTCTTCGACGGCGACTTCGAGCTTGTCGGCCGCTAGCTCCTTCGCTCGATCGACGAGCTCGCGGGACGCCTGCCGCACGGCGGCGCCGCCTTGTTGCAGGCTGCGCGATCCGCCCGTCCCACCACCTTCGGGCACGAGGTCGGTGTCGCCCCATTCGACAGAGATCCTGTCCATCGGGATTCCTGTCTCTTCGCTGGCGAGCATGGCCCAGACCGTGGTGTGTCCCTGACCATGTGGCGACGTGCCGGTGAGGATTGTGGCCGAACCGTCGGGATGCACCTCGATGGTGGCGTTCTCCTTCGGCGGGCCGGATTCGTCGCCGCCGCCGGTGATTTCGACGTACACCGACAACCCGATGCCGAGTTGCACGGCGTCACCGCGCTCGCGGCGGGCGGCCTGCTCGGCGCGCAGCGTGGGGTACCCGGCCGCGTCGAGCACGGTGTCGAGCGCACGTTGGTAATCGCCCGAGTCGTACTCCGCACCACCCTTGGTCTTGATCGGCTCGGTGAATGCAGGCAGCAGGTTGATGCGCCGCACGTCGGCAGGATCCTTACCGATCTCCGCGGCGAAGATGTCGATGGCGCGCTCGATCGCCGCGGTGGCCTCCGGACGGCCGGCTCCGCGGTAGGCGCCGACGGGCGTCGTGGTGGTGACCACGCTGACGAACGAGGTCTGCAGGTGCTCGATGTCATAGACCGCCGGCGCCATCATCAGCGTGAGGGTCGGGAGCAGCCCGCCGAACTTGGGGTAGGCACCGGAGTCCTGCAGCACATGCAGGCGGTAGGCGGTGATGCGTCCCTCGCGGGTGCCGCCGAGCGTCACCGTCTGCACCTGCGCCCGGCCGTGCGTCATCGCGACCATGTTCTCCGAGCGTGACTCGACCCAGGTAACAGGACGGCCGAGACGCCTGGCGAGTACCGCGGTCAAGGCGTGTTCCGGGTCGGCACCGAACTTGGCGCCGAACGCGCCGCCCACGGCGGGGGTGATGATGCGGACCTGCTCGGGCGGGACGCCCACCATGCGGGCCATGGCGCGCTGGGTGCCCTGTGCGCCCTGGTTCGGGATCCAGGCGGTGAGCCGTCCGTCCTCGCCCCACACCGCGGCGCCGGCCCGCACCTCGAGCGGCGCGACCGCAACCCGCTGGTTCATGATCTCCTGCGTGATGACGACCTCGCAGCCGGCGAAGACGTCCTCGGGCGGCGCGTCCGGCTGCTTGCTGGCGAAGCAGACGTTCGTCCCGAGGTCGGGGTACAGCAGCGTCTCGTTCCGCTCGGCGTCCTTCGGATCGACGACCGGCGGCAGCGGGTCGTACTCGACGTCGACCAGTTCCGCGGCGTCCTCACCCTGGTACCGCTCGTCGGTGAGGACGGCCGCGACCGGCTCGCCGACGAAACGGACGACGCCCTTGGCGAGCAGCGGTTGACCCATGCCGGCGGGGTACACCGGCAGCGGCGGGCGTTGCGCGACCGGATCGGCGAGCTCCTCGGCGGTGAACACGGCGACGCAGCCCGGCGATTCCCGCGCCGCGGCGGTGTCGATCGCGACGATCCTGGCATGCGCGATCGGGGAGCGGACGACGGTCAGCCGCAGGGCGCCGGCCAGGCGCTCGTCGACGAGATCCTCGGTGTAGACCGCACCGGTGGTCAGGAACTCTGGATCTTCGAGGCGTTGGACACGCGTGCCGAGGATGCTGCCGCGGGGGGAATCGGTTTCAGGCACCGAGGTTGTCACGTCATCCACACTATTGCGGGGTCGGAAGCTCCGGCGAGAGGCCCCGTCCAGCATCACTTTTGGCGGCAGGGCAGGAGATAGCCGGTCCTGCCGCCAAACCCGGCACCGGCCCGGCACGACGGAACCGAATCGAATAGCTCGCGCGTCTGTACGAGCGGTGACACAATCCGACACGCGTCGCGTTCAAGATCGCGACCTGGGAGGGCACGAAAATGAGCGTTCGGCGACCCGCAACGGCGGCAGCGTCCGTTGTCACTTGCATCCTGGCAATCGCGGCACCGACCGCCGCACACGCGACCGGGACGGTCAAGATCCCGGCCGCAACCGGCACGGGACGCAGCCTGTGCGCGCCGCCGGCCGACACTGTTGGTCCGGTGATCTCCGAGGTGACGTTCGGGAAGACCTCGATCGATCTGAACTCCGGATCACGGACGCAGACGATCAGGGCCACTGGGTCGGACAGCTCCGGCAACGGGGCAGCGAGCGGAGTCTCCCGGGTCTGGTTGGTGATCCGGGGCAATCGGTTCGGCAGCGAGGTCAGACTCCAACTCAGCTCGGGAACTCCCGCGTCCGGCGTGTGGACCGGGCAATTCGTGGTCTCCAAGTACGCGCACCCGGGCACCTACTCGATCGAGGATCTGGCCGCGACCGATGTGGCTGGTAACGGGCAGGTCTACCGCGGCTTCAGCAAGGTCCCGCAAGGTCCGGACGCGCTGTCGCTCCACCCCGCCGACAACCCGACGTTCACTGTCACCGGCACACCGGCTACGCCACCGGCTCGCAAGCCGGCCGGCACGCTGCGGAGCTTCATGTTCACCCCGTCCAGCGTGAACACCACGTCGTCCGCTCGCCATGTCCGGGTCACTGCGCAATTCAAAGGCGCGGCACCGCATCGGGTGTTCGTCCAGTTCATGAGTGTCAAGCGATCCGGACTGCGGTTCGTGTACCAGCGAGCCGTTCTCCGCCGCAGTTCCGGCAAATGGTCCGGCGCGGTGCTGATCCCGCGGTGGATCGGGAAGCAGGCGCTGCAGCCCTACTTGTACGCGGAGTTCGGCAGCGGCTATCGGCCCGGCACGCGCTCCTACAGCCCGGACGACCTGTCCCAACGGCATTTCCCGACGAAGCTCGCCGTCGTCAGCGGGATGGACAAGACGAAGCCGAGCTTGACGTCGTTGACCTTCTCGCCGAGTTCGATCGACTCGACCACAGGTCCTGAGCGGGTCACGGTCACCGCTAAGGCGACCGACATCGGCTCCGGCGTGCAGTACGTCTACGTCAACGGCGGCATCCGGCACGGCGTCAACGGCGCGGCAGGCGGGGCGTACCCGCTCGCCGCGGACGGCATCGGCTACCTCTCGTCCAATTACTTCAGCGTTCGTCTCAAGAAGGGCACGGACGGGCGCTGGGTAGGCGCGACCACGATCAAGCAGTGCGTGCCCAGCGGCACGTACAAGCTCAACGTCGCTGTTCGCGACGTCGCGGGCAACTACCGTTCCTACTCGAAGAGGCAACTGGACAACGCGCACATCACCAGCACCGTGGACGTGACGTCCAAGCACGGTGATGTCGCCGCGCCGTACATCTACTCGGCCGCGACCTACGCCCCGCAGCACGCGATCTTCCTGAACTTCAGTGAGGGTGTCGCCACCGTGGACACGTCAACGCTGGCCGTCTATCCGCTCTCGCCGATCAGCAGTCGGTTCACCACGCCGGCGGACGTGAGTGCAATCGTGTGTTCCCACGGGCTGGACACGATTGACTGCTCCGGATCGGGCAGTCTCGTCACGTCGGCCGTACTGACGGTCCCCAGCCTGACGCCTGGGGTGAGGTATGACGTCTACGCCAACCTGAACCAGGTCACGCCACAGTTGGTCGACGGCAACGGCAACCCGATGGGGTGGAACTACGAGTCGGCCGAGGTCAGGGACTCATAGGACCTGCCGCGTGCCGGCGGATTTCTCCATCCCGAACGAGCGGGATGCACTCGCTGCCGGACGGATGGCCGGGACAGGACTCCGCGATCCCGGACGAGGACTTCCTTATCGACGACGCGGACAGGATCGAGGAGTGGGTCCGTCGCTACCAGGATGCGGCCGCGGTATCCCGGCAAATTGTCGCCGCGATGGAGCTTGAGGCGTCTTGTGCCCGCACGGACATCGTGGACATCAACGTCCGATGCGTGCTCCTGCACATGATCGAAGAGACGGCTCGGCACGCCGGCCACGCCGACATCATCCGTGAGACGACCGACGGGAGCCGAGGACCGTGACCGACTGCCGGTGATTACTGGCGGCGAGTGGGCCGCAAGTCGGTTCCGTGCACGGTGACCGCGAAGATCACCAGGACGTCCAGTGCGATCACGATCGTGAACCACACCGGGTACGAAGAGATCACCAGCAGGTTGCCGATGATGCTCACTGCCGCCACCCCGACGGCAAGCCCACGCACGACGGCCGCGCCGCGGGGCAGCAGCGCCGCGACGACCACAGCCAGGACGCCGACAGCGATGTGGGTCCATCCCCAGGCTCGATAGTCCAGATCGAGCGGGTTGTGTTTGAAGGTTGCCACGAAGACGCCGCGGCGCACGAGCGTCAGCACTCCCCACAACGTTGACAGGACACCGGACAGCGCCAGCATCGCAATGGCGAATGCGAGCCAATTACCGACGTCAGGTCCGGTGCCGCCGAGGCCTCGCGGTGTCCGCGTCTCTCGCAGGCTGTCGCCGCCCATGTCGCTGTACATGCAACGCCAGTCCCTTCTGTGCCCCGACGATCACGGTCGGGCACGCGGGCCGGTTTGCGCCTCATCCTCGCGGGACGATCCGGCAGGTCGGAACGGACGCGCCGGGTGCCGCTACCTCACCGTGGCCTGGAACTGGCTCGTGCGCAGCCCGACACCACCGTGCCAGATCTCGAAGCCGGCGCCGACGTTCTCGAGCCACCACGTCGGACGGACCCAGTGGTGCCGCTCGCTGTAGCGGATGAATGGTTTGAGGTCGAGGTGATCGACCCGCCAGCGTGGATGGACCATTCGGAACTGGACGTAGTTCCACGACAGGTTGAAGGCCGGGTCGTGCGCGCGCCACATTTGAACGTAGAAGCGGTATCCCTGGATCCGGACGATCGGTGCATGGCGCCGGAGGATGCAGCAGGCGCCGTGATGGTTGAGCCACACCATCACTTCTGCGCCGTTGGCGTGGCCGCGGATCTGGCGGCGCTTGCCGAACCAGAGTTCGTAAGCCGCGTTCCATGTGCCCTTGGCGCGCTCGACCGTATGCCACCGGGTCCAGATGTGGTGGATACGGCTCGTCTGCACCGGGATGTTCGTCCGGGGCGTGCACATGTTCCAGATGCAGCCTCGGTAGATGTCCGGGAAGGTCGTCACCCGCTCGTGCCCGGCAGTGGGTCGCGGCGTCCTTGTCACCACGAAGCCGGTCGTTCGCTGGTGCTTGATGCACGTCCTGCCGGTGCCTCGCCAGTACGTGTTCCGGATCATGTACGTGCCGCCGACGACGAGATGATTGTGCGGCCCACAGAGCACGCCCGGCCGCGTCACCACAGACGTGGTGCTCGCGTGTGCGAGCGCCGGAACGACAGCCAGGCCGGCACACAGAACCGCGACGACAAATCGCCTCATCGGAACACCCTCCCGGCCGAACCGCGGTACCGCGTCACGCTTGGTGGGGGTGGACGGGGGAGCGCCACACCTTGTCGGTTACAGGCCGCCGCGCGGATCCCGGCCGGTGAGTGCGACGAGCCTGTCGATCGTCGATGCGTCGTCTGGCACCACCACCGGCTTGTCGAACATCCCGGTACTCGACAAGTCGCCCATGTCTTTGGCCATTTCGTAGACGACCTCGACGACCTCAGTCGGCAGCGGCTCGTCGTAGCCGATTGCCTGGCCGAGGTCCCAGCCGTGGATCACGAGGTCTGCGATCATCTCGCCGATGTACTGGCGCGCGGGCGTCGGTCCGCGGGAAAGGCTGACCATCCGGTTGAGCGCGCCGTCGGCGGAGACGGCATCAGCCGCTTCGACGGCGGCTTCGTCCCATTCCTCGGCCAGGTTCGCGCCGACTCCGCCGTGCACCGGCAGTTTGCGCGAACCCTCGACGACCTTGCCGGCCGACTCCGTGTCCAGGCCGTGTAGAAGCGGCGCTGCCCACCGGTTCTCCTCGACGAGGTGACTCACAAGCTCGGCCACGGTCCATTCTCGGCAGGGAGTCGACGCGGACCATTGATCTTCGCGGACGGCGTGCACCCGGTTCGAGAACGCGCGCTGCGCGGACAGGAACTTGCTCAATTCATCATCCATGCACAAGCCCTACTCCATGCGTCGGCCGACCGAAACCCTTTGTCGGCGGACGTGCCTTCGAACATTGACGTTCGCCGAGACAGATCGGACATTCCAGCGGTCCAGCGCGCTCTCGAGCTCATCGACAGCCGGCGCGTGCACCTTGATCAAGAAGCAATCCTCACCGGTGATGCGGTGACACCCGCTGACCTGCCCGAGACTGCGTGCAAGCTGCGCGATCTTGGCCGGCCGGCCCGGCGCCGGTCGGACCCGAACGAAGGCAGTCATCGGTAGACCGAGCGCGGCCGGGTCGACTGTCATGTGGATCCGGTGACATCGACGCCGCGATGCTGATCGCGGCGCTCGTCGCAGCCCCGTTCGGATACGCCGGCGCGCTGCGCTATGCGCGGCGTCGATTCGCCACTATGGTGTGCTCGCTGGCGGTGATTCCTGAAAGGGAAACGTGATGTTCACACGCGTAATTCGTGTCGTTGGCGTTGCTGCGCTCCTCGCTGGTGTTGCAGTGGGAGCGGCAGGATCGGCATCGGCAGCGCCGGGAGCAGGCACCTGGAGCAGGATCACGACACCGGCTCACGATGTCGTCTACAAGTTCAACTCGAATCCGTCGGCGACGAACCCGATGCCGGTGTCTGGAACGGCATCGCTGGACGTGACGAGCGTTGACATCGACTGCGTGTTCACGAACGGCGCCCTGCGCCAGGTTCGCACGTTCGCCTCCGCGGTCCCGGTCACAGCAGGGCACTTCAGCACAACGGCGAACGTCCCGAGTCCGACCGCGCAGTGCCGTCTACGTGCCATCCCGACAGGCGTCAATACCGACACCGACTACCTGGGGGCGTTCGCCGGCCCGCTGTTCTTCATGTACACCGTCGGCGTCTTGAAGGACGCGACTACTCCGGTCGGTTATCTGGCGGTCGACGAGGAGGCAGACGGCCTCGCCCAGGCGCTGAACGCCGACCAGTGCGGCATCATTGTGCTTGCCACGGTCGACCGGCCGAGCATGGAGGTGCGCGGGTCGCCGCTGGTCGGTGGCTGCGCGTTCGCGCTGCCGTCGGCCAACCTCGCCGGCAACGGCAGCGCGATCAAGGTCGACGGGCACAACGCATACCTGCCGTACGGGGTGTCCAGCTATCTGCGCGGCAGTCTGGCGCTGACGCTCGCCCAGTCGAAGCTGACTGTCACCTGGCACAGAGCGAGCAACGGCGACATGACCGTGACCGAGTCGGCGCCGTTGATGCGCTGCAGCGGCGGCGACACCTACCCGCCGACCTCGACCTCATGCCCGAGCCTCGTCAACACCAGGGTGACCTTTCGACGTGTGCTGAGCCTGTTCCGCGGTGGCCATCAGGCCCGGGTGCGCGACACCTTCACCTCGACCAGTGGCAAACACACCGTTCGGACGGAGTACCAGGGGCGCGTCGAGCAGCCGAAGTACGGCGAGCCCGGGTACCGGTTCCCGGGACACGGCGCGGCCTTCCACACCGCGTCACCCAGCCAGGTCGTGAGTGGACTGGGCGCCCACGCGGCGAGCATGACCGTCAGGACCGACGTCCATGCCGTCGACAGTGACCCGCAGGACGACACCTACGCCTACAGCTGGTCACGCGCACCACAGAGCGTGCGGTTCTCATCGAGTTCGCCCTTAAGGTTCGCGATGCCGTACACGCTCACAGTCCCGGCAGGCAAGGCTGCGTACATCGGCTTCGCCGAGAGCGAGCACGTTGCTGTCGGCGACGCGACCAAGTTGGCGAACGTCGCGCTGGGCGAGATGGTGAACCCGCCGACCTTCAGCTCGCCCGCCAACGGCGCCACGATCACCGGCAAGTCGGTCACGGTCAAAGGCGCGGTGACCTTGGGGGCCAACGGCTTGCCGCGCTCCGTCACCGTCAATGGCCACGCCGCCAAACTCAGTATCGTCAGCGCGACCAAGGAGACCTACGCCGTGACGTTCACCGAGGCGTTGGGGAAGCACACGATCACCGCGACAGCAAAGGACACCGCAGGCAACACGAAGACCCGATCGATCAAGATCACCAACCGCTGACTCACGGTACGTTTGGACGCGCCGGTCAACGCAGTAGTGGGCCGATGGCGGCGATGCCGTCGGCGACGGCGCGCACGCCGGTGTTGCCGAAACCGATCACCAGTTGGGCCGGCGTTGTTGAGTATGTCGAGCGGTAGCGGCCCATGCCGTACAGCTCGACCAGACTGCCCATTCAGCTCCAGTCGATGCGGTCGTATGCCGCGCCGAGTTGAGTTCCGAGCTTCGGATCGATTCCGGCTGCCCATGCGATGCGGCCACGGAGGTGGTCCGCGAAATTGGTACGGCCGCGGGTCTGCGTGCGCCAGCCCTGGGTCGCGCAGTTGTGCAAAATAGCGCGCAGCGCGTCGCGTTCGGTGCGCTCGAGGGTCGGGCGGTCGTTGATCACCGTCCCGAGCAGTGCCTGCCGGGTGGACGCACTCATGACGCGTGACTTGCGCTCGGTGAGTGCAAATCCCTCGGCGTGCGCGATCTTGGCGACGAGTTGTAGGAATCGGCGGCTGCGGGCAGCCAACTCAGCACCGCCGCTGAAGGCCAGATCGTCGACGTAGCGTGTGTAGCCGGCGTCGAATCGGTCGGCCAGGCCTGCCAGTCGTCGATCGAGGGAGTAGCAGAGCAGGTTGGCGAGCCCTGGAGACGTTGGTGCACCGGTCGGAAGGTGAGGGACGCGCAGCCGGGCTCGGCTGACCCGATCGAGGTGCTCGGCGTTAGCTGCGATCACCGAGTCCGGGGCGACCGTCGTCATCAAGCCGGTCAGCGTGTACGCCACGCTTTCCGGCAGTCCTGCGATGCGCAGGAGGTTCCAGATACGTCCACCCGGGATCGACGTGAAGAACGACTCGAGATCAGCGCAGAGGAGGACCCTCGCGCCCGCGTGCGGCGCGACCATCGTTCGAACGGAACGCTCGCGCACCCCGCCGTGCGCCGCTTGATGTAACGCGATCGGTTGCAGCACGTGGCGAAGCAGCCGCCGCTGGATCTCTTTGAGTCTCGGCTTGGGCGCCGCTACCAGCCGCACCCCGCCCGGACGACGGTGCACCGTCCAGCGGTAGTGCTGTAGGCGCTGAGGCAGCAGCCGGGCCTGCGAATGGACGTCGGCGAACCAAGCCAGCTCGCCTTGATCAAGATCGAGCAGCCTCGTGAGCGCGGCGTGATCGTGCAGTTCCGCAACGGGCCAGCGCCTCCGAACGATGCGGGTTGGTTCGGGCGTCCAAACCACGATCTGCGGAACGCGGCGATGCCTCCAAGGCCTTCGTCCAGGCCGGACACGTCTGCAGATAGCCGGCCAGTTCACGCGGACGATCAGTCGGGGCTTCGCGGTAAGCGGTATGCACCTGGTCGACGAGTTCGACGAGCCACTTCGGCGCCCGAGTTCGCCCGAGCGCGACCTGCGCGCGAGACAGCGTCGCCGGGCGCTTCCACGGCCCGGCCAGCATCGACAACGCGAGGCCGTTTGAGACCCTGTCGTGCAGATTCATTGCGGCGGGAGGGACGAAGGCAGCCCTTCTCTGATGTGCGCGCCCTTGCTTGCACGGAGTGCGATGTCGGGCGTGTGACGCGATGATCTGCGTGCGGTGTTGCGCTCGTGGTTACCCCGAACTGATCGGATGATCCCGATCTTCCTGCCTTCGTCCCCCTGCACGTGCGAAGGATAGCCAGATCCGGTGTTGCATGGTCCTCAAGTCAGAGATCCGCCGGTCGTGGGTGGTGTTGGCAGCTAGAGAGATGGGACGGACGGTGCGGAAGGTCTCGATCGAGCAGCGGCGCGCGCTCTTGGTGCGCCGACACCACCTCACCGGCGATGCCGTCGGCCCGGAGCAGGCCACGCGCGCAGTTGTCGCGCTGCACGCCACCGACCCTGCGTCGGTCTACCTGTCCGTGCTGGCCCGCAGTCGAACCTCGACGCTGCAGGACGTGGCAGCAGCGATGTACGAGCGTCGCACGCTCGTGCGTTGGATGGCGATGCGTCGCACTCTGTTCCTGTTCGGCCGTGATGACATCCCGATGGTGCAAGCCGCCGTCAGCACCCCGCTCGCCGCGGCTCTGCGCCGCCGGCTCATCAGCCGCATCGAGCGCAACGGCACCGAACCGCCCGTCGCAGGCCCCGTGGACACGTGGCTGCAGTCACTCGAACACGCGGTCGCCGATGCTCTCGTCGGGAGCGGCAGTGCTACCGGTGCGCAGCTCGCCGCTGCCGTGCCCGCGCTCGGAACCGTCATCGCCGCTCCTACGGCGTCCGAGCGCCCGCAGGCGCTGACCTCGCTGGTGCTGACGCTGATGAGCGCCGAGGGCGGCATCGTCCGCGCCTCACCGACCGGCGCGTGGACCAGCCGCCATCACCGCTGGGAGCCGGTACATTCCTGGTGGCCGGCCGGCATCCCTAAATCGAAGCCGGCCCACGCCGAGTCCGCTCTCGTACGCCGCTGGCTCGAACGGTTCGGGCCCGCGACGTTGGAAGATCTGCAGTGGTGGACCGGCTGGACCAAGACAACCCTGCGCCGTGCCCTGGAAGCCGTCACCATCAACGAAGTCGACCTGCATGGCCAGGCAGGCATTGACCTCGTCCGACCCGAATTGGAGCCGGGCCCGATCGCACACACCCGACCGAACGTCACGCTCCTGCCTGCCCTGGACCCCACCCCCATGGGATGGAAGCACCGTGACTGGTTCTTCGGCATCGACCGCCGCACGGTGTTCGACCGCACCGGAAACGTTGGCCCGACCATCTGGCTCAACGGCGAAGTCGTCGGCTCGTGGGCAGCCACCGCGAACGGAGTCGTCACAGCCCTACTCATCGACCGGGGACACGACGCGGCCGTCGCGGTCGAGGCCGCAGCGGACCAACTCACGCGAAGACTCGACGGCATTGCAGTGACCCCGGCCGCACGTACTCCGCTGGAACAGTCGCTGGTCTGACACGCTGGTATTACGAGTCGGTGCCGCCGGGGCTCGCGCCGTCGCCGCCCTGGATTGCACGCTGGCCGTCCTTCTCGGCGCCGACGTTCGTGCGGAGCGAGTCGAAGATCGCTAGTCCTTGCCCGACCAGGCCCGAGACCACCTCGGACAGACCGTCGGAACCGTTGAGCACCGTCACGTTGGCATTGGCCAGGCCAACCGCAGCCTTCTCGACAATGAGCGGCAGCTGCTCGATGAGCAGTTGGTCCAAGGCGACGCGGTTGCTGGAAGCGGCCGCCGCAGCCTGGATTTCGGTGCGTTCAGCGTCGGCTTTGGCGAGGATGCGGACCCGTTCGGCCTCCGCCTCGGCCGGCTTGACCACCTCGGACACCAGCTGCTGCTGACGAAGTTCGGCCTGCCGCTCAGCGAGGCGGGTCTGCTCGTCGATGACTTGTTGCTGCGCCTGGGCCGCGGCAAGTGGACCGGCCTGCGCTGCTTTCTGTTGTGCGGCTTGGGTCTCGGCCTCGTAGCCGGCCCGGGTGACGGCCGTCTCGCGCTCGTACTCAGCCTGTTTGCGCAGCGACTGCTGCCGCGCCTCGGCCGCCGCCTGATCAGCAGCGGCCTGCGCGATCTGCGCGGCCTGCTGGATGGCGGCGTTATGAGGTGCTGCCATCGCCTTGATGTAGCCGAGGCCGCCGTCGTCGATCGACTGAATCTGCAGCGCATCGACGATGAGTCCGATCTTCGCCATCTCCTCCTTGGACCCGTCGAGTACCTCGGTCGCCAGCTTCTGCCGCTCGGTGATGATCTCTTCGACGGTCATCGAGCCGATGATGGAACGCAGATGCCCGGCGAAAATTCGACCGGTCAACGTCGCCATCTGATTCTGGTCCGACAAGAACCGTTGGGCGGCGTTGACGATCGATTCCTGATCGTTGCCGATCTTCGCGGCGATGACCGCCTTCACCGTCAGCGCGATGCCCTGCTTCGTCACACAAGGTTCGTCGACCTCGGCTTCGAACATCGACAGCGTCAACAATGCGTACTTGCGGAAGAACGGGGCGACGAACGCGCCGTGCCCAGTAACGACGCGGAACGGAACGTCCGCCGTCGACCTGCCGCCCGAGACGAGCATGGCCTGGTCGGGAGCAGGTACGTGATAACCGAACATGGCAAATGATCCCTTCACCCAACGACGGTCAAAGCTCGAGCAGAGAGTCGACCGGATCCGTCCACGGCATAACGATCACGGTTCGTGGCCCGAGGGTCTGAACAACGATGACCGCCTGACCCTTCGCCAACGGCGTGGCCGATCGAGCGATGAACGTCTCGGTGCCGCCGCGAATGCGCACCTCAACCTCGCCCGCGCCATCCTCGCCGCGAGTGGGCGTCGTGATCCGCCCTGCCAGCCCGATCGGCGACGTATCTGCCGACGCCATCAGCTGCTCACTGGCTATGAGACAGCGCGATGATCACCACGGCCGAGATGCTACTACCGCGGGACGCACTCCCGGGGGCGCTTACGGAATGTGTCCAAACGGATCACCCGAACCGGATCGAATCGGCACAAATCAGAGTCATGCGCGTGACGGGCGACCGTCGCGCTCAAACGAGACCCAACTGGCGCAGCACGGTAACGCCGTCGTCCAGTCCGATCTCCTCGGCGATCAGCCCGTTGTCGATCCTGAGAACACTGGTGCCGGTAACCCATGGTCTTGGCCGTACTCGGGGTCGGCAGACCGCCGAGGGGCAGATCGGTCATCGGGCCAACCTCACGCCGGCTTCGTCCGGTGCGTCTTCAATGGGATGAGTATGAAACCGCCATTCGAGAAGCTGGTCGCCGAGCACGGCGACACGGTGCTACGCGTGTGTCATGTGCTGCTCGGAACGCATGACGCCGACGACGCATGGTCGGAGACGTTCCTCTCGGCGCTGCGCGCCTACCCACAGTTGCCCGAGACGGCGAACGTGGAGGCGTGGCTGGTGACCATCGCACGCCGGAGGGCCATTGACGCGCTGCGCGCGATGAAGCGACGGCCGCTTCCTGCCGAGCACTTGCCTGAGGCGCCGACCGAACTCGGTGTGCCGGATGCCACTGACGACGACCTGTGGCGGTCGGTACGCAACCTTCCGGACAAGCAACGGCAGGCGGTCGCCTATCACTACGTCGCCGGCCTGCCGTACGCCGAGATCGCCCAGCTTGTCGGAGGTAGCGCCGACGCGGCGCGTCGGGCTGCCGCAGACGGCATCACAAACCTGAAGAAGACCTACTCGCGGAGGAGAGGGGCAGCGTCATGAATGGTGATCACGCCGACGAAGGCGTTATGGCAGCCCTGTCGGCACCTGCGGACGCCGAGACGCTGCGGAGGCTGCACGGTCGCCTCGAACGCGAGGCCGAGCAACACGGGCTGCTCGACGTCGCGTACACCGTCGTCGACTCACCCGTCGGCCCGCTACTGCTGGCCGCGACCACGCGTGGCCTGGTTCGAGTGGCCTATGCCAGCGAAGGGCACGAGCGCGTTCTCGAGACGCTCGCGCAGAAGTTGAGTCCACGTCTGCTGCGCGCGCCGAACCGCCTGGACGCGGCCCTCCGAGAACTCGACGAGTATTTCGCCAAGCGCCGTCGGGTCTTCGACCTACCGCTGGACCTTTCGTTGTCCCGTGGGTTCCGCCAGCTCGTCCAGACACGGCTTCCAGCGATCGGCTACGGGCAGACACGCAGCTACCGCGAAGTCGCCGAGCTGGTCGGTAATCCGAAGGCCGTCCGCGCGGTTGGCACCGCCTGCGCGACCAACCCGCTTCCCGTCGTCGTCCCCTGCCACCGCGTGCTTCCCGCTGACGGATCCGTCGGCAGATATGTCGGTGGCGCGCAGGCCAAGGCGACGCTGTTGAACCTGGAGGCAGCGTGAGTCGCAGAGCCGAGGCATCAGCCGATCGCTGGCGCACCCGTGTCGAGGCCGGCGACTGGGGCGGCATCAGCGCTGAGCTCGACGAATGCGGCGGAGCGCTGCTGCCCGAGTTGCTGGGGGCGGACGAGACCGAGTACGTGCGCGATCTGTACGACCGCGACGAACTGTTCCGTAGCACGGTGGACATGGGGCGGCACCGGTTCGGAGCGGGGCAGTACCGATACTTTCGGGCGCCGTATCCCGAGCCGATCGAACGATTGAAGCAGGCGCTGTATCCGCGGCTGCTGCCGATCGCCCGCGACTGGTGGGGCAAGCTCGGCCGGCGCGCGCCATGGCCGGACACGCTCGACGAATGGCTGCAGATGTGCCACGACGCTGGTCAGGTCAAGTCGACCGCGATCCTGTTGCGCTATGCGCAGCGTGACTGGAACGCATTGCATCGCGACCTGTACGGCGACCTGATCTTCCCGCTGCAGGTCGTGATCAACCTCAACAAGCCCGGAGAAGACCACGCCGGCGGCGAGTTCCTCCTGCTCGAGCAACGTCCGCGCGCGCAGTCGCGCGGCACAGCGACCCTCATCCCGCACGGACACGGATACGTGTTCACCACCCGAGAACGTCCGGTCCAGTCCTCGCGCGGCTGGTCGGCGGCGCCGGTACGCCACGGCGTATCCGTGATCCGCTCCGGCCGCAGGCACGCCCTCGGGCTGGTGTTCCACGACGCGGCGTAACCCCCTGCGGGTGTGCCGCAGCGGGATTAGGCTGCATCGGCAGAACACTTCGGCTCGTAAGGGACGGCGCAGTGAAACACTCGATAGCCGGAGCGGCCAAGTGGATCGTCGCCGGTGTCGGGGCCGCGCTGGCCTGGATCGCGATTGTCTCCACGCCGCGGTCCAAACCTGACGAGTCGCCTTCTCAACGGAAATCGTGACGCCGTAGGTCCGGTGTGCGGGCGGAAGCGGCCCAAGCGGCCTGGGCCATACCCTCCATGCATTTCTGGCACCTCGAACTCGCCTGATCCCGGCCGGCCGGCTTTCGAGCCAGCTACCCCTTCACGTAGGCGAACGTCTCAACGACCTGCCCGTCGCGCACACGCACCACATCAACGCCACGCACATGCCCGTCGCCCCAGTCGTACCGCCACCGGACCAGCCCCCGGTCTTCGACGGTCAGGATCTCCTCCATCTCGAACCGCGCCTCCGGTGACTGGTCGAAGAACGCCTGGCACGCCCCCAACACCGCGGCACGGCCGACGTGGCGGGTGCCGTCGGGTGGGTCGGTGCTCTCGAAGCCACACTCCTCATGCACCATTTGCGCCAACGCATCGATGTCGTGGCTGTTGAGCGCGTCGTGGAACCGTTCGATCGCATCACGCGTGTCGTCGCCCATTACCGCCTCCTCCTCTTGCGACCCATGGTGCCGCCGCCACCGGCCGCGCGGAAGAGCCCCAGTGGCCACTCATGGCCTGAAGTCGGTGCCATCGTCGCGCATGAGAGATCGGCTCGGCCGTGCGGTGTCGAAACGGGCAGTGTTCGATCGTCGGGATAGTGGTCGGGCCCGATCGGGCCTCTCATCGAGCGGACGTGGTTATGGCGAAATACCTGGTTCTCATCTACGGCGACGAGCAGACATGGCTGAACGCGTCGTCGGAGTGGGAGGCAACGAACGCCGCGGGCCACAGGGCCTTCAACGTCGAAGCCGGTCGTGCCGTGGTCGGCGGCGACGAACTCGAGGGCACAGCCGCCGCGGTCAGCCTTCGTGGGGATGCCGCGGGCGGCTTCATCAAGACCGACGGACCGTTCTTGGAAACCAAAGAGGTGCTCGGCGGCTACTACCTGCTGGATGCGCACGATCTCGAGGGGGCGGTCAGGCTCGCCAGCCGCATTCCTGAGGCATCGTCGCCGTTCAGCGGTGTCGAGATCCGTCCCATCAAGGGACAGTGACAGCGTGCGCAAGGTCGTCCTCTACACCCTGACATCCCTCGATGGGGCGGTCGACGACCCACGCCGTTACTTCCCCGACACCGAACCAGACTTGAACGGGCCGCCGGTGTTCGACTCGGTGATGATCGACCTCGAGGCGCAACTGATCCGCGACCAGGACGCGGTGCTGCTCGGTCGCAACATGTACGACGAATGGTCGCGCTACTGGCCCAGGTCCGACGAGCAGCCGTTCGCGGACTTCATCAACGGCGTCAAGAAGTACGTCGTCACCTCGAGTCCGCTGGCCCATTCGTGGGGCGACTCGGAAGCAGTGACCGGTCCGATCGCGGAGTTCCTCGGTGCGCTCAAGGCTCGCCCAGGCGGTGACATCGGAGTCCACGGCAGCATCGAGTTGGCACGATCGCTACTCGCCGCGGGACTGGTGGACGAGTTGCAATTGGCGGTCGGTCCTGTCCTGGACCCCACGGGCCGGCGTTTGTTCGAACACCTCAAGGAGTGGGTGCGGTTGCAGCTGCTCGACGTCACCCCGACACCGAGCGGCACTGTCTGGCTCAACTACCGGCTGGTTGCACACACATCCGACTGAACCGCTTCGCGGCACACTGGCCCGTGCACGATCTTCGCCCGATGCGATCGTCAGTCGGGTGCCTGCCACGATGGGTCTCGCCCGGTGCGCCCGAGAGTCTGGTCGAGCCGGGTCGCACGTTCGGGAACGCTTACCTGCGGACCGAACGGTCGCCCGCCGAACAGCTCGAAGAACTGGTCCACCAGGTCCAGGCGGGCATCGTCGACGCGCAGGCTCTGGTCAGCTGGTCGAGCTGGTCCGGGATCGCAGCGTGATGCTGCGACCCCGGCGCGCGTTCCAGCCGTTGGGGGCTCCTTCGGCGGTGTTCCAGATCAGCGTTCCGTGGCTTGATCCCAGATCGGGTCTTTCCTAGTTGTCGGACGGTGACGTATGTTCCGGTGATTCCCCGCCGAACCGATCACCGAAGCGTTGTCCGAACTGCTGGGAGGGCCGGATGTTCAAGAAGATTATTGTGGCGGTCACCGCCGCGCTGAGTCTCGCGTTTCTGGCCCCGGCGGTGCCGGCCGGAGCGATCACCAATGGCCAGCCCGACAACGGCGCCCACCCGTACGTGGGTGAGTTGCTGTTCTACGTCCCGGACGAGGCGGACCCCCGGTTCACTGACCCAGGTTCCTGGTTCACCTGTTCGGGAACGCTGCTGAACAGCACGATCGTGGTAACCGCCGGCCACTGCACGTATGGGGTGGGGCACAACGGGGTCTCAACCACTGCCGGAGGAGGCTCGGGGTCCGGCGGGAACGACGTCTGGATCGACTTCAACGAGGCGCCCGACTTCAGCATCCTGCCGCCGAGTTCCACGTTTGCGCCGAACAACAACGCCGGACGGTATGTGGCGTGGCGAAACGCGTTGAACGCGTCGTCCCAATGGCACCGGGCCACGGCTTTCCCGCACCCCCAGTTCGACCCGGCTGCGTTCTTCGAGCACGACGCAGGGGTACTGCGTCTGAACATGCCGGTGAACATGTCGACCTACGGAACGCTGCCTACCCTCGGGCTGCTCGACCGGATCTTCCCGAACAAGAGCCAGCACTTCACTCCGGTGGGGTACGGCTTGGAGAAGTCCGGGCCCAAGATCCAGCTCGGCGGCGACACCCGGCGCACCGCGGATGCGATTCTCGTGAATCTCAACGGCGTGTCCGGGGTCGGTAAGGGCGTTGCGGCCCGCTTCTCCAACGACAACGGCACCGCACACCGCGGGGGAACCTGCTTCGGCGATTCGGGAGGCCCGATCCTGGTGAAGGGCACGACAACCGTTACCGCGGTCAACTCCTTCGGGATCAGTTCGACCTGCACCGGGAGTACGAACGCCTACCGCCTCGACCAACCGGACGACCTGGCCTTCCTCGCCGGCTTCGGCGTCACCCCGTAGCCTGCGACTGCACGCCGGCGAGGGTCTTGACCCGACCTCGGGTCGGGGAAGCGCAGGTACGCCGGCCAGGCGCGGACCGTCCGCATGCGGTCAGATTAGAGCGAGTGGCAAGTGCGGTGTGCCCTCCATGCCGCGATCAGACGGAACCGCTGAAACCGCCGCCGGCCAGTCCGGCGCCGAGATTCTTGCCGTCGAAATTACCGGGATCGACCTCGGTCTTGTCCTTGCCGCAGCGGCGGCAGCGTTGGTAGCGGGTGCCGTCGTCGGTGGATTCGTCTTGCCAGTCGTGGTGCAGGTTGAGCCGGGACCGTAACGGCCGGCGTTGTCCTGGCGTCATAATGCGGGACACCCGTCGGGAGCCCCGTTTGGTTCCACCGGAACTGCTGCGCGTGCAGTTGCAGGACCTCTCGCTGCGGCCACGCGGCTCGACGTCTCCGATCGGAACGAGTCCTCGGGCTGGCAGTGGGTTCTATCCACCACCCACCACGAACCCATGCCTGGCTATGGCCTCCACGTTGTCGTCGCCTGTGGTGACCGGTCCGGTCGCGTCTTTGCCGCAGCGGCGGCAGCGTTGGAAGCGGGTGCCGTTGTCGGTGGATTCGTCGTGCCAGTCGTGGTGCAGGTTGAGCCGGCACCGTAACGGCCGGCATTGTCGTGGCGTCATGTCGATTCCCTCCAGGGTGGACGTCCGGCCGACGGCGCTGCGGACCGCCAGCCGCAGCGATACGCAACCGGCCAACACGTGACCGGTGTAGCGCGCCTGCTCGATGCGCGACATCCCGTAGAGATCGGCGATGAACTCCTCCTCGTACCGTGCCCGGGCAGACCTGGGCAGCACCGGGACCGAGGCTGCGATCAGGGCACGAGCCCACCAGGTCGGGGGCCGCTGCCAGGTCGCCGCCGTGGGCATTTCATGCCCCCTGACCCAGTGCCGGCGACGGCATGCCCTGCGGCCGCCGGGCGCGGACGCGCGCGAGTGCCGCCCGGGCGTCCTCGGCACCTTCGCCGGTGAGCCGGTAATACCGGCGGGCGGGCCGGCCCTCGGTGCTCGGGTCGATGTCCTCCCAGCGGGATTCGAGCCAGCCGTGCCCTTCCAACCGGGCCAGCAGCGGATGCACGGTGCCACTGGCCAAGCCGGCCGCACCGCCGATCTCCAGTCCGTACAGCTCGCGGTCCGGGTCCTCGAGGAGCACCTGGAGCACCAGTTGCAGCGGGATCGTCATCCGCATCGCCATGCTCGTAACCTACTAAGGGGCTAGGTAGGTCACAAGGTAGTCGCATGTATTCGTCGTGTTCCTACGGGTTGCCCGGAAGTTGGTCGCGCTGCCACGTCGCCCTCGCCTTCTGGCGCGGCTTCGCGTGCGGCTTTGATCGCGTAGGCGGCCGCGCCGAGTTCGTGCGCGGCGACATGTGCGATTGCCTGACGTGGTCGAGGGTCCTCCGGTCGGCACCCCTTCCATACGGCAAAAGGGTCACTACTGATGACGCGCCCGGTGTGACACGGCGTCGAGGTCCATGTATCAGGCATTGCTCGGAGACGTCCTAGTCAACGAACAGATGAACGCCTGTCGTATAAGGGGATTGAGATGTACCAGTTCACGCCGGCACGTGCCGACCAGCACCGCGCCGACCTGATGACCGCTGCCCACCACGCTCGCGATCAGCGGGCCGCTCGAACTAGGCGTCGCCACCGACCGTGGCTGCGGGTGTGGCGTCGGTCGTGGGTGACCACGGTCGCGGACACCGCGCCTGCTGGGACGGTGGCCCGAAAGAAGCTGAGCTCGCGGGTCGTTTAAGGAGAATGTGTGGCTCCCGCTTCGACGGTCCAACGGTTGGACGGAGTTGCCGGCCTCGGTCACGGCGGACACTCTTCGATTTGCCCGGCCCTGACGGCGCGGGCTGGAAGTGTCCGCGCGAGCCAGGGGAGCGTGCTCAAGGCGAACGTCGCGCTGACAGCGACGACGAGCCACGGCAACCACGTCGCCACGGCGAACAGCGCAACGACCAGGGGAGCGAGCAGGCCCGCGGTGGTGAAGGCGTATTGAAAGGTTGCCAAGTACCGTCCACGCGATTGTGGCGGGGCGGCCGCTTCGGCGATCGCGTTCACGCGGGACTCAGCGAACAGTGACCCGGCGATGAGAAACGGAGTCGAGCCGAGCAGCCACGCTGCGGCCCACTCGCCAGGCACGACGTCGGCGGTCGCGGCCAGTAGGCACCAGAGGAGGTAGAACGCGGCGCCGGTACCCAGAGCTGTGGTGCGCGACCTGCCGGCCGTCGCACGGACGACCCGACTGGTCAGCGTGCTGGTTGCTGCGGTCAGCATGGCGAGGCATACACCCGGCACCCATCCGGGAGTGTGCAGGACGGTCAGCGCGTACACCGGCAGCCCGACGAGGAAGACGTCGGTGACGAGGGCGAGCAGGGCGACAGTCCCGATCAGCCCCAGGAACGGTCGGTCACTAATGACACGCCCTGGTCGTTGCGCCCCGTCCGATCCGAAGTCATGACGCGTGTGCAGGCGCGCACCCTTTCCCGGGTGGACGAGAAGGGCAAGCAGACCCGCCGCGGCCACGAACGAGAGCGCGTCGACGCCCACCGCGATCCGCAGACCAGTCGTGGTCGTCAGAGTCAGCAGCAGTCCGGCAATCAGGCTGCCCGCGCCGAAGGCACCAGCGCGGGCCATGCCGACCACCGCGAAGGCGTGGTCCTTGGGACCCGCACCGACCACCGAAGAGATCAACGCGAACAACGCGCTGTAGAAGGTCTGCGTGCCGGCGGCAACCAGCGCGGCGGCCAGCACGGTGAGCACAATGGCGTGCGCGAGCAGGTAGCACAGCATCCCTGCCGCCTGGACCAGCATCGAGACGACGACAACCGCCAGTGGCCCGACGCGATCAACCACCCGGCTCACCAACGCAGGGGCAAGCAGACCGACAAACGTGCCAACGGTCAGCAGCGTTCCGGCCGTGCCGACTGACAGGCCGACACCTCGCACGATGAATACGACGGTGAGTGGCAGGAACATGCCTGATCCGAGGTTGTCCACCACCAGTCCGGCAATCAGACCGCCGCGGTGGCTTCGCCGGGTATTCGCCCCGGACGCAGCCAACCCAACACTCATCGAGGCGACTCTAGCGACAAGATCGTCCACACCTCGAACAACGCCCTGAGAGGGAGGGCAAGGACATGAACACAACACGTAGCCCACGGCGACGGCTCGCCGATCGCGAGCTGAAGCAAGCTGGGCAGCCGCAGTCGAGATGGGCCTTGTTGCTGTGTAACCACGACTGCGGTCCCGATCCCGGCCGAGGGCGGCGACGACCAGCAACCGCAGCCTCCACCGGCGCCGGAATCTGCCCTCCTACGCCAATTCAGCCATTTGCTGGACCGACCGTGACAGGAGGCAGAACTCGTTGCCCTCCGGATCGGCCAGCACCACCCAGCTCGCGTCGGCCGGCTGTCCGACGTCCACCGGCCGCGCTCCTAACGTGATCAGCCGGTCGAGCTCATCAGCCGTTGACAGTCCGTCAGCGCGCAGATCGAAGTGCAGCCGGTTCTGTACTGTCTTCGCATCGGGTACGACGAAGATGTCGATCGTCGGCCACGATCCCTCGGCGTCGCCGATTGTGATGCCGTCGGGCTCTCGCTCGAGCACGCTCCAGCCGAGTACTGCACACCAGAAGTCGGCTACCACCTCGGGGTCGACGGCATTGATCACGATGGCGGCGAGTCGGCTCGGCATTCGGTCATTGTCTCTTTCGCCCGACACCGACTCGGAGCGATGTGATGACGACGACCGCAACGCCAACCGCAGCAACGGCGTGCAGAACGGCGTCGAACTGTCGCGCCGAACCGGGAGATGTCTGCGCTGCCACGGCGAGGAAGTCGTAGCACCAATGGCCGATCACCAACGGCCACACCGAGCCGGCCCAGCGGTAGACCAGATACGCACCCGGAACCCAGATCAGCACGAACACGCTGCCCCACAGGTAGTACAGGTGCACGAGCAGCCGCAACACGACCATTGCGGCAATCGCCGTCGGCACCGCCCACCGGCCATCGCGGCCGCGGGCGGCGAACGCGTGCTCGATCACGGCAGCGGCCAGTGCGACCAGCGTGATCTCTTCGGTGAAGCCGGCGGCGGTTGCCGCCGCGCCGGTTACGAGGAACGAGCCGACGCCGCTGCCCACCTGCGTGTACGCGGCGTGCGCAAGATGCCAGGTGGAGACGACGGAACCACCGACCCAGCTGCTCGCCGCCGCGACCGCCACGTACACCGCTGAAGCCCCGAGAAGCCCGCCCGCAATCGGACGCGTCGGTTTCCGACTCAAACGCATGCGGTCTGTCACGAGCGGTGCATGCCGCGGAAGCCGGCGCAGCACGACGATCACCACGACGCTTACGGTGAACACGTCCCACTCGAGCGCCGCGACGCGATCGGTCCAGGCGACCGGGACGGGCGGGGGAGTGAGACCCATGAGGGCCCGGATAGACGTGACGACACCCGGCCCGAACACCGACAAGTACACGCCGACGAGGGTCGCTGCGCCGACGACCAGCTGGCGGCGAGCATTGCAGGCCGAGGGGACGGACGCTTGCAGCGCCTCGCTCGGCCGGGACGGCACGCGCTCAGCTTGTCACGCGGCGCAACGCGTCGTCCCCTACTCGCCGACCGGACGTGCGGGGACCGGTGTGCTCTCGGGTTCAGCCGCAAGTTGCCGGAGCGCGTGCAGCTGTGCGGGCGTACCGAGAGCAATGAAGATCGTGCGCGCTTGGATCACTGCCTGATCCGACGGGTTCGGTTCGAACGCCGCAGAGGCGGTGCGGCGCAGGGCGAGCAAGACCACGCCCGTCCGCTTCGGCAATGCACTTTCTCCAACAGTGCGATCACACAACACCGAGGTCGCACCCACCTCGATCTGCTCGATCCGGAAGTCGAGCGACTCGTCGTGCATCACCACGTCGAGGAACTCGGCGACGTCCGGTTGCAGCGCGAACGCGGCCATGCGACGGCCACCGATCAATTGCGGATTGACAACGCGGTCGGCGCCGGCTCGAAGCAGCTTCGCGGTGGACTCCTCGGAGCGGGCCCGGGCAATGATCGTGATATCCGGCCGCAATGCGCGTGTCGACAGCGTGACGTACACGTTGTCCGCGTCGGTGTCGATCGCGGCGACCAATGCTCTGGCCCGGTGGACGCCCGCTGAGATCAGGACTTCGTCGTCGCTGATGTCGCCGAGCACGTGCGGGAAGCCGACCCCCTCGAGGCGCGAGGGGTCGCGGTCCACGACGACCGCGTGCTGATCCGTCGAGACGAGATGTGTGGCGACGGCGCGGCCGACCCGACCCCACCCGCAGATGATCACGTGGTCGTGCATGCGTGCGATCGCCCGGTCCATACGTCGAGCCTCCATGTGTTGTTGCAGGTGCCCTTCGACGATTGCCTCGAGGAGCTGTGTCAACGCGTACAACGCCGTGCCGACACCGGCCAGGATGATGGCGATCGTGAACACCTTGCCGCTGGACGACAACGGTCTGACCTCGCGGAACCCGACCGTGGTCACAGTGGTCACCGTCTGATAGATCGCGTCCAACAGGCCGAAGCCGAGCAGCACGTAGCCCACCGTCCCGATCAACAGAACGATGAGCAGCGCTCCCAGCGCAGTCCAGATCCGTCGCACGGCTGCCTCCTCGGCGCGCCGTCCCAGCGCACGTCAATCATCCGACCGAACCGTCGAACGCGGTGCGGGCCTTTGGTCCTCCGCCAGGCCGTCGAGATCGTCAGGCGCGGATTGCAATGCCGTGGTCGATGTCGTCGGTGAGGATCTCGAACAGCGCGCGGTTGTGCGTGCGCAGCACCTCGGACTGTCCACTGCGCCGGTCGCGCACGGTGAGCTCTGCGGCTGTGTGCTCGCGACCCCAATTGTGGTTCTGGCTGCCGATCCACCTGCGCGTGTCGATGGTGCGCCCACCGACGGTGTACGCGCCGGCGAACCGAGCAAGCGGCAGCGGCACCAAGCTGGGACGAGCGTAGAGCGTGTCGACGTCCGACTATTGAGCCACTGCGCGACCGACCACCATCGCCTCGAGAACCGCGCCGGAGAACGTCGCTGCGATCTCCGGATCGAGCTGTATCCCCACACCGTCCAACACGCGGGTGAAGAACGATCGCGCGGCGACGGCGAACACCAGATCGGCGATGTCCGCATCGGCAAGCCCGACGGCGCGCAACCGGTCGATATCAGCACGCTCGATCAGCATGGCGTTGGTCGCGAGCTTGGTCCCGAAGTCATAGACCGCACGATCCTGCTCCGAAAGTGCCGACCCACTCGGGTCGAGCGCGATCGAACGCATTGTCTCTTCGTCGCCGCACACGTCACGCAGGAACGTCGAGTGCGCCGCGGTGCAGTACGTCGAGTGCAGGGCGCGCGAGGCCGCAATCGTGACGATCTCGAAGCGGCGCCGGTCCATACTCTCGCGCACGGTCACGTTGAGCGCGTTCCACGCCTGCGCGACGTCCGGACGGTGTGAGAAGGCGAGCGCGAAATTCGGCAGGAAACCCCATTGCTGCCTTGTGTGCTCGTAGTACTCCGCCAACGGGCCGGTCGCGTCCGGCTCGGCTATTTCGGCAATTAACATCTACCGGCCGGGCGGGGTGTACGCCAGGCCGGCGGCCGTCCCGACCGCGTCGTTGAGCTCGCTCGCGTCCATCAGTTCGTGCGTCTCGAGATGGCCGAGGGCTCCGGTGCTGCTCACCGCCAGACTGAACGCCGCCGCGGCCTTGCTGTCCGGCGCCTCGAAGATCACCATCCCGTCCCAGGCACCGAACATGACGTAATAAGACAGCATCCTTCCGCCGATGCTCTCGCACAGCTTCGAGACGACGACAGCCCGATCACTCGGGTGGTCCATCATCGCTTTGACTGTTTCGCCCTTGAATGTGAAGAAGACGGCAAACTTTGCCATCGCACTCACCCCCTCGCTGGCGAGGGTCCCTCCGCGCACGCAACTCGTCAACGTCCGACTGGATGACTCGGTAGGGTCCACAAGATGAAGGCCGTCACGTGTACGAAGGCCGACCTCGCGGTCACCGACCTGCCCACGCCGCAGCCGGCCCGCGGACAGCTGCTGATCAAGGTGCTGCGCTGCGGCATCTGCGGCTCGGACCTGCATGCCCGGCACAATTGCGACGAGCTCGCCGACATCACCGCCGAGGTCGGCTACGACGGCATCTTCCGCTCCGACCAGTCGGTCGTACTCGGTCACGAGTTCTGCGGCGAGGTGCTCGATCACGGCCCGCGGACGAGCAATCCGTTCGGGTCAGGCACCCGGGTCGTGTCGTTCCCGCTGCTGCGCGCCGACGGAGCGGTGCACCCGACCGGGCTGTCGATCTCGGCACCGGGCGGGTACGCCGAGCAGATGCTCGTCGAGCAGTCACTCACCTTCGCCGTCCCGAACGGCCTGTCGAGCGAGGTAGCGGCGCTGACCGAGCCGATGGCAGTCGGGCTGCACGCGGTGAGACGCAGCGACATCAAGAAGAACCAAGTGGCGGTGGTGATCGGGTGTGGCCCGATCGGTCTCGCCGTCATCGGGATGTTGAAAGCCAAAGGCATCCGGACGGTCGTCGCCAGCGACTACTCGGCAGCGCGCCGCACCCTCGCCACCCAGGTGGGCGCCGACATCGTCGTCAACCCCGCCCGCCAGTCCCCGTTCGAGACGGCCGACGCGTACGGACACCTCACCCACGCGCCAGACGTGTTCGAGCTGGCGGTGGGTGCGATGGAGAAGCTGCGCCGGATCCCGTTCCTGCCGTGGCATCGCATCTGGCAGGTCGCCGACAGCGCCGGCCTGGTGACACCGAAACATCCGGTGATCTTCGAATGCGTCGGTGTCCCCGGGGTGATCGACCAGCTGATCAGCACGGCGCCGCTCTACTCACGCGTCGTCGTGGTCGGGGTGTGCATGGAGGCCGATCGCGTCCGTCCGGCCATGGCGATCAACAAGGAGATCGATCTGCGTTTCGTGCTCGGCTACACGCCGCTGGAGTTCCGCGAGACGCTGCACCTGCTCGCGGAGGGCAAGGTGAACGCGGCGCCGGTGGTGACCCGGACGGTCGGGCTCGGGGGAGTGGACGCCGCCTTCACCGAACTCGCCACCGCCGAGCACCACGCGAAGATCCTGATCGATCCCGCCAGTTCGGTCAGCTCGCCAGTTCGGTAATGATCTTCTCCGCCTGTGTGACGATCGCGGTCACGAGGTCGGCGCACGACGGCAGGTCGTCGAGCATCCCGACCACCTGACCGCTCGCAAGCACGCCCGCCCGTGCGTTGCCGTCGACGAGACCGGCGCGAAGCAGCATCGGCGTGTTCGCCGCCATGATCAGCTGTGTCCAGGTCTGGTCCTTATCGTGCTTGGTCGCCAAGCCCTCGCGCACCATGTCGCGCCAGCGCAACTGTGTCAGCCGCTTGAACCGCCGGGCGTTGCGCACTGCGTGTGCCAGCCCGACGGCCGAATTCGACTTCTCGAGATGGTCGACGAGTGCGGTACGAAGCACGCGATGGGGCATGCCGTCGACGCGCCTGGTGACTACCGTCCCGTCCAGGCCGGAGCCTAGATAGACCTGCTTGACGGCGTCGGGCACCGTGCTCTCCCGGGTGAGCAGGAACCGGGTGCCCATGGCGATTCCCGCTGCGCCGTAGGCCAATGCGGCGGCCAGCCCGCGTCCGTCGAAGAAGCCACCGGCTGCGACGACCGGGATGTCCACCGCGTCGAGAACGGACGGCAGGAGCAGCGTCGTCGCCACCCCACCGGTGTGCCCGCCGCCCTCACCGCCCTGCACGATCACGGCGTCGGCACCCCACTCGGCGACTTTGTGCGCGTGCTTCGCTGCGCCGACCGACGGGATGACGACCACACCCGCTGCCTTGAGCCGTGAGATGAATTCCCGCTTCGGCGCTAGGGCGAACGAAGCCACCTTGACGCCGGCGTCGATGAGCAGATCGACGCGGTCGGAGGCGTCCGCCGCATCGGCACGAAGGTTGACTCCGAACGGCTTGGACGTGCGCTGCTCGACCTCGTCGATCGCAGCGACCAATTCGTCGAAGGTCATGGTGGCACTGGCGAGAATGCCCAACGCGCCTGCCTCCGCGGTGGCTGCGACCAGGCGCGGACCTGCGACCCAACCCATGCCGGTCTGGACGATGGGGTGCTCGACCCCGGCGAGTTCGGTCAGCGCCGTCCTCATGACGGCACCTCCTTGTAGCGGACGCCGGCGGGGTCGATCACTTCGCGCAGCAGTTTCAGCTCCTCGTCGGTGGGCTCGCGGGTGATCGTTGTGTCGCTGGGGTCGAGAGCGAATCCCGTCTGGTCCTGCACGTCGACCACGTCCACGCCGGGGTGCGTGCTCACCAGTCGCATCGAGCGGTCCGGGCCATCGAACGCGAGCACGGCCAGGTTGGTGACGACGCGGTGCAGGTCGTGGAACCGGCTCGCCACGCCGACCGCCCGGTCGTAACCCACACCGGAGACGAAGTCGACCGCCTCGACGAAGACGCGCCGCGAATGTCGAGGCACCCAGTAACTCGTGCGGTGGTTGATCGTGTTGCCGGGCGCGCCGCGTGCGCCGAACATCTGACGGATCGGATGGCCGTGCGGCCCGAGCGACGAGATGTTCTGGTTGCCGTACCGATCGAGTTGGTTGGCGCCCATGACCACGTGCCGTCGACCACTCGCGACGACGTCGAACACCCGCCGGTAAGGAAGCCAGCCTTCGATCGCGCCGCGCTGTCCCAACCCGGGGGTGTCGGACAGCAAGTACGCCTCGCCGTCGGACATCAGAATGTCCGGTGCCGACGTCAGCCGGGCCAGCCGCGCGCCGATCGACGGCATCGTGCCCATCGGGCTGACGAGGATCTCGCCGTCGTCGGCGAACAGGTCCGCGCACGCGACGGCGCACACCTCGGCTCGCGTCGCGGTCACGCGTTCACGGCCCGTTGGTAGCTCGCTTCGTCGCCGGTGAGGTACTTCTCGACGAACGCCGTCCATTCATGCGGATCGGAGGCCGCTGCCGCATATTTGCGCTGGAACGCCTCGTCGCGGCCGTAGTCGGGGACGCACGACGTGAAGTGCGCGCCGTGCGGTGTCTCGACCACGCCGTCGACCATCATCCGGTTGAGCAGCAGGGCTTGGGGCGGGACGTCCGACACGAGCGCATCCGTGGACACGACCTGCTCGCATGTCACGAACCGTCGTATTGCCGCCAGGCAGAACAGGTCGTCGAAGTACGGATCGGGGCCGAGGTAGGCGGCGTTGCCGTAGGGGTCGGCCTGATTGAGGTGCACCAGCGCGACGTCGAGGGGCAGCGCCGGCATGGCGACCAAGTCCTCGCCGTCGTCGTAGGGGGACGTGACGGTGCGCAGCCCGGGATAGCGCTCGAGCACGTCCGAGCCGAGGCCGGCGCGCATCGGCAGGAACGGCACGCGCTGCGCCGCCGCACGCAGACCCGCGACCACCATGCCTTCGTCCAGCTCGCGAACCGCAAGGGCCGCCGACGTGCGCGACTGGGAGAACCACGGGTCGTAGGCGATCGAATCGAGCGACACGAATCCGAAGACGAGCTCGCGAACCTTGCCCGCGGCGCAGAGCAACCCGACGTCCGGACCACCGAACGAGACGAGCGTCAGGTCGGTGACGTCCGAGCGGGCCAGTGCCCGCACGATGGCCATGGGTTTGCGCCGTGATCCCCACCCGCCGATGCCGATCGTCATCCCGCTGCGGATCTCGCCGACGACAGCGTCGATCGACGTGCGCTTGTCTCTCATGCGCGCCGCTCGACGAAGGCGTCGCGATGCTCGTCGGCCACGCCGGCGAGATTGAGCTCGAAGGTGAAACCCTGCTCATACCGATAGCTGCGGTGCACGTGCTGCAGGTCGATGCCGTTGATGGCTTCCTTGGCGCAGCGGATGACCCGGGTGTCCTTCGCCGCGATGGCGCCTGCCACTTCGAGTGCCGTGGCATCGAGTTGGTCGCGCGGAACGACGCGGTACACCGAGCCGTGGTGGTGCAGGCTGGCTGCGTCGACGGTGCTGGAGGTGAAGTACATCGCGCGCATCAGGTGTGGCGGCACCAGTCGTGACAGGTGGGTTGCCGCGCCGAGCGCGCCGCGATCGACCTCGGGCAGCCCGAACGTCGCGTCGTCGCTGGCGACCACGATGTCGGCGTTGCCGATAATGCCGATGCCGCCGCCGAGGCAGAAGCCGTGCACCGCAGCGACCACCGGGACTGCGCAGTCGTAGACCGCGCCGAACGCTTCGTAGCAGCCGCGGTTCGCGCCGATCAGCGCGTCGAAACCATCGGTGCGTTGCATTTCTTTGATGTCGACACCGGCGCAGAACCCGCGTCCTTCGGCACGTAGTACGACGACGTGGGTGGCGTGATCGCGACCAGCTGACCGCAGGGCGTCGGCCAGCGCGAACCACCCCTGTACTGGCAAGGCGTTCACCGGCGGGTAATCGACCGTGACGACGGTGATGCCGTCGGCGTCGGTGGTCGAACTGATCCCCACGACGCCTCGCCTTCCGATGTTCAACCAAGCAATTGCTTGGTAGGTTAGCACGGTGATGGATCTGGGTCTCGCCGGCGCGGTCGCGCTCGTGACCGGGGGAGGGAGCGGGGTCGGGCGCGGCATCACCGATGTGCTTCATGAGGCAGGCGCGCGCGTGGTCGTGTGCGGGCGCACGATGCCGTCCGATGAACTGTCGGCGGAGTTCCGTCAGTGCGACGTGCGCGATCCGGACCAGGTGAATGACCTCGTCCGATCCTTCGAGCGGCTGGACATCCTGGTCAACAACGCAGGGGGAGCGCCGTACGCAGACACTGCGTCTGCGAGTCCCCGGTTCCACGCCAAGGTCGTGGAGCTCAATCTGCTCGCGCCGTTGACCGTCGCGCAGGCTGCGAACGCGGTCATGCAGCGGCAGGACAGCGGCGGCGCAATCGTCAACGTGAGCAGTGTGAGCGGGCACCGCGCGTCGCCGGGTACCGCAGCGTACGCAGCGGCGAAGGCTGGGCTGGACAATCTCACCGCGACCCTCGCCGTCGAGTGGGCGCCGAAGGTGCGGGTGAATTCGGTCGTCGCCGGAATGGTGCGAACCGAGCAGGCGCACGTGCACTACGGCGACGACGCCGGCATCGCGGCGGTGGCATCGACCGTCCCGTTGGGACGGCTCGCGGACCCGCAGGAGATCGGCGCCTGCGTGGCTTTCCTCGCCTCACCGCTCGCGTCGTACGTCAGCGGTGCCGGCCTGCTGGTGCACGGTGGCGGGGAGCGTCCGGCATTCCTGTCAGCGGCAGAAGCAAAGGCGACCTGATGGGTTTGTGCGACGGTCGGGTCGTGATCGTCACGGGCGCCGGGCGCGGCATCGGGCGCGCGCATGCCCTGGCGTTCGCGGCGGAGGGAGCATCCGTCGTCGTCAACGACCTGGGTGTCGGGCTGGACGGGTCCGGCGGCGCTTCCGGGCCTGCCGCCTATGTCGTGGACGAGATCGCTTCGACCGGCGGAAAGGCGGTCGCCAACGGTGACGACGTCGCCACCTGGGACGGCGCGCACCGCCTGGTGCAGACCGCGATCGAACACTTCGGCCGGTTGGACGTGCTGGTGAACAACGCCGGCTTCCTCCGCGACCGAATGCTCGTCAATCTCGGCGAGGACGAGTGGGACGCGGTGATCCGCGTGCACCTGAAAGGGCATTTCGCGACGATGCGGCACGCGATCGAGTACTGGCGCGCCGAGTCGAAGGCGGGGCGGCAACGGGATGCTCGCGTGATCAACACGAGCTCCGGTGCAGGGCTACTGGGCAGTGTCGCGCAGGGTAATTACGCGGCGGCGAAGGCCGGCATCGTCGGTCTGACGCTCGTCGCTGCGGCGGAGTGGAAGCGGTACGGCGTACGGGTGAACGCGATCGCTCCTGCAGCGCGGACCCGGATGACCGAGGCGGCGTTCGCTTCGACCATGGCCGCGCCCGACTCCGGTTTCGACGCGATGGCGCCGGACAACGTGTCGCCGCTGGTGGTGTGGCTGGGGAGCGGCGAATCGGGGCACGTGACGGGTCGGGTGTTCGAGATCGAGGGCGGGTCGGTGTCGGTCGCGGACGGGTGGCAGCACGGTCCGTCCCGGGACAAGGGCGCGCGCTGGGAGCCGTCGGAGCTCGGCCCGATCATTGACGACTTGCTGGCCGAGGCCGCTTCGCCGGCTCCGGTGTATGGCTCCTGATCGTTACAGCGGATCGGAGATCGCGAGTTGCGGACCGGTGAATTGCAGCCCGCGTGAGTGCGTTGTCAGGCTTCGACGCGCTTCTTGAGTTCGCGCAGCGAGTTCTTCAGCGACTGTTCGCGGATGAGCCTCTTCATCGGTCCGGGCACGAAGAAGCCGACCTCGGCGACGATGTCGACGGTGACCTCGGTCGTCCCGTCGTCGGTGGCCACGAAGCGGTACTCGCCGGTGTTCTCCTTCAGGTCGCCGCTTTCTTGCACCCACCCGAGTCCGTTGGGCAGGTCGTAGTGGTACTTGACGATGTACTCGACCTTGCGCACCTTGGCATCGACCTTCATGCGCACGCGCGAACCACGTCCGTCGGCATCACGGTCGAGCACCTCGCACTCGAGCACCATCGCCTGCCACGACGGGAACGACTCGAAGTCGGTGAGCGCGTCGATGACCTTGTCCGGTGGCGCCTGGATGACATTTGTCAGGCCGGCAGTGCCGTCGCCCATGGCTCAGATCCTCTCGATGATGGTGCCGGTCGACAGTGCGCCGCCGGCGCACATCGTGATCAGAGCGGTCGACGCGTCGCGCCGCTCGAGTTCGTGCAGCGCGGTGGTGATCAGCCGCGCGCCGGTGCTACCGACCGGGTGGCCGAGCGCGATCGCGCCGCCGTTGACGTTCAGTTTGTCAGAGTCCGCGCCGTAGACCTGCAGCCACGACAGCGGTACCGACGCGAACGCCTCGTTCACTTCGAACAGATCGATGTCGCCGACGGCCATCCGGCTGCGCTCGAGCAGTCGCGCCGTTGCCTGCACCGGCCCGTCCAGGTGGTAGTACGGCTCCGAGCCCACAAGGCATTGCGTGACGATCCGGGCGCGCGGACGTAGACCGAGCGAGCGCGCGCGATCCAGATCCATCAGCATGACCGCGGCCGCGCCGTCGGAGATCTGTGACGACGTTCCGGCGGTGTGCACGCCTTCGTCCAGGACTGGCTTGAGCTTGGCCAGTGCCTCGACCGTGGTTTCGCGCAGGCCCTGGTCTCGGCTGACCGAACACAGTTCGCCGGTGGACGTCCCGTCCTCGCCCAGCACCGGCGCCTTGACGGGCACCACCTGCGAGTCGAAACGGCCTTCGTCCCACGCGGTACGGGCGTTGTGCTGCGACCGAACGCCGAACGCGTCGACCTCGTCGCGGTGCAGCCCACGTCGAATCGCGATCCGCTCCGCGGCCAGGTACTGGTTGGGCAGGTCGATGTCCCAGTCGTCCGGCTTCGGCTTGCCGGCCTGTCCGATGTTCGCGCCGAGCGGCACCCGCGACATCGCCTCCACGCCGCACGCGATCCCGACGTCGATCGCGCCGGACGCGATCAGGCCCGCGAGCAGATGGTTCGCCTGCTGGGCGGAACCGCACTGACAGTCGACGGTCTGCGCCCCGGTCTGCCAGGGCAGTCCCGCACTGAGCCAAGCAGTTCGGGTGACGTTGTTCGACTGCTCGCCGGCCTGGGTGACGCAGCCGCCGATGACCTGTTCCACGAGGACGGGGTCAATACCGGCACGCTCGACCAGGGCCCGCTGCGCCGCCGCGAGCACCTCGGTGGCATGCAGTCCGGCCAGCCAGCCGTTCCGCTTGCCGATCGGCGTGCGGACGGCCTCGACGATCACCGGTGTGCCCACCGGCTCAAACTAGAACACGTTCTCGTTAGCTGCAACCGCGCCGAGGGTCCGACTTCCGATAGCGCACGCGAGTATGCTTCAATTCGGCTAGAACGTGTTTCAGTTAGCTCAGGAGGCTCCGCGTGGCAGTCCCGCAGCTCCCGGACGACTTCGACGTCAACGATCCCGACCGCATCCAGCATGCGCTCCCGCGCGCCGAGTGGGACGAGCTGCGCCGCAGCGCCCCGGTGTGGTGGCAGCCGCAGCCGAGGGGGCGCGACGGTTTCGCCGACGACGGGCACTGGGTGCTCACGAGGCATGCCGACGTCAAGGAGGTCTCGCGTCGCGCGGACGTGTTCTCGAACTGGGAGAACACCGCGATCGTCCGGTTCCACCCGGAAACGCCGCGCGAGGACATCGAGATGCAGCGAATCATCCTGCTGAACATGGACGCGCCGCAGCACACCCGAATGCGTTCGATCGTGTCGCGCGGCTTCACGCCGCGGGCCGTGAACAGCCTCCGCGAGGCGCTGTCCGCCCGGGCGCAGAACATCGTCCAACAGGCGATCGCCACGGACGGCGGCGACTTCGTCACCGACGTGGCGTGCGAGCTGCCGCTGCAGGCGATCGCGGAACTGCTCGGGGTGCCACAGGAAGACCGGCTCAAGCTGTTCCACTGGTCGAACAGCATGATCAGCTACGACGACAGCGAGGACAAGGAAGCTACCCAGGGCGCCATGGTCGAGATGATCTCGTACTTCATGGAGCTTGCCGAGGATCGCAAGGCAAGCCCTGCCAACGACATCGTCACCAAGCTCGTCACCGCCGACATCGACGGGCAGGAGCTCACCTCCGACGAGTTCGCGTTCTTCACGCTCGTCCTCTCGGTCGCCGGCAACGAGACGACCCGCAATGCGATCACGCACGGCATGGTCGCCTTCCTCGAGCACCCCGAGCAGTGGGAGCTGTTCAAGCGCGACCGTCCCGAGTCCGCCGCGGACGAAATCGTGCGTTGGTCGACGCCGGTGGTGGTGTTCCAACGCACCGCCAAGGAGGACGTGGAACTCGGCGGGCAGCTCATCAAGAAGGGCGACCGCGTCGGCATGTACTACGCCGCGGCGAACTTCGACCCAGAGGTGTTCGAGGAGCCCTACTCGTTCGACATCACCCGCGACCCCAACCCGCACCTGGGGTTCGGCGGCACCGGACCGCACTATTGCATCGGTGCCAACCTGGCACGGATGGAGATCAACCTGATCTTCAATGCCATCGCCGACCACCTGCCGGACATCTCGATGCTCGGTGATCCGCAACGGCTGCGCTCTGGCTGGTTGAACGGCATCAAGGCGCTGCCGGTGCAGTACAAGTGTCCGGTACCGCACTGATGCGCGTATCCACAGGCGCTTTCGCGCGCTGTCCACAGCTCGGCCGGATCCCGCCCGCCGATCGCCGCGCCGAGCCAGGCTGGGCGCATGAAGCGAGTACTCCCTGCCGTTCTTGCCGTTCTGCTCGTCGCTGGGCCAGCCGCAGCCGCGGCCGCGTCGCCCGCGGCAGTCGTTGACCACGTCGCCTTCGGCTATCTACCGCCGGGCCTCGGCACGTCGACCGACTTCGCGTACGACTTCGAGCGGGTCGACTTCGTCGCGCGCGTCTGGGAGTCGAGGATTCCCGAGGGTTGGCGCGTCGACCTCGACCTCGTCGTAATGCGCGGTGCCCGGCTGTCGTCGCCTCGTGCCCTGCACAACTGGTTCATCCGCTATGACGTGCGCGATCCCGAACCGGTGTATCGCCGGGTGCGCGTGCACGGTCACCGAGGCTGGCTGGCCGACGACGAGGTGTTCTGGCTGATCTGCCCCGGTCTCGCTGTGTCGGCGACGGTCGACGGCGCGAGGTGGGCTCGGCACGACGTGCGGCGCATCGCCCAGAAGGCTGCGACTGAACGAGCTGTGGCTAGGCGTCCGGGGGTTGCGCGGAGGCGAGCGTGCGGTCCCACTCCCAGATCGCCCGCAGCGACGTGATCTTTCCGGCGTCGTCGACGCGGTAGATCACCACACAATCGGTGTGCGCGGTGTAGCCGTTCCCGAGCGTGGTGTGGAACGTGGCCACGTTCGCGCACTCGTTACCCGCGGCGAACGAGTCGTGGATCTCGAAGACGAACCGTTCCACCGGTGCGATCGTGAGATCCCAGAACCTCGACCGGCCGTCGATCCCGTGATGCCCCTTGCCGTCCGGATCGAACGCCGACGGGCCGACCGGGTCTTCGATCCAGCCGTCCTCGGCGAACAGCGAGAGCCAGCTCTGCTTGTCTTTGCGGCTGACCGCGTCGTAGCTCGCCAGCGACGCGTCCCGCGCGGGATGCGACTGCCTGGACGGCGCGTTCCACTCGATCGTCGATGTCACACGTCCACCACTCTCGTCATGATCTCGTCGGCGAAGCGACGCACGCCGTCCCGCTTGGTGTCGATGTCCGCGTCGAAGCCGGCGCCGTAGAACAGCCACGGCACGACGATGATGTCGGTGACGCCGGCGTCGAACTGTTCCTGGTAGCCGTCCACCCCGAATCGGTCGATGCACACAGCCTGGATCTCGAACGGGTCGTTCTCGCGACCGGCTTCGGCCAGCAGTTCGTCCAACCGCTTCTTGGTCGCGACGAGATCCTCGAACTTGATCATCGCCGACGTCCAGCCGTCGCCGATGCGCACCGCTCGCCGTAGCGCGACGTCGGTGTGTCCGCCCACGTAGAACGGCATCCGTTCGGTTGGTGCCGGGCTCATCTGCAGCTTGTCGAAGTCGTAGAACTCACCGTGGTGCTCGGCCATGCCACCGGCGAGGACGAGCTGGATGACGTCGATCATCTCGTCGACCCGCTTGCCGCGTCGCGCGTACTGCTCGCCGCACCAACGGAACTCCTCGGGCGACCAGCCGATGCCCACGCCGAACCCGAACCGGTTCTGCGTGAGCGCGGCGACGGTGAGCAGCTGCCGGGCCAACAACAGGGGATTGCGCGAGCCGAGCTTGAGCACCTGCGTGTACGACCGGATCGTCGTCGTAGCCGCACCGATCGCCCCGGCCGCGATCAGCGGGTCGGGCCACGGGGTGTCCTGGTCCCACATCCGGCTGCCGTCGGACGTGTACGGGTAGTCGGCCGACACGGTCTCGGAGTAGAACAGCGAGTCCGGCAAGGCGATCGAGGTGAACCCGCACTCTTCGGCGGTCTGCGCCAGCGGGACGATGTGCTCGAGCGGGCTCATCGCCACCGCCAGCGAGAACTGCCGCCTGCTCATGGCCGATCAGCTCCGACCACCCACATCGCGAAGAACTGCGAGCCGCCACCGTAGGCATGGCCGAGCGCCTTGCGTGCGCCGTCCACCTGGTGCTCGCCGGCCCGTCCCATCACCTGCATCGCGGCCTCGGCGAACCGCAGCAGTCCGGACGCGCCGATCGGGTTGGAGCTGAGCACGCCGCCGGACGGGTTGACCGGCAGCGAGCCGTCCAGCGCCGTCTCGCCGGTGTCGGTGAGCTTCCAGCCCTCGCCCTCGGGAGTGAACCCGAGCGTCTCGAGCCACATCGGTTCGAACCACGAGAACGGGACGTAGATCTCGGCCGCGTCGATCTCGTGCAACGGATCGGTGATGCCGGCCTGCCGCCACAGCGCCGCCGCAGCATCCCGCCCTGCCCGAGGATTGACCTGGTCGCGGCCCGCGTACGTCGTCGGTTCCGACCGCATCGCCGTCGCGTGGATCCAGGCCGGGCGTTGCACGGCCTTGGCCGCGTCGGCGCCGCCGATCACGACCGCGCACGCGCCGTCGGACGAGGGGCACGTCTCGTCATAGCGGATCGGGTCCCACAGCATCTGCGAGGCCTGCACCGACTCGACGGTGATGTCGGGCTGCTTCAGGTGCGCGAACGGGTTCTTCGCCCCGTTGCGGCGGTCCTTCGCGGCCACCATCGCTCCGATGTGGTTCGGTGCGCCGCTGCGGCGGATGTAGCTGCGGACGTGCGGGGCGAAGTAACCGCCCGCGCCGGCGTTGACCGGCATGCTGAACGGGATCGGGATCGACAATGCCCACATCGCGTTCGACTCGGACTGCTTCTCCCACGCGACGGCCAGCACCCGCTCGTGCACACCGGCCTGCACCAGGCTGGCGGCCACGATGCCGGTCGACCCACCGACCGACCCTGCCGTGTGCACGCGCAGCAACGGCTTGCCCACCGCGCCGAGCGCGTCGGCCAGGAACAGCTCCGGCATCATCACGCCCTCGAAGAAGTCCGGTGCCTTGCCGACCACGACTGCGTCGATGTCGTCCCACCCGACTTGGGCGTCGGCCATGGCCCGGTCGACCGCTTCGCGCAGCAGTCCAGCCATCGACACGTCCTGCCGCTTCGCGCGGTGGTGGGTCTGTCCCGTGCCGAGAACCGCTGCCGCGTGTCTCATTTCGCCTCCATGACGCACACGAGGTTTTGTTGCAGCGCAGGCCCGCCCGTCGCGTGCGCCAGCACCCGTGCTGCTTCGCCGGACATGACGTGTCGCGCTGCCTCGCCGACGCGCACGAGCCCGCCGGCGAACATCGGGTTGCCCGCGAGCGCTCCGCCGGACGGCGTGATCCGGACGTGGTCGCCGAGGTGCAACTCGCGTCGCAGCAGCAGTTCCTGATGAGTGAACGGGGTGTACAGCTCGGCCACTTCGACGCCGTCGATGCCGGCAGCGTGTGCCGCGGCGACCGTGGATGGGGACGTGACCAGATCGCGCGAACCGAGCGCTGCGGAGTCGACCCGGTGCGCGATGCCGCTGATCCACGCGGGACGTTCGGCGAGCTCCCGTGCCCGCTCGTCCGCCGCCAGCACGATCACCGCGGCACCGTCGGTGATCGGTGCGCAGTCGTGCCTGCGCAGCGGATCGGCGAGGTATGGCTCGGCGAGCAGTTCGTCGACGTCCTTCGACCCGGTCAGCTGCGCGGCACCGTTGGTCTCGGCATCGCGCCGCGCGCGCACCGCAACCTCGGCCATCGCCCGCTCGCTCCACGCCCCCGACTCGAGGCCCAGCCGCGCCTGCAGACCGGCGATCGCGATCGAGTCGGGCCACAGCGGCGCGAGCGAGTACGGGTCGAGTTGCAGCGCGAGCGTGCGCTTGAGATCACCCGCGGACGACTTGCCGAACCCGTAGACCAGGGCGGTGTCGACCTCGCCCGTCTGGATCTTGACCCAGGCCTCGTAGAGCGCCCACGCTGCGTCGGCCTCGACGTGCGATTCGTTGATCGGCGGGACGGGCCCGATCGCGTCGATCGCGGAGATGAACGAGAACGCCCGGCCGGCGAGGTAGTCCGACGAGCCCGAGCACCAGAAGCCGATGTCGCCCTTGGTCAGGCCGAGCCCGCCGAGCACCTCGGCGAAGATCGGCACGAGCATCTCGACACCGTTGGTCGTTGCATCCGTGCGCCGCACCTGCGGCGACTGGCTGAACCCGACGACAGCAACGTCTCTCACAGGTGCTCCCGAAATGATTCGTAGGGAGCGTCGGGTTCGCCGGTGGGACGGAAGTGGTCGATGTTCTGGAGCGTCGGCCCCCACTCGTCCCTCGATTTCCAGACGGCCTCGACCCGCATACCCATCCGGACGTCCTGGGCGGGGCAGTCGAGGATCAGGTGCAGGAACGGGATGTCCGCGCCGTCGAGCAGCACGTACGCGCACACGTACGGCGGTTGGATCTTCTGTCCATAGAACGGGACGTTGACGATGCAGAACGTCGTGACGATGCCGCGGTCGGGTAGTTCGACCTCTTCGTCGGTCGGCACGCCGTCGACGGGGCAGGCACCCCGTGGCGGGATGTAGACCTTCGCGCACTTGGGGCACCGCTGGGCGAGAAGGCGTCCCTGCTCGAGCCCTCGCAGGTAGTGCGTCTCCTGACCGGACGCCGCGTGCAGCACTTTGAGGTCGATCGGCGTGGTCGTGATGGTGACCGTATCGACGTCGCCAGTTTCGATTGCGCGGCGCGCCCCCGTCGCCGGTTCGAAGCAGGCGATGTCGGTGATGGCGCCGGCTCGATCGTCCTTCCAGCGCGCGCGGACCCGCAGGCCGGTCCGGACGTCGGCGGGGGAGGGTACGTCGAGCGCGTGCAACAGCGAGGTGTCCGCGCCGTCCAGCCGGACCAGTACCCAGGCGAACGGACGGTCCAGCGGTTGGCCCGGCAACGGCTCGCCGGCCCACGACCAGCTGACGACCTCGCCCTCGTCGGCAACTTCGACCAGCTCGGTGACCGCCTCGTGTGTGATCGGGTCGAACTCGACGGGCGGCAGGTGCACCCGTCCATCGGAAGTGCGGGCACCGACCACGCGCGCGCCGGCCAGGCCGGTCATGAAGCGCCCGAGCGTCGGGCCCAGCGAGCGGGTGTACAGGAAGCTCAACTCGATCGGGGCGGACAGTGGCGCCGCAACACTCATGACTGGCAGTGAAACACGTTCTCGTATTGGCGACAAGATGGCGTTCTGTATCAATGGATCTCGCCTTGTCCAGAACTGATACACGTTCTAGATTGGTCGCGTGGCCGACACCGGACTGTGGAACATCGCGCGTGACTGTCCCGACCTGATCGCTGCCGTCGACCCGAGCGGTCGCGAGATCAGCTATCGCGACCTCGCCGCCGATGCCGACCGGTACGGCCTCGGTCTGCAGCGCCTCGGGCTGGCCGTCGGTGATGTCGTCGTGGTGATGCTGCCGAACAGCGTCGAACTGGTAGCGCTGTACTTCGCGGCGATGCAGTGCGGCCTCTACATCGTCCCGATCAACTGGCATCTGACCGGAGCCGAAGTCGCCTACATCGTCGAGGACAGCGAGGCCAAGGCGTTCGTCGGGCACGATCGGTTCGCCGCAGCGGCGACGGTCGCGGCCGCGGCACTGCCCGAGCCGGCCCGGTTCGCCGTGGGTGAGATCGCGGGCTTCCGTCCGCTGTCGGAGTTGGCGAACGACGGCGGACGGCCGGACAACCGCACCCTCGGCGCCCCGATGGTCTACACAAGCGGCACCACCGGCAAACCCAAGGGCGTGAAGCGACCGCTCACCGGCACCGGCCCGGACGACGTGCCGCTGGCCTCGTCCGCATTCTTCGCGATCTTCGGCATCACGCCGTTCGACGACCACGTACACATCTGCGGGTCACCGTTGTACCACACCGCGGTGCTCAACTTCGTCGGCATCTCGATCCAACTGGGACACACCGCGGTGCTCATGGAGCGCTTCGACGCCGAGGAGATGCTGCGCCTGATCGAGCGGTACCGCGTCACCCACAGCCACATGGTGCCTACCCAGTTCACCCGCCTGCTCGCCCTGCCCGAGGACGTCCGAGCGAAATATGACGTGTCGTCCTTGCGCGCCATGATCCACGGCGCGGCGCCGTGTCCGGACGAGGTCAAGCGGGCGATGCTCGATTGGTGGGGGCCGGTCGTCATCGAGTACTACGCCGCGACCGAGGGTGGGGGAGCGTCGATCACGGCGACGGAGTGGCTGGCCAAGCCGGGTTCGGTCGGCAAGGCGTGGCCCTACTCGGTCATCAAAGTCCTCGATGACAACGGCGCCGAGGTGCCGACGGGCGAGACGGGGCTGGTGTACATGAAGATGGGCCAGTCGAGCTTCGACTACCACAGGAGCGAGCAGAAGACGCGCGAGTCACGCGTCGGCGATCTGTTCACCGTCGGCGACATCGGCTACCTCGACGAGGACGGCTACCTGTACTTGTGCGACCGCAAGAGCGACATGATCATCTCGGGCGGGGTGAACATCTACCCGGCCGAGATCGAGGGCGAGTTGGTCATGCACCCGGCCGTCGCCGACGTCGCGGTGTTCGGTGTGCCGGACGAGCAGTGGGGCGAGGCGATCAAGGCCGTGATCCAACCGGTCGAGGGCATCGATGCGTCCGAACAGCTCACCGCGGATCTCACCGCCTTCGCGGCGGCCCGGCTGGCCAAGTACAAGCTGCCGAAGATCGTCGAGTACATCGACGAGCTGCCCCGGGACGACAACGGCAAGCTCTACAAGCGCAAATTGCGCGATCCGAGTTGGGCAGGACGCGCCAAAGCGATCTGATGGGCGGCATCCTCCTCGCAGGACTCGATGCGGGAGGGATCATGGCTCGAGCCTGGGCGAATGTGTCGGGCAGGGCGCACTGCCCTTGATCTGCGTGCTTGGCGCCTCACTGCGGTGTCCGAAAGTCGATCGATAACCGGCCGGGGTGCTGCGAGTCGGTGGCTTGAGGCTCAGTGTGAGTGAAGGCCGAATTCGTTGCCGTCCGGGTCGGCCAGTTCGACGCCGTCGGGCAGGTCGGAGAGTCGGGTCGCACCGAGCAAGACCAGTCGTTCCGCCGCGCTGGTGAGGTCAGCGGTGTGCAGGTCGAAGCGCTGCCGGTTCCTTCGGTCCTTGGGGCCGAGCGGCGGTCTGCCCCATGAGTCCCATGAGATCTTGGTGCCGCCGGACGGCGACTGGACTGCGGTCTGCTCGTTGTGGTCCCACACCAGCGGCCAGCCCAGCGCGTCGCGCCAGAACAGGCCGACGTCCCGGGTCCCGTCACAGGTGACCTCGCCGAGGTAGCCGGTGCCGGCCAGGTAGTTGTTGCCCGGCTCGATCACACACAGCTCGTTGCCGCCAGGGTCGGCCAGCACGACGTGCTTGTCGTCGGGCCCTTGGCCCACGTCAATGTGGCGCCCGCCCAGGCGCAGCGCCATCTCGACGCTTCGCTGCTGCTGCTCGAGGCTGCCGCTGGTCAGGTGTAAGTGCAGCCGCCGCGGGCCGACTTGCGCGGTGTCGGAGGTGACAAAGCGAAGCCCGACCTGCGTGTTGTCACCAGGTAGGAACGTGCCGCCGGACTCGGTGCGGACTTCCCGCTCGAGCAGCCCGGCCCAGAAGGTCGCCACCGCGGCCGCGTCGGCCACCTCGAAGGTCACCGCTTCCAGTCGCAGAGCCACCGCTGCACCCTAAGACGGGCTCCTGGCCTTGGCGACCGGCTTTCAGCAGACATCGAAATTTGCTGCCCTCGGGGTCGCTCATGTGCTGGGATTCCCGCCGGGCAGCGGCACGCCGATATGGGCGGGCCTTCACATGCCGATTCAGAGGAATGCCAACGGCGACACCTCCGGCGGCGCCTGAGTGAACGCTCCGCGCGCCTTCGGCCGTTTGGCCGGCCCACCCGTCCCGACCGCTACCGAGCCAATCGAGCGCGTCCCAACTACGCACAACTATTCACGGCAGCGACACACCGAAGCGCACGCTGTTGTCGCTGTCAGGTGCGCTCCGCGGAACGCGGCCAGGTGCGCCCCCGCGGAACGCGGCCAGGTGCGCTCTGCGGATATGCCGCCGTCAGCGCGGGCGGAGTCGTTGCATGTCGAGGTCAGCCAGCGCCAGGGCCGGCGCCGCCCGACGATCGCTCGCCGGTGCCGGACCTCGTGTGCTCGGTCACAGACCTCCTCCACCCGCTCCGCCCGAGTTGAGCATGTTGGCCGCATGAGCGGCGACCTGGGCGTCGGAGGACGTTTGGACGGATCCGGTTTCGTCTTTGCCGCAGCGGCGGCATTGTTGGTATCGGCCTCCGTCCTCGGTGGATTCGTTGTGCCAGTCGTGACGGATGTTGAGCCGGCACCGTAGCGGCCGGTGTTGTCGTGACGTCATGTCTATTCCTCCAAGATCCGACGTGCGGCCCGTGGCGCTGCGGACTGCCAGCCGCAACGGCATGCAACGTGCGAGCACATGGCTGGCGTAGCCGGCCTGCTCAGTGCGGGACATCCCGTAGAGATCGGCGATGAACTCGTCCTCGTAGCGCGGGCGCGCAGATCTCGGCAGGACCGCAACCGAGGCTCCGATCAGGACACGAGCCCACCGGGTCGGGGGCCGCTGCCAGGTCGCCGTCGCGGGCATCTCACGCCCCTGCTCTAGCGCCAGCGCCACGCCCTGCGGCCGGCGCACGCGAATCCGCGCGAGCACGGCCTGAGCATCTTCGACACCCTGCCCGGTGAGCCGGTAGTACCGGCGGGCCGGTCGGCCTTCGGATCGATATCCTCCCACCGAGACTCCAGCCAGCCGTGTCCCTCGAGCCGCGCCAGCAGCGGATGCACGGTGCCGCTGGCCAAACCTGCCGCACCGCCGATCTCCAAGCCGTACAGCTCTCGCTCCGGGTCCTCCAGCAGGAACTCGACCACGAGCTGCAACGGGATCGTCATCCGCATGGCCATGCTCGTAATCTACAAAGGGGCTAGGTAGATCACAAGGTAGTGGCATGGATTCGTCGTGTTCTTACGGAGGTCACCCCGACTGTGACAGGTGCGCGCTACCAGGTACTAGGGAATAGCTCGCGGGCTCTTGACTCCCTGATGGGTACGGCGAGTTCTGGCCGGGCGGGGTTTGCCACGTACAGCCAGCCGCAACGTGGGCATTGCAGGAGCAGAGTGTGGCGTGTCTCGTTCGTCGACACCGTGTGGACATCGCCGTGGCGCAGCTTGATCAACCTCCCCGTCGCCGCGCCCGCCCCATATCGCACAGTCTCAGATGTGGAGAACCAGGCCGCAATCCTGTTGAGATAACGCATCGGCAACGTCGACCGAATCTCCCGCTGGCTGGGTGCGTCCCGGTCAGGATTGCTCGCATGGGACGCACGACGGGCACTTGCTGCTCAGCCGACGCTGCGTTTGCGGTAGCGGATATGGGTGGTCAGCGGCGAGTGGAGCACCTCGGCGGGCTCGAACCCGAAGGTCTCCACGCCGTCGAACATGCGCTCGCCGCTACCGAGTAGGACGGGTGCGATGTCGAGGGTGAGTTCATCGATCACGCCGGCGTTGAGCGCCTGTCGCACGGTCGAAGCGCCGCCGGCGATGTCCACGCCGTTGCCGTCGGCCGCTTCGAGGGCCCGCGCGTAGGCGGCGTCGAAGCCGGTGGTGACGAAGTAGAAGGTGGTCCCGCCCGCCATCTCGATTGGTTCGCGGGCGTGGTGAGTGAGCACGAAGACCGGGGCGTGATACGGCGGCTCGGGTCCCCACCATCCGTCCCACGCCTCGTTCCACTCACCGCGGATCGGCCCGAACATGTTTCGGCCCATGACGTAGGCGCCGCGAGGGCGCATCAGCCATTCGCTGGCTGTCTTGTCGGCTTCGGTTGAGCGGGGGTCGCCGATATGCCAGCCGTGCAGTTCACCGCCGCGCTTGCCCAGCGGATTGTCCCGGCTCTGCTCGGGTCCGGCGACGAAACCGTCGAGCGAGATCGACATGTGGCAGGTGGTGTCGGACATCAGCTCTCTCCGAAAGCAGTTGCGATTGCGTCACGACCGTTCATACCAACTACGTCCGACATCGGGGTCGGTGTCCCCGATGAGTCGACGCCGCCGGAAGCGATCCTCATATGGGCGTGGGCAGCGATGCTGAAGGTGGGATCGTTTCAGGTGAGGTCTCGTCGCCCCCGCACTCGGCCGACGCAACGACCGCCTTTCATCGACTCGAATTGCGCGGATGAATCTCACCGTGCTGCCGACCCCGTGCCGCACTGAGTTCAGACGGTCAGGACGAGCTTGCCCGTGACGTGCCGGGCCATCAGCAGCCGGTGTGCCTCCGCGGCCTGGTCGAGCGGGAACGTCCGCTCGACGAACACGCGCAGCGTCCCCGCCGCGACCGCTTCGACCAACATGCCCCGCGCGGCGTTCCGGATCTCGTCGCCGGCCTCGGCACCGGGTCCGCCGCCCAGCAGCCGGATGCCGTCGCCCCCGCGGCCGAACGCCGCGATCGACACGACCCGGCTCCGCGTCCGGACGAGTTCGAGCGAGACGTCGACCGCCTCGTCGGTGCCGATCAGGTCGATCGCCGCGTCCACTCCGTTCGGCGCCGCGGCCCGCACCCGGTCGAGCAGGCCGTCGCCGTAGGTCACCGGCGTCGCGCCGAGCGAGCGCAGCACGTCGTGGTTGGTCTCTCTTGCCGTGGCGATGACGGTCGCGTTACGAGCGACCGCGAGCTGCACGACCATCAGGCCCACGCCGCCGGATCCGGCGTGCACGAGCACGGTGTCGCCCGTACCGACATCGGCGGCGACCAGGGTATGAACCGCGGTGACGCCGGTGAGCAGCAGCCCCGCGGCCTCCGTCCACGGCACCGCCTCGGGCTTGCGGGTCAACGCATCGAGGGGAACGAGCAGGTCGGCCGCGTAGGCACCGGGCGCGCGGAAGGCGATGACCTCGTCACCCGGCTCGAAGTCGCTGACGTCCGGACCGACCGCTGTGATCACACCGGCCGCCTCGGAGCCGATGCGGCGCGGCAGCTGGGCAGGGTCCTTGCCGAACGCGCCGCTGTAGGACTTGTAGTCGACCGGGTTGACCCCGACGGCGCGGACGGCGACGCGCACCTCGCCGGCGCCGGGTTCGGGGACCGGCTGGTCGATGACGGACAGGACCTCGGGGCCACCGAACCCGGTGGCGACAACGACAGCGCTCATATCGAGAGCAACCCTGCCAGACGGTGGACGGATTTCTCGACCGGGTGGTGACTAGCAGCCGCGGAAGTTCGGCGTGCGCTTCTCGGCGAACGCGCGGGGGCCCTCCTTGGCGTCCTCACTCTGGAACACCGCCATGCCGAGCTTGGCCTCGAGACGGAAGGCGTCGTTCTCGGGCATGCCCTCGCTCTCGCGGATCGTGCGCAGGATCGCCTGTACCGCCAGCGGTCCGTTGGCCGCGATGAGCGCGGCGAGTTCGAGGGCCTTGTCGAGCGCCTGGCCGTCCGGCACGACATGCCCGATCAGCCCGAGCTCCTTGGCCTCGGGTGCCTTGATGTGCCGACCGGTCAGCAGCAGATCAGCGGCGACGGTGTACGGGATCTGGCGCACCAGCCGCACCGACGAGCCGCCGAGCGGGAACAGCCCCCACCGCGGTTCGCTGACGCCGAAGCGGGCGCTCTCGCCGGCGACCCGGATGTCGGTGGCCTGCAGGATCTCCGTGCCACCGGCGATCGCCGGGCCTTCGACCGCGGCGATCAGCGGTTTGGTCAACCGACGGCCTTTGAGCAGCGACTCGATGACGGAGAGATCCGTCGAGCGTGCCGAGTCGCCGGGGTGCGACTGCGTCATCGCCTTCAGATCCGCCCCGGCGGAGAACGCGCCGCCCGCGCCGGTCAGGATGCACACGCGGATGCCCGGATCGGAGTCGACGCGGTTCCAGGCCTTCGTCATCCCGGCGAGCATCGGTCCGGAGAGCGCGTTGCGTGCCTCCGGACGGTTCATCGTCACGATCAGGACGTGCGCTCGTTGTTCGATGAGACAGTGCTGGTCATCGGGCGTCGTCACGGCGCAACTCCCTCGAAACTCCCGGTTGCACGAAACGATAACACGTTCTAGTTTCTGCGCATGGCTAACAACATCGCCGATCTTTTCGAGCACGCGGTGGACTACTTCCCGTCCCGCGTGGCGATCGCGTGCGGGGACGACGAGCGTACGTATGCCGAACTCGAACAGCGGGCCAACCGCCTTGCGCACCACCTCGCGGCGCACGGTGTCGGTACGGGTTCGCATGTCGGTCTGTGCACCCGGAACAGCGTCGAGGCGATCGAGACGATGCTCGCCGTCTACAAGCTGCGGGCGACGCTCGTGAACGTCAACTACCGCTACACCGCGAGCGAGATCCGCTATGTGCTCGACAACGGCGACGCGGTGGCGCTCGTGCACGACCGGCGGTACGCGACGCAGGTCGGCGAGGCGCTGCCGGGCGCTCCGCAGGTCAAGCATGTCGTGGTGATCGACGACGACAGCGACGTTCCGTACACGGGCATCGCCTACGGCGACGCCCTGGCCGAGGGTGAACCCACTCGTGATTTCGAAAAGCGTAGCGGCGATGACCTCTATGTCATCTACACCGGTGGCACCACCGGCATGCCCAAGGGCGTGATGTGGCGACACGAGGACGTCTGGCGCACGCTCGGCGGTGGGATCAACTTCGTCACCGGCGAACCGCTCGAGAACGAGTTCGCCCAAGCCGAATTGGGCAAGGTCACCGGCGGCATGGTGCGGTTGTGCCTGGCCCCGCTCATCCACGGCAACGCGCAGTGGGCGGCGCTGATGGCGCTGTTCGGCGGCGACACCGTGGTGCTGCTGCCGCGATTCGACGCGGACGAGGTGTGGCGGGCCGTCCAGCGTCGCAAGGTGAACGTGATCGTGCTGATCGGCGACGCCATGGCCCGTCCGATGATCGAGGCGTTCGCAAAGGCCGACTACGACGCGTCCAGCGTCTACGCCGTGTCCAGCAGCGCCGCGCTCTTCTCGCCGAGCGTGAAGAACCAGTACCTCGAACTGCTGCCCAACGCGGTGATCACCGATTCGATCGGGTCGTCCGAGACCGGCTTCATGGGCATGGGAATGGTGACCAAGGACGGCGGGCACGGTGCCGGCGGCCCGCGGGTCAAGCCCAGCGACGCCTGCATCATCGTCGACGAGTTCGGAGCGGCTGTCCCGCGCGACTCGGATCAGGTCGGCCGACTCGCACGCGGCGGAAACATCCCGCTCGGCTACTACAAGGACCCGGACAAGACCGCCGCTCTGTTCGTCGAGGTCGACGGCAAGCGCTACACGGTGCCGGGCGATTTCGCGAGGTACGAGACCGACGGCACCATCACGCTGCTCGGGCGCGGCAACTCGTGCGTCAACACGGGCGGCGAGAAGGTGTTCCCCGAAGAGGTCGAAAGCGTGCTGATGTCGCACCCCGACGTGTTCGACGTACTCGTGTTCGGTCTCCCCGACGAGCGGCTCGGCCAGCAGCTCGCCGCGGTCGTGCAAGCGCGCGACGGAGTCACACCGGGCTACGACGACCTCGTCGAGCACACCCGCGCGCAACTGGCCGGCTACAAGGTGCCCCGCAACATCTGGCTCGTCGACCAGGTGCAGCGTCTTGCCACCGCCAAAGCCGACTACGGCTGGGCCCGTCAGTACGCGACCGATCACCCGGAGGATGCTCTGTGCGCACCCCGATCTGCGACCAGTTCGGCATAGCCCACCCGATCTTCGGCTTCACCCCGTCCGAGCATGTCGCCGCGGCGATCAGCCGCGCCGGCGGACTCGGTGTGCTCGGTTGCGTGCGGTTCAACGAGGCCGAGGAACTCGACGCCGTGCTCACCTGGATGGACGAGAACACCGAAGGCAAGCCGTACGGCGTCGACATCGTGATGCCGGCCAAGGTGCCCACCGAGGGCAGGGCGAGCGACCTGTCCCAATTCATCCCGGACGGGCACAAGGCCTTCGTCGCCGAGGCCTTGCGCAAGCTGGGCGTGCCACCACTCCCGGACGACGACGACCCACAGCAGAGCGGCGTGCTCGGCTGGCTGCACTCGGTCGCTCGCTCGCACGTGGACGTGGCCCTGCGGCACCCGATCCGGTTGATCGCAAATGCGCTCGGCTCGCCGCCGACGGATGTCATCGACGAGGCCCACGCCGCGGGCGTCCCGGTCGCGGCCCTGGCCGGCAAGGCGAAGCACGCGCGCTCGCACGTCGACAACGGTGTGGACATCGTCATCGCGCAGGGCACCGAGGCCGGCGGGCACACCGGCGAGATCGCCACCATGGTGCTGGTCCCGGAGATCGTCGACGCGGTCGGCGACGACGCGTACGTGCTGGGCGCGGGCGGCATCGGCTCGGGACGGCAGATCGCTGCCGCGCTGGCACTCGGCGCGGGCGGGGTGTGGATGGGCTCGTACTGGCTGACCACCTCGGAGTACACCCTCGGCGCGGGCGACACGATGAAGCAGGCACTGGTCGCGGCCGAGTCGGACCAGACCGTACGCTCGCGGATCTACAGCGGCAAACCGGCACGACTGTTGAAGTCCCGGTGGACGGACGCCTGGAGCGAGGACAACGCGCCCGCGCCACTGCCGATGCCCCTGCAGAACCTCCTGGTCGGCGAGGCGCACCAACGGATCATGCGGGCGGGCGACCCGTCCGTCGTCGCGATGCCGGTGGGCCAGATCGTAGGTCGCATGAACGCGGTGCGTTCGGTCGCGGACCTGATCGAGGAATTGGTGACCGAGTTCGACCAGACAATGGGTCGCCTCGACAAGTACCGCTGAGCGACGTTTGCGGAGCGAACGATGACATCCGCGCCACACGTCTTCGAGCCCGTGCGGCTCGGGCCGATCACTGCAACCGGTGCATGCCGACCATCTACCGCGGCACGCAATGCCCCGAGATCAAGCAGCGAGCGTGACGCGCGCGACTTCGTCCATTCGTGCATTGTCCTTGACCGGGCCGGCCTTGCGGATCACGCCGTACGCCTGACGTCCCTGCGCGACGATTTCGGCCATCTCGTTGCCGAAGAACGGACCGTTCAGCCGGGTCCAGGTGAACGACGGAGACGGCACCTTGGCCACCAGGCCGAGCACCAGGTGCAGGGTGCGTTCGACGAACCGGCTCCAGAAGATCCGAAACGCGATCTTCATGACGAACGGGACGTAGTTGTGCAGCGGCGAACAGGTCAGCTGGTAGACGCGCGAGGTCACCGGTTGGGGGAAATGCACCTCGGCCGAATACGCGTGGTGCACGTCGCCGGACAGAACGCAGATCGAGGCGGGCGGGTTCGCACGACGGCCGACCGAGGCGATCAGCTCCCCGAGCCGTTCGAAAGACTTGCGGAACGACGCCCAGTGCTCGAGATCGGCCGCGCGGCGCAGCCACTCACCGAACCGGGCAACGCGCTTGCGTCGCTTGCCGTCGCAGAGCACCTCGTCCCATGCCTCGAGGTCGTGCAGGGCCTTCCCCAGCAGCCACGGCAAGGACGTGCCGATCAGCAGGTGGTCGTAGTCGCCGTCGGTCTGCTTCTCGATCCAGGCGAACTCGTCGTCACTGACCATGCTGCGTTGTCCGTCGGCAAGGATCCGTCCGCACCGTGAGTCGATCATCAGCAGCCGTACGCGGCCGAAATCGCGTCGGTACGACCAGCGGGTGCCCTTCGCGCCGTCCGCCTCTCGGTCGGCCTGGATCGCGAAGTCGCGCAGCAGCCCGGCGACGTCGGCACCGTGCGTGCGGATCTTCTGGTACAGGTGGTTCTCGCGCAGCTCGTCGGGGGAGAGGTTCCCGAGGTGCTGGTAGATCCAGTACGTCGACAGGCCGCCGACGATGCGGTCCTGCCACCACGATGTCTTCTGCATGTCCTCGCGCCACTCGTGCGAGGTGTTCCAGTCGTCGCGCACGTCGTGGTCGTCGAAGATCATCGACGTTCCGATCGTGGACATGATCCAGCGCACGTCCGGATCGGTCCACGACTCGAGGTAGAGCCAGGTGTACTCCTCGAAGTCGGCGACCTCGGTGCCCGGGCCGTCCTTGGTGACCTCGCGCTTGGCACGGATGCGGCGCTGCGTCGCCTCCGTCGTCTCGTCGGCGTAGACCTGGTCGCCGAGCATCAGGATGCCGTCGGGCCAGGTGTTCTCGTCCTGGTTGGCGAGCTCGCGCGCGTAGGCGGCGAGCGAGTCGGCGTCGAAGTGCTTGTCGCCGATCTGCGCCGCCTCGCGGCTGTGTCGGCACGACCCGAAGGCAAGCCGGATCTGCCCGTCGTTGCCGCCAAGGGTGCGGATGCGCGAGGGCGGGCGGTCGGAGTCGGGCGGCGGCCAGACCACCTCCGCGTCCAGACGAACGTCGTACGGAGTGGCGGTCGCCGGCGACAACCCTTCGATCGTCACCAGCGCGTAGTGGTGGCCGCCGGCGAGCCAGGTCTGCTCGCGGCAACCCAGGATCTCGACCTCGCACGGGGCGTCGGTCTCGACGAAGACGGTGGCGTCGGTGGTGCCGACATGGCGCAGGACCGGTCCGATCAGCAGACGAGGCATGCCGGACTGATACCCGCTACCCGCGGGTAGGCCACCGCGAGTGGTCAGTTACTCGGCGCCTAAGCGACCACTCGCGATGAGAGGGGAGTCGGTCGCGCTCGCGGACAGTGGTCAGTTCGAGCGCACAGTGGTCAGTTGCAACTGACCACTGTGCGGCGTAACTAACCACTGTCGGTCAGGGGAGGCAGGTCAGGCTGGGATCGCGGCCAGTTCGCTGCCCAAGCGGCGCAACTGGGCGGTCGCCCCGCCCAGAGTGAACTCGTTGCGCTTGGCCGCGACGAAGTAGCGGTGCACCAGCCCGTCCATGTCGATGCCGGTACCGCCGTGGACGTGCACGGCGGTGTGCGCCACCCGGTGCCCCGCGTCGGCCGCCCAGAACTTGGCGGTCGCGACTTCTGCCGTGGCCGGCAGGCCGGACGCCACGCGCCATGCTGCCTCCCAGGTCGTCAACCGCACCGCCTCGACGTCGATGTACGCCTCGGCCAGGCGCTGCCCGACGGCCTGGAAGCTGCCGATCGGCTTGCCGAACTGCTCGCGCTCGCGGGCATAGGCCGCGGTCAGCTCCAGCGCCCGTTCGAGCACGCCGAGCTGGTGGGCGCACACCCCGACCGTGTATCGCTCGATCAGCCACGGCAGCACGTCGGAGCCGGCGAGCACGCGGTCGTCGGCAACCCGAACCCCACGCAGATCCAGCGTGGCCTCGGTGTCGCCGTCGACGATCGTCTGCGCCTCGACCGTCACCCCGTCGTCGGACGGGCGGACGAGGAAGACAGAGGTGCCGTCATCCGTGGCGGCGGGGACCAGGATCGCGTCGGCGATCGTGCCGTACGGCACCGTGGCCTTCGCGCCGGTGAGCACCCAGCCCGCGCCGGAGCGCTCGGCGCGGGTGGTCGGCAAGTCGGCGCCGTCGGCAGGGTCTTCGGTCAACGCGACCGTCGCGAGCAGCGAGCCGTTCACCGCGGCCGAGGCGAGCTCGGGCTGCCCGAACTCAGCGAGCGCACGTGCGGCGACCGCGATCGAGGCGAGATACGGGACGGGCGCGACCAGCCGGCCGAGTTCGACCAGCATCGCGGCATCGCCGAGCACCCCGAAATCGGCGCCGAGCACGTCTGCGGCGGCGAGCGCCACCCACAACTCCCGGTCGAAACGCACCGGCGCGGCGTCGAGCGCGCGCAACCGCTCGCGGGTGAGGTGGTCGCCCGCGATGCGGCGCACCAGGGCGGCGAGCTCACGCTCGTCCGGGGGGATCGAGAAGTCCATCGCCGTCACCGCTTCCCGACCGGCAGCCGCAGCCCGGCGGCCGCGATGATGTCGCGCTGCACCTCGTTCGTGCCGCCGCCGAAGGTGAGGATCAACGACGACCGGGCCATGCGCTCGACGCGGCCGTGCAGCACCGCCGCGGGCGAACCGGCGCGCACGTAACCGTTGGCGCCGATGACCTCGGTCAGCAACCGGTAGGCCTCGGTGGCGAACTCGGTGCCGAACACCTTGGTGGCGGAGGCGTCGGCCGGGTTCACGCCGTCGCCCGAGGCGATGCGCCAGTTCATCAACCGCAGGAACTGCGCCCGGGCGTGGACGCGAGACAGGTGCACCTGCACCCACTCCTGGTCGATGACCCGCCGGCCGTCCGCGAGCTTGGTGTTCTGCCCCCATTCCCGCACCTCCCGCAGCGCGGCCATGATCGGCGCGGCCGAGGTCAGCGCCACGCGCTCGTGGTTGAGCTGGTTTGTGATCAGCGGCCAGCCGCCGTTCACCTCTCCCACGACCGATGACGCCGGCACCCGAACGGACTCGTAGTAGGTGGCGCTGGTGGTCGGTCCGGACATGGTGTGGACGGGCGTCCACGAGAACCCGGGCGCGTTGGTGGGCACCAACAGGATCGACAGCCCTTTGTGCCGCGGGGCCGCCGGATCTGTGCGGCAGGCGAGCCACACGTAGTCGGCGTACTGGATCAGGCTCGTCCACATCTTCTGGCCGTTGACGATCCATTCGTCGCCGTCGAGCAACGCCCGGGTGCGCAGCGCGGCCAGGTCGGTGCCGGCTCCGGGTTCGCTGTAGCCGATCGAGAAGTGCAGTTCGCCGGAGGCGATCTTCGGCAGGAAGAACGCCTTCTGTTCCTCGGTGCCGAACCGCATGATCGTCGGACCGATTGTGTTGATGGTGAGGAACGGGACGGGCGCGCCGGCTATGGCAGCCTCGTCGGTGAAGATCAACTGGTCGAGCATGGACGCGCCGCGGCCGCCGTACCGCTCCGGCCAACTCAGCGTCAGCCAGCCGTCGGCGCCCATCTGCCGGACCACCTCCTTGTAGACATCGCCGTCGCCGTAGTCGCCACCGGCGGCGAGCGCGGCGCGGCGCTGGGGAGTCATCAAGGTGGCGAAGTAGGCCCGCAGCTCGCGCCGCAGGTCTTCCTGCTCGGCGCTGTAACCGATGAACAATCCGCACCGCCATTCACTGGAACACGTTCTATCCAGCGTATCCGGAGGGACGGCTATGCGTCGAGGCGAGGCAGTAAATGCAGGCTCCACAAGCCGAAAGGTCGCGTTTGCATGGAACTAGAACCGGTTCTATAGTCGGTCGAAATTCGATGTCGCGCGCACCGGTCCGGCGACCCCGTCGTTAATCCCGGCACATGTCCCCGACACGTGTCGGACATCGGGGCGACCGGGTCGCGAAAGTGAGCCGAGAGGACACGCATGCAGATCAAGGTCGACAGGGACCTCTGCGAGGCCAACGCAGTGTGCTGCGGACTTGCCCCGGACGTGTTCGAACTCGATGACGACGAGATGCTGGTCATCAAGGTCGACGAGGTGCCCGTCGGCGCGCTCGACCGGGTCGAACAGGCTGCCAGGCGGTGCCCCAAGGGCGCGCTGCAGGTGGCTTCATGACCACCGCACGCACCAGCCTCGTAGGCAAGGTCGCGGTGGTCACCGGCGCCGCAGCCGGGCTCGGCCGTGCCGAGGCGCTCGCGCTGGCCGCGTCAGGTGCCGCGGTCGTCGTCAACGACATCGCGCAGCACTGCGATGTCGTCGACGAGATCGAGGCGCTCGGCACCAAGGCGCTCTATGTGTCCGGGGACGTCGCGCGGCGCGACACCGCCGACGCGCTCGTGGCGGCTGCCACCGAGCACTTCGGCGGACTGCACGTGCTCGTCAACAATGCCGGCGTCACCCGCGACCGGATGTTGTTCAACATGAACGACGACGAGTGGGACACCGTGATCGCGGTGCATCTGCGCGGGCACTTCCTGCTCTCGCGTAATGCCGCCGCGTACTGGCGCGCCCAGGCCAAGACCACCGGTACCCCGGTGTACGGGCGGGTGGTGAACACGTCGTCCGAGGCGGGCCTGACCGGTTCGGAGGGGCAACCCAACTATTCGGCGGCCAAGGCCGGGATCACTGCGCTGACTCTGGCGACCGCGCGCGGCCTGGCGCGCTACGGCGTCACCGCCAACGCCATCTGCCCGCGGGCGCGCACGGCCATGACGGCCGGCGTCTTCGGCGCCGCACCGGCCGAGGGGGGCGACCCGCTGTCGGTCGACCACGTGGCGCCGTTCGTCGCCTACCTCGTCTCGCCCGCCGCCGGCTCGATCAGCGGACAGGTGTTCGTCGTACACGGCGGCATGGTCGCGTTGCTCGCCGCACCGATGCTCGAAGCACGCTTCGACGCCACATCCTGGACGCCCGAGTCGCTCGACTCAGCGCTCGGAGAGTACTTCGCCGAGCGCGATCCGGGCCGGACGTTCGCAGCCACGGAGGTGCTCTCGCTCGTATGACCGTCCAGCGCATGATCCGTACCCGGCGTGGCCGCCGACTGCTCGCGACCGCGGGCACGATCACGCTGCTGACCGCCTGCGGGTCGCAGGTACCGCCCTCGCAGTTCGTCGGCGCCCAGGGCGACCTGGGCGGCGCGGTCGCCGGTGGCACCGGTGGGGGTGAGCTGGCGGGCGGCACGAAGACCGGCACCACCGGCGGCGGATCGGTCGCGGGCGGGGGCACAGGCGTTGGCGGGGGCACGTCCGGCGGTGGCGTGACGTCCGGCGGTGGCGTGACCAGCGGTGGCGGTGTGACCTCCGGAGGCGGCGGAACCTCGGGCGGCGGCAGGACGTCGAGCGGTTCCAGCAAGACCGGCGGTGGCAGGACCGGCGGCGGCACGACGAGCCGCGGCGGTTCGGGGCAGACCGGCCAGACGGCAAGTTGTTCCGGATTCAAGAACGGCGATCACATATCCAACTCGACGATCCAGCTCGCAAACATTGCCGACACCAGCGGACCGGTGTCCGGCCTGTTCGCCGGCGCGCAGCAGGGTCTGAAGGCGTACGTGGCCTACTTCAACTCGCAATCGACGATCTGCGGCCGACATCTTCAGGTCGAGTACCTCGACAGCCAGACCAGTTCGAACGGTGACCAGCAGGCGTCCACCACCGCGTGCAACGACGCGTTCGCCATCGTCGGCTCGATGGGTGCCTTCGACGACGGCGGGGCGCAGACGGTGAGCAAGTGCGGAATCCCCGACCTGCGCGCCGCCGTGACCGAAAGCGCGCGGTTGCAGTCGCCGGTGGTCTATGCGGCGCAGTCACTGAACGTGAACTACCAGCCCACGACCTACGCCGACTACTACAAGAAGGCGTTCCCGGGTGTGTCCGGCAAGGCGGCCTACCTCTATATCGGGGCGGGTGCGGGCCAGGCGAACGGCCAGGCAGCGATCAAGATGCTGAAGTCGCGTGGCTACGACATCGTCTACCAGGCTGCTGTCCCGGTCACCGAGATCAACTACACGGGTTACGTCAGCAAGATGCAGTCTGCGGGCGTCAAGTACGTGCAGTACACCGGGTCGGCGCAACAGGCGGCCGGGATCGCCAAGGCCATGGCGCAGCAGAACTTCCATCCGATCTGGGTGCTCGACCCGGAGGCGTACAACACGGCGTACACGCAGAACGCAGGCTCGGCCGCCGAGAACACCCACATCTGGATCAACGCGCTGCCGTTCGAGGAGGCCAGCCGCAGTCCAGAGATGCAGCTGTACGAACAATGGCTGCAGCGCACCTCGCCGGGAGCGGCGCCGGACTACTTCGGCATGTACGCGTGGTCGGCCGGCCGGCTGTTCACCGACGAGGCATTGAAACTGGGCGGCAAGCTGAACCGGCAGACGTTGCTGCAGTCGCTTTCGCACGTGGACAACTGGACCGGCAACGGCATGACCGGGCCGCAGCACGTCGGCGCCAAGATCACGGGCACGTGTTACAACTTCATCGTCTACAAGGGCGGCAAGTGGCTCCGTGAGGGCCCGAGCGGCTACACCTGCGGATCCACGGTCAAGGTCGGGTAGCCGCGATGCTGACCTTCCTCGCCTATACCTTCACCGGGTTGTTCACCGGTGCCGCCTATGCGATCGCGGCGTCCGGACTGGTGCTGACGTATACGACGACGCGGGTCTTCAATCTTGGTCACGGCGCGATCAGCATGGTGTCGGCGTACCTGTACTGGCAGCTGACTGTGCAGGAACACATGAACGGATTCCTTGCGCTGCTGCTGATTCTGCTGGTGATCGCGCCCGCGATCGGGTTCCTGATCGAGCGGGTGCTGGCTCGCAACCTCGGCGACGCCCCGGTCAGCGTGAGCCTCGTCGTCACCGTCGGCTTGTTCGTCGGACTCGTCGGCATCGCGCAGCAGGTCTGGCCCGCCACCCAGTCGCGCTCGATCAACCAGTGGTTCTTCGGGGACAGCATTCCGATCGGGACGTTCGAGCTGAGCTACCACCAGTTGATCACGATCCTGGTGTCGATCGCGGTCGCCGGCGGGCTGTACGTGCTCCTCAATCGAACCCGCACCGGTACCGCCATGCGCGCTGCGGTCGACAACCGGGAGTTGCTCGCCCTGTTCGGCGGCAGCCCCCGGCGCGTCTCGACGTTCAGTTGGGCGCTCGGCTCTTCGCTGGCGGCATTAGCGGGAATCCTGCTTGTCTCCACGGTCGGCCTCGACTACTACCAACTGACGTTCCTCGTCATCAACGCGTTCGCAGCGGCCATGTTCGGCCGGTTGCAGAGCCTCCCGCTCACGTTCGTCGGCGCGATGGCGCTGGGGTTGGCCCAGGGGTATGTGTTCTTCCTGCCGTCGTGGTCGCTTCTCGACGGCATCCGGCAGGCGTTGCCCACGATCCTGCTGTTCATCGTCCTGATCTTCGTACCGCAGGTGCGGCTGCGCGTCGGCCAGATCAAGGGCATCCTCGCCGCTCCGGTTCCGACCGCGCGCCGCTCGCTGCAGGTCGGCGGCGGGCTGATCGTCGTGGTGCTGCTGGCCGTGCAGGTGCTCTCTGACACGAACCAGCTACGGCTCGGCTCGGCGCTCACCTACGCGATCGTGATGCTCTCGCTCGTCCTGCTGACGGGCTATGGCGGTTACGTGTCGATGGCGCAGTTGACCTTCATGGGCGTCGGTGCCGCGGTGGTCGCCAAGTTGAACACGACCTCGCCGATGGCCGTCGTCGCTGCGGTGCTGATCGCAGCGGCGGTCGGCGCGTTGGTGGCGCTGCCCGTGCTGCGCTTGACCGGCCTGTATCTCGCCCTTGCGACGTTCGCGTTCGCGCAATTGATGGACAAACTCGTCTTCCAGACCAACTTCATGTTCGGGTTCAACGGGAGCCTGAACGCCAAGCCGATGTCGTTGTTCGGCTACAGCTTCGGCTCGACCGCGTCGTACAACGTGCTGTGCGCGGTCGCCTTCGTGGCGGTTGCGGTGTTGGTGTTGATGGTGCGGCGCGGTCCGATCGGGCGCGTGCTGATCGCGATGCGCGACAGCCCCGCCGCGTGCGGCACGCTCGGGCTGAACCAGCGCTGGTTCCGGGTCGGCCTGTTCGGCACGTCGGCCGGCATTGCGGGGTTGGCGGGTGCGCTGCTGGCGGGGGTGCGCGGCACGGTCGACGCGGCGAGCTTCCAGGCCTTCAACGGGCTGCTGTTGCTTCTGCTGGCAGTGGTCAGCGGGGTCACCTCGATGTCCGGCGCGTTCCTCGGCGGCATGTTGTTGATGCTGCTGCCGGTGCTGCAGTCGCAATTCCCCACCTTGGGCGGGTTGGAGTTTCTGGTCATCGCGATCGGGGCGGTGACGCTGGGCCGCAACCCGAACGGGCTCGCCAATCTCGGCTTCACCGCCGGACGCTGGGTGCGCGCGCACTGGCCCGCGCAGTTCAGCGTGCGGCGCCGACACATCGGCGCCGGCGACTATGCGGGCGACCCGGCCTACGAGACCGGTTACGAACCGGAGCAGGTGGCGCGTCATGGCCTTGCTTGAGGTCGCCGGCGTCACCGTCCGCTTCGGCGGAGTCACCGCCGTGGACGACGCCAGCTTCGCGGTCGAAGCCGGGACGATCACAGGCCTGATCGGACCCAACGGCGCAGGCAAGACCACGCTGTTCAACGTCATCAGCGGACTGCAACCGCCCACGTCCGGACGGGTTCGGTTCGGCAATCACGACATCACGCGGTCGTCGGTGAACTCGCGGGCCCGCGCCGGGATCGGGCGCACCTTCCAACGGCTGGAGGCGTTCGGGTCGCTGACCGTGCGCGAGAACGTGCTCGTGGCCCGCGAGATCAAGGCAGGCGTGCGCGGTTGGTTCGGCCGGCGTCCGACCGCGGCCGTGGACCAGCTCATCGGCCGCGTCGGGATCACGAGGTACGCCGACCAGCGTGCCGACTCGGTGCCCACCGGCGTGGCTCGGTTGCTCGAGATCGCGCGCGCGCTTGCCATCGAGCCGCGACTGCTGCTGCTCGACGAACCGTCGTCCGGACTCGACGAGGCCGAGACAGAGAACTTCGGGACCCTGCTCCGCGAGCTCGCGGCGCACAGAACGGCGATCCTCATGGTCGAGCACGACATGGACCTCGTGATGAGCGTGTGCCATCCGATCCACGTCCTCGAGTTCGGCCGTGTGATCGCGACCGGTACACCCGCCGAGATCCGTGCCAACCGCAAGGTGCAGGCGGCCTACCTCGGCTTCGGCGGCGACCACGCGCGTCCCGACGAGACGGCGGTGCTCCCGTCCGTGCCCGACGACGTGACCGCCACCCAGGAAATCCCGGTGATCACGTGAGCAGGCAAGCGCCGATCCTGGAACTCATCGACGTCCACGCCGCGTACGGACGCATCGAGGTGCTGCGCGGTGTCGACCTGTCGATGCCGCGCGGCGCAGTGGTGGCGCTGCTCGGCGCGAACGGCGCGGGCAAGACCACGCTGCTCAAAGTGATCAGTGGGCTGATGCCGCCGACGGACGGCGACATCCATCTCGCCGGCACCCACGTAACCGGGGCATCACCGGACGAGCTGACGCGGGCCGGGTTGTGCATGGTGCCCGAAGGCCGCGGCGTTTTCCCGAACCTCACGGTCGAGGAGAACCTGTGGCTCGCCTCGTACGCGGGGGTGCCGGTCGAGCAGATCCTCACCGGGGCCTACGCGCGATTCCCGCGGCTGAAGGAACGCCGCCGGCAACTGGCCGGGAGCCTGTCCGGCGGCGAGCAACAGATGCTCTCGCTGGCCCGCGCACTCGCCACGAAGCCGGCGTTGCTGCTGCTGGACGAGCTGTCGATGGGCCTCGCGCCGCTGATCGTCGAGCGCCTCTACGACACGGTCGGTCAGATCGCCGAGGACGGCGTCTCGATCCTCGTCGTCGAGCAGTTCGCCAGCGCCGCGCTGCGCGTCGCCGACTATGCCGCGGTCATGCACAGCGGCCGCATCGTCGCGACGGGGGAGCCCGGCGAGATCGAACACCAACTCAGCGAGCTCTACTTCGGAGGAGCAGCATGATCAGTCGGGCCCGGGCACGCTGGATCGCCATCGGCGGTGCGATCGCGTGCGCAACGCTGATCTGGCCCGCACCCGCCGGAGCGACCTCCACGCTGGGCGGGTACACCGCGGCCGCGAACGCGTCCGTCGTCCACATCGAGATGTACGAGCCGGTCATCCCGGTGCCCGCGACGCCCCAGGGCGACTTCAGCATCGGCTACGCGCAGGCGACCGCGCAGTCGGGAACCACGCGCAGCCTGGCGAGCTACCTGTGGCCCGGCTCGGTCATCGGCGACGGATTCGACCAGATCACCGGCCAGCCGGGCAGCCGCTACCCGATGCAGGTGAACTCGACCTACCCGGCGACGCAGCAGGCACCGAAGTCCAACCGGGCGCAGCTGACCAAGGGCAGCGGCATGCAGACCTACGCCGATCCCGACCAGGCACGCGCACGGGCGAGCGGCCTGGGCATCTCCGCACCCGACAGCAACCCGGCCGACGGCGCCGGTTCGGGCCTCGGCCAGTTGCTGCCCGCCCCGCCCGGTTCGTCGTCCTCATCCTCCGGCGGGCTACCGATCACGATCCCGACGTCCAACCCGTTGCCGCAGCCGTCGCTGCCGACGCCGGCGCCGTCCGGATCGAAGGGGCCGAACCCGCCGGTACCGGTTCCCGTCCCCAACCCGCTCGCCGACCTGGTCACCGTGTCGGGCATGACCAGTACCGCCGACATCGACGCACGAGGCGCGCAGGTGATCTCGTCGGCGACCGCCGCCGCGTCGCAGGTCGAACTGCTCGGCGGCGTGGTCACCCTGAACGGCGTCAACGTGGTGAGCCGGATCGCGAGCAACGGCAAGCATGCGACCAACGTCGGAATGGTGACCATCGCGGGCATGAGCATCGCCGGCAAGCCGGTCGAGCTCGGCAAGAAGGGTCTCGTCGTCACCGACAAGAAGGCGCCGCTACCGGCCATCCCGGCCCAGGCGAAGGCGGGGCTCAAGCAACTGGGCATCTCGTTCGCGCTGACGCCGGTCAAGCGGACGGTGCAGGGCCCCAGCGCGACGTACGAGGCACAGGGACTGACCGTCACGCTCGACACCTCGGTGTTGCGCGGCAAGCTCGACGGCCCCGTCAACACGATCGCCAAGCAGTTGCCGCCCGATCTGCGTACCCAGCTCGAGCCGTTGCTGCAGCTGCGTCCGAAGCTCGTGTTCGAGATCGGCGAGACGCGCAACAGCGCCACCGCCGCGCCGGCGTACATCCCACCGCCGTTCCCGCCGGCACCGGTCGGCGGACAGCATCACGGCGGCGCGGTGCCCCCGCCGGGCACCGGCACCACCGGCGGCAGCACCGGCGGTCTCGGTGGTGTGCCGGGCGGCACCACCGCGGGCACGACAACCGGGACCGGAACCACCACCGGCACGGGAACGGGCACCGGCGGCACCGGCACGGGCGGCAGCACGAGCGGACCCGCGCCCGCGCCGCAAGCAGCAGCATTGAGCCTGCCAGCGTTGGGGACCATGCCCCGTTTGTTCATCCTCGGTGGGCTTGTACTCGCTGCGGGTATCGGCTGGGCGTTGCAGACCGCGGGCGGCACATTGCTAGGCGGCGCGACGCCGTGTCAGTACGGGTTGCGCAAGGGCGTCCCGAATCTGCGTAAGTCCTGACAGTCACGACCACGAGGGGAAGACCTGATGGCCAGCACCACGGCACCGGCGCGCCGCACCCCGCCGCCGTCTCGCGACGCGTCGCTGCGGCCACCCGCGTCGACACACCCGTCCGTCCTGGAGGAAGGCGCGCGGCGGCTGCAGTTCTCGCTGTTCGTCGCCGGTGCGGTGCTGATGCCGCTGGGCATCATCGCGATCGGGCTGGGTTGGTACGGCGTGGCCCATTCGCACTACATCTACGACCAGAACACCTACCTCATCAGCGGCGGACTGCTCGGCCTCGGGCTGGTGTTCCTCGGCGGCTTCCTCTACTTCGGGGCTTGGCTCGCGCGAATGTCGGGGGAGCAGCGCGAGAACTCACGCGCGATCGCCGATGCGATGACCGTGCTGGCTGAGGCGCTGGGTCGCAACGGTCGTGTCGGCGGCGATTCGCAGGGCGGCCAGTCGGTGGCGGCGGCGGCCGCGGCGGCCGCGGCCGCGGCGGTCGCGGCCACACAAGGTGGGACGCGCGAGTCGGCTCCTCCGTCGAGCGCTCTGGTGTCGGCCGATGACGACACGCTCGTCACCACCGCGGCCGGGACGACGGTGCACCGGCGAGACTGCGCACTGATCGAAACGCGCGACGACCTGCGCGGGTATCACGGCAACGGCATCGGCATCACGACGTGCCGGGTGTGCCGTCCGGAGCTCGGGCATGGCTGACCTGCAGGACCGCGTCGCGATCATCACCGGTGCGGCGCGTGGTCAGGGCGCGGCCGCGGCACGTCGGTTCGTCGCAGAAGGCGCGCGGGTGGTGCTCGGGGACGTGCTGGACGACCTCGGCAAGGAGGTCGCGGAATCGCTCGGTAGCAACGCCTTCTACCGCCATCTCGACGTCACGAGCGAGGACGACTGGGCCGCTGTCGTCGGCGAGGTCGTCGACAACTCCGGGCGTATCGACGTGCTCGTGAACAACGCAGGAATCCTGCGCTTTGCCGCACTGCCGGACATGTCACTCGACGAGTACATGCAGGTGGTGAAGATCAACCAGGTCGGCACGTTCCTGGGGATGCGCGCGGTGTCGAAGCACATGATCGCGGCAGGCTCCGGTTCGATCGTGAACATCTCGTCGGTCGAGGGGCTGGCCGGGATGTCCATGCTCACCGCATACACCGGCACCAAGTTCGCGATCCGCGGCATGACCAAGGCCGCGGCGATGGAACTTGGTCCCAAGGGTGTGCGGGTCAACTCCGTCCACCCCGGAATGATCGACACCGACATGGTCAAGGACGCTGCCGGCGGCCACGAGGTCGACCTCACGCCGGTCGCGGACACCCGGATACCGCTGCGCCGGCTCGGGCATTCCGAGGACGTCGCCGAGCTCGTCCTGTTCCTCGCCAGTGACCGCAGCTCGTACTGCACCGGCGGCGAGTACACCGTCGACGGCGGCGCCACGGCCACGCACGCGTTCTACATGGGGTAGCCCTAGCCTGGGACGATGATCGAGTCGGCCCTCGAATGCTTCCTCAGCGTCGCGGACGAGCGCGGGCTGGGCCTCGACGGTGTGCACATCGATCGAGCCGGCTCACCGGCTGTCGGCTGGCGGCGGTGGCGCGCCGATGAGCGCAGCGACGTGTACTCGGTGTCGAAGACGTTCACCTCGGTAGCGGTCGGGATCGCACAGGGCGAAGGTCGGCTCGGGCTGGACGACCCGGTGCTCGCGCACCTGCCCCAGTTCGCCGACACAGCCGCGCCAGGGGTCGAGGACATGACGATCCGGCACCTGCTGACGATGACGGCGGGCAACGACTACACCTGGGACGCTCCAGATGGCGATTGCGTGGGCGACGCCGCACAGTTGTTCCTGGCAGCGCCTCTTGTCGCTGCGCCGGGCACGCGGTACCGCTACGCCGGGACCAACAGCTACGTGCTCGGGCGGATAGTGCACGCCTGCTCCGGTCAGGATCTGCGCGACTTCCTGGTGCCGCGGCTGTTCGAACCGCTCGGGATCGCGAACCCGCAGTGGCACCGTTGCCCACTCGGGTTCCCGATCGGCGCGGTCGGTCTGTTCCTGCGTACTCGCGAGATCGGCATGCTGGGCCGAGTGCTGCTCGACGGTGGCAGGTGGGACGGGCGCCAGCTGGTGCCCTCGGACTACGTGGAGCTGATGCAGGCGACCCGGGTCGACACCGGCCGTCCCGACGCGGACAACCGCACTTATGCCCTGCACATCTGGCATTGCGCGCGCGACGGCGCCCGGCGCATGGACGGGCTCTACGGCCAGTTCGGCATCATGCTGCCCGAGCAGGACGCGTGCATCAGCACCACCGCCCACTACGAGGGACCGACGACCGACATCCTCGACACCGTGTGGGACGTGCTGGTGCCCGCCCTTTGAACTACTCAGGCAGCACCGGCAGGCCACGGTCGTCGAGCGGCCAGAACGGGTTGTGCGCGACCTCCCACGCGTGTCCGTCCGGGTCGGCGAAGTACGCGTGGTACCCGCCCCACTCGGTCGGCTGCGCGGGCTTGATGAGTCGGGCGCCGGCAGCCTCGGCAGCAGCGATCGCGGCGTCGACCTCCTGCGCCGACGCCAGGTTGATGGCGAGGGTGAACCCGCGGAAGCCCTCGCTGCTCGCGCGTGGCAGCTGCGCGTCGTCGGCGAGGTCGTCGGCGCCGTACAGCCCGAGCAGGCCGCCCGCTGTACGGAAGAAGCTGACCTCGCCGGGCACAGACCCCGAGGACAGCGGGAACCCCAGCGCTTCGTAGAACCTGGTGGACGCGGCGACGTCCTGCACACCGAGGGTGACGAGGCTGATCGCAGGTTTTACGGGCATACCCGGCACGGTAGCCAGCACGGCTGACAACGGCGCGTTAGTGTGAACCTCGCGACCAGAAAGGGGAGCTGACGATGCCCACGCATGAGAGCGGCCAGAGCCGGCCCCAGAAGAACCAGAACGAGGCCGACGAGGTCGAGGCCGAGGCGAAGTCCGACGTCGCCGAACGGCACGAGAAGTTGACCGAAGACGTCGACGCGATCCTCGACGAAATCGATGATGTCCTCGAGACAAATGCCGAAGACTTTGTACGCGCATTCGTCCAAAAAGGCGGGGAATAGGCCACCGCGCGGCGTAGCACAACTTCTTGATCATCAGCCCGGTACCTGTCGTCGGCGACGGGTGCCGGGCTGTTGATCAAGGATCTTGGTGAGGTACATCTGGCGCGACGTGCCTCGATGAGATGCCACCACCACTTGCTGGGTAGGGTCGCTGTTGACCGACCCGACCTACTAGGAGCAGCGGTGAACATCGACCGACCGGGCGTGCACGGAATCCTCCGGTACGCGACGTCCCCGGGCTCGTCCTCGTTCACCGAGTTCCTCTCCGCGGCCGCACCCGATCTGCTGCCTCGTTCGCAGCGGCAGGACATCGACGCCCCGCACGGCACCACGATCGTCGCCGCGCTTTTCGACGGCGGAGTCGTGATGGCCGGCGACCGCCGTGCAACGGCCGGCAACCTCATCGCGCAACGCGACATCGAGAAGGTGTTCGCCGCAGACGATTACAGCCTCGTCGGCATCGCCGGTACGGCCGGACTGGCGATCGAGATCGTGCGGCTCTATCAGGTCGAACTCGAACACTACGAGAAGATCGAGGGCACCCAGCTCACCCTTGACGGCAAGGCCAATCGGCTCGCCACGATGATCCGCGGGAACCTGGCCCAGGCGATCCAGGGCCTCGCCGTCGTGCCGCTGTTCGCCGGCTTCGATCTCGATGCCGCCAGCCCCAGCGAAGGCGGTCGCATCTACAGCTTCGACGTCGCGGGCGGACGGTACCCCGAGCGCTACTTCCACGCCGTCGGCAGCGGCTCGTTGTTCGCCCGTGGAGCGCTGAAGAAGCTGTGGCGCGCCGGCCTGTCGCAGGACGAGGTCGTTCGCGTCGTGGTCGAAGCGCTCTATGACGCAGCCGACGACGACTCGGCGACGGGCGGTCCGGACATCACCCGCGGCATCTTCCCGGTGGTCATGGTGGCCGGCGTCGAGGGCACGGTGCGGGTGGCCGACGAGGACCTGTCCTCGATCGCCCGCGACATCCTGGCCGATCGCGAAGCGCATCCGGGCAGCTGAAGGAGATTCCGCAATGTCCATGCCGTTCTACGCCTCGGCCGAGCAGATCATGCGCGACCGGTCCGAGTACGCGCGCAAGAACGTCTCCCGCGGACGTGGCGTCGTCGTGCTCAAGTACCCGGACGGCATCCTGCTCGTCGCGGAGAACACGTCCAATACGCTGCACAAGATCAGCGAGATCTACGACCGCATCGCCTTCGCCGGTGTCGGCAAGTACAACGAGTACGAGAACCTGCGCGTTGCCGGAATCCGACTGGCTGACTTGCGTGGGTATTCCTACGACCGGCGGGACGTGACGGCGCGCGCGCTCGCGAACGCATACGCCCAGACTCTCGGCGCGATCTTCACCGAACAGCAGAAGCCGTACGAGGTCGAGATCTGTGTCGCTGAGGTGGGCGACGGCGCCGACGACGATCAGCTCTACCGGCTCACCTACGACGGCACGATCGTCGACGAACCCGAGTTCCTCGTGATGGGTGGTCAGGCCGAGGCGATCACCACCGAGTTGCGCCGCGGCTTCACCCCGGGCGCGTCGTTGCACGATTGCCTGACTACGGCGGTTTCCGCACTCGGCTCGGCCGGCGGCACCGATGGCAAGCCGCGGGTGCTGCCGAACGCGCAGCTCGAGGTCGCCGTGCTCGACCGCACGCGGGGCAAGCGCAAGTTCCGCCGCATCGCCGGTGCCGCGCTCGCCGCCGTGCTTCCGCCGTCGTCCGCGAACGGCGCGGTCGAGAGTGCAGCCGAGGACGAGATCGACCCCGGCGACCTGCCGTAACCCGGCCGCGCTCGGGCCGCTTTGCGCCGCTTGCGCAGACAATTTCGCGCGGATCCCGTGCTTTAGCGGGGCGCGCCCTTCTTCAGCAGGATCCGATAGCCGCGGGCGGCAAGTCGCAGACGCACGCCGTCGGTTGAGTACCCAATCCGGCCGTTCCACTGGATGCGGTCCACCGCTTCCTCGAGTCGGCGTGCGGTTTCGGTCGGAGGGTCGATGCCGGAACAGGAGGTCGTGTTGCCGCGACCGCTCCACCGGAGCTCGAGATGGCGTCCGGTTGAGCCGGCATGCGTGGCGTAGTTGCAACGCATCCCGTTCGTGGTGACGAGTCCATCGCCGCGGAACGCCAGCAGAACGGCCTCGTCGTCGGCGTGTATCGAGCCCGTCCGGGGCAGCGAGGCCGAGACGACGTGCCAAATCCCGACGAGGCGGGTGTCGAGCGGTGGCAGCGGACGGACGCTACGGCTTGCGGCTGGCGTCGACGCCGACGCGCAGCCGGCGAGCACGACGCACACCAGGACGCCGACCCAGCACATCGGTTTGTGGCGCATACCCTCCCCTACCTACGACAGTGGTCAGTTCGGCTCACAGTGGTCAGTCGCAACTAACCACTGTGGCCGAAACTGACCACTGTCAGCGGGACCCGAGCCGAAGCGGGAGCCGAGCCGAAGCGGGACCCGAGCCGAAGCGGGACGTCAGGCAGTGCGGCTGCGCCGCACGAAGAAGGCGAGGATCGCGCCGACAGCCGCGACGCCGAGGCCGACGGCGGCGATGTCCACGCCCAACTTCACCAGCGCGTGGGCCGACCAGCCCGGATCGGCCGAAGCGTTGAGCTTCTTCTGGTCGTCGCTGGCCGCGCCGAACGTCGCCAGGCAGAGCACACCGGCCACCACGAGGGCGACCAGGCCGACGATGCGCGCCCACAGCCGACCGTGGTTGGCCACCATGATCAGGCCGCACACAACGGCCACCACCGACGCCACCAGGATGATCATGCCGCCGTTGCCGGCCTTGAGGCCGTTGATCGGCACGCCGGTCGTCGACTTCGAGCCCAGCCCGGTGAAGGTCGCCGTCGCCACAGCGGATTGACCGTGGAACGCGACAATCTTCTCGAACGGGAGGAACGTGCCGACGGCGGCGACGAGAGCACCGAGCGCCACGAGGGCACCGGTCCACGGCGCGGAAACCTTCCGGCCGGCGGCCGGAGCGGGCTGCGTCGCCTGCGGAGCAGGCTGCGCCGGGTTGTTGACGTCAGGGGGTGAGCGTCATTGATTCCAACTCTCTTGCCGGCGACCCTGATGATCGCGACCAGAACGCCTCATCGGTCGTCCGCAAGATCAGTTGAGCAAATCAAGCCTCAAGTAATGCTCTAGGAGGTCGTCACGACCTCGCCGTTCTTCACCTCGACCGCGATCGCCGGCAGCGGGCTCGGCGCGGGCGTCTGCACCACCTTGCCGTTGAGCGCGTTGAAGATCGAGCCGTGGCACGGGCAGAAGGCCTTGCCACCCTGCGGTCGGACGGTGCAGCCCTGATGGGTGCAGATCGCGCTGAAGCACGCCGCGGTCGAGCTCGTCGGTCGGGACACGATCACCGGATCCCCGTCCAGCTGTGCCGAGATGGCCCCGCCGACGGGGATGTCGTCGAGCTTCGCCACCGACTGGCCCGCGTGCGGCTTCGGGGCGGACGATGACGATCCGCCGCCGCATGCGGCCAGGGTCAGCGCGCCGGCCCCGGCGATTCCGGCGGCAAGCACGCTGCGGCGGCTCGGTTCGGCGGTGCGGTCGGACGAGGCGGGGGTGGACACATCTACTGGTACGGGACGCTGCGATGCTCGGTTCACGAGCGTCGAATCTACGTACCGGCGCAGTGAACCCAGCGCCCGTCCTAACCGTGTACTTGGTATGGACGTCAGCAGGAACGGGCCATGAGTGCCACACTGGTGGATCTGAGCGACGACCAGCTATTGCGCGCGTTGCACGACGAGCATGCCCACGCGCTGTGGACGTATGTCGTGCGGCTGACGCGCGGCGACCGGGCGAAGGCGCAGGACGTCGTCCAGGAGACGTTGCTACGCGCCTGGCGCACGCCCGCCGTACTGGACCAGAGTCGCGGGTCGCCGCGCAGCTGGCTGTACACGGTCGCGCGGCGAATCGTCATCGACGAGTGGCGCGCGTCACGGTCACGACCCGAGGTGGTGACCGACGAAGTGCCCGAGCCGATCGGCGCGTACACCGACACGATCGCCGAGCGCGCCGTCGACCGCGACCTGGTCGTCGCCGCGATGCGCACGCTGTCGCCCGACCACCGCGATGTCATCCTGGAGTGCTACTTCCGCGGCTCCACCGTCGCCGAGGCGGCGACCACCCTCGGCGTGCCATCGGGCACGGTCAAGTCACGGACGCACTACGCCCTACGAGCCCTGAAAGTTGCTATCGAGGAGATGGGAGGACGGCCATGATTCCCAGCCAGGCGGACCCGCACCGCTACGACGACGCTGCATACGTTATCGGCGCGCTGTCTCCCGACGAGCGCCTCGAGTTCGAGGCGCATCTGCTCACCTGCCGGGACTGCGCCGCGCGGGTCAGCGAGATCGAGACCCTGCCCGCGTTGCTCGCCGACATCGACCCCGCCGAGGTGCTCGATGATGAAGAGCCGCTGCCGGATACCCTGCTGCCGGCGCTGTTGCGCGCCGCGGCCCGTCGCCGCCGCCGCCAGCGGATCACGATGGGTGGGCTGGCCGGGCTCGCCGCGGCCTGCATCATCACCCTCGTGGTCGCCCTGTGGCCGTCGTCCACGTCGACATCGCAGCAGCGTGACTTCGTCCCCGTCGCACAGAGCCCGGTACAGGCGAGCGCGACACTGACCGCGAAGTCGTGGGGCACCGCCATCGACGTGCACTGCCACTACCTTGCCGAGGTGTCGCGCACGTGGAGCTACAACCTGATCGCCTACGACCGGCGCGGCACGGCCCATCGCCTCGGTGATTGGCGACTGCCGCCGGACACCGACGTCAACTACCAGGCCGGGACGTCGTTGACGCCGGCCCAGATCTCGTTGCTCGAGATCACCCTGCCGAACGGGAAGACCGTGCTGCGCTTGAAGACCTGACCGGGTTCAGAGCAGATCCGGCTGCACCCACGTCTCACCGTGCACGTACTTGGCCAGCCACGCCCACACCGTCTCGTACCAGACCCGCGCGTTGCCCGGCTTGAGCACCCAGTGGCCCTCGTCCGGGAAGTACAGGTAGGACGATTCGACCTGCTCGCGCTGCAGATCCCACCACAGCCGCAGCGCCTCGCCGATCGGCACCCGGTAGTCCTTGTCGCCGTGGATGACGAGCATCGGCGTGGAGATGGCCTTCAGGAAGTGGTGCGGTGACCACTCGGCGTAGCGCTCGGGCTGTTCGGTCGGCAGACCCCACTCGCGCATCCAGTACGCCGGGTGGTCTGTCGTCGCCTGGAATCCGTCGAGGGCCCACAGGCTGGCATGGGTGACGATGCAGCGGAACCGGTCGGTGTGCCCGGCGACCCAGTTGGCCATGTAGCCGCCGTACGAGCCGCCCATCGCGGCCGTGCGCGTCTCGTCGATGTCGGGACGGGACTGCACCTCGTCGGTGACTGTCATCAGGTCGGTGTACGGCGTGCCGCCCCACTGACCCCATCCGCGCTCGATCATCCGCGCGCCGTATCCGGTCGACAACGACGGATCAGGCAACAGCACCGCGTAGCCCTTGCCGACCAGCAGCCAGGGGTTCCACCGCCAGCTCCAGCTGTTCCACGAGCTGAGCGGTCCGCCGTGGATCCACAGCAGCAACGGCGCCGGGTGTTCAGCGGACGCGTCGTCGGGCAGCGCCAGCCACGCCCCGATCTGGGTGCCGTCGGGCGCAGTGGTCTGCACCCGCTCGAGCCGGCCGGGCGCGTCGGTCTCGCCGGGGGCGAGCAGCGCGGTCGGCTCGCCGTCGGTGCCCGTGGCGTCGAGGCGGACGGGCCGGGGCGGGCTGTCGACGGCGTCGCGCAGCGCGAACAGGGTGCTGCCGTCAGGATGCACCGAGACGTTGGCGTAGTGACCGGACGCAGTGACGCGCGTGATCTCGCCGGAGTCGACGTCGACGCGGAACACCGGCCGGTGCCCCTGCTCGTCGGCGGTGAAGAACACCGCGCTGCCGTCGGCGGAGAACTGCGGCTCCGCAGGCCAAATGTCCGGATCGGCGACCAGCTCACGTCCCTCGCTTGACCCGAGGTCGACCACCCACAGGGAGAACTGCGGTGGGCTGTCGTAGCTGGAGTCCGTCATCCGTACGCACACGACCGTCGTGCCGTCGCGCGAGATCGCGGGCGACCCGAAGAACACGTCCGGCCCGTCGGCGATGACCCGGTGCTCGCCGGAGGCGGTGTCGATCGCCACGAGCCGTGGACGCGGATAGCCTGGCTCGTCGGGCACGGCCCAGTCGGTGATCACGGTCATGCCGTCGGGCGTGATCGCGAACGACGCCTCGTCCAGCGCGCGTCCCGGGTCCGGAGTCAGCTCGACCGGGTCGGCGCCGGTGCTGCCGAGTGCCACCAGGCGCACTTCGTCCGGGCCGAGATCGTGGTCCCAGTACCGCACCGGAGAGGTCGTGTGCAGCACGGCCTTCACCTTGGCGTCCTTGCGGGCGGTGCGGCGCTTCTCGTCGGCGTCGGCGTCGGCCGAGCCGGGCAGCGTCTTCGTGGCCAGCACGATCGCCCCGCTCGTCCGCGCGATCACAGCTCGCCCGACCCCGCCCGCCCGGGAGTGCACGCGCTCCGCCTCGCCCACCGCGGGCAGCCGCCACAGCGCCGGTGGGTCGTCGTCCTCGCCGTCGCGTCCGGACACAAACAGCACCGAACCGTCCGGATGGAACGCCGGCGCCTTCTCGCCCTTCCTCGACCGGGTCAACCGGCGCGCCGGAGCTGTGCCGCTCGGGTCGACCTCCCACAGCGCGCTGACCAGCCCGTCCGCGTCGTCGTTGAGCGCGCTTATCGTAGCGACCAGCCGTGATCCGTCCGGTGACATGGCGAGCGCGTCGACGCGGGCGAGATCGAGGTAGTCGTCGAAGGATGCGAATCCACTCATACGCCTCACCGTAGTGAGGCGATGTTGATCAGGTGACGGGCAGGCGGAGCACCTGGTGCGGACCGCCGGCGATGCTCACCGGGTTGGCCGCCAGTCCGCCGCGGTAGTTGTTCGACGCACCCGCGATCACGACGCGGATCTGATGGCCCACGGCGAAGCGGTGCACGATGCCCGGGAGCGTGATCCGGACGGGCTTGGTGGCGTCCTTGATGCGGAGCGGAGCGACCAGTCCCTTGATCGTGGACGCGGTGCCCTGCTGGTTCACGTCGAGGATCTTCGCGAACAGCACCAGTTGCCCGCCCGGGCCCGCCGCTTGCGCCTGCGCCGCCGCCGGGGCGGAGATGCGCACGTGCAGCGTCGGGACACCGACGACCTTGACCGAGTGCTTGAGCGCCGCGCTCGTCCACGTTGCGAACGTGCCGGGTGCGTCCTGCTCGGTTGCCGGCACCTGGTCGGAGAAGCTGCCGATCACGTCGGTCGGGTCGACGGAGGTGGGTGCGCCGGCCGGTGGCGTGGCGAAGTTCTGCGCTGTGTTGTCGAGACCGGTGCTGGAGTTGCGCAGCGTCTTGTCACCGGACAGGTAGAACGTGCGCAGCCGGCCCACCGGGAAGTGGTCGGTGTGCGCGTATGCAGGGGTGGCGATGCCCGTGTAGTGCACCCAGTCGCGGAAGTACGCGAAGCGTGGTCCGGTATCGAGGTCGGTCTTCCCGTCGAGGTAGTGCGCGAACCACGCCGCGACCCGCTTGGTCTCGTACTGGGTGACGGGGTTCGGCGCGGACAGGTTCAGCTCGCCCGGTGCCGGCGTCGACTGCGAGTGCCCCCACGACTGCCAGATCATCTTCACCGGTGTGTGCTGGGCACGCAGCGCCTTGTACGTCGCGATCGCCTCGTTGAGGTTGAACAGCGTGTCGTTCTCGCCCTGGAGCAGAAGCGTGGGGATCCGAATGCGGCGCATGTAGCTCGTGACCGACGCGTGCCGGAATGCATGCAGCGCGTCGGGCTGGAAGTAGCCGGTCGACCCGCCGGTGACCAGCGCCGGGCAGACGAAGGTCGCGAAGTTCGGGCATCCGACGAGGCGGGACGGGTCCTGCTGACCGCCCGACAGCCCGTCCGCGGCGCCGTCCGCGGAGAACAGCAGGCCCCAGGTCAGCTTGATCGCTCCCGGGCTGGACGTGGTCACGCCGCGCGCCTGGTCGGTGTTGTTCGGCGCGAGCGAGTACGTCAGGTCGTTCCACGTGATGAACGGGACGATGGTGTCCATGCGCGGGTCGATACCGGCGACTGCGAACTGGATGCCGCCGCCGTACGAACCGCCGATCATGCCGATCCGCGGGTCGTAGCGGCGGGCGTGGCCGGTGTGGTCGCGCCCGTCGTGGATCACGACGTGCAGCGGCGCGACCTTGTGCGTGTGCGCGGCGTCGGTGAACGCGATGCCGGGTTTGCCACCGAGGAAGGACACCAGTTGACGGCCGGCTTTCCCGTCCCAGTCCGGGTCGTCGAGGGTGATCTTGCAGCCGCTGCCGCCGAAGCCCAGCCCGGAGTACGACAGCACCTCGTAGCCGCGCTTGGCGAAGGCCTTCCCGAGCCCGGCCTGGTCGTCCTTCGACCCGCCGAACCCGTTGGTCGTCAGGATCGCGGGCACCCGGTGGGTCGGGGTGGCGCTGCGCGGGGTGTACAGGTCGCCGATGACGTCGCACCTGGTGTCGTTGTTCGGGCCGACGGTGACAGCGAAGTGCAGCGTGCGCTTGGTGTAGCCAGGGGTGGCGGCACCGGCGTTCGTCGGCAGCGTGGCGACCGCGGTGGCGGTGACGGCAGCGGCGATACCCAGTGCGGCGGTGACGGTGCGGCGCATGGCGTCCTCTCGTGGTTACCTATGAGTAACAACGAGGTGACGGCGCGATGGTTATGCCTGCGGCGGGCCGAGGATCTCGTCCACGAACGGCCCGACCAGTCGGGTGACGGCCTGCGCGGACGCCTCGGGTGTCTCGGTCGGCACGAGCGCGTGGCTGATCGCGAGCCGGGCCAGCGACGCCGAAACGAGGCGGGCGTCGGCCGAATCGACCTGCGGCCAGACGTCCTGGATCAGCGCACCCACCCGGTCGGTGGCGACGGACAGACCCGTCGCCGTGAGCAGGCGGATCAGCTCGCCGCCCTCGGCGTCGGCGACGATGATGCGCACGAGCGGCTCGTCGGAGGCCAGTTGCAGGAACAGCGCGAACGCCCCGGACAGCGCCGTGCGGGCATCGTCGTGATGGGCGCGCACGTGCGCCTCGACCGCCGTGATGAGCGCCTCGATCTCGCGCAGCACGTAGGCCTGGACGAGCTCCTGACGGGTGCCGAACTCGTTGTAGACGGTCTGCCGACTAACGCCGGCCGTGCGCGCGACGTCGGCCATGGTCGTCGCCGCCCAGCCGCGCTCGCGGACGAGCGTGTCGACGGCATCGACGATCGCGCCACGAACAGACATCAGCGGGCGACCTCGACGAAGTCGACCTTCTCGCGCACCCCGCAGTCGGGGCAGCACCAGCTGTCGGGGATGTCGGCCCACGCGGTGCCGGCCGCGAACCCCTCGCGCTCGTCACCGGTGACGACGTCGTAGGTGTAGCCACAGCCGGGGCAGCGGGCGGCCAGCCCCTCCACGTTCGCCGCCGCGTCGGCGCTCAGGTCTCCGTACGACGCTGCGTCGCCGTGCGCGGGCGGCGGGTACGCCGCGAGCACCTTCTCGCGCTTGCGCGGCGAGACGTTGGCGAGGCTGAGGTCGCCGTGGAAGTGGGTGTGCACGCGCCGGTCCATCACCCGGCGCCAGACCGGCGGGAACGCCGCGAGCACGATCATCCCGGCGTACCCGGTCGGCAGCACCGGAGCCTCGGGGAAGTCGCGCAGCGTCTGGTAGCGCCGCGTGGGGTTCGCGTGATGGTCG